>JANMSW010000021.1:0-198219 GCA_031389825.1 Spartobacteria bacterium
TGTGCCCCAGAGATCCCGGAAGGCAGTAAACAGGCCCGTGCGGGCCTGCATTAACGCCCATTTTGCCGCAATTTCAGCCTGCTTTAGCTAAACACGCGAACCTTAGCCGACTCTGCCCCTACTTTTCAGCAACCTGCTAAGACTGACAGTGCGATTAGCGGAGTGCATGGACGAGTTCACGCAGGGAGAAAGCAATCATTTGTAGAGCCAATAATGGAGGCCTCTGAAGGCCATCCACGCCGCAACTAACAAACTAAATACGCCAGCCGCTTTAAAAAACCAGAACGTGCTGCGCTTTTTGTAATGTCGGATTGAGGACTTCTCAAAAGGCAATCCGCGTGATGCTGCAGCCATACCATCGCAGATATTCTGAGCATGCCAGAAATGATACCATCCAGAATAGGCGAAGAAAATGACTCCCAAGACGATCACGAGCGGAGGTGCTACCCGCCCATCAGGCACCTCACCTGGAGCGTTCGCGAACAGGAACGCGTAGCCCTTCTCCTGCACGAAGGGCGCGGACCCGACCAGATCGGAACCAAACGCGATCAACTCCTCCATGACTGCAGTGTGCCACGCTCGCCCTGTGAGCACAAGCGGGTCGTCTGGGGGCATCTGTGTCAATGCCTGACGTCTTGCGGAAAGAAGAACGCGACCGGAGGCCCCTTCTACTCGGCGGACGGGGAAATCAACGCCAGCTACTTTGCGCAGCGCAAACCGCAGAAGATCGCATGTGGGAACATCCTGTGCCAAACACCTCAGCACGATTTCTGCTACAGCCCGAAACCCCCGAATCTGAGTATATTTCAGTGTCAGGTGAGTCATTTTTCCTCAACCGACAGTCTTTTATGCTCAAGCCTGAGATGAAGTCGCTCAATGGGTAGGCTCACGGCAGTATAGCCAGAGTCTATTTTGCTCTCGGGTGAGTCTTTTTTGTTATCGGGAGACTTACGAAGACTCTCCCGAGAGTCTTTTTCACTCACCGGTTAGCAAAGAAATAGTATCCCTTGAGTAAAATAGAGTCTCCGGAGAGGGAAAAAGACTCAACCGGTACCCAAATCTTCTCACCGGTGAGACAGAATGACGACAGGTTGAGCAAGTGGGACCTCATGGTTGGGCAAAAAGGCGTGGCTGTTCCGTGGATCTGAGTCTCGGTTGAGCCGATCTCAGCGAGCGTTGAGTGTCCAGGAGAGGACCGAGAGTGGAATTTACCGGGCGTGCTCCGGAGTTATATCGGATATCGTCTACTTTGGGCGAGCTGCAGGTACTGCAGGGGGAATGGTAGAAGCGATTCTCAGATGGCCAGCTGCGGATTTCCGCGGCCTGGGCAGCTCAGCCAGACCGGAGGCGGATTGTGGCTGGGGCATTTGGCGATCGCCGAAACGTCGGAGCCTCTGCGGGATGATCCCGCTTTCTTGAAGCTCTTCCATCTGCGCGCATCTGCGTAATCTGCGGTAGAATCTTCACCGGTGTGAGCGATGAACACGCCTGAGCAGAGGTATGACCCGTAAGCGGCTGGAACAAACAGTCGGCGAAAACCGCAGACCTGATGCCCCCTTACACGCTGAATTGCAGCTCAGACAGCCGACGGTAGGTGCCGCCGGGACGTTCGATTAGCTCGTCGTGGGTGCCGCTTTCTGTAGCAGTGCCGTCCTCGATGACGTAAATGCGGTCGACCTGACGCACAGTGGCGAGGCGGTGGGCGATGATGAAGGCGGTCCGGCCTTCGAGGAGCGTGGTCATGGCCTGCTGAATGAGCGCCTCGCTCTCGGAGTCCAGCGAGCTGGTCGCCTCATCGAGGATGAGGATGGCGGGGTCCTTGAGCAGAGCGCGAGCGATGGCGATGCGCTGCCGCTGCCCGCCGGAAAGCTTCACCCCACGCTCGCCGACGAGGGTCTGGTAGTTCTCAGGAAAGCGCTCGATGAACTCGTGGCAATTCGCTCGCGCGGCGGCCAGTCGGATCTCGTCCTCGGTGGCTCCCGGCCGGCCGTAGGCGATGTTGTCGCGGATGGTCCCGCCGAAGAGCATGACCTCCTGAGGCACAATCGCCATGTTCGCGCGGACCCCTTTAAGATCCCATGAGGTGGCCGGTTTGCCGTCGAGCAGGATCTGGCCGGAATCGGGCTCGTAGAAGCGGAGGAGGAGCGAAACGATCGTGGACTTCCCGGCACCGCTGGGGCCGACGAGCGCAACCTTTTCCCCAGGTGCAGCCTGAATGGAGAGACCGCGCAGGACCGGGACATCGGCGCGCGACGGATAGGAGAAATGAACATCCTGGAAGACGACATCGCCGGCAAAACGGGGAACTGCCTGACCAGTGGTCGAGGTGGAATCTTCGGGCTCTTCCCGAAGGAGCTCGCGAACCCGCTGGGAGGCACCGAGCGTTTTGTTCACGGAGCTGATCACGTCGGCAGTGGACGCGACGGACCCGCCGATGAGCAGCGTAAAGAGCGTAAACATGGTGAGCTCCCCGTGCGAGAGATCGCCCGACTGCATAAGCCGCGCGCCGTACCACATGACGAGGATGATGGAGCCGAAGATCCCCACAATGATGAAGGCAATGAGTCCGGCGCGGAGGCGCGCGGTGGGGATGACCAGAGCGAGGAAGGCGTTGAGCGAACCGGTGTAACGCGCGTTCTCGTAGCGTTCATTGGCGTAGGCCTTCACGCTGCTGATGTTCTGCAACGACTCCTCAACGATGGTGGAAGCCTCGGCCAGGCGATCCTGTGCTTCCCGCGAGAACTTGCGCACCTTCCGGCCAAACCAGATGGTGACCAGCACCACGGGGGGCAAGGATGCAAGCATCACGAGGGTGAGTTGCCCCGAGGTGATGGAGATGGCCACGAGCCCGCAGATGAAGAGCATGACCTGCCGGACGGCCTGTGGGATGGCGAAGGCAAACATGTCCTGAATCTGCGCGAGATCATTCGATAATCGGCTGGAGAGCTCCCCCACCCTGCGCTCGCCAAAGAACCGCATGGGCAAGGCGATCAGCCGAGCGAAGAGGCCGCTGCGGATATCAACGACCGCGCGTTCGCCGACCACTTGGAAGGAATTCGAGGAAAAGAAAGTGAGACCTGCCTGAATGACGAGGGTGCCGATGAGCAGCAGCGCAACGGTATCAACGCTCATCTGCAAGGTGCGGTCGGTGAAGACTTTCTTGGAGGGAAGCGCGGCATCGACGAGGTTGCCGACGAGCCACGGGAAGAGCATGCCGAAGCTCATCGAGACCATGGAGGCAAAGACGGCGCTGAGAAACCGGCGGCGGTAGGGCCGCAGGAAAGTGAAGAGATAAGCCAGCTCTCGGAGGTTTTCCTTTCGCGGGGCTGTGAGGGTCTCGGACATTGGCGGGAAGCTTATGACCGTACCGGAGCGCTGCGCAACCCGAGGGGAGATGGTCCACGAAATACGCGAAAGGACACGAAAAAGGGAGGGAGCGAAATGGGATGAGGGGTGGGAGGCGACGGGTGAGGGCGCTAGGACTGGTGGTGGATCCCTACAAGTGACGGGCGGTAAGCGGGACGGCGAGACTTGGACGCTCTAGCTTCACCTGTGAAGTCGAATGGCTCGCCGCATGGCCTCGAACACTGATCTGCGCAATACGGCGCTCTGGTCTCTCGAGCGATCATCGGCGCCCGCAGTTCTCCCTTTAATCCATCCCACCTCCCCTCTTATTTCGTGTCCTTTCGTGCCTTTCGTGGACCTATCTCCCCCCTACCGCGCAATGTCCGACTCTGATTGGTCGGTGATGTGCATGCGGATCTCGTATTGTGCGGCGCAGAGGCAGCCGCCGAGGATGATGATGGAGCCGGAAAGATAGATCCACATGAGCAAGGCGACGACGCTGCCGAAGGCGCCGTAGAGGCGGTTGAAGTCGCCGATGCTGGTGGTGTAGAGGACGAACAGCCACTGGAGGCCCTGTAGCGAGAAGGTAACGAGGATTGCAGCCAGCCAGACCTCGCGGAGCTTGGTTTTCCGCCGGGGTGCGAACTTATAGAACATGCAGAAGCCATAGAAGAGCACGAGGAAAGGCACGGTGAGCCGACCGAACTCGAAGACGTACTTGGCGAAGGAGAAGTCTAGGCCGACGGTCCATGACGTCTGCCAGTAGTAGTACTCGACCTGCTGCAGTACCGCGGGGGCGAAGATCCCGAGGAAGAGCGCGCTGGCCAGGATGACCAGCATAAAGGAGTTCTGGATCGGGAGTCGCCACCAATTGTACTCGCGAGTGCCCCAGGCCTTATTAACTCCACGGACCAGCGCCTGGAAAAAACGGAGAGCGCTCCAGGCGAGGGCAACGAAGGCGATGACCCCGGCGCTTCCGCGGGATCGTACGACTCCATTTATCGTGTCGATGACGAGATTCACCTCGCCGGGTTCCACGGGGATGTGCTGGCCAAGGAGCCCGGTGATCTCCTTGGCCGCGAGTTCCTGGCTGCCCAGAAAGGTCGTGCCGATGGCGATGAGGAGGAGGATGAGTGGGAAGAGCGCAAAGAAGGCGTAGTACGCAAACGAGGCGGCTCGCTGCTCGCCATCCGTTTCATCGTACTTGATGAGCGCGCGCCAAGTGATCGCTCCCGACGTTTGGAAGAAGCGGCAAATCCCTGGCCAGGCGTTGCAGAACGCTTCACGCATTTTGCGAAAGCTACTGAGAACGTTCAACATGTGACAACCTTCGAGTGCCTTGCGCTCGAATCGTGGGCTGCTAGCCTAACGCATCCATGCCGGACGACCCCCACGAGCCTCTCTCTCCACCTGTGGGGGCACCGGTCGCGGGAAGTGGAAAGACGGCGGCGGGATGGCGCGGCTGGGTTTGGAAGGCGCTGAAGATCCTGGCGGTCCTCGTCCTGCTCCTGGCGATCTTTCATCGGCCGCTGCTTCAGTGGACGCTGACGGCTGTCCTGTACAAGGTAGCGGCGCGCCAGAACGTTTCGCTGAAGCTGGAGATCTCCGGCTCGATGATCACCAACCTGACCGTGCGAGGAGTGCGAGCGGCACCCACGGGAAAGGGCCAGAGCCCGGTGCAGAAGATCGAGATCGAGCACATGCACTTCGAGTACAGCCTCTGGAAGCTGATGCGCGGAGGGCCCGGTGAATTCCTGAAAAGCTACGAGATCCGACACGCGAACCTGGAGATCCTGGCGGGGCCGCCCAAGAACGAAGCAGAGAAGCGGCAGAAGCGAACGCTGGCGTCCGACTTGAACCGCCTGCTCGCCCAGCCCGCGCTGTACGCGGACGAGGTGGGCGTGGAGGATTTCAACATCCGCGTGCAAGCACCCGACGGAGTCACGCGAGTGGAGGACTTGCATCTCTTCCTTCATCCGAAGAAGCCGGGGTCGCTGCGTGTAGAGACGCTGCAAGTTCCAAAGCTGCCGGCCTGGAGGAAACTCACCGCAACCACGTCCTATGCGGAACGGAATCTCATCCTCACGGGCTTGGAGCTGGATCCAAGAATCAAGATCGATCGATTCCGCTTCGATGCCTCACGACGCGCGGAGAAGCAGGGTAGCGTCTCACTGGATGCGAGGTTCTTTGGCGGCACCCTGGGACTCGAACTTGAGGCCAGGCAGCTGCCTAGAAAGGGCGAGAAGCTCGATAAGAGCTACGACACGGATCTAAAGGTGAATGCGGCGGGGATCAACATCGCGTCGGCAGTGAAGTACTTCGGCGGGGCCGAACTCCCAGTGGCGCGGCTGACCAGTCTGCAAATAGCAATCCGCGGTGAACCAGAACGGCCAAGCACCTGGACCGGAACGCTCGGTGCGGGGGTGAGCGCTGCTGCGCTCGGCGATGCCACGCTGGATCAGCTCAGCTTTCAGGCAGAGGTCGTGAAGGGAGCAGCCCGGATCACGCAGGCCGGGAGCACGATTGGCGAGAACACGATCACCTTCACCGGGGCGGCAACGCTGCCCGAGTCGGTAAATCGGCTGCGCGAGACAGGTCTGGAACTCGGCTGGAAGATCAATGCGCCGGATCTACGCGAACTAACCATCGGCTTCCTCCCGGATGAGCCGATCCGTGGGCAACTCTCGGGAACGGGCGCGCTCGCGATGGTGAACCAGAGTCTGGAAGTCACCGTGAAACTCCACCTGAAGAAGATCGCGCACGCGCTCTTCGATATCGAAACGGGTGATCTGTCTGGGACATTCACTCGCCCTCTGAAGACTCCACCCGGAGCGCCGCTCCATGAGCTGGGCGGGAAGGTGGCGGCTAAGCTCGCGGGCCTCCGCTTCCGGAACTACCGCGCCGATTCCGCAGACGTGGAAGGCGCACTGGCAGCCGAGCGCCTCACGCTGGGGAAGCTGGCTGTGATCAGCGGCGAAAACTCAGTGACCGCATCTGGCGTCTTCTCTTTTCCCAAGGGGCAGATCGTGCCACTGCCGATCGAGGCTGACTTCACGATCAAGCTGCCGGAGCTCGCGGCGATGGGGGTGCAGATCGACGAAAGCGTGCTCGCCGGAACTGTCGAAGGACAGGGCTCATTGCGCACAGTGAATGATCGGCTGGTAGGCGCGATGAAGCTCGAGGGAGCCGGTGTTCGGAGCGGAGACTTCCGAGCGCGGAAGCTGGCTGCGGAGGTGACGATAGACGACACGGAGGCGCTTGCGCTTACCCTCAACGCAGAGTCACTGGGAAGCAGTGAGATCTTCGTGGAGGAAGCAAAGATCGTCGGCAACACACCCGATATCGTGGAACACGTGCGTGACGGAAGGTGGCACACGATCGATGCCGACCTGACTGCCGCGTTCTCTGATCCGCGTTATCAGAAGCTCCATGCTGACCGCGCTGACGTTGCTGTAACGGTCCGCGATGGACTGCTCACCGTGAGCACGGTTTCCCTCGAGCGAGGAAAGAACTCAGCGACTCTTGATGGCGCCTTCCGCATCGTAGAAGGAAGTCCAATCCCCCGCCCCATCGATGTGGACTTTGCGATTGATGTGCCGGCTTTGGCAGAGTTCGGCGCCGAAGTGGAAGACAACGCCCTTCAGGGAAAGATCATTGGCAAGGGGTCACTACGATCCAAGAGCGGCAGGCTCAGCGGAGAGATGCAAGTGCAGGCCAGTGATGTGCGCACCGAGGCTCTCAAGCTGGAGAGCGCGCAGGCCGCGGTGAAGATCGACGAAACCGAAAGCGCGCGGGTAGACCTCAATGTGCAGGGACTGGAGAGCGACACCTTCGGATTGCGCGATGCGGCATTCACGGGCGAATCGTCGAACGTGGTGGCAATCCTAAACGACTGGCGATGGGAGCAGCTTAACGCCACAATTGCTGCGAAGGTTGCGGCGCCACGTGCCGGGAAGTTTGCGGCAGATACCGCCACAGCAGCGGGCACCGTGCGCAGTGGATTACTTGCAGTTGAGAAGTTCGAATTGGTGCGCGGTGAGAACGTCGTGGGCGTCGATGGAACGTTCCAGTTCCCGCAAGGAAAGCCGGTGCCGCAACCCGTCGATGCAAAGTTCACGTTGAACATTCCGGAACTCTCCGCGTTTGCAGTGGAACTCAATCGCGAGGCACTCGATGGCAGCGTGCAGGCGACTGGTACCATCCGCTCGACGAATGGTGAACTCAGCGGAACTGTGAAGTTCGACGCGACTCAACTAGTGATTGGCACCTTTGGATCCGAAGTACTCGCCGGAACGATCGCTGTCGATGCGACGAAGAACGCTCAGGTTTCACTTCGCAGTGCGGGGCTCCGGATCCAGGATTTCTCCGCGCAGGAAGCAGCGCTCACTGGCCAGTCTATCGATCTGACGAAACGAATCGCCGATTCGCGGTGGCGTGAACTGACCACTCAGATTTCAGCGACGTTCACTGAACCAAGTTACCGCACCTATGCTGCGCAGTCGGGCGAGTTGATCGGATCGATGGGCGACGGGATTGTCTCGATAGACAAGCTCGCGCTCCGTCGCGGGGAGAACGCTGCCACAGGTGCGGGCAGCTTTCGACTCCCGGTGGCGAAAGGATCTTCAGAGCTGATCCGGGCGGAAGTCACCGCAGATGTCCCAGATCTCTCCGCCTTCAATATAAAGAAGGACAAGGAGGTACTCGACGGGCGGCTAGTTGGGCAGGCGTCAGTGCGCAATACCGATGGGCAGCTAAGTGGTACCGTTCGACTTGAGGGCGAGAGCCTCGTGATCGCGGACTACCGAGCTGTACGCGTCACGGCGGAAGGCACCCTCGATCAAACCCAGGCTAGCTCCGTTCTCCTCCGGGCTGAAAGCGTGACGAGCCGAGACCTCGCGTTTGAGAGTGCCGAACTCAATGCCAGCGCAGATCGTTTTCTCCTTCGGAAACGCGGAGGCGTATTCGAGAACCTCGACGCAGCGGTCTCCGCCCGTTTCTCCGCACTGCGCTATCGGACCTTCAATGCGGATGAGGCAGAGGTCGCAGGTCAGGTGCGGAAGCGCGTCGCGACGGTGGACAAGCTGCACATCGTCAAGGGTGAGAATGATGTAACTGCCGAAGGTAGTCTCCGCTTCCCTGGAGACGGCTCCGCGCCCGTTCCGATCGCGGTAAATTACGCGGTGAAGATCCCTGAACTTGCGACCTTTGGACTTAAGGTGAAGGACGCCCCCGTCGGAGGGACCCTGGAGGGGTCAGGGGCACTGCGAACGGAAGCTGGAGTACTAACTGGAACCGCCCAAATGAACGGAAGCGCTCTGCGTGTCGGCGAGTTTAAGGCGGAGAGCCTTCAGGGTAGAATCGCGGCGACTGGTAATGAACTTACTCTCGAAGAGCTGCGGCTGCAGATCTCTCCGGGTACCGAGATCGCTGCAAGTGGAAAGCTCGGACTCGCAGGGGTGCAGCCGTACGAAGGCGCGATAGTCGCCGTCGCAGAGGATCTCTCCGTATTCAAGCCGCTGCTCACCACGCTTGGGATCAAGAAGACGCTGAGTGGATCGATAGATCTCACTGTTGAGTCAGGCGGTCAGTGGCGACCTCAACGTCACGAGGGACAGGTTAAGCTTTCGGCGGATAAGGTGCGCTACGGTGATCTCGACCTGAGCCGCGTCCGCGTAGCCGGGCTCTTTGGACCCGCCTTTGCGGAAACTTCGGAGTTTCAAGTCATTAGTGGAGTCACCCAGCTCCAAGCTGGTCTATCCTGGCAAGAGAAGAAGCTGCGGGTACGGGACATCGAGCTCCGCCAGGGAGCGCAGCAGGTTCTCACCGGGTTCGCTCTGATTCCTCTGGATCCAGGGAATCCGCAGGGCACCATCCCAATGAACCAACGGGTTGCGGCCAACGTGAACGCCCGCGACCTGGATATCGCGCCGTTCATGAAGACCTTTGGGCAGATTTCTCCGGTGAACGGCACTGTCACGGTAAGCCTTGTCGCAGGAGGTACCATTCTTCGTCCTACACTCCATCTCAAGCTGGCTGGTCGCAAACTCACCTCGCCGACGGCTCCTGCGCTCAAGCCTGCGGAGATGGACCTGGTGAGCCACTATTCCAACAAGGAGCTGACGCTTGATCTCACTGCCCGCCAGCCCCAGATCCAGCCCCTCACGGTCCGTGGCCGCTTGCCGCTAGATCTGGAGGGCACCATCCAACGGAAGAAACTCGATCCTGATCTTCCTTTGGATCTGACGGTGAAGCTTCCTCAAACGTCGCTCGGCATTGTCGCCGATCTGGTTCCGGCAATCCGTAGCATCGAGGGAAATACCGCTATCGACGCCAGGATTAGCGGGACAGTTCGAAAGCCAGAATTCAGCGGAGCAGCAACACTTCGCGTCGGCTACGCGCGCTTTCTCAGTGAGGGCGTTCCTGCCGTGGGGCAGTTGGATGCGAGCATCGGCTTTAACAACGACGGCCTGCAGGTCCGCAACTTCCGCGGGGACATCGGCGGCGGAACTTTCCAGCTGAGCGGAGGGATCAAGGTGCCCCGCTGGTTTGAACCGGTGTTCGATCTCCGCCTCGTTTCTGACAGTGTGCTGGTGCGGCGCGACGATGCTCTTACGGTGCGAGTAGACACCGATATCCGTGCCACCGGTCCACTTGCGGCCGGTGCTGTTACCGGCAGTATCTGGACGACCCAGAGCCGCTACTTTCGAGACATCGAGATCCTGCCCATCGGCCTCCCCGGGCGGCCTAAGCCAAAGCCTGCGCCACGAAGCGCTCCGGGTCAGGCTAACTTTGCGATTACCAAGCCGCCCTTTAACAATTGGACATTCGATGTCGCGATCAAGACTCGCCCGAACGATCCGTTTGAGATCCGCGGAAATCTAGCTACCGGCAACGCAGCCGCTGATCTTCGCTTTGGGGGCACGGGCGCCAAGCCTTGGTTGGACGGCCTTGTGAGAGTGGAGAACTTCAAGGCTACACTGCCTTTCTCCGAACTGGAGGTGACACGCGGATTCATCACCTTTTCGCGAGACGACTTCCTGCGTCCGACGCTTGATATCATGGCGCAGTCGCGTCTCCGCGATTACCAGATCAACGCCTACATCACTGGAAGCCCAGAGAATCCCCAGCTCTCACTAACCAGCGAGCCTCCCCTTCCCCAACAGGACATCGTGTCGCTGCTCGCAACGGGTGCGACGACCAGCGAACTCACTGGAGGGAGTAACGTCCTCGCTGGGCGCGCCGCGGTGCTAGTGTTCGAGCAGCTCTACCGCAAGGTCTTCAAACGCCAGTCGGGCGCGTCGAAGGATCCGTTTCTGGATCGATTCGATGTGGACTTGGGTGCAGTGGACAGCCGCACGGGCCGTCAGGAGCTTTCGGCGACTTATCGTCTCGGGGATAACCTCTACCTAGTCGGGGATATCGATGTTGCAGGTGAATTCACGGGACGTCTCCGGTACTTAATTCGCTTTCGGTAGCATGTGGACCCGGACTCTACTCCTGAACGTGTGGTCGGTGATGCTCTGTATCGCCTTCGACCATCCATGTGCGCAGGCTCAGACAGCTCCTCCGCAACCTGCTCGTCTCACGGAAATTCCTCCTCGCGAACAGCCTCCAACGGCTGCCCCGGCCACGAAGGGAATCGTTCAGTTCAGGGGAACCCGCGCCTTCACTGTGGTACAGTTGCAGGAGGCCATAGCTGAGCAGATCCGTGAAATTGGTGAGCGGGGCCTGACTCGCCCACGTGCAGATGACACGGCGTACTTTCTCGCGACCTACTATCGGAAGCAGGGCTTCGCGAACGTCGAGATTGAGTGGGATATCCGGGGCTCTCAACTGTTGCTCACTGTCCGGGAAGGGCCACGTATCTACCTTCAACGTGTCGTCTTCCAGGGCAACGACGCGCTCACGGAGGAGACGCTCTACGAGTACCTAATCGGCGGTACGAAGGAGCGGTTGCAGAAGGAGCCAAAACAGTTCCCGTTTATCCAGGCAGACGTGCAGAACGGGACAGCTCGAATTCGCGGACTCTATGAGTCTGAAGGTTTCCTCGATGTTGTCGTGGAAGATCCTACCGTTGAATTCGACCGCTCCAGCACGCAGGCGAATGTCATCGTGACGATCCGGGAAGGACCCCGGTACGGCTTCGGGCAGATCGCATTCTCCGGAGACACCCTCTTCCCACGCACTGAGCTCCTGAAAGGTCTCGGGACTCCGCTCGACGAGCCGTACACCGCGCAGAGGGTGAATACCATGCAGCGGAACCTCGAGTTCTTCTATAAGTCGCGAGGCTACTTCCAGGCAGAGATCGCGGCGTCCAGCGAACCGTCAACGGCGCGAGCGGCAGTCGGTAAGGGTCCGGATGGGCGTGTTTACCAGCGCCTTGTACCAGCTACCTTCACAGTGCGTCCCGGAGGACTGTTTCGATTTAACGGCATCACCGTCGCAGGCCTTGAACGGCTCCGACTGGAATTCATGGAGAACCGTTTTCGCGATCTTAAGGGTGACATCTATGATCCTACGGAACTCGATGAGACTTTTCGCGAACTTCTCCAAACCGGGCTCTTTCAAAACCTGCGCATCAACTCGGTTCCGCAGGCGGACAACACCATTCGGCTCGACCTCACTGTCGAGGAAGCGAAGCAGAAGGAATTTGGCTTTTCATTAGGCTTCAGCAGCTACGAGGGCCTGATCTTTGGTTTCAGGGTGGCTGATCGGAATTTCCTTCGCACCGGGCGTGCGCTGTCCCTGGAGATTGAAAACTCACTGCGCGGGCTTGGCACTGAACTGCTCTTTGTGGACCCGTGGTTCATGGAGAGCGATTACCGAATGCGCCTCCGGCTTTATGCGCAAGGGCGTGAGGAGAAAGGTTACTCAAAACGCGAGTCGGGGCTGCGGGTAGATTTCCTTCGCGAAGTGACAGAGAACGTGGATCTCGGGGTCTTCCTTCTCGCGGAAAACGTGGAGATTACCGAGTCCGTGATCGGCGTAGAATACCTGGGCCTTACCGCTTACCAGATTGGCACCTTCGGCTTCACCCAAGCCTTCGATTATCGCAATCACCCGCTGAATCCAACGAAGGGATGGATCGTGAACACGGCGCTGGACGTCAGCGCGATTGCGGGTGAGGTGGCTTTCGGTCGCGCCACGGTCCGCGTGAGCCACTACATCCCTCTTGGTGAGAGGCTGCTTCTGGCGCTAGGTGCTCGAGGAGGACTTATTCTCCCGTTTACTTCCGTGCCGATCGACGAACGCTACTTCAGCGGTGGAGGCACAACCGTTCGCTCGTTCTCGGAAAGAGAACTCGGCCCCAAGGACACCGGGGGCAACCCCATCGGAGGGGAGGCGTTTGGCATCCTGAATGCCGAGCTTGAGTTCCCGGTCCGCGGCGCACTGCGGGGAGCGGTCTTTGTCGACGCGGGAAATCTCACGCTCCTGCTGGCGGATGCGGGAGTAGAGGACGTCCGCTTTGGAGTTGGAGCCGGGCTTCGCTACAAGCTGCCTATCGGGCCGGTGCGGCTCGATATCGCAGCCAACCCGAATCCGAAGCGCTTTGAGGAGTGGGGTGCGGTTCACTTCTCTTTCGGCTTCGCCTTCTGACCGGAGCGGTCACCAGCTAGTAAGAGCTTCTCAGCTCGACTGGCTTCTTCTTCTTGTGGGCCCTGAGATTCAGCATTTCGACCAGTAGCGAGAACGCCATGGCAAAGTAGATGTAGCCCTTGCTGATATGCTGACCAAAGCCTTCGGCGACCAGCATCACGCCAATAAGAAGCAAGAAGGATAGCGCCAGCATCTTCACGGTCGGGTGACGGTTCACAAAGTCGCTGATCGATTTAGCAGCGAAGATCATCACGATCATTGCCAGAATAACGGCGGCAATCATCACCCCAATCTCCTTGGCGAGGCCGATCGCGGTGATCACTGAATCTAGCGAGAATACGATATCGACGAGGATAATCTGAATGAGCACCGCGCCCATGGTTGCCTTTACTCGTGTGGATTTCTCGTGCTCCTCGCCTTCCAGATTGCCGTGGATCTCATGGACGCTTTTCCAGATGAGGAAGAGACCACCTGCGAGCAACACCAACTCCTGGCCGGAGAAACCCTGACCGAAGGCGGTAAACACGTCCGCCTTCAGTTTGGTAACAAGGAAGACCATCGAAAGCAGGATGATCCGGGTAATGAGGGCCAGCATTAAGCCCAGAGTTCTGGCTTTATTCTGCTGCTCGACCGGGAGCTTTCCGGCCAGGATTGAGATGAAGATGATGTTGTCGATGCCGAGAACAATCTCGAGCAACGTCAATGTGGTGAGACTGATCCAAATTTGCGGATCCGAGAGCCATTCCATGGCGGGGGAGCATGGTGCTTGCGCCGGATCGGTAAAGTCAAAAGCACGGAGAAGAAGGCTCACGTTGCTCAGTCCTGCAGTGGAGACTTACGACCAGTTGTTTTGCCCAAGGACTCCTCTCCGCGAGTAAGTTGTGCAAAGACACTGCTGGGAGCGAAACTGCGACTCCACCGGCAATCGGAGGGTTTACAGACTCCGGAATTCCTTCAGAGAAGGCACCAGACGTGAGAACGCCCACACATTCCCGTTGTCTTCCGAGTCGTTTCGCGACGAGCAAGGCAGATAAACCGCTTGTCCGAGTGAAAATCACTCGCCTGAGAAGCAGATTTCTTTGACGCCGAGTGAAACACACTCTCATCGGAGAAGCATTCACTCTTCGAAGAGGTTTGAAACGCTTGGGCCACTGAATTTTGCTCAACCGACTCTGAATCGAAGACGGTCAGGGCAGATCCAAAGCCGAACGACTTAGAAAGGTAACCGCGACCCTACTCCACGAAAAAGGGAACCCGCTGCCGGGTTCCCTCTCTCAAAGAAACTGTGTGACGGGTGAACCTATGCCGGGGCCTCGGTGAGACCCGGCGGGATCTCGGGAGCAATGATCTCTCCCTCGCTACGCGACTTCAACGGCGGGGGTTGAGCAGCTGGCTTACTCACCGGCGCTGGCGGGTTGAGCATCCGGCCCTCCTTCATAATGTCATTTACCTGAGCGCCATCCAGCGTCTCGAACTCCAGCAATGCGCGGGCGATGATCTCCAGCTTGTCGCGGTTAGTTCCGATCAGGCTCTTGGCGCGCTGATATGCTCCATCACAAAGCCCGCGCACCTCGGAGTCAATCTCCTGTGCAGTGGCTTCACTGTAACCGCGGTTCCGTCCGATGTCTCTGCCGAGAAAAACGTGCTCCTCGTGTTCACCGTACTCGACCATGCCCATCCGCTCGCTCATGCCCCATTCGCAGATCATTCGACGGGCGATATCCGTAGCCTGACCGATGTCTCCGCGGGCGCCATTCGTCACGTCGCCGAAGATCAGTTCCTCAGCAACGCGTCCGCCCATGATCATCACCAGACGATCGAGCAGCTCGTTCTTCCGGTGCGTGTACTTGTCCTCGGTAGGGAGATACATCGTGGAACCGAGAGAAGGCCCGCGGGGGATGATCGTCACCTTGTGCAGCGGATCGGTGTGCTCCAGCAATTCGCAAAGGATTGCATGTCCAGCCTCATGGTAGGCGGTATTCTCCTTCTCCTTCACGCTCATCGCGAGGGAGCGACGTTCCTTGCCCCAGCGCACTTTGTCGCGGGCTTCTTCGAGCTCGAACCGCGTAATGCCCTTCAGGCTCTTTCGCGCAGCGAGAAGTGCAGCCTCGTTCATCACATTCGCCAGTTCCGCACCGGAGTAGCCGGGGGTTCCACGGGCGATAACCGCCAGGTCGACGTCCTCAGCGAGCTTCACGCGCTTGGCGTGAACGCGCAGGATCTCTTCGCGCCCTTTGACGTCGGGAAGATTGACTGTGATCTGTCGATCGAAGCGGCCTGGACGGAGCAGAGCGGGGTCCAGCACATCAGGTCGGTTTGTCGCAGCAATGATGATCACGCCTTCCTGCGTGTCGAAACCGTCCATCTCGACGAGAAGCGCATTCAGCGTCTGCTCGCGTTCGTCGTGACCGCCTCCCAGGCCGTGTCCACGATGACGTCCCACTGCATCGATCTCGTCGATGAAGATGATGCAGGGCGCGCTCTTCTTGCCCTGCTCGAACATGTCGCGCACGCGGCTGGCACCCACACCCACGAACATCTCTACGAAGTCTGAACCGCTGATCGAAAAGAACGGCACGTCCGCTTCGCCTGCGATTGCCCGCGCCAATAAGGTCTTACCGGTCCCGGGAGGGCCGACCATGAGAACACCCTTGGGGATGCGGCCGCCCAGCTTCTGAAACTTCTTCGGATCGCGCAGGAACTCGACAATCTCCTGAACCTCATCCTTCGCCTCCTCGACACCGGCAACATCCTTGAAGGTCACCTTGTTTTTCTCACGAGAAAGCATCCGGGCCTTGCTCTTGCCAAAGTTCAGCGCGCCTTTGCCCGCCATGCGGATCTGTTGGCGGAAGAAGAAGTATAGGATCACCAGGAACAACGCGATGGGCAGGAAGCTCAGCAACGCGGAGGCCACGAAGTTGTTGTCCGTTCGTGGATTTGCCACGATCCCCTTCTCCTGAAGGCGCTCTTGGAGATCCCGATTGTAGTCGAGATTGACCTGAGCTTTGAACTCCGCGGGACGGTCCGCCGGCTTTGCAGCGTCGCTCTTCAGCTGCCCCTTGATGTAGACGATCGCGTTGCCCGGATCTGACACCAACTCCACCTTGTTCTTCACCACGAGATCCTTCTCGAGATGCTCGTAGAACTTCGAGAGGGTGATCTCCTCCGCATTGGTCATCGTCTTGTTGGAGATGAGAGCTCCACCGATGAGTGCGATGGCGATCGCGAAGAGAATCAACCCGCGCCAATTGAAGTTCGGATCGCTGGTGCCGCCAGTTCGAGGAGGACGGCCGTTGTTAGGAGATCTAGGATCAGGCTGCGCCATGGTTTTGCTGTAAAATCTGCAGAAGAAGCTGGGAAGAGTAACAGAAGGTTTACGCTCCCGCAACGACTCGTCCAGATTTGGAATGCGAACCTAGGGCTTATCGACAACTGGTCAACCAGGATATAGCTTCCGCGCTCTGGCGAATCCCTTCGCCTGGCCTTCCCTGCGAATGACAAATTTGGACGAGCGATTGAAAGACCTGAGCGACCGCGCTCGCAATGCCTGGCAGAGCCACCCCGCGTCTTATCGCGTGCGGCATCTTGCGCAGTATTTCGGCAGGCGGGTGCTTCGTAAGCCCCGCACCGTAACCGAGAGCGGGAATCTCCTTCCCCTGCTCATCCAGGTGCTCGCAGCGTTCTCCAAGGCCGGCGGCGAAGTGCTCGAGGAGGAAATTGACTCCTCCCTCGGCTTCCTGCGCTACGACTACCCCGAGGCGGTGTACTCCGAGCTGCGGAAGCTCTTCCGGCAAGCTCTCAACGAGCAGCAGGATCTCGCCGCGATGGCGCAAAAGCTCGGTGCGGAACTAAGCAGCGAGCGCAAGATCATGCTGGGCGTGCAGCTCTACGATCTCATCTCGCGCGCCGGGATGAATCAGCAGGAGGTCGTGGCCTTCTACTCCTTCATGACCCAACTGGGCATGGCGGCTCAGGCCATCGATATCGTCTACCAGCTCAATGCTTCCGACGACGCCGACAAAGCGGTGTATCAGCAGGGGCAATCGCCACTCGAGTCGCTGACCTTTGGTCCAAATGGGCACGGCGATGTCGTTCTCAAGGGGCTCACTGGTGCGGAGCGGTTGGTCGCCTTCCGCTATCACGATCTCATCCTGCTGAAGAACCAGAGTTCTCGAGGAATCGTGGTCCGCGGTCGTCCGCTTGGGCCAGGTGCCTTCTGCCGGGTGTATACGGGTCAACGGATTGTCCTCGGCGAGCAGGTGCTCACTTACCAGGACCTCGCGTACTACTTCAATGCGAAGAAGAACGTCTCACTCACTCTCGTTTATCTCACGATCGACAACGACGACGAGGTTCAGTTGGAGCGGGTCCGCAGTCGCGATAGTGCGTTGGAGGTGAAGTTCGGATTGAAGGTGCAGGTCCGCGCGCTCCAGCACGTGGATGCGTTGCTCAATGGCATTGCCCTGCGCAACGGCGCGATGCTCGAGGCGACCCTCGACGACAAGATCATCTTTCATAACGACTCCGAACTTCCGCTCAGCGATCTCCGCCGCCGCGCGCGCGCTCTCGGTGGTCGCTTTCAACTCAAAGCCTACAAGTCCGGTTATCTCGTCTCGAATAATCCAGCCCTGCTCGATACCGACGACATTCTCCTCTCTCCAGGGACCAGCGGGGAAGTCCTCCTGAAGATTCTCTGCGATTACGAACACAAGGTCGGCAAGCTGGAGGTGATCCAGGCTGACCGACCGATTACAGTCGGCGACCTCGCCGTTCCCAAGAAGGGCACCTGCGCGCTCAAGGACGGTGACACCATCCGGATCGATACCGGCCAGGTGCTGCGCTGCAACTTCAGCGAGCGCATCATCGAGGAGGAGCGGAACATCATCTCCGCCCTGGAGGCGCGGGATCTCACCCATTACTTCCGCAAGCACGAACCGGGGCTCGACGGGATCAACATTAGCGTCACCCGCGGCGAGATGGTCTGCGTCATGGGCGCAAGCGGCTCGGGTAAAAGCACTCTTCTCCGCTCGCTTGCCGGCCAGCTTCAGCCTTCTAGCGGGGACGTGATGATGAACGGTCAGCCGCTCTATCCGAACCTGGACTCCCTGAAGCGCTTCGTCTCCTACATCCCGCAAGACGACGCCTTTGATGATCACCTTACGATCGAGGAGAACATGGAATTCGCCGCCGCCATTCGCTCCCCTCACCTTTCGCGGCGCGATCGCTCCCGCCGGATCGAGGGGAAGCTCGTGGAACTGGGCCTCGTTGAGCGACGCAATTCAGTCGTTGGCAGCCCGGTTCGCAAGCGCCTCTCCGGCGGCGAGCGCAAGCGTTTGAATATCGGCCTGGACATGATCTCGTCCGCCGACGTGTTCCTCTTCGATGAGCCCACGAGCGGACTCTCATCGAAGGATTCCGAGCACGTCATTGAGATCATCCGCTCGATGGCGCACAACAAGATCGTTCTTGTGACGATCCATCAGCCGACCTCGAAAATCTTCCAGATGTTCTCGAAGGCCATGCTGCTCGACAAAGGCGGCAAGCTGGTCTTCTACGGCACCCCGCACGACATGCTGGAGTACTTCGCGGCGGCCGAGCACCAGCAGCACTTCGGCACGGAACTCGGCGGCTGCCCGGCCTGCGGCACCACGCGTCCAGAGTTCATCTTCGACGTTCTAGAGACTCCGCTGCGCGATCTGAGCGGTGACATCATCTACGAGGAAAACATGCAGGGACAGCTCGTCCCAGCGCGGCGCTTTAGCCCTGACTACTGGCGCGACAAGTACGAGAGCTTCCGGCTCCTACAGGAGATGAAGCAGGTCAGCGTGCGCAAATCCGTTCCCCCCGTCGCGCCTGTCCCAACGAATCCCGTGCGAGAGCACCATCCGATCCGCTGGCGCGACGAGTGGACCCAGATGCGCACGCTCTTCCGGCGCTCCTTCACCTCGAAGCTACGCAACAAGGGCAACATCGTGCTTACCCTGCTCGTGCCCCCGCTCCTTGCTGCGACCATCGGCTGGGCGCTCTATTTCACCGACGAGGGTACGTACGACTTTGCCAGCGCGTTTCACATTCCGACGTACACCTTCATCTCGCTGCTCGTCGCGATGTTCCTCGCGTTGATGAACAGCGTCGACGACGTGATTCGCGACCGCGTTGTCCTCAATCGCGAACGCAATCTCGACGTACGTCTCCCCTATTACGTCGTCTCGAAGTTCGTCACGCTCGCTTCCTTCACTGCCGTCCAATGCGCGCTCTTCGTGCTAGTGGGAAACTCCATCCTCGAAGTGCGCGGGATGTTCTGGCCGTACTTCTTCTTCATGTTCATCACTGCGACAAGCGGGACCAGCCTTGGGCTGATGATCTCGTCGATTGTCTCTGACTCGAAGACCGCTGCGAACTTCGTTCCGCTTGTGCTAATTCCCCAGCTCATCTTCGGGGGGGCGCTTATCAAGTACGAGGAGATGAACCGCGATCTCGATCTCGCATACACGTTTAATCGCTGGTTTTCCACGCACCCCGAGGCGATGAACAGCGACCGCGAGGATCAGAAGCTGAAGGTGCCACTAATCAGCCGCTTCGTTGCCACGCACTACTCTTACGAGGCGCTGGTGGTCGGTCAGGCCAAACTAAATCCCCTCAGTGTACGACAGGATCGGCTCCAGAGACAGATAGACCTGCTCGTCGCCAAGAACGGTCGGTCAGAAGCCGAGGCACTCCGCTTGGAGGATCTGAAGGATTCGCTGGCTCTCCTGAGCGGATTGGAATCCGGAAGCCTCGCAGAGATCGAGAAACGCCTCGGGCGGGTCGACCAGATTCTCGACGGAAAGGCCCTTGAAGGCGGCGATCTCCGCAGTCGGACTAGCGGCGTCACGGCCGAGCGCCTCTATACGAATCAGAAAGTAACCGATCTGGTCGCCAAGGCCGAAACGGAGCAGAGCGACTACCGCCGTCAGATCCCGGTGAACGTCTTCTTCAGCCCCGATAAGTTCTATTTCGGGATACGTTTCTCAGTTTACGTCTGGAACACGATAGTCCTCGTCGGCTCCAGCTGCGTCCTCCTGGGGATTGTTTATCTCGTGCTGAAGCGCCAACTCCGGCCCCGCGGGGTGTAAGTGGATCGAACGGAGCGTTTGCGCTCAGTCGCAGACGCTTCGCATCGACGCAATCGTCTGCTTCCCGATCCCATTGCCGATCCGGCAAGCGGAGTGGCAAGTCCCGCCAGAATCGACTCAACCTTTGAGTTCAATCTACTCTCCCTTCGCTCAATTTAAGGGAACGGACCCACTCCCGGTACGCAACCTCCGAGTTCCCAAGTCGCAAGCTTGCGACTAATTGAGGGAAGCTCCGAGCAATTTCAGGGAAGCTTCAGTATCGGGAGTGGGAAGCTCCGAGTTCCAATTACTCAAGCTCCGCACTATTTTGGGGTAGCTTGCCCCTTTTATCTCGGAGCTTCCACTTCCGGGAGGGGAGCTTCCCCATCCACGAGGCACCGTTCTCCCAAATAACTGGAATGGATCCCGACATGCATCTCAGCTTTGCCACAAAATGAGGGAAGCTTCCCTCAGATATTGCCTCCGTTGAGTAGCGGGAACTCGGAGCTTCGAGTTCCAGATGGGAAATTCCTGCCGAAAACGGATGGTTTACGTGCGCTGTTCGCCCGAACACACCGGTGGCGCGGGAGGTGCTGGCATTTTCCTACGAGAAGCCGCCCCGTCGCCCGGTCCCAATGACCTTACCTCCTCACCGCTCACCCGAGAGGCAACCTGCACTTCGCCGACTCGGAGCGTTGCCCTTTCCAACTTGGAGCCGGAACCTTCGTGTCCGGAGTTTCAGAAGAGACCAAAGCTGTCGGATCAGATCGCCCCGCAAAGCTTCAAACGCAGGAGTCACAGTCCTTCTCAAGCTGTCGCGTTCGCTGCTGGGCGGTGCAGTTCCCATCGCCAGACCATTCCATCTTCAGGATCGTTGAAGTCAGCAACCCGAATGAACCGGCACTTTGCAAGCACGCGAGTGGACGCGCTAATCGCGGGAAGGGTGTGAGCGCGGACCACCTTAATATCGGGAATCGAAAGGGCATAGGCCGTTAAAGCCAATGCGGCCTCGGTGGCTAAACCTTGGCCGCGATAGGCTGGTGCGATGGAGTAGCCAATCTCCACCACTCCCTCACCTGTGGGAGGACCCTTGCAGCCGCACATGCCAATCAAATGGGCGTCATTCCGCTGAATGATTAGATATGGCAGCCACCAATTACAGCCTGGACTAGAGAGTTGCGCTTGACGGGCAAAGAATTCCAGCGCGCCAGGATGGTCCATGTAACCCTCCTCAACGCGTTGTCGAAACAGCCGGTGATACTCCGCAGGGCCGCTAATTAGGGCAAACAAATGTTCTAGCGTGGATCGCAGGAGAAATAGCCGGGCGGAAGGGAGGCCTTCGCCGGTTGTCACGGTCGTCTCAGGGTTGCGGCGGCTCATGGGAATGGGAGGCCAATTTGCGTGAACCACTTGTTAGCGATAGAAGTAACCCCGATGAAAGCCGATCTGGCCATCCGCAATGAGAAAAGATCGACAGCCGCGTGCAGAGTACAGGCACAGCACCTAGGCAAAGTGGCCATTAAAGGTGCCGCTGCCATATCCACCTTGCGTCATCAAAGTAACCTACGGAGCAGCAGTCGGAATGTGCAAGTCGACGATGATCGGCAGGTGGTCCGACCCAACGTCAGGTCCAGTTCGCATCTCGGCTACCCCGATTGAAGAGCTGACGAGACAGTGATCCAGTGGGATCATCACCAAGGGGTTGATGGTGGGCCAAGTCGGCAAAACTCCGAAGCCTTGTCTCGTATTCACAAGTGCCGACTTGCGGATGAAGTTCGAGTAAACCGGGGACCATACGCTGACATTGAGATCACCAAGAACGATCACGGGATCTGTCGCCTTCCGGACGAACTCAGTAATTGTCGCCAAATGTGAATTGCGCTCCTGGTAGGCCGCAGAGCTGACGGGAGGAAGCGGATGCACGGCAATGATCTCCACTATCGTGCCAGCTACCTCCACTTTCGCGCGAATCACCGGGATATCGGAAGCTCCGACTCCAAAGATTTCAGCATCTCTCAGCGGCAATCGACTCCAAATCCCTATGCCGAAGTTGTCTTCCTGCGGGAACACTCGCGAATGCCCCATCTCAGCGTCCAGTTCTCTCAGCGCCTGTCGCCAGGCGGCATCTATCTCTTGAAGGATGAGAATGTCAGGCACCTCCTTTCTCACGAAGGCCAGCACCTTCTGCTTGTGAACATTCCCGGTGAAAACATTTGAAAGGACGACCCGAAGGTTCTTGCCCTGTGCGTCCGCACTGGAGCCTTGGTGGCGTCTGCCATACCATGGAAGCACGGCTGCGAGATTGATACCTACACAGATCAGTGTGACGGCACTCCACCGCCAGCGACGCAGCAGTAGAAAGATGAACGTTAGCAGCAACCCGCCAGCGAGATACTGCGCTCGGAAGTGCGAGAATAAGTCCAGAACCCAATGACTGCCTCCACCATAGCCTGCGAGGGTGAAAACCAGAGTGAAGACGGTGAAAGTGTACGCCAGATCGACCAGGATCTTTAACCAGAATTTTCGCATGGGAGAAAGAGGGAGCTTTCTCGCTCAAGCACTAATACCAAAGCCCAATTCAGGCTTCCCGAGCGAAAGAAAGAGCCACTTAATCTGCTGAGGCCATTCCGCGTGAGTAGCCGAGCGCCTTGCGCCCGCTGGCTCCCGGTTGAACGCGCAGCATAGTCTCCTGGAGCAGGTGCTCCCCTTTCGCAAGCTATGAGGTCAGGCAAAGCTCCCAGATTTCCCTTCTTCCAGCAGGGATACTTCCGTGAGAGTATCCATCCCTCGTATGCCCTCGACAAAGCCGCCGAACTCCGAGATTACTCCGGAAGCGACATTCTTGAGCCGACGCACTTTTCTCCGAGCGTCGATTTTCGCCGGTACGGGTCTGGTCACGGGTGGTTTCTATAAGGCGTTCTCCCCGCGGCCGAAGATCCTTCAAACCGGAACTTCACTAGCAACCGTTAACGAGGCCGGCTTTGTCCTCCCCCCTCTTGGACCGGATGATCGTCCCAATCGATTCGAGGACATCGCGGGATACAATAACTACTACGAATTCTCCACAAATAAGGGGAAGGTCGCTGAGAAAGCGAAAGACTTCGTGACTAATCCCTGGTCTGTGGAGGTGGGAGGTATGGTGCAGAACCCACGCACCTTTGGTCTGGATGACCTGCTGCGCTTTGAGCAAGTAGAGCGCGTCTACCGCTTCCGCTGCGTGGAAGGGTGGTCAATGGTCATCCCTTGGATTGGCTTCCCACTGAGAACGCTGCTCGCTCAAGTGCAGCCACTCGGAAGCGCAAAGTACGTTGCGTTTCAAACCTACTATGATCCGGCGCAGATGCCTGATTCAGGTTCAGCGGGCATTCCCCTCCCCTACGTGGAGGGTCTGAGGCTCGATGAAGCCATGCACCCACTTACGTTGCTCGCGACGGGGCTCTATGGAAGGACCCTGCCAAATCAGAACGGAGCTCCAATCCGCCTTGTCGTCCCGTGGAAGTATGGCTTCAAGAGCATCAAATCGTTAGTCAAGATCACGCTCACGGATCGGGTGCCACCGACCACTTGGAACAAGTCTGCTCCGCGAGAGTACGGCTTCTTCTCAAATGTGAATCCCACAGTCTCTCACCCGCGCTGGTCACAGGCGACAGAGCGCCGGATCGGTGAGGACCGCACCCGGGACACGCTGCCCTTCAACGGCTACGGTGAGCAGGTCGCCGGTCTTTATGCCGGCATGGATCTTCGGAAGTACTTCTAAGTTCAGAACGCGATGAACGATCCAAAGTTTCAAAGCCGCCTCTTCTTCTTCAACGGTATCCTCCCGTTGTTGCTCATGATCTGGGATTGGGGGCAGGGTAAGCTCGGAGCGAATCCAGTGGAGTTCCTTACGAGATGCACGGGTGTGCTGGCGCTCGTCTTTGTTGTGATCACCCTCCTGGTGACCCCACTCCGTAAGCTCACAGGATGGAACTGGATGGCGCGACATCGCCGTCAATTCGGCGTCTTTGCTGCATTCTATGGGCTCATCCATCTGGCGACGTACCTCGGGTTCGACCGGGACCTGCAACTCCTTACGGTGCCAGCCGACGTATGGAAAAGGCCGTTTATCGCTGTGGGGATGCTCACCTTCGTGCTCATGGTCCCGCTGGCGGTTACATCGACTAATGGGATGATCAAGCGTCTCGGAGGCAAGCGCTGGACGCAGTTACATCGGCTAACTTACTTGATCGCAATAGGCGGTGTGGTTCACTACTGGATGATCGTGAAGTCGGATATCACCTGGCCGGCAATCTTCGGAGTGTTAGTCGCGATTCTGCTGGGTTACCGCATCTATGCGGCCGCGAAGAAGGCGCCTGCCCGGCGGACCGTGGCGGTGGAAGAGCGTTGATAGGTGCCCTGTGCGTCGACGCTACGAAGCGCGCTTGATCTCGCGTGCGGCGCACGTTCCAGCTTCCCACGCCAGCCCCCAATCTCGCATCGCCTTCAACACGGGGCGGAGAGCCGCTCCTTTTTCAGTTAGGCGATACATCAGGCGCTTGGATCCCTCGGTCGCCGGCACTTGTTCCACGACCCCGCTGGACAGAAGACGCTCCAACCGGTCACTGAGGATGTTAGTTGGAATGCCCTCAGGCGACGCGACGAAGTCCTTGAATCGGGTATGTCCAAGAATGAGGTCGCGGATGACGAGCAGCGTCCACCGGTCGCCGAACAGGTCGAGCGAGCAAGCCACGGGACAAGGCGAGCGACGCGCGGGCATTGCCGCACGGTCCTTGGATTCGAGAGGAGCCATCGATCCATTTT
The DNA here is from genome assembly GCA_031389825.1 of Spartobacteria bacterium. Taxonomy (GTDB): domain Bacteria; phylum Verrucomicrobiota; class Verrucomicrobiia; order Chthoniobacterales; family Chthoniobacteraceae; genus JANMSW01. The sequence continues at coordinate 24,837 of JANMSW010000021.1, forward strand.
GCCGCAGCTTCGCTTGCAATCCACAAGTATTTTGCTTGCATCTTGCAAGTGGTTTCACGATTGATGGGCCACTCTCATGAACGCGACCACTGAACCTTTGCTAGCTCCGCCCGGTGCTGGACTGCCAGCTCTCGAACATCTCGCCGCACGACTGCTCTTTGAGATTAAGTGCAGGACTGGAAACCGGAAGGCATTCACCGAAAAGATTGAACACGAACGGCAGCGGATTCGCCTGCTCCTTCGCAGGTGCACCCCGGAATCCGGTGCTCTCCGTGTACTTATCCGTCGGCCCATCGGACTCGAAGACAGCAGCCGCTACTGGTCCGTCTGGATGACCCTCGACCATTTGCGGATTGTCCATCATCAGTTCATCCACGTGATCAACACTTTGGCCGATGAACGTATACCGCAAGGCAAGGCAAGCACTGCCGCAGTAAAGCCAAACCCGACGGCAGACGGAAGGGTTGAGCCAGCCTATGAGGAGTCGTGCGACCTGTTGCTCGCCGCGACCGCGGCCATTAACGACCTGAACACGCGCGCTTGCTTTGCCCACCCCTGGTTTGGCCCGCTCAACGCTTCGGGATGGCACGCCCTCGCTGGAATGCACATGGCAATTCATCGCGTACAGATCGAGCGGATAATCGCTGGTACAACGACGTCATAGACATGCAGCAGCCGCTTTCGCTCACCACCGACCCGATCTCGCAACTGACCTGGCGAATCGCCGTGCCCATGAGTGTAGGCATGTTCTTCAACACGATGTTCAATGTCGTGGACACGATGTGCGCAGGTTGGCTTGGCACGGAGGCGCTTGCGGCGCTGTCTCTTTCGTTTCCCGTATTCTTTGTGGTGCTCGCAATCGGCAGTGGGATCAGTCAGGGAACGACCGCACTACTGGCTAACTCTTTGGGGGTTCAGGACTTTGCTGGGGCGCGCCAGGTCTTTGCGCAGGCTTTGGTATTCACAGTCGCCGCCGGGCTTCTCCTCACTGTGGCGGGATGGGCTGCGGCTCCCTGGCTATTCCGACAACTTGGGGCGGAGGGCGGATATCTCAGCACCGTGCTGGCGTACATGAATGTCATCGTGGCGGGCAGCGTGTTCTTTCTCCTGCCCATGGTCCTCAACTCGGCGCTCGCTGCGCAGGGGAATACGCGCTTTTACCGCAATTTCCTCTTCGTTGGCTTCCTGGCGAACCTGGGACTCAATCCAGTATTGATGTGGGGTTGGATCGGCTTACCTGCCATGGGGGTGGGCGGCATTGCGCTCGCCACGGTGGTAGTCCAGATCGGCGGGGCTGCGTTTCTTTGGCGAAGCGCAACGAAGGCAGATCTCATGTCCAATTGGGAGCGGCGTGATTTCCTGCCAAACCCTGCAATCCTGCGCCGCATCGCGGGCCAGGCTGTGCCGGCTGCGCTGAACATGCTCACGATCGCCCTAGGCGTATTTGTGATCACCTGGTTTGTGAAGCACTTCGGAAAGGAAGCGGTGGCTGCGAGCGGCATCGCCACGCGTATCGAGCAGATCGTGTTAATGCCAGCGATCGGGCTGAATGCGGCAGTGCTCAGTATTGTCGGCCAGAACCATGGTGCCGGGCTCACGCATCGGGTGCGCGAAGCGTGGATCACAAACGTGAAGTTCGGCGTCGCCTCAATGCTGCTGGGCGGGCTGATTGTGTGGGTGGCCCGGGAGCCCGCAATGAGACTTTTCACTAATGACCCGGCCGTACTGGCTCATGGTCGTGATTACCTGCTAAGTGCCACCTTCACGCTTGCCGCTTACCCGATCCTCTTTGTCACGGTCTTTGCCCTTCAGGGGATGAAGCAGCCCGCTTACGGAATGTGGATGGGACTCTATCGACAGGTCGCGGCCCCGATTGTGGTCTTTCACACGTTGGCGTTTGGATTGGGCTGGGGTCTTTGGGGCGTTTGGTGGGGGATTTGCATCGTCACCTGGAGCGCAGCGCTCTTCGCGCTGGGTTGGGGTTGGAGAAAGATCGGTCGGCAGGCGTCGGTTCTATCGACAGACGCCCCCACGGTGGCGTGAGCAGCACTTGCTCAGGTTTACTTCAGAGTCCGGTGAGAACTTCCTCAATCACCTGCCCCGTGCGTTCGAGATCTTCGTCAGTATGGGCAAGAGAAAGGAAGCCCGCTTCAAACTGCGAAGGCGCGAAGTACACACCACGCTCGCGGCAACCATGGAAGAAGCGATTAAACGCGGGGATATCGCTGCGCCGAGCGCTGGCCAGATCGATCACCTTTTCCGAGGTGAAGTAGAGGCAGAACATGGAGCCAATCCGCTGGATGGTGTAGTCGCGACCCGCCTTCGCAAGAGCAGCGCGAGCGCACGCTTCCAAGGCAGCACCGATGGATTCAAGCCGCGCCCAGCCATTTTGAGAATCGAGTGCTCGGAGCTGCGCAAGACCCGCAGCCATGGCCAGCGGATTCCCTGAAAGGGTACCCGCTTGGTAGACCGGCCCTTCGGGTGAGAGCTGATCCATGATCTCGGCGCTCCCGCCGAACGCTCCGACCGGTAGGCCCCCTCCGATGACCTTCCCGAAGGCGGTCAGATCCGGCTCGATGCCGCAGATTTCCTGATACCCGCCGCGTGCCAGGCGGAAGCCCGTCATCACTTCATCGAAAATCAGGACAGCACCGTATTGGGAACACTGCTGTCGGAGAAGTTCCAGGAAGCCTTCTTCGGGAAGGTACAGCCCTGCATTCGCGGGTACGGGCTCCACGATAACTGCGGCGATTGTCGAACCTTCCGCCATGAAGAGCGAGCGAACGGCAACGGTGTCATTGAACCGCAGGGTGATCGTGAGGTCGGCGAGCGCCTGTGGCACGCCCGCGCTATCGGGCTGGCCATGGGTCAGCAGTCCGCTGCCTGCCTTCACCAGGAGAGAATCGACGTGCCCATGATAACAGCCCTCGAATTTCAAGATGCGGTCACGTCCGGTGAACCCACGCGCAAGCCGGATGCAGGACATGGTGGCCTCAGTGCCGCTATTGACCATGCGCACCTTCTCAACGGACGGGACCCATTCGCAAATCGTCCGGGCCATTTCCACTTCGTGCGGGTTGGGGATACCGAAGCTGACTCCCTGCCGTGCGGCCGACACGATGGCGTCGAGCACGACCTGCGGAGCATGCCCGAGAATGGCCGGACCCCACGTACCGACATAATCGATGTACTCGTTGCCATCGACGTCCCAGATGTGCGAACCCTTGGCCCGGTTCACGAAAAAAGGCTCACCCCCAACGTTGCGGAAAGCACGAACCGGTGAGTTCACCCCGCCGGGAATGTACTTGCGGGCCTCTGCGAAGAGATCGTGCGAGCGGGACGTTTCCATTCCGAAGTCTGCTCTACGAGAGCCTCGAAACGCACGAAAAACAAGGGCAGAGCCAATCGAAAGAAACCGGACGGGCTCATCACCACCTTGGCCTTTCCCGCACCTTTCATGGACCCGCTTGCCGGATGTAGTACTATAGGACTGTGAAACTGCTCCGTTTGCTCGCGTTGTCCCTTGCTTTCGTGGCTCCTCTGGCGGCCCAGGGTGGTGCTGTCATCCGCGAAGCGGGTGCCATCTACCTGGAGGATCTCCTGCCCCGTCCGATAAAGCTACAGACGCTTGCGGACGCCCCCATCTTCTATCATGCCGATATGAAGCGTTATCTCGGTGTGCTCAAGCGCGGCCAATCCGTGGAGTTGCAGGCCGTGGGCGATGGGACCTACCGGGTGCGCGGTAATGCGCAGCAGGGGCAGGTCGCCGGCTGGGTAAAGCCGGCGCATCTCACCGCGCTCAAGCGGGAGTTCGTCGAGAACCTCAAACAGAATGCCGCACGGATGGACGAGGTGCAGGCGCTGATTGCGCGCAATGAGGTGGCGATCAACATGACCGCGGACGAAGTCACCGCATCGCTGGGCAAACCATCAAAGGAATCGTCGCGACTCGATGTAGGCGGGCGTGAGGACGTGTGGGAGTTCGTCCGCTACAAGCGCGTGGCGCAGCAGGTTACCGGGTACGATCGGTTTGGTCGGCTGGTCAGCAATGTTGTCTACGTAAAGGTCCCGGCAGGCACCCTCGCCGTGACCTTTGGCGATGGGCTGGTAACCGCCCTGGAGCAGAGTGAAGGGTCTACAGACCGCGCTCGGGCGAAGATCGTGTCAGCCCCCTTCAATGTCGTCTTCTGACGCAATTTCCTGCACTGGCCGGTTGACGCCTCTCCGGCGTTCCGCTTAATTCCGACCCTCACTCGAACGGCGGGGTAGCCAAGTGGTAAGGCAGGGGTCTGCAAAACCCCTATTCGCGGGTTCGATTCCCGCCCCCGCCTCCAATTCTGTGTCTATCAGGGTTTGCGCGTTTCTAGGCGCGTGGAAGATGCGATCTGCAAACAGAAATGCAAACGCGTCCACCGTACTTCAAGGCTTTTCAGGCTGCTCCAAAGACCCCTTTTCATACCCCTTCCCGTTGACGGGAAACCGGATCTCCTGCCGGTGGCGTGCAAGTCGCCCTACCTGCCCGCCCGCTGTGGTGACACCCCAGGGTCGATTAGAACGCGCCGGCGGGCGTCCTGTGGAGCGCAGCGCGCCAGAACCGCGCAACTGGAGCAAGGTGAGTTTCCGCTTGCTGGCTTCAGCTCGTGCTAGCACGGTTTCGTTATGCGACGGAGATTGGTAGAGCAATCGGAGAGTTGCGAGGAAGTAGGCTTTCGCATCCAGGTTGCAATCGAACACCCTCGTGGGCCGGGTCGCTGAGCTTAGGTCGTTCGGCAACTCCGCACGTCCACCAATCCAAACCGCAAACTCAAGAGCATGACATCCAAGCGCTTCATCCAAATCTTTTCGTTTCTTCTCCTTGGCTTTACCGCACTCAACCAATCGCCGGCGTCTGACACACCCGAAAAGCAGGCTCAGGATGCGGAAGAACAGTGGCTTGCGCTTCTTGACGCCGGAAAGTTCGCCGAGAGTTGGCAGAGTGCAGCGAGCGTGTTCCAAGCAGCCATAACTCAACTGGAATGTGGGAGCATTTTACACTCAGTTCGCAAGCCGCTCGGAAGCCTCGTTTCCCGCAAGGCCAAGAGCGCCAATTACACAAAACCACTCCCGGGCGCTCCCGACGGTGAATTTGTCATTCTTGAATTCGACACTTTCTTCTTCACCAAAAAACATGTCAAAAAACGTGTCGTAGAAAGGGTCACTGCGATGCTCGACGTCAACAAAGAATGGAAGGTTTCGAGATTCTCGATGTGAAAGAACGGAACCAACGTCGCTGAACCATGCGCTGTAGCGAACTGCTCCGGGCGTCCAACTCGGCCCGCAGTTGTTCCTTGTCCATGTGGGCGACTAGAGACTCGCTCCGTCCCCTTTGTCGAAGCGTTCCCGTTGGCGGGTGAGTTCCTGAGGTGGCGACGCACCAGAACCGCGCAATGGAAGCAAGTTGAGTTTCCGCTTGCTGGCTCCAAACCGTTAGGCGCTTCTGGCCGTCACGCTTTATGAAACCACTACTGAGCATCATCATCCTATACACCACCGCATTGTGCTGCGCTGCGCTCGATCCGACATTGGAACAGGAACAACAGTTTCTCTCGCGTGTGGAGTCGGCCTTTAGGTCAAAAGATGCAGCAGCATTGGCTAAGCTGCACTGCTTGGACGGCGCAAATCCCGCTTGGGTTTCCATGTTCCAGTCTAAGATCATTCCGGAACTACTTCGAGCAGAGTTCGCGGATGCCTCCTACATGCCAGTTACCGCGGAACTCGGCCAGCCGTACAACTACAAGGGCGACTTGTATGCGCCCAACCTAGCGCCCGTTCGGGCTCTCCACATCAGGTTCAAAAAGACCGCTCCGAATCAAATGACTTCTACAACTCTCCTTGCCGGCATCAAAGAGGATTCACTGCGAATCGTAGTCGCGGTCAAAGCCCCCTCTCGGCCGTAGCGCGCCCTTCTTCGAAGGTCTTTCATCTAGTGGCGGCTCCCGGCCCTTTCGCTGGGTCGCTATCCGCAGCCAGCCGCAGTTTGTAGCCCGTCGAGCACGCGCACCACTTCGGAAGGACCGACCCCTTGCGGGTGACAAGCCGCTTCCCCCGGTCTAGGCACTTCGGGCACGTGGCAGTGCTCGGCGGGGCCAGCTCGAGACTCAGCCGTCTGCCCACCTCGCAGCTTTGGCAAAAGCCTCGCGAGATGAAACCGGCAATCCGCATGGTTCGCAGTCCACTGTCCGCGCAAACGCCGCAAGCTTTCGGTGGGTTACTCATGGGAAAGATTGCCCGTTTTGGAGAAGCGACGGGCGGCGCGTGAAAGAAACCCGCTCCTGATTCTGAAAGAGTGCCGGTAGTGGGACAGACCGGCGGCGGCTGTAGTAATCCAAGCGAGTTACCTCGCCCTTCCCCACAAACCGCATCCGTTAAACAACTCCGGATGCGGAAATCAGCTTTAAGTATTAAGGCCGGTGCAGAGCACGAATGCCGCGGGGCAATAGATCGCGCTCACTAGCCTCTGTTCTGCGATGATCGTGACAAGGTTCTTGGTCAGGTTGTCCGCGTCCGTGTCGCTGGCGGTGATCGTGACGCCGTTGCGGCGGAAGATCTGAGCGGCAGTCGCGAAGGCTCCTACGATTACGGTTCCCTCCGGAACCCCCTTCGTCACTGCGACGGGCACGCCCCAAATGCTCGGAGCTTGAACAAGCCGCCCCATCTCATTGGGGATGAAACGTTCCGACAAGGAACGCGCCGTCACTCGATCGAGAGAGCTCCACGCGCTGCCAGTCGTCCAGGTGAATTGCGATCCCGGTTGCAAAGAAATCAGAGCCGTCTGCGACCTTCCCGATTCCTCGCCTGAGGGTCTCTGGTAGATCGTAGGCACCCTTAGCTCCAGCCTGCACTCCGCTGACATTTGTTGGGAGGCTTGCGCATGACAAGACTTATGCTTTTGAACGAGCGGCCTACGTGCTGCCAGACGGAATCCCCTTCCTGCAGCACAGGTGAGCTGCCAAGGCAATGCACCGCAAGCTAACAACAGGTAGCACGCTCGCTACCGGGCATGCCTCGTAGCGCCAACGAGTAAGCCAGTCGAGGTCTTCGACGCTGGACGCTTGCGTTAGAGCTAGAGCGCCGGAACCCCGTTTGGCGCCTTACCTGTGCCGCCTGCAACACAGGAAGGCGGCGCTGCACGCAAGCAGCACCACCGTGCCGGGCTCAGGGATGATTGCCGTAGCGGTAAAGGTGATCGCGTCGCCGTGAACGGCGAAGTTTCCCTCCACGTCGCCGCTGAACGTGAAGTCGGAAGCAGAGAAACCCTGGATGCTGGCGAATTGGAGGAAGTCGTACGTCTGTCCCACGACTGCCCCGAAGTCCAGAAGCTCGAAAACGAAGGCGCTGCCGGTTGCATCGCCTCGGAGGAGCGCACCCTGGATGTCGAGCAGATCGCTGCCAGCCTGATTTGGGCCGAGGGCAAGACGGATAACGCTGCCGCTATCCCAAGTTAGATTGTCTTCCAGAGTGAGCGTTACCGGGTCTCCAGGCGCAATGGTGCCGCCCGCCTGGAGGAACACGGGGCCGCCAATGAAGCCGCTGCCGCTCAATGTGCCGCCTCGGCGAACAGTTACCGGGCCGGTGCCGGTAGCCGAGCCCGAGAGGTTTGCCGCGATGAGCTTGCCACTGTTGGCGGTGAAGCCGTTGCCAATGATCGTGCCGCCCGTGTATGTATTTGCGCCGGACAGAGTCAGCGAGCCATTGCTAATCTGGGTCAGCATCCCACCCGTCCCGCCGGACTGGCTACCATCCGCTATTGCACCCGAGAATTCCTCAGAGCGATTGTTACCACCCACGGTGAGACGTTTGCTGCCGAGGAGGACATTCCCAGCACCCTCGATCGAACCAATGGTCGTGCCGGCCACGGTCAGGCGGCTGATGTCGAGAGTGCCGCCCATATTTGCGATCACCCGCGCGGTCCCGCCACTTGCTGATTCGGAGATTTCCAGTAAGCCGCTGGAGCCTCCGTTGCTCCCGCCATGGACGACGAGCAGAGCGCTTCCGGCGTTGGAGTTCGTCGTGAACTGCGTGATCCCTCCACCTCCGCCCGCCACGTTTCCTCCTTCTGCGGTAATGGTCGCGCTTCCGCCATTCGCACCACCGCGGAACTGCGTAATGCCTCCAAGTGCGCCAGCCACAGCGCCACCTTTGCTCGTGATGGTGGCGTTACCGGCACTCGCAGTCCCGTCAAAGAACGTGACGCTCCGGCCGGAGTCGGCCACCGTCCCGCCTTCGTTGATAAATATGCCGCTGCCCGCAGTGCTGCCATCGTGGAAAACAGTTCGGCCCCCGTTGCTCGACGCAGCGGTTCCGCCTCCATTTGTGAAGGTCCCCGTCCCCGCACTCGAACTCCCCTGGAAAGTGGTCGCACCCCCAATGCTGAAGGCAAAATGTGCGCCTTCATTCGTAAATGTCGCCGCACCAGCTTTAGCAGTGTTCAAGAAAGTAGTGGCCCCGCCGAACGTGGATGTTGTTCGGCCGGCTGAGTTAATTAACTGGGCCATTCCCGCAGTGGCAGTTCCGCTGAAAAGGGTAAGGCCGCCGCGGTCGAATGCGAACAGCCCGCCTTTGTTCGTGATCGTCGCCCGATCCGCGGTCACGACCTTGCCTACGACATTTCCGTTGAAGTGCGTTTCACCGCTCCCACCGCCGGCCGCGAGCGGGCCTTCGTTTACGATCGTGGCCTGTTCCGCGCTCGCCCCGTCGCTGAACTCGGTCCACCCACCACTGCGCGTGGCGTTGGGTCCAAAGGCACTGCCCTCGTTGATGATCGTCGCCGTCCCGCCTTTCGAGTCTTGGTAGAAGTAACCGACTCCTCCGCTGAAGGCGTTGGCGACCGTCTTCGCACGGTTCGTAATCGTCGAGGCGTCGGCGCTCGAGTTGCCCAGGAAAAACACTTCTCCTCCGAAGCCACTCGCCACCTTGCCGCCTTCGTTGTCGAAAGTCGCCGCGCCCGCTTTGCTCGTGTTCAAAAAATTCACTCGCCCGCCGAATCCCGGAAAACTCGCGCCATTGAAGAAAGTCGCCTGTTGCGCATTGCTCGAATCCCGGAACTCCGTGAAACCCCAGCTCCCATTCTGCGCGCCTTCGTTGGTGAAGACGCTTGTCCCCGCTACTGACATCCCCTGGAAAGTGGTCCGTCCTCCTTGCGCGCCAGCCGCCGCGCCCCGCCGGTTGAAGATCGTGCTCGCCCCACTCGTGGCAGTGCCGTTGAAAACCGTGAAGCCACCGCCGGTGTTGGCGGCAGCCAGTCCCCCGAAATTTATGATCGTGGCCCGCCCCGCGGTAGGCGCGGAGCCGAGGTCCGAAAACTGCGAAAACCCACCTTGAGCGCCAGCGAGGCTGGCGCCTCGGTTATGGATCACCGCGTCCGCCGCGGTGGACGTGCTTTGGAAGGTCGTCCGCCCCGCCCCCGCTCCACCGTTCGCGGGCAGGTTGATGATGCTGGCCGTGCCCGCCGAAGCGCCCTCGACGAAAGCGGTGATGCCGCCGTAGGAGTCGGCGACAGTCCCCCCTCCATTAGTAATGGTCGCAACACCGGCAGTGGAGTTGTTCGAGAACTGCGTGGCCCCACCACCGGTCCCGACAAAGACGCTCGGTTGCGACGAGCCATTGTTCGTGATTGTCGCGCTGCCCGCAGAGGCCGTGTCTAGGAACCGGCTTGCCGCACCGAACCCGTTGGCGGTTCCAGTTGCCAGGTTTGTGATCGTCGCCCGATCAGCGCTTGCCTGACCGGCAAAGATTGTTCTTGGCAGAGTCGACCCTCCGACGGTCGGTGGCCGGTTGGTGATCGTTGCCGTGCCTCCGAGCGAGGTATCGAAGAACTTCAAGCCACCGTCGTTTGAGACGGTGGAGTTGAAAATGCTCGTGCTGTCGAAAAGCTGAAACTCCGAACCCAGCAACACCTCGAGGGGCGCATTCCCCGCCAGCCGTCCTCCTCCGCGAAGTGCCAGCACCCCGCCAAGCACCGTCGTGCTGCCGGTGTAGCTGTTTTCGCCCGAGAACGTCAGCGTGCCGGGGAAGCCTTTGATAAACGATCCGCCAACGCCATTGACGCTGCCGCCGCCGTCCGAGATCGATCCGGAGAACTCCGTGCTAAGGCTGTTCGTGCCCACGCTCAGAATTGCGCGACCAAGGAAAATATTTCCGCCGCCTTCGAGCGAACCTAGCACTATCCCGCCGCCGCCCATTCCGCTGATGTCGAGGACCGCGCGGTTGCTGCCGCCGGTGCCCAGGATCACCCTCGCCGATTCACCGGCGCTTGTACCGGAAAACGAGATGACGCCACCCAAGCCGCCGTTGGTGCCACTCTCCGCGATCAGAATTGCGGACCCCGCCCGCGCAGAGCCGGTGAAACTGATCGATCCGCCAAGCGCGCCCGCGACAGTTCCGCCGCGGTTGGTGATCGTCGCGGTGTTGGCGGAGGCGGAGTTCGTGAAGACCGTACGCCCACCCTGCAGTCCGTGGGCGAGACCAGAAAAGTTCGTGATCGTCGCTGTTTCGGCGCTTGCTGAATTAGAGAAAAACGTCTGGCCGCCTCCTGAAAATCCCGCCCCGGGGCTGCTGAAACCTGCGCCGCGATTCTCAATCGTCGAGGCATTCGCCCGCGAGCTGGAGTCAAAGCGCAAGGTGCCGCCCGTGCCGGTATCCCCGACGTTTCCAAGGTTGATCAACGTGGCGGTCCCGGCGCGCGCAGTATTGGTGAACCCAATCACACCCGCGTCGCCTGCTGGCCCGGAGCCGGCATTCGTAAACGTAACAAGGCCCGCGGAGGCGTTATCGCGAAAGCTGAGCTGCGAGGTTGGCGAAGCGAGTACGGCGACTGGGCCGGTGCCGAACGCCAGTCCCGCGGCATTGCGCACGATCACCTCGCCATCGGTGATCGTGGTGCCGCCGGTGTAGCTGCTGTCGCCTGTGAGCGTGAGCGTGCCCGTGCCGGTTTTGTTCAGCGAACCCGCGCCGGTGAGCGGCGCACTGATCGTGACGGAGACCGCAGGATCGGCGCGAAACTGCACCGCCCCATCGAGCGTGATCGCCGTGCCCGCGCTGCCACTCACGACGTAACCGGTTGTCGCGAATTGCATCCCGCGCGTGCTCACACTTTCACCGAGCGTGACTGTGCCCGCCGTACCGGCAAAGACCGCCGTGCGTCCATTCCACGCGCGCTGCACGGCCCCGGAAGAGTCGGTCCAGTTGGTCGCCGCATTGTTCCAAGTGCCGGTGCCGCCCTCGATGAAGTTGTTTGACGCTGTCTGCGCGCCATCCCAAAAGAGCACCTCGCCGTCACCGCCGAACACGAGGTTCACCTGCCCGGCGACATTCGTCTGGAGTGTGAACTCGCTTGCGCGGGTGCCGGCCGGGACGGTGCCGATGGTCACGCCGTTGTCGGTGAACTGGCCCGTGTAATTGATCAGCCGATACGTTCCCAGCGTGAGCCCCAAATACGGCGCGCCCACGTTCAAGACGCCGTCGAACGCCAGCGCGCCATTCACCTCGAGCAAGTCATTTATGCCGCCGCCGATCGTGCCTGCGGTGCGAAGGTCGAAGTCGATATTCGAGCTTGGACTCAGGCTCAACGCGCCGACCGTGAGCGTTCCAAACCCCCTATCCTCGGGCGCGATCCGGCCGTCATCCGCGACGGTCACCGCGCCGCCAACGGTGCCAAAACCGGTCAGCGTCGCGAGACCGGCCACCATGACCGCACCGGCGCCGAGCGAACCCTCGACCAGCAGCACACCCGCGCTCACCGTTGTGGTTCCCGTGTAGGTACTATTGCCGCCCAAAGTCAGCCTGCCTGTGCCGACTTTTGTCAGCGTCGCCCCCACACCGCCGCCCTGCCCGCCGTCGCGCAGCGCAATAATGGTTTCCGTATCCAGCCCATTGCTCCCGACGGTGAGCGCCTTGCTCCCGAGGAAAAAAGTGCCGCTGCCTTCAATCGAGCCTAGCGTTGTCCCCGCGCTGGTCAGCCCGCTCATGTCGAAAATCCCATCCTCCATGACCACCTTCGCGACCGCACCGTTCGCGTTTTCGCGCAGGATAATTGTCCCACCCAGCCCGCCACTCAGCCCGCCATTCGCCCCTTGCAACGCAGTCAACGTTGCATTCGCCGCCGTCGAGTTGCCGGAGAATTCGATCAACCCGCCCGCCGCGCTTAGCGCGAAGCCGCCACCCGCGATGATGTTTGCGCTTTCCGCGCTCGAATCGCCACGGAAAAAGGTCCGCCCACCGAGCGTGCCCGGTGCCGTTGAATTGGTCCCGGCGTTCGTGATCGTCGCTCCGCCCGCCCGCGAGCGATCGAGGAACTCCGTCGTACCGCCCAACCCGCCGGGGTTGGGTGATTCGGTTTCCGTATTATTGGCGATGAAGACATTCGTGCCGATCACCCGCGAGTCGTCGTAGAAAACCGTGCTGCCGCCGAATGCGGCAGGGCCGGGTGCGCCCGCAGCCAGGAATGAGCCTTTGTTGATGATCTGGATGCTCCCTGATTCGGGCGGTACCGCCGAGCCGTCGAACCGTGTGCGATTACGAAACTCGGTCCGACCGCCGGTCGCGCCCGCTACAAAGCCAGCGAAGTTCTGCGCAAAGCCGGTCAGGGCTCCGTCGTCGAGAAACTGCGTCACCGCTTCCGCGCCCGCGGCAAGATGGCTCGCGCCGAAGTTCGCCAGGTTCAGGCTGCCGCCCGCGACGGCATTCCCCTGAACGAACACCCGCCCTCCAAATCCGTCCCCGGTCATGTTCGTAACTAAGCCCGAGGCGATTGCACGCCCTTCAAAGACCGTAAGGCCACCCTGCGCCCCCGGCACTTCGCCGCCGCCCGTCACAAAACCTGCCGCGCCCCCCATTTTCGCGTCGTCCTTGAATCGCAGTTCACCGCCGACCCCGCCCGCCGATGCCGCTCCAAACGCACGTAGTCCGGTAGCGGTAAAACCCGGCGCGCCCGAGGCGGAGCTATTACCCTCGAACACAATCCGCCCCCCGGTCCGCGCATTGAGATCGACTGGCAGATTGCCAGTCACCGTTGCGCTGTTCTGAAACGTCATCGTTCCCCCGAGATCGATGAAGTACTCCTGCCGGATCACGCCCGGCGGATTCTGCGGCTCGCCGAATCCTGGGATGCGCGACTGATTGTCTATGCCGAAGCCGGTGAGGAAAAGCGGCGCTCGAATAAAGATGTCGTGCTCCGGTAGAATCTGGGGTGTGAATCGGAGCGCTGTTAGTGAGAGACCAAAGTTCAATATCGAATCACCTCCGCCATCCTGGCCGAAAACCACCTCGTCCCCGCTCGACGGTGCTCGCCCACCCTGCCAGTTCGCAGTGTCACTCCAGAAATCGCCTCCGCTTGCGCCGGTCCACGTTACCGTTACCGCGCTGCAGAGCGCGGTGGACGCCAGGATTAAGCCGAGACCCAGAGCCGCTCCAATCTGAGGCGTCCCTCGCTCTTGTAACGCAGTAATACAGGATCTGTAAGAAACCTTCATGGCGGTAAGAGCGGTAGCGAACCCTGGCAAAGATGCTTTCAAACTCAGAGCGCGCAACCCGCCCTCCTTAGTAGCAAACCACAGCGACTACATCGAGGGCGAGACCAAAGCCAGGATCAAGGGTTCCGAAGATCTTGCACCTGAATCGGCGCATTTAGTATCTCCACCTCAGGGTTACTCCGGAGGTGAATGCAGGAAATAGGGAACTGGCCCGAGTGGGACGCGAGGGCGATCCCTTGATCTTCACGTCCAAGTTTAATTTTTACACTGAGTACTCTTTGCTTTCGCAGAGGTAGAGAACGTTGCGGCTATAGGCTCGGCCGGCATGCGTGCGCACTTGTGGCGAGACCTGTTATTCCGGAAGTAGCAGTGAGCTCCCGCTGGCCTTTCTCATAAGATGTGAGGCGCGCGAACGCCTCGTTCCGCATGAATTCGGCGCGCGGGTTTGCCAACCCATTTCCCACGCGCCACGACAGCCTACAGAATCAGCCGAAACGACCATCGCCGCTAACTGGCAGACTCCTTGGCGAGGATCGCCCTTCCGCCAGAAGTGTTTCGTTAAAGCCCTTTGCCCGGCATTTTTACTCCCTGCGAATGATCCCCCTATGGATGGCTGCAGCGACGGCCTCGGCGCGATCTACGACGCCTAGCTTGGTGAAGATCTGCCGGAGATGCTGCTTTGTGCCGCTCTCGGAAAAACCGAGGAGGGACGCGATGTCTTTGTTCGAAAGTCCTTTTGCGACTAGTTCCAGCACTTCTCGCTGCCGAGACGACAGTTCGGAAGTCTCCAGGCGCTCGCGTACTCGCTGTGCAATCTGGACAGGCACCCATGACTCCCCAGCTGCTACGGCGCGGATTGCAGCGATCAGTTCCTGCCGCTTGCTGCGTTTCAGAAGGTACCCAGCTGCCCCAGCCTGAAGAGCCTGGTGGATCTCTTCCTCGGTATCGTAGGAGGTCAGGAAAAGAATTTTCGCGTCCGGGAACTCGGAGCGAATGGTGCGCGCCGCGGCGACGCCATCCATTCCCGGCATTCTAAGGTCCAACAGTATGAGATTGGGCAGATGCTGCCGGTAGAGTTCGACCGCCTGCTCGCCGTCCTCTGCGGTACCATCGATGACAAAATCCGGCTCCAGCGAGAGTACCGTGGTGAGTCCCATAACGACGACCGCGTGATCGTCAGCAATCACAATATGGATCATTACCTGCCCCATTTCGAATCGAGGCGCAGAGGATCCAATCCGGCGTCAAAAGAGGGGAGGCCCGCCGGGCAGGTTGCGAGGAGGATGGTCCCTTCGCCTTTGCGGCTCGATATGGCGCATCGACCACCGAGCCGTCGCATCCGCTCCTTCATTCCATTGATCCCGAAATGACCGGACTCAATGCCAGGCACCTGTTCAGGATTGAAGCCGCTGCCGTCATCCTCAACGGTCAGCGACACCTGCCCCACATCCATGGTCACGCTGATCGTGATCTGGCGGGCAGTCCCATGCCGAATTGCGTTATGAGTCGCTTCCTGCGCGACCCTGCAAAGATGCGCAGCAAGGCGGTCCGGTAAGCTGATGGCTTCTTCAGTGCACTCGACCGTGACGGCAACCTTGCCACTGGCAGAATGCTCCTCCGCGATCATGGCCAGCGCGGCCGGGAGACCTTGTTCCTCGAGCAAGCCAGGCGTGAGATCCCACACCGCTCGGCGCAATTCATCCCGGCTACGATCCAGAAGACGACGTGCCAGATCCAGAGGATCACGCGGACCCGACCTATCCCAGTCCGGAGCGAGCGCCTCGACGGCATCCAACTGGAGGGAAGCTCCGGTGAGGGTTTGCTCCAGCGTATCGTGCAGATCGCGGGCAAGCCGCTGCCGCTCTGTGGCGAGTAGCTCCTGATCATGGCGTGCGGTGATCTCTCGCTCCAGTTGTGCGGATTTTTCCGCCACGCGACGGCGCAGGGCAAGAGCCCACAGCGAGGCAGAGCTCCCCAAAACAACGATGATGGCAAGCGCCGCAAACAAGCGCTGCTCCGTCCACCAGGTGGCGGGCCGGAGTACCACAATGCGATCCGGTGCTTGAGCAACCAGCTCGTAGGTGCTGTTGCCGCGACCTGTCTGCAGGATGCGGGAATTGAGCCGTGCGTTCAGCACACCAGACGCTTCGACGATGCTCCCTACTGCGGGCAAAGCCTCCGCCTTGCCAGGAGGCAAGCGGACAGGGAGGCTGCCATTGCCGAACTCCAACCAAACAAGACTTTCCGTCACAGAGTCGGAAGTCTGTTGAACCTTTGCCTGGATTCTAACGAGGTGCCCGTCCAACCATTGCGGTTCATCCTTGGCGAGATCAGCTGGGTGCAGCTGGACAATCTCGGGTAGCTTTCCCGCACCCAGTCTTGTCACAAACGCATCTTCCAACTCGAGGTGCGCCCCGGCATGAGCGAGAAATCCCACCGCCTCAACTTGATCTCCCGGCCGAATCTCTGGCGCACTTACCGATTTGACCCGGAGGGCACTATTGCCTTCCTGGAGTACCATCCCATCCGCGGGCAAGTTTAGCGTCACCACGCCTCGCACCCGCACGCGTGCTGCTTGAGCACGATCGGCCCGGCTTTCCAGCGCCTCGGCGAGGGAACGCAGCGGTAAAGACGAGGGACTCGTAGATGGCTGAAGGACCGAGATCCAAGCAGCATCCTGGGCCACGGAAAAGGTGGTAAACGGCAGCCATGTGTGAGTCTTCCATCGCATCAGCACGCCTCGAGCTCGGATGAGTGCACCGGGTTGGAACTTCGCCTTGGCGTCATCGTCCCATCGCGATACCCAAACGCTCAGGCGAGATTGAGCGGGACCGAATTCCAAGGTGAGACGAGGTGGAATGACCCCTCCCTCAACCCGTACTGCCCGCAACACTCCCGTAAACTCCACCAATGATCCTTCCAAGTCTTCGGTGAGAAGCTCCGCCATAGAGGCACGGTGAGGTGGGGGTAATCCTGGAGAACCCAGCACACGCAGGCGATCAACCAGCACCCGGGGAGTGGGCGGTTTCGTCACTGTGCGCCCTTCGATTTCGACCTCCGTACCAGGACGCAGGGCGCGCAATTTGTCATAGTCGTGCCAGTCGAGCATGACGCCACCGGTCACGTCCTGTAGGGTGAACTCCGCGCCAACGCCGCGATTATAGGTCACAATTCCACGGAGCTTCACCGGCAACTTCCCGGCGCTCTCCCGTGCGGAAAGCTCATGGAGCGAAGACGCGGTCGTGAGATCCCGCTTTCCCGGTGGCTGGGAATCTCGAGCCGGAATGCTGCTTGAAAAGAAGAAGCACACACCTCCCAGCCAACACAGAGCAAGGGTCGTAAGGCCCTTCGCCGGGGGAAGACGGTGCATGGACTAACGTTAAAAACGCAAAGTCTCATTGTCCACGAGTTCCGGTAGGGAACTAGCCTTTTGCCTACTACGCAAAAGCCCCTTCGCAAACCACTGTGCACATAAGACCGCTCCTCTTTCGCTCAGCCGTACATGCCTTGCTCTGCCAAATCTTCATTAGCATGGAAGCTGATTGCCGGAATTGCAGTCGCGCTGACAGTTGGAGTATCCGCTGGCCCGCCCGGTGGGGCTGTGGAACCCGTTAGGTATGTCGGAGAGGCCGCAGTCGAACGGGGGCGACATGACGGTGCGCTTCCCCTTGTTGTAGGTACCCATAGCTTTCAGATCCTACGCGCAAACCGTGGGCAGCCCGACCTAGGAAACGGCAAAGGCTGGACCTACAGTCACAGCCCC
Source organism: Spartobacteria bacterium (assembly GCA_031389825.1). Lineage (GTDB taxonomy): Bacteria > Verrucomicrobiota > Verrucomicrobiia > Chthoniobacterales > Chthoniobacteraceae > JANMSW01. Next base: position 42,108 of record JANMSW010000021.1, read on the forward strand.
AATGCAGCGTGGTGGAAGGGCCGCTTCTATTGCGAGTCAACGACGCTTCCCGTCAACGAATCAGATTGGCCACCTCGAGGGCATGCGAATCGCATCCTTACCTGGTCGGATAATGGCCGGGACTGGGAGACGCCGGTGGAGGCCTTCCCGTACGTGCCGATTGACGGGCTTCCCGGGATGGCCGGGAAGCATTCGGAGCAAATCTCCCGCAGTGCGTTCTATATCGCCTCCAATGGCCGCCTATTGATCACGACGAGCCTTGGCACCAGCGGCAATAAGGCGATCGGACGTCTGGTCCGTGAAATTAAAGACACCATCCCGCCGACGTTCGGGGAGACCTACTTCATACGATATTACAATCATGCCGGCTTCTCTGCGGACAACACCGTAAGCACGGGGCTCACGGCTTATCAGTCATCAACCGATCCGGGCTTTAAGGATGCCTGCGAGGAACTGCTGACGAAAGTATTCGTCACTGAGAACTGGTGGGAGGATGAGCTCAATTCACAGCGAGAAGAAGGGCCGCTGCGTCCTGCGGACGGCTTCTACAAAGTGCCTTATAAGGACGGTGAGCTTGACGACAACCTCGTCAAAGCGATGTGGACATTTCAGCGCGCCGATGGCAACTGGCTGGCCGGATGGAAGAACGGCGCCTTTGCGGTATACAATACTCCAGCCGGGACGTGGTCTCCGCCACGGATTGCCCGCACGATTGTCACCTCCTCCGCAAAAAGCTGGGGCCAAAGAACACCAGATAGTCGCTATGCTCTCGTCTACAACCCCACTTCCGACGGCTACCGCCGGTGGCCTTTGTCCATGGTGAGTTCGGACGATGGTATTTATTTCGACCATCTTGGGACGATCGTCGGCGATGTGCCGTGGCCCCGCTACCGCGGCGGCAATAAAGAACTGGGTCCGCAGTACGCCCGCGGTATCGAACCGTGGAATGGATCGCCACCAGGCGACGGCATGTGGATTTTCCACTCGGTGAACAAGGAGGATCTTTGGGCCACTCGTGTGCCCACGCCTGCCCTGAACCGAGTCACTGAGCGTGTGCGGGATGACTTCGAAGCGGCCACCGCGAATGCCGCGGTGATTCCGTCATGGAACGTCTATCGTCCCAAATGGGCGCCAGTGGAAGTGGTGGAGTTTCAAGGTGGAAAGCGCCTCCGTCTCCGTGATCATGAACCTTACGATTACGCCAAAGCCGCACGGGTGTTCCCAGAAACGAGCTCCGTGACGGTTAGCTTGAAGGTCCGTCCATCTCAAAGTGACGGTCAGCTCGACATAGATCTGCTTACACCTGACGGCTATCGCCCCGTGCGCTTGAGCTTTAGTGCGGATGGTCAGTTCAAAGGTAACCGCGGTGGGGACATGGAAAGCCTTGGTCCCTACGAGAGCGATGTTTGGACTGAGATTACTATCAAAGCCGACGCGACTGCCGGCACGTATCGAGTCACGGTCGGCAATAGAAGCTACACTGATCGCGCCTTTGCCGAACCTGCAACCAGCCTCGGTCGGCTGGAACTGCGCACCGGGGATTTCCGAACTGTCCCGATTCTTGGCACCAATCCGTACGCTCCCGCGGATCTACCTAATTCAGAAATCCCTACTCACGACCACGCATTCCACATAGACGACGTCATCACCTCTCCAGGAGCATCCGCCCCCCGGTTGCTACAAGCGTTCAGCGTAGGGGACTCAAGAATCAGCCTGATCTTTGATCAACCTCTCGAAGCAGCACCGGATGCCGCGAGCTTTACGATTTCGCCTGCTATTCCAATTGCCAATGCCCGCGTCGATACGAGTGGCAAGAAGGTCCTCCTCTCCCTTGCATCGGCTCTGGTTAGCGGGACGACTTACACCGTGGGTGCAGGAATCACTCACCAGAGCCAGAGCGTTACAGTTCCCACCTCTCCGCCCTCGGCGAACCTGCGGCTGTGGCTGCACGCTGGCGCTGGGGTCACAACTGAAGAGGATGGCACCGTGCGCCATTGGGCAGACCAGTCGCCAGCAGGAAACACCGTGCACAATCCGACGGCTGGTCCCGACTCCAAGCCACGGCTCGTTCCTGGCATGATCAACGGCCATTCCGTTGTGCAGTTCGACGGTGGTGATTATCTACAACGGGAAGTCAGCGGGATCATCGCTGACAAAGCCGTTGTCTTCATCGTGTTCAAAGCGCATCGTCCAGCGAAGCACCAGTTTCTCTTCGATACCGCAGAGGACGGACAGCTCAGTAGACATCAGATTCACCTGAATGCGGACTGGCTTCAGTTCCGCGTGGATAAGAATGGTGGCACGATCGATCAGAACGCCTACGCGGACAACGCGTTCATTCTTGCGACGTTTGTGTTGAACGGCTCGGCGTCGTTCTCCCGCATCAACGGTACTAACCACCGCGTAGGGGCCTTTAGCGATCTCGGTAATCACGGCCGCTACACTCAAATCCCCGCAGCTAACGGTTCCCCATTTGTTCTGGGTGCCCGCTACACGCGGGACAGCGGGTTCTATGAAGGCGAGCTTGCTGAGATCCTTATCTACGACCAGGTACAAGCACCCGCGGAGACCCGGGATGTTGAAGCGTATCTGCTGAACAAGTACTCGCTACAGCCTTGAGCGGCTTGCCTGAGCAGGGATTTCAGGACCGGCCGCGCTAGCCTTTCGCCTACTGGGCGGCGCCAGAGAAGCGTGGCAATTTCAAGCACTAACTCCTGCTCCACCATTTACACTCCACTCCTATGATTCTCATTAAAAGCAAAGCCATAGCCTGCGCTGTGCTCCTTGTCGTCGCTGCTCCTTCGCAAGCGGCATTGGTACTCGATGACTCGTTTAGCGATGGCGACCGGACGGATGGGACTGATCCCTTGGACAGCCAGTGGTTCTTCCTCACTAATATTGCTCCTGACACCGCCGCCGTTGTGGGTGATGCCCTGACCCTGGAGCGCACGGGTAGCACCTCGGTTGGATTTAACCCTCACTCAGTCACGACCTTTGCGCCCCAAACGCTCGGCATTGGTGACACCATCATATTGACTTTCAACTTCCAGTCACTTGGAGGAGCTAGCGCGACCGGGATACGCTTCGGGTTATACAATTCGGGTGGAACCAACCTGGGGAATGACATTGCAGGAGCACCGCCAGCGACCGGATCAACCTTCCAGAACGACCTCGGCTACTCGGTGTTCGCACCGCACCAGCAGGTCTCCAACGTAACGCTCTACCATCGTCCAACCAACAGCACCAACAACACGTTGCAAGTGGCTGCGGGTGCCAACACGATTGTGGTGGGTTCCGGCATTCAGGGCACGGCAACGGACACCGCTACGGTTTATACCGCCAGCCTTGCCATCAATCGCTTCAATAGCACGTCCTTCAACCTCGCAGTGAATTACGCGGGAACCAGCTTCAGCGAGAATTACACACCGGCGGCTCTCACGGATACCTACGACACGCTGTCAATCTTCGGCATCACTGGACAGAATCAAGCATTCACAATTGACAACGTCCGGGTCGAAGTCATTCCCGAACCGTCCACTGTCGCTATGCTCGGGGTGGGCATGCTGGCGCTGATCAAACGTCAACGCCGCTAGCAGTTCGCACAGCGTCCACGGGGCGGCTTATCGGTTGGCGATCCAAGCGGCGGCGCGGAACGTCCCCGCTTTGAATTTTCATTATCATCTTCCAGACTGTCAGTGATCCATACTGATGCGCCTTACTCATAGCAGCACGATCAGCCATCGTTTCGCGGTCTTCCTAGTATTCGTCACCTGCGGCAGTCTGGCGCTCGGCGCAGATAAACTCCAGTGGGGGGATGTAGTCGTTTATGGCGATTCCCCATCTGCCCTGACAGCCGCTCTGGAGTTAACTGACAGTGGCCACGATGTGCTGCTGACCTCGCCGGTGCCCCACATCGGCGGCATGATAGTGGAAGGGCTCGGGCATCAGGATATCGACTCAAGGAGCGGCAATGGCGGGCCCATCGGCGGGCTGGCGGCAGAGTTTTACCTCCGGATCGCGCGCGCTTACACACCGGGTACTTCCACGCCGCGTTATCGCTTCGAATCGAAGGTGGCCAGTGCGGTGATCAATGCATGGCTGGAGGAGAAAGCTGTACGCCAGTTGAGGGGCCGACGTCTTTCCGAAGAACCTGGGGCTGTGACAATCGAAGCTGGAAAGATCACCTCCTTCCTTCTGGAGGACGGCACCCGCGTCGCCGGAAAGATCTTCATTGATGGCACCGTCGAAGGCGATTTGATGGCGGCCGCTGGAGTCTCCTATGCTACCGGTCGGGAAGGCAACGCCGCCTATGGAGAGAACGTGGGGGGAATCATTAATCCTACCACCCAGGACCAGTACAATAGCATCAGCATAGATCCGTGGCTGATTCCCGGAAGTCCAGCCTCCGGGGTGATTCCGGGAGTTCAAAACGAAAGTATGGGCGTTCACGGGACCGCGGATGACAGCGCCATGGCTTATTGTCTACGCCTGCCCCTCACCAAGAATCCGGCCAACAAGATCCCGATTTCAGCCCCGCCGGGCTACAATGCGTCGCACTACGAACTTTACCGCAGATTCTTCGCCGCAGGTGGCACCAACGACTGGCTCGATGGTCCGGGGAATATCGATCCCAGCACAACGACCACGCTCTTCGACCTCGGGAGCTGGCACAATCTTTGTGGTAACCTCTACGGACGCAACCACGCCTATCCAGATGGATCCTACGCAGTTCGTCAGCAAATCTATGCAGAACATAAGAACTTCACCCAAGGTCTCATCTATTGGCTCTCCAATGATCCAGCGGTTCCTGCTGCCATCCGCAACGAATGGCGTCGATGGGGCCTTCCGGCGGATGAATTCACGGACAATGGTGGATGGCCTCGACGGCTCTACGTGCGCTGCGCCCGCCGGTTGATTTCCGATTACGTGATTACGGAGGCCGACGTGCGGCGCCAGCCCATTGGGAGCATCGTTCCTCGTTCCGCGGTATCCGATCCTATTGGGATCGCGTGGTGGCCCATCGACCTGCACAATGCGCGCACCATCATCCGCAATGGAGTAGTGCATAATGAGGGCGCGTACATTGATTACGCCAACTATCGGCCCTTTGGCATTCCGTACCGCGCCATTATTCCCCGACGCGGCGAGTGTACCAATCTGCTTGTCCCATCAGCGCTCTCGTCCAGCTACGCCGGCTACGGCGCGGTTCGGCTGGAATGGACGTTTATGGTGCTCGGACAATCGGCTGGCACTGCTGCCGCCCTCGCGCTCGACGGTAATCTCGCCGTACAGGACGTGCCCTACCCAGCCCTTCGAACGCTCCTGCTCGCCCGAAAGCAAAAACCCGCGCCGGCCACTACCGAAACTGGTGGTTTAGAGGTCATTGTCGACAACACCGACGCCGCTGGTGTTGCCCTTACTGGACAGTGGACTGTCAGCACTACACTTCCCGGATTCCATGGGGTGAATTACCTCCACGACGGCAACACGGGAAAGGGCAGCAAAACTATTCGGTTCACGCCTACTCTGTCCCGCACCGCCAGCTATGCCGTTTACACCCGCTGGAGCGCTGACTCGGCGCGAGCTGTCAATGTTCCAGTGACCGTCACCCACGCCGGTGGCAATGCCAGCTTCACGATCAATCAGCAGCAGAATGGCAATCAATGGAACCTGCTGGGAACATGGGATTTCAATTCAGGTAACACTGGCAGCGTTGTCATTGGCACCGCTGGTACGAGCGGTTTCGTAATTGCTGATGCTGTGCGCTTTGTTGAAAGCAGCTCAGTTCCGGTCGTAACCATGGCGGCCAGCCCAGCGCTCACGGAGGAACCCGGACCTCGCCGTGCTCGCTTTGTCTTGCACCGCGACGGACCGCTCGTTCAGCCGCTACGCGTTAGACTTTCATTCGCGGGCACTGCTCTCCCCGGGGCGGACTATAACGCTCTTCCAGACACAGTTGTTTTCCCGGCCGGGGCTGCCACCGTTCCTCTCGAGGTGATCCCGAAGAACGATGATGTGCTGGAAGGTAGCGAAACCGTCGTCGCCACGGTGATCTCCGGCCCTGGGTATCGGACCGCCCCTGCGGAGGGGGCGGCGACAATCCGGATTCAGGACGCACCATTCGACAGATGGCTCTTCGACTCGTTCACCCCAGCAGACATTGCTTCACCAGATCGCACCGGGATCGGCGACGACCCTGACCGGGATGGCTCCTCAAACATGATGGAGTTTCTTTTCGGCACAAATCCAGCCCAGGCGGACGCTACTAGCTCCGCCCCCACCGTGACCTTCTTGCTTGCGGGGCCGCAGCCAACCGTTGAGATCGACTTTTGGAGTCGTCGCGACCCCGCCGGGTTTACCTTACGCCCCCAGACTTCTGGTGACTTGCTGAAGTGGCCGGATACCGAGATCCTACCTGAACTCATCGGTTACCATGGAGCCAGTGATCGCGCGCGCGTCCTTTACCGCATCCCGATCTCCGAGGATCAATCCCGTTGCTTTGTGCGCCTCTTCGCCACCCCGTAGCTCTAAGTTGGAGCTTTATATGCGCAGGATAGGTGACATCGACTAGTCTGCACGCCCCCATAGCTGGACCACTCGTGCTAATAAGCAGATATAGCGTGCATAGTGGCATTGACTCGGCTGCAAACGTTCCTAGTCTCGCCGCTCTTACACATGCCTACTGAAGTAACCTCACTTACCAAGCTCCAAGAGCTCGAGTCGCAAATCGCCAATCTTCGTGATGAAGCGTTGCAGGAACTTAAGAGCCGCCGCGCGGAACTCTTGCAGGAACTCGACGGAATCGAGGCGCAAATGGCAGGCCTAAACGGCAAATCCGCAGGCGGGGGTACAGGCCGCGGACGCAAGCGCTCGTCGGGAGCGCCAGGCAAGTCGCTTCCTCTCCAGGAGCTGAAGGAGCTGCTCGCAGGTGCTCCGGGCAAGTCTGTTGGGATCCGTCAGGAAGGCCTGGACCTCAAGAGCGTCAAGACTCTGGCCACAGCAAATCCCGGCTTGCTGCGGATGGGCGGGAAAGGCCCCTGGCCGACGGTGACTCTGCTGAAGTAAGCAGGTCAAACTTTCGTCACTCCTAAACGCGGGATCGCCAATCGGCGGTCCCGCTACGTGACGTTGATGCGGTAGAGGTCTGCTGCCGCGGCCGCAATTTCGCTCTCCGACAGACCGGCGTTGCGATTGATCACGCTACAGCTCTGACGACCGGCGACATCCACCAGGACTTCGAGTACCTGGCTTTCGTCGTAGCAGTAGGTCACTTCCACTGGCGTACCCTTTGGAAGATTCGGCGGGAGCATGATTTCGCAGTAGCCCAGCGGCGTACATTCTCGGGGCATAGTGCTCTCGCCTTCGACAATTCGCACAGTCGCCTTCGTGATGTTTGCGCGTGAAAGGCCAAACGCGTCCTTCATCTTCGTAGGCAGCGCGGTGGACTTCCGAATCATCGGGAAGACATACTCTTCGTTCGCAGCATTGTCCCAGAGGACGACACCCAGCGTGTGGGTCGCGATTTCCGTGACTTGGATGACCTTTCCCCCGCCGTCGGAGAACTGCACGCGGACAATCGTCGAGGAGTCCGGCGCCTTCCCGGGCTGTTCGCGATCCTCCTGGCGGAGTCGGCAGAGGGTTGCCTGAATCGCCGCTCCTCGGGCCACGGCTTCGTCCGGGCTGAGTTCCGCATTTATCGGGACGCCGGGTGCGAGTTCCGCAATCAGGCTTTGCACTGAAGGCATGCGCGTCATGCCGCCGGTCAGAAGGATCGTGTCGAGCTGCCCCCACGTGAGCGCGGCTTCCTCCATCACGATTTCGCAAAGCGCCTTGCAACGTCCAAGAAGATGAGCGCAGCGTGCTTCGAAGTCCGCTCGAGTGAGCAGCAGCTTGATGCTCTTGCCCTTGTAGGAATGCACCAGCGTTGTCTGTTCACGTGCCGAAAGCTGCACCTTTGCGATCATCGCCCGGCTATGCAGATCCTGGTAGCTCTGTAGGTCGAGTAACGGATTGTCTCCATAGGCGCGTTCAAACTCCTCCGCCGCCCAGTGCAGGATCACGTCGTCCCAGTCTTTACCGCCCAGGCGATGATCACCATTGGACGCCACCATCCGCATATGTTTCGCCTCGATCCGCATAATCGTGACGTCGAAAGTTCCGCCGCCCAGGTCGAAGACGAAGACCGTCTGGTCGCGCTCCAGCTTATCCATCCCATAGGCGAGCGCCGCCGCCGTTGGTTCGTTAATCACCTGTAGGACATTCAGCCCTGCAAGCTGCCCAGCGCTGATCGTCGCCGTGCGTTCCGCATCGTTGAAGTACGCGGGAACGGTAATCACCGCGTCGGTGATCGGCACCTGCAAGTAACGCTCCGCATCGGTGACCAGCTTCCGAATGATAAGTGCGGAGAGCTCCTCCGCCGAGTACTGCCGACCGTCGAACTGACGATGGAACATCGCTTTGCTCTTTCCCATTTCCCGCTTGATGAAGTCGACAATCTTCTCCGGCTCCGCGACGGCGTTCTGCTGTGCGACCCGGCCCACGATCGCGTTTGGGCCGTCAAAGAGGATCATCGAAGGCGTGATCCTCTCGTTCTCAGCATTCGGCACGATCTCCGTCTTCCCGAACTCATCAATATGAGCGAGCGCGCTGAAGGTTGTCCCGAGATCAATCCCTACTGCCTTACCGCGTTGTTTGAGTTCGGGGGTTTGCACGTCTGCTTCAAGAGGGCGCGTTCTGGTCGCTACGAGATGGCGAGCGGTTCGGCGTTGGGATTTAGGTTTCGGTGAGGCTCTGCTGCGCAAGCGTCAGGGACTACGCCGCCTGCGCCATCAGTGTCACTCGGTCGAGACCCCGCGCCCATGAGCTTCGCAATAGCGTGCCGCAGATCCCGTCGGGTGACAGTTTTGCTCACCGTATCCACTCCCGCAGCCGCTGGTGCAAGATCAAACGCCGGATCGCTGTATCCAGTGAGCAGAATGATCGGCTGATGCTCCGACGCGCTGCGAATCGCTCCGGCCAGCTGGATCCCGGTCATGCCAGGCATCACATGGTCGGTAATCACCAGATCGAATGTCTCCGACTTGAATAACTCCATCGCCTCGGCACCGCTTGCTGCACTCACCACTTCGTGCCCGTCTGCTTCGAGGTATCGTCCCACGACATCGCGCGCCATGGGGTCGTCATCGACCGCCAGGATCCGCAAACTACGACCGAGCTGGATCTCCTCATCATAGACTCCGGCGATCTCGCCGGCATGTGCATGCAGATAGATCCAGACAGTCGTCCCCTTCCCCACTTCCGACTCTACTTCGACAGTTCCGTCATGCCGTTTGATGATCCCGAAGACCATTGCCAGTCCGAGGCCTGTTCCTGTGTCCCCCTTTGTTGAGAAGAAAGGCTCCATGCAGCGCTGACGCACCTCCTCGGTCATGCCCGTCCCAGTATCGCTCACGCCGATACTCACCCCTCGCTGCGTATATCGCGTACGAAGCGTGATCGTCCCGCCCTGGGGCATCGCATCCACGGCATTGAAGATCAGATTGACGATGACCTCGCGGATTTCCGCGGGATGGCAGGAGACCGGCGGCAGCTCCATCAAGTCCAACTCCAAATCGATCACCCGGCCCGTCGCCATGGCTTGCGCCTTCCACTTCGGCTGGGTAAGTGGGATCACCTCCTCGATCAAGCCGTTCATGCTGACCAGCACGAGAATCTCGCTTTGATCCCGCGGCCGGTAGAACTCACGCAGGCGCGCCACGATCCGGGAAGCATCGTGGCCCGCGGTATTCATTGTCTGCATAAAGCCCAGGGCCGTCTCTTTCTTCTCCAGGATCGCCGGGTTCTCTAGAATAAGATCGGTGTAGCCGATCACGCAGAGCAGCACGTTGTTGAAGTCGTGCGCCACCCCGCCTGCCATCTCTCCGAATGCGCGGAGCCGCTCCTGCTGTACAAGTTGCTTTTGGGTCTGGGTCAGTTCACTGAGCGCCTGCTCGAGTTCTGCCGTTCGCTCCCGGAGCGTTTTCGTGCGCTCCACCACCTTCTGCTCGAGAACGCGGTTCTGGTCGCGCAACTCCGAGTGGAGAATCCGCATCAGCAGCAGGTTGCGGATGCGCAGAATAACCTCTGAGGTATCGAAAGGTTTGGCCAGGAACTCGGTGGCACCGGCCGCCAGAGCTTTGCGCTTGGTTCCGGGATCGGTTTCGCCAGAGAGAATCAGGACAGGAATCCACTCCTCCTGCGCCTCCTTGGATCGCAGTCCCTCCAAGATCTCGAACCCGGTAAGGTATGGCATCGCCAGATCGAGGATGATCAGGTCCGGTTGCCACTCTTCTACGATGGCAAAAACTTCCCGCGGGTCGGTCACCCCGCGGAAGTTCTTGTAACCGAGCCGTTGCAGCACGTTCTCCAGGAGGCTGACGTTTGCTACCAAATCGTCCACCACCAGCACTCGTGAGTTCCTGATTTGAGTCTCGTATTGCATCGTCTAGCCCCTCGTGGACAACAACTTACCTGACGGCAGAACGTTCTGATCACGCACTTACGACGGCGCGATCGCGTCTGCCGGGCGTTGCCCGAAGGTCTTCACTGTTATAAATAAGACTAGCAGCCGGGGTGCCAAGCTTCTCTTTCAAGGAGCGAAGCAGCGGAATCTCGACCTCACCGGGCAGGCGCCCGAACCTTGGAGGGTTCGGATGCGGGCCAGAGAGGCTCTCAAGCGATCCTCTCAGGGGTCAATCATCGGCCTCGGAGGTTCGGCGGCCACCCCTTATAGGCACCCGGTCGACCCCTCGAGGGGTCGGCAGCGAGCCTTGGGAGGATCCATCTCGGCCCTGCGAGGGTCTCAGTCGACCCAGCTTAGGTCCGCCAGCGAGCCTCTAAGGCTCACGTTTACTGCTCAAGACTGCAATCCACCAAGGCGCAACTGCGACAAGGGCTTAGAGGAATCTTACGCTCTTAGATTGACAGAATTAGCGCGATACTTATCGTAAACCTACCGCTCTTCGGCGGTGCCTGAGGATAGTCCCCCCTACCCTGAACCTAACCCAAGCTGTATCCATGCGTACGTTCCCCTCCTCCAAGCCCCGTCCTCTCACCTCTTCCCTGGCCCGACTTTCGTCTGCCGCAGCCGTATGCGCTGTGCTCGCCATGGCGAGTTCCGCACCCGCGGCTAATTTACAGTGGGATCCGGATACAGCAGGCGCAGGGGCGTCGGGCGGCACGGGGCTGTGGAATACTACGAGTCCGTTCTGGTTCAACGGGGCAACGAACGTCAACTGGAGCAACGCGGCCAACGACACCGCCATCTTCGGCGGGCTTCCCGGCATCGTCTCTCTGGATCAGCCGATTACCGCTGGTGGACTCACCTTCGCGGTGGATGGATATACCATCGATAATGGGCTCAACCTGCTCAATACACTGACCCTGGCAGGTCCGGCTCCGGCTATAACCGTAACCACCGCAGGGCACATCGCCCAGATCAGTGCGGAGCTCGCAGGGGCTGCAGGCTTTACCAAGGCAGGGGCAGGCACATTGGCGTTGACCAGCTCATTCAACTCCTTCTCCGGCCCGCTCAATATCGTGGGCGGCAGGCTTTCCTACACGAACGACCAACAGTTCGGGACCTCGCTCGCGATTAATCTGAGCAACGGGAGCAGCCTGAGCTACCTGAACACGGGAGAGACGATTCTGGGGACGGGCCGGGTTATCGATATCGGGACGGGTGGCGGAACCATTCACAGCACCGCTGCCCTTCGGCTCTTCGAAGCCGGGCAGCTCACCGGATCAGGCACACTCACGCGGACCGGCGATGACACGGTCTACGGGCTGGACATCCGCGGCGACAACAGCGGCTTCACGGGCAAAGTCGTAATCGATAGCGGGACACTTGAGTTGCAAAACGTCCGTGCGCTCGGCGACGGAACCGCGCCTGGCCAGACGATCACGGTTAATGGAGGTTATCTCTCCACGACCGTCGCCACTCCGCAGAAGGTCATCCTGAATGGCGGCACAATCGGGTTTAACAATAACAGTACGAGCTCCTACTCAGGGGGCGTGGAAGTCCAAGCGGCCTCCCAAGTAAACCTCACTGATTTCTACAATGCCACGACAGGGCGTTCCGGATCATTCACCGGCCCGCTCACCGGTTCGGGCACGCTGACCGTCAACTCTCCCGCGAACACTCAGGTGCTGGTGCTCCGTGGGAACGCGACCGGCTTTACCGGCGGCTATACATTGACCACCAATGCGGTCCTCTCCGGCTCGACGGGAGTCGCAGGCGGCACGGGAACGCTCGGCGGAAACGACGTGACGCTCAATGGTGGTATCCTGCGGATCACGCCGAGCATTGGCTCGGGCTCGTTCGGCGGTCAGGCCGGCTTGCTCGGCAGCTACTACAGCCAGGGCGTTGCCGTTCACAACAACAACACCACCGGCGTAAACTACACAATCCCGACGGCGACCCGGGTGGATGACGACCTGAACTTCCGCTTCCTCTCCGTGACCGGCAATGTCGGCACGCTCGAAGGTGTCCCAGCTGGAACGGGAACGGTCAACGGCGGGAACGTGGAGCAGTTCGCAGCCATGTGGAAAGGCCTGCTAAAGGTCACCACGGGCGGCCAGTACACCTTCGTGAGCAGCAGTGATGACGCCTCCGTGGTCTTCATCGATGGAGTCCAGGTGCTCAGCAACCAGGGGGGGCATGACTTCCCAGGTGGCGGCGCTCGTGGTAGCACGGTCACACTCAGTCCTGGCGAGCACTCCCTGACGGTGCAGCTAACGCAAGGCACCGGTGGCGGAGGCATCGTCTTCGCATACGAGGGACCCGATCAGCCGATCCTGCTGCAGAATCCCTTTCCGAAGGATGGATACAATACGGCGACGTTGGTGCCTGCGAGCGTGCTGAGCAATGCGGTGGTCGCCGGCTCAGTGGCAAATAAGCTGATCATCGGTGCCGGCATGATCGGTGGACTCGAAGCGAGCGGATTGGATCTCTCAAGCTCTGGCATCATCACGATCGGAGCTTTGGGCACGCTGAATCTCGGCAGTCCTACAGCCCACTCTGTGAATCAGACCGGTGCCGTCCAGATCGCGGGCGACGTAACCCTTGGCACCCGAACGGCAGAGCTCAGCACCACCGCCAACTCGACGATCTCCGGGATCATCAGCGGCGCCGGTGGCATTACGAAGAACGGGCTCGGTACGCTGACCCTCACCGGTGACAATAGCTTCACGGGGACGATCACCATTTCCGAGGGTGCACTCGCGGGCAACACCACCTCGCTGAAACGGAACATCATCATCGACCCGGCGGCAACGGTCGTCTTCAATCAAGCAACCGACGGCACCTATGCCTCCAACATCTCTGGTGGTGGCACGGTCGTGAAGCAGTCGGGTGGCATCCTTACCTTCACCCAACAAGTCGGCTCAGGCGTGACGGCGAACGCGGGTACGGTCCGGCTAAATGCTGGTGCAGCAGGTCCGGTGACCGTGAATACCGGTGCAACGCTCAGATCTGACGCCAATATCGTTGGTACTCTCGCGGTGAATGGAGGAACTCTCACAGTGCCTGCCGCGCCAACGACGTTAAGCGCTGATGGAGTTAGCTTCGGCCGCGGCAGCACGGTCAATCTTGCTCTTCCAGGAACGCCAGCGGCCTTTGCGCTCCTCACTTCCACTACTGATCTGACTGTCACGGGTGCCACGACCGTGAACCTGAACACTGCAGGTCCAGTCGCTGCGGGAACGTATCGTCTCTTCGACTATACGGGAACGCCCCTCCCTGGGTCGCAGTTTGCCAATCTGGATCTCGGCACCGCGCCGACTGGGGCTTTTTACTCTTTGCTGGTGAACAACACGGCGGCAACGACCGTCGACTTCGTTCTGGAGAACTTCGGCGCGCTGAATACCTGGACAGGGACAACCAGCGGGGTGTGGGACACAACGACCGCCACGAACTGGACCGCTGGCGCCTTTGCCAATGGACAGCAGGTGACGTTTGACGACAGCGGCGTGAACAAGACAATCACTGGCGATGCCGTTGCTCCGCAGCGAATTACCGTGAGTAACTCGGCGGGCAACGATTACACGTTTGCGAATCCGATCACCGGCACAGTGGCCGGAGGGATTCAGAAGAACAACGCAGGCAGCGCGACCTTTACCGGCCCCGTCTCTGTTGCCGGCCCGATCAATGTGACTGGCGGCACTCTACGCCTGACCAACACGTCACTCGTTACGCCGAACAATATCGGCGGAACGATCACCGTCGGGGCGAATACGCTGGTGGATGCCCGCTTCGGCGGCGTTCGTCCCGCCGCGCCCGGCGAAAGCGGCTCAAGCTCGCTTGGCGGCGCACCGCTGGTACTGGATGGTGGCAATGTGGTTCTAAATGGCGCACGCTATGATGCAGGTACAGGCGGTCTGACCGGGCAATTCTACGCGCAGCAGGTTAATCGTAATGCCCGTGTGGAGTTTGAGACGCTCTCCGGGATCAATGCGCTCTTCAACACCTCAACGCCGGAGAGCCTGACCGGTGGCTTTACCAATGCCATTACCAACATTGACTTTGCCAACACGGCCTTTGGTAACAACGCCCCGTTCGCAGCGCTGGGGCTGACGAATGCAGATAACATCCTGGCGCTCTGGAGAGGCCAGTACGTGGCACCTACGGATGGAACATATACTTTCCTCGGGCGGAGTGATGATGCCCTTGTGGTGTACATCGACGGCCAGCTCGCGCTCAATCGGAACAACTTCCAAGGCAACAGTCTGACCACGAGTTCCATCAATCTGACCGCAGGGAACCACGACATCCTTGTCGGCTTTTATGAAGGAACAGGTGGTGCAGGGGTTCAGCTCTTTGAAACCGCAGACGGTGACGTCGTTGATCTAGCCGATCTCCAAGCCGCACAGCCGATGACGAACCTCGGCAATAGCGTAACGCTCACCGCAAACTCGACTCTGCGCGCCACCAACACCTTTGGTGTCGGCATGGGAAGTCTGGCAGCCACGACACCGCACGTTACCCTGACTGTAGGATCACTGACCGGAATGGATGGAATGGTGCGCTTCAGCAATACGGAGTTCAGCCAGAACGGAACTTACACCTTTGCTGCAAATTCGGATGTAGCGCTGGGCTCGATCGCGGACGGCGCAAACGGCTTGGTGATGATAGCAAAGACTGGCATGGGGAACCTGATCCTCGACAACACGGTCGCCATAGCTGACACAAACGGCACGACCATCCGGATTGATGCAGGCCGGCTTGTGGCGCAGCGCTCCAGTGTCGGGAATAACCCGCTGGGTACGGCGAAGATCGTATTGAATGGGGTTAACACTCGGGCGCAGTTCAACATCGCGGAAGGAGCGACGGGGAACGTCAGCTTCGACAACGGGATTACAGTGAACGAGGACGCGCGGCTCGAATTCATGAACCACACGACTACGAGCAGGGAGATCCTGCTCGGAAGCGCCGCCAATGGGATTGCGATTGCAGCTGGAAAGACCTTGGAAATCACCGCCACAACGAACTTAAATCCGCGCATCAACAGCGTCATCAGCGGAAACGCCAATCTTCGTTTCACGATGGGAGCAGATGCCGGAAACACCCAGGGCGTTGTGTTCCTGAACGCTGCTAACACCTTCACCGGAAAGGTAACCATCGAAAGCGGTGGGCAGGTGCGGCTCGATAATGCCAACGCGCTCACAAGCGCAAGTGCAATCGAGGTTCGCGGAAACGGCAGGTTGGAGTTCTTTGCAGCGAACAGCTTCAACTTGGACATGCCTCGAATTACTTCGTTCTCCGGATCGTTTTTCCGAGTCAACAATGCTAACGCGGTCAACGCCGACTTTGCCCTCGGACCAGGACGTGCCTTTGAAATTCAGACGGCGAGCCCACTCACGGGTTCAGGAATCATCACCCGCGCTCCCAACAGCTATATCACGGTTAACAACGGGACCGCTCCGTTCTCGGCTGCGACAACTCAGGTCGGCGTACGCGCCCAGGATCTCCGCTCCCTCGATGTGGTTCGCGTTCAAACAACCATTGTTGGTGCCGGCGACGACATAATCGATGTCGGCTGGGGCTCCACAGCGCCGGGAACGATCATGCAAGTCGCTGGTGGAGACCGAAATTTGGCCGGCACCAACGTGCAGGAGCTGAATGGACAGATCATCACTAATGACGGTACGAGCCGCCAGTTGCAGGATGGGAATAGGCTCGATGTCAACGTGCTTGGCGGAACCATCGCAGCATCGGTGAATACGACGCTAACTCTGTTGGAGGACCTTCAAACAACGGAGAATAGCGGTAAAATCACCATTGGCGCCCACATCCCCTTGGATAACCGCTTCAGCACCGGAACGGTTGCTCTCGCCAATGCAAACTTTGGGGACTTCACGGGAACCTCAGCGAGCGTGGCGAAAGCTGTCGACGTAATTGCTGGCTCAGTCCTCGAAGGACGGGCTGATATCGATGGTGATACGGGCTTTGGCTCCGGTACCGCGCCTAGCCTTGGCGTAAACCTCGCCCGGGGAACTCTTCGTTCTCAGCAGTCTGTAACGAACCAAGCCACCGCCGGTGTTTATTCGGCCACCGTTGCATCTGTATTTGCCACTGGAGCGGGCACGCTCGCAGCGAACCGCAATAGCACGAACGCAGTCGCCACGACCGAGCTACGGCTCGACTCGCCAATCGTGCGTTCCCCGGGTGCAACAGTGAGTTTGTTCTCTCAGAACAATGCACTGGGCGCGAGTGAGCGGATTAAGTTTGTCACCACGGCGGAAGCTCCAGCACGCCTCGCTTTAACCGGTACGGCTCCAGGGAACATGGTCTCGCCGTATCTCCTCAACGCCTCCGGTAACATCGGCAGCTTTGTGGACTATGATCCAGCGCAAGATCCTGCCACCGGTCCTGGCTTCGTTAATACCACGTATATCACGCCACTGGATGAAACCGCATTAGTGCCCGGCGCAATCGTGGACATTACGGCTCCGATTGCTCTGACAGCAGACCGAACGGTTGCGGCGGCGCGGGTCTCGTCGGCTTTGACGGGGGCGTTTACCCTGACCAGCCAGTCTGGTGGGTTTATCCTCACCAACGCAACAAACGTGAACCAGTCAATCGCCGCGAACTTGGCGGCCCCTGCAGGAACGGAGTTCCTCTTCTTCTCAGGCGGTGGCACAGGTGGCCTTCATACTCTAAGCGGGTCGATCACCTCGGATAGCGGCTTCACGAAGTTTGGTCTAAGGACACTCGTCCTGGGCGCTGATAACACCACATCGCTGTTCGGCGATATCCGAATCAACGAAGCATCGTTGGTTATTTCCAACAACAATCAACTTGGTGCGCTGTCCAATCGGGTGGTCCTGAACGGTGGCAACCTGCGTGTTAACCAGGATCAGACGATCGATCGGTCAATTCTCGTGAATCTTGGGGGCGGGCAGCTTGCGAATGATGCCAATAGGCTTCTCTCCTACACCGGACAAATCACCGGCGAAGGCGCTCTCACCATCCTTTCCGTAAACGGGAATCTTGGAACAACGCGGTTTACGGGGGCTAATCCAAACACCTTTGCTGGTGGGCTGATTATTAATGGTGGGACTCTCGAGTTCAGCAGGAATGATCAGTTGGGAGCTTTACCAACTCCAGGCGATTACGATCGTGGGCATGTCGTAGTGAATGAAGCCGGCGCAACCAGCGCAGGTTTGCGGCTGGCTGCTGGTTCTGGAGCGGTGAGTGCCGGCGATCGTCAGTTCACGCTCTTGGGCGGTGTTGCCCGCATCGAGGTGGTCGACGCTGCCGATAGTCTAACGATCGCCAACGACATCAGAGGCAGTGGGGGGCTGGTCAAGGCGGGTGCGGGTGCTTTGATCCTCACGAACTCCGACGGCAACGGCTACACCGGCAACACCGCCGTCAACGCGGGTGCGCTGTTAGCTAACAATAGCTCCTTCACTGGTACAGGCGCTGGAACGGTAACGGTCGCAACCGGCGCGCTCCTCGGAGGAAGCGGGATCATTGAGGGTGCGATTACAGGCACCACGGGGTCGACTCTGTCACCCGGAGCAAGCTTAGCCGCCGGAAGCTCTGGTGAGCTGCGCGGGCAGAACGGGCTAACGCTCAATCAGGATGCAACGTTCCTCTGGTCGCTCCAGCAAGAGACCACCACCGGAGCGGGCACGAACTTTGACCGGTTCACCCTCGATAACGGCTTACTGACAGTTAACGCTGGAGCAAACTTCGGCTTTGATTTTGCTCCCGGGGCTGCGCCGTCCTCCGATGCGTTCTGGATGAGCAATCAAATCTGGAGCAATGTCATTCAGCTCACATCCCTAGCCACCGCAGGCACCCTAGGAGCATTCGACATCGACAATGCGGCATGGGCAGCCTTCGGAAGCTTTTCGGCAGTCTCGGACGCCGATGGCTACGATCTACGGTGGACTGCGGTGCCTGAACCGACAACGGGCCTCACATTGCTTGCTGGCTTGAGTTCCCTACTTGGACTGCGCCGGTTCCGTCGGCGGGGTTAGTTGCGGGTAGCTTCCTAGTCCTCCGTTGGTCTTTAAAGCCGGGTTGCTCGATTGAGAGCAACCCGGCTTTCCTTTTGGTTTCGGGCTGATGCCGACTCCCCTCGTGTTCTGGGGGGTCTGACCGGACTTACGCGCCGACCGGCTCCAACTCCATGCGCCGAAGTCTTGGAGCTGTGGGCTCCTCCTCCTCTTTTTCAGCAGCGGTGGTTCCACCCCGGTGATCCCGTGCAATCAGCATGTAGAACGCTGGGACAACAAACAGGGTGAACGTCGTTCCGATGATCATTCCTGTTACCAGCACGATGCCGATGCTGTTCCGCGATGCTGCGCCAGGTCCGCTCGCAAGGATTAGTGGGAAGTGCCCGGCCACGGTGGCCACTGAAGTCATCAAGATCGGCCGCAAGCGCGTGCCGGTCGCTTCGATCACCGCACTCAGCTTGTCCTTCCCTTCCTCCTGTTGCTTGTTCGCGAATTCAACGATCAGGATCCCGTTCTTCGCGACAAGCCCGACGAGCGTGATCAATCCGACCTGGCTATAGATATTGAGCGTTGTGAATCCGAGGAAGCTGAAGAGTAGCGCGCCAGCAAGAGCCAGCGGTACCGAACCGCCAAGGATGATCAATGGATCACGAAAACTCTCGAACTGCGCTGCCAGCACCAGGAAGATCAGGATGAGCGACAGGATCATCGTCGTTGTGAGTTTGTTCCCCTCGACTCGGAGTTGTCGGGCTTCCCCTGCGTAATCCACAGAGAAGCCCTTCGGCAGAATCTTCTCTGCTTCTGCCTCGAGGGTTTTCAACGCCTGATCCAGGGTGATGCCCGGAGGAATCGCACCTTGGATCTTCGCCGAGTTCAGCTGCTGAAACCGGTTGAGCGTTCGCGGCTCGGTGGTGGTTTTAATCGTGGCAATCGTTGAGAGCTGCACGAGTTGCCCACTTGGACCGGATACGTAGTAGTCCTTCAGCTGATCCGGATTGAGGCGCTGGCTGCGCTTCACCTGCGGGATGACCTTGTAGCTCCGGCCTTGGATGCTGAACCGGTTCACGAAGTTACCACCGAGCATCGTTGAAAGATCCGCACCCACCTGCTGAAGGTTGAGCCCCATCGATGCGACCTTGTCCCGGTCGAAGACAATCTCCGCCTGCGGCTGATCGTATTTTAGATCGGTGTCGGCAAACATGAAGATACCGCTCGTCATCGCAGCCCCTACGATCTGATTTGCGAAACCTACCAACTCCCGCGGCTCAGCAGTTGTCTTCAGTACAAACTCAACCGGGAACTGACCACCACCCGGCAAGGCCGCCGGGGTCGTGGCGATCAGCTGTATTCCCGCAATGCTCGCGCCGCGACCGAAAACTTCGCCCATGATCTCCTCCGTGGAGCGTTTGCGGTCACTCCAGGACTTCGTGATCAACCCCGAGAACCCGGTGAAGGGCTGCGTAATCTGGAAGGTATTCGCCGTCTCTGGTATAGATTGGAAGAGGTTGTTCACCTGCTCCGTGTAGAGCGTCGTCTGGTCGAGTGTGGAATTCGGTGCGGCATTCACGATTCCCAGTACCACGCCCTGGTCCTCTTTTGGCGCGAGTTCGCTCGGCGAGAACATGAAGAATGGGATGGCCAGCAAGATCACGATGACAGCGAGCGTGAGCGTCACGGGCCTCCAGCGCAGCGTGTTTGTAAGCATTCGGACGTAGCCGTTTCGCACCTTGTCGAAGATCCGATTAATCCGGCCCGCGAAGCCGCGATGCGAATCGCCAGAGCGCAGGAGTTTCGCCGACATCATTGGCGAAAGGGTGAGCGCCACTACGCCGGAGACGACCACCGCGCCCGCCAGGGTAAAGGCGAATTCACGGAAGAGTGTGCCGGTCAACCCGCCCTGAATGCCGATCGGGGCATACACCGCCGCCAGCGTAATCGTCATGGCGATAATCGGCCCGAAGAGTTCGCGCGCCCCAAGTATCGCGGCATCATACGGAGATTTCCCTTCCTGCAAGTGCCGCTCCACGTTCTCCACGACTACGATCGCGTCGTCCACCACCAGGCCGACCGAGAGCACGATCGCGAGCAGCGTCAGCAGGTTCAGCGTGAAACCGAATACAAGCATCAAGAATGCGGCACCGACCAGCGAGATCGGGATCGCCACCACCGGAATGATAATCGTCCTCCAGGAGCCCAGGAAGAGGAAGATCACCACCACGACGATGAGTAGGGTCTCCGCCAGCGCGCGCAGCACTTCCTTCAGAGCATTGTCGATGTACTTGGTGGAATCGTACGCGACCCGCACTTTCATTCCCGCTGGCAACTGCCGCTCAATCTCGGGGATCTCGTCGCGAGCTGCCTTGATGACATCCAGTGAGTTCGCCGTAGGCAGCACCCATACGCCGAGAAAGGTCGCTTTCTCCCCAGAGAAGCGCACGTCGGTGTCGTAATCTTCCGCCCCTAGCGAAACATCGGCGATGTCCTTCAAGCGGATGATCGCGCCGTTCTCCTCACGGATCGGTAACTCCCGGAACTCCTCCGCGCTACGCAGGTCGGTATTCGCCACGAGGTTGATCGTGATCATTGACCCCTTGGTCATACCCACCGCCGAAAGGTAATTGTTCGCCCCAAGCACGCGCCGCACTTCTTGCGGAGCTACTCCCAACGAGGCCATGCGATCGGGCTTCAGCCACACGCGCATGGCAAAAGTCCGCGCACCGAGGATGTCCGCCTTCTGTACGCCGCTGATCGCGGTCAGCCTCGGCTGAACCACGCGGGTGAGGTAGTCAGTGATCTGGTTCTGATCCAACTCCTCGGAGTAGAAGCTGATGTACATCGCCGCGAACTGGCTGTCCGCCGTTTCCAGCTCGATCTCCGGTGCCTCAGCTTCTGGCGGGAGGTCGTTGCGCACCTGCGCCACCTTCGCCTGAATTTGCGTGAGCGCGGCGTTGGTGTCGTAGTTCAGCTTTAGGTGCACCGTGATGATGCTCAGCCCCTGCGCGCTCTGCGACTCGATGTAGTCGATGCCGTCGGCGCTTGCGATCACGCGCTCCAACGGCGTCGTGATGAAGCCGCGCACCAAGTCCGCATTCGCGCCGACGTACGCCGTCTCCACGCGGATCACAGCGATGTCGCTCTTTGGATACTGCCGAACGTTCAGCGAACGAATCGATTGGAAGCCCGCGAGCAGAATGAGCAAGCTGATCACAGTCGCTACGACCGGGCGCTTGATGAATAAATCGGTGAAGTTCATGACGAGGTCGCCGGGAACGCGCAGTTGCTATCGTTAGTTGTCCTCGGGCTGCGGATTCAGTTCGTTCTTCGGCTGCACCTCGTTGTTCACGACGACGGGTGCATCAGGGCGCAGCTTGAAGACCGCGGAACTCACCACCTCGTCGCCCTTAACGACGCCGGAGACAATCGACACTTGGTCGCCGCGCGTCGGCCCGAGCTTCACAAAATGCTGCTCAACGTACTTCTGCGGCTTCCCTCCGTCTGCAGTCTTCTCCTTCACCAGGTAAACGGAATCACCGTAAGGCGCGAAGCTGACTCCGGAACTTGGAATCGCGATTACTCCCTCCTTCGGAGGCAAGAGCACATCTACGTCTGCAAACATACCCGGGCGCAGCTTGTGATCCGGATTCCGGGCCGTTCCCTGCACCCGGATGTTCCGCGTCGCGGCGTCCACCCTTGCATCCACCGCGGTCACTTCCGCTTCGATCGCCTGCTCAACTCCGCCTGCGCGAAGCCGCAGCTTGCTGCCTTTCCGCACGTCCGCCAGCACGTGCTGAGGAATCGAGAAATCGATGTAGATTGGATCCAGAGACTCGAGCGGTGCGATTGCCGCCCCTGGGTTCAGATACTGTCCGATGTCAGCTTGCCGGATTCCAATCACCCCATCGAATGGTGCGACGATTCGTTTGCGGGCAATCAGAGCCTTCGCATCTTCGGCCGCCGCCTCGGCCTGGCGGAGTTCACTCTCCGCGGTGTCGTACTCCGCCGCCGCAATCGCCTTTTTCTGCACCAGTTCGGCTTTTCGTTTTAGCTCCGACTGGGCCAGAGCCAGCCGCGCCTTGGTAGCAGACAGTTGCGCCTCCTCCTGCCGGCTATCGAGTTGGACGAGCACGTCTCCTTTTTTGATCTGCTGGCCGGATTCGAAGGCAATCTCCGACACGATCCCGGCTAAGTCCGTGCTCACGGTCACGCCATTCACCGCGTTCAGCGTACCCACCGCTGCAATCGTGGGCTCCCAAGTTTGCGGCTCCGCCACGACCGTCGTAACCGCACTTGGCGGTGGGGCGAACTTTGCGCCCTCCGCGATCGCCGCACGCACGATCATCACCTTCCAATAGGCGATCCCGGCGATGAAAAGCACCACCAGAACCAACATTACTATCATTCGTTTCCACATAACAGATCAGGCAAGTTGCGCCAGCGCTGGGCTCCCCGCGGCGACGGGAGGTTCTGGGGAGAGACCTTGCTGAATCTTCATCAGCAGCCGAACCAATTGCTTCCGCTCTGCTTCACTGAGCGGCTGTATGATGGCGGAGACCGCCCGGAAGTAGTCCGGCAGCATACCATCAAGAAAGTCCTGCCCCACTTTGGTAAGGCTCACTCGAATGACCCGTCGATCGTCCAGATCGGGATCGCGTGCAACCAGACCATCCCTCTCCAGCGTGTCCACGAGTCCCGTCATGGTCGCCCGTGTTACCCCTGCAGCTTCGGCCAATTCTGCGGGCGTCGTTGGCTTTTCCATGCACCCATTCAGCAGCATCAGCACACCGAAGCGGCCTTGGCTTAATCGATTGTCCGCGAGCAATGCACTTTCGTTGGCGTAGACTGAATCTGCAGTTCGCATCAGGTGCAGGAACGCTTCGCATGCCGTCGGATCCAAGCTGGGGTACCTCTCCGCAGCCTGGAGGAGGCACTCGTAGCGCGGGAGATCTTTCAGCATCAGGAAAGGCATGTAGTTAGGGGGCTAATAGTTCGGGTAATAAGCGGTCAGGCTGCTAACTAGATCAAGAAAATAAATCAGTTGGAGTGCTAAGCACCCGCTCCGCTCAAGACATCTGTAAGCGGATTGGGGCGGTCCGCCCAATGACTCACCACATCCGCAGGGTTCCCAGCAACGTACCACGATCAATGTGGGATGGAGCGAAACGAGCATCGGATTCTCCCAGCCCAATTTTAAATCAATGAAGCGTTTCCGTCTGCCATTCATCCTGATCGCTGCCGTCCCACTGTGTTTGGCAATGCTCTGGCTCGTTAACACCTCGCGAGCCGCAACTGAGTCGCCCGAGTACACGCTGGTTGCGCGAGACGGCAAGGTTGAGATTTGCGACTACCCTGCGCTTACTTTGGCGACGACGCCGATGTTGGACGCAAAATCGAACGATGGGTTCGGAAAGCTTTTCCGCTTCATTACCGGGAGCAATGAACGTTCGCAGAAGATCGAGATGACCGCTCCTGTGCTCATCGATCGGGAGGCTGGCCAGAGCACGATGAGCTTCATCATGCCTCGTAAGACGGTGGATACAGGTGTTCCCAACCCTACCGGCGGTAGCGTGATCTTGGGTAAAATGGATGCCGCGCGGTATGCGGTTCTGCGCTTTGAAGGCCGTCAGACGGCAGAGAACGAAAGGAATGCTATAGCGACGCTGCGAGGCTGGCTGGCCGAACAGGACGTCACGGCCAAAGGCGACGCCGTTTTTGCATACTACGATCCACCCTGGACGCCGATACCGTGGCGGCGCAACGAGGTCATGGTTCGGATCAGCAAGTAGGATGAAGATCTCTACTTTGCGCCGTTTGGGAGCCGCGATGAGCTGCTTGCTCCTTGGGGCATGTGCATCACCTCAGATTCCAACCGGGGCGATCAACAGAGCTGATCCGGGTGCGGTAGCGTTGGTTGAATCGTCGAAGGTCGCTCACGGGGGAAAAGCCTTCGCAAGGGTGCGTGATCTAAGCGTCCGCTACGAAGGTCAGTGGGGAGCATTAGGGCCGCGGTTTCAGCCGGTGCTCGCGGACACAGGCTATCGCAGGAGCTCCGAGGAACGCCTCCTTGTTTCTGCCCGGATAATCGCACAGGAGCACTCCGGTCCGTCGGGGAGGAAGCTCGTGGTGCGCTCTCCAGCCCAGGTCGACGTTGCGTACAACGGAACTGTCATCGATGACCAGGATCAGAAGCGCGCCGCAGCACTCGTTGCGGACGCCTACCAGATGTTCCTCCTCGGTCCGTTCTACTTCAACCGGCCAGGCGTCACGCTTTCATCCCAAGGCTCGGCGATGGTCAATCGAGTCTTGTGCGACCGGATCCTCGCGGTGCTACAGCCCGGCTTCGGCTTTGCTGGCGAGGATCGTGTGCTCCTGTTCATTGATCGCTCCAGCAAGCGCCTTGTGCGCGTTCGTATGACCCTAAATGGTCTGGAGAGTACTCAGGGAGCAGAGGTGGACGTCACCTTCGGCGATCATCGCAGGATTGGCGGGATCCTGTGGGCCACGGATTTTGATGAGCGAATCCGCCTTCCCTTCGACCTCCACGCTCACCACTGGAAGATGACCGGCCTCGAGATCAATCGTGGATTCCGCTCCACGGATCTTTCGGCGAGCGGATTGAAGGGTCGCGCAACTCCTCCCGCTGCACCGCTCCGAGTTCGAGAGTAAGCTATGTTGAATTGGCAGGATAAAGTCTCGGGCCTCGCCTGGGGATCGTTCATTGGTGACGCTCTCGCGATGCCAGTCCACTGGTACTACGACCGCAGCGCGCTTGCCCGCGATTACGGCGAAGTACGCGCATACCTGGCCCCCAAGAATCCGCATCCTGGCAGCATCCTCTGGCGCTCCAAGTACGCTCCTCTCAACGAGCGCGGGGACATCCTCCACGAACAGGCGCAATACTGGGGCAAACCTGGGATCCACTACCACCAGTTCTTACGCGCCGGCGAGAATACGCTAAATCTTCAACTCGCGAAGGTGCTGATCGAGACCCTAATAGCGAACGGCGATTACGATGCGGACGATTATCTGGAACGGTATGTCGATTTTATGCTTAGCCCGGGCAAGCACCGCGACACCTACGTTGAAGAGTGCCACCGGAAGTTCTTTACCGCGTACGCTCGGGGAATAGCTCCACGAAAGTGCGGCGGGAATGACATCCACATTGGTGGACTGGCTCACGTTGGAGTCCTTTGTGCCTTCTTTGGTAGCGACTTCGCGGCGTGCCAGGCAGCAGTCAGAGAGCACGTGTCGCTGACCCATCCCGCACCCGAGGTACTAGCGAGTGCAACTGTGATGACACAGATTGTCCGGAGTGTTCTAGGTGGTGACGAATTGCGTCAAGCAATCATCGAACACGCACCAGATTGGTTCTCCAGAAAGAAAGCCGACAGGTGGTCACGGGACATAGACACCGTGGTTATCGGAGAACGTGTGAGCCCCGCATGCTATATAGCGGATGCCTTCCCGGCTTCACTCTACCTCGCATGGAAATACTCCGCCGACTTTGAGTCGGGGATCGTCGCGAACACAAATGTGGGTGGCGACAATTGCCATCGAGGAGCAGTCGTCGGCGCACTGCTCGGAGCCGCCGTGGGGAGATCCAAGATCCCGACCCGATTCACAGACGATCTTCACGAAGGTGAGGCCTTGGGAGCACAGATTCAGAACATGCTCGCGATTCGAACTAAATCACTAGGTGCCTCACCCGTATGATCTGGTTAGGAGACGACGCTTGTTGCTCAAGCTATATCCTCGACGGGATCATTAACCGTTCACAAAGGTGTAAAGCACGTCTTCTTTGAAGTCTAGGAATAGGCCCGGTTGCAACGAACTTAGCTCAACCGGGCTACGTACAATGCGGACTTCCGCACCTTCCAACATGCCGCCGTGCCAATGCAATAGTAGCCCTACGTATGGGCTTCCGCCTTCCAGGACGGATTGCGTGACGAATTGTTGCCATGCGTTCACCTCGGAAGTTCTCGTTCCTGCATGTTCTGCCAGGACTCGTTCCTTGCGTGTTGCGACGTTCGCATTCTGATCGCACCATCTCTGCACCTTGGTTTCGCTCCAGCCGCTCTTTCGCAGCCGGCTGATCTTCTGCTCCACTGCGTTTGTGTCGTGAGCGAAGCCTCTTTCCTTGCGGCGCGAACCGAGTACCGTGCCACAATTGCAGCGCCCGCGTGACGTTAGATACTGACTCTCGCCGGGATATAGTTGCTCTTGCAGAAAAGAGTTATGACAAGGAACGAGCGCTACAGAATGCCTGCGCCCTATATCACTCAAAAGAGCGGCATCTGCCGAGTTTGGAAACGTTGCAGTGATGTAGTAACACATCTTAATGAGTCGGCGTCTGATAGTGTACCGCAACTGGTTTCATGCCAAACTCCACAGCACGCATTATGCTTACTACTGAAACGCGTATTTTGAGGCTTTTGGGGTATCCGAAGAGGCTTTTTTCCTCATACGACAGGCGACAGTGACTCGAGCTACAGGTGTTCTGGCTCAGTGAACGCTGCGCCGCGCAGTCCCGAAAGCTGTTTCTGCTGTCGATTGAGTCATTTCTGCTGTTGGGAGAGGATTCAAAGCCTTTCCGGAGTCTCTTTTCAGTTGAGTGGGTAGCAGATAAAACTACGAGATGAGGCAATTCGGCTCTCGGTTGAGTCTTTTTTGCCTCTAACGACAGTCTATTTTGCTGCGAGTGATCAGCTGCTGAGACGGTTGGTTGAGCCACAACGGGGACAACCTTATCCAGCGCACCCAGACCGAAAGGCAGCGGCTCGCTAACGTGTCTGCCGCGCGTACGACACGCCTTCGCAACTGCAAGTGCCCGAAGGTTTGAGGTCCTACCCGCCGACCTTCGCCTTCATGGCACGCGCGGCCTTTTTTAGCTCTTTCGCGGACATTGCCTTTTTGAAGCGAGGGCTGGCATCTGCGAAAGCAGCTGCTCCTGCGGCCGCGGCCACTTTTGCACCGCGTCGGAAATGTTCTCCGGCGTCAAGCGCAGGACGACGTTCCATGAACCGGGAAACGAGCCCCAGCACGAGTCCGGCACCTACTGCGGCACCCAACTCCGCAAAAGGATGCTCGCGCGCATACCGCATAAGGTCCTGTGTGGGTGATTCAGGTGCCTGGTAGCGTGCTCGAGGTGGTGGAAGGAAACTCGTCCTAACCGGTTCCATAAACGTTGCAACCGACTCCTTCACTGGCCATGAAGGCACCTTCTCGTCATTGTCGCTGAGCGGATGCAACTCTGCTTTCACCGCTGCGACTCCGGTGCCGCGAGGACTGGATTGGTTTGCACCTTTGGGCTCCATCCCCTCCTCTGCTCGCTCGCAGGTACGTACGGCCTCACCATGTTTGCCAGGGACAATCTCATGTCCCATCCGCCGTGAGTATACTTCGGTAAATTCGGCACCTAGAAACAGGATCATCGAACTATAGTAGACCCAGAGAAGCAGCAGGACGGCTGAACCTGCCGCACCGTAGCTCGTGGTTGAACCAGTAGTGCTGAGGTACAGGGTAAAGGCAAATTTACCAATCTCGAAAAGCACCGCAGTCGCGGCCGCGCCTACCCAGACGCTGGACCATGGGATCTTCGCATCCGGAAGGAACTTATACATCATCGCGAAGAGCAGGGTCTCGACCAGTAAGGGCAAGAGAAAGCCCACCAACTGAGACACAATGTGAGGAATGCCAAACTGACTCTCGAGTACTCCACCGAACTTCGTCACCACAGTGGCCACCACCAACGAAATCATGAGGAGGAAGCCAATCGACAACACCATGCCAAACGTGAGTACGCGCTGCCGCAGAAAACCCATGATCCCGCCGCCTTTCTTCTGCCGCACTTCCCAGATGGTGTTCAGGGCATCCTTCAGCTGGCCAAAGACTCCGGAAGCGCCGACGAGAAGGGTGGCCAGCCCGATGAAGGTCGCGCCTTTTCCAGTGTCCTTTGCATTTGCCGCCAACCCTTGGATGGCCTCTGCCACATTCGACCCAACTACGGAGCTTATCTGGCCCGCCACCTTCCCATCCGCTGCCTCAGGACCGTAGACCCAGCCAACGATGCCGACGATAACGAGCAGGAGAGGTGCAGCGGAGAAGATAGAGTAGTAGGCAAGTGCTGCGCTGAGACGCATGGCGTTATCTGCAATCCAGTCCTGGACTGTCTCTTTCCCCATCTCCAGTAGGCTACTCGCCTTCGTTGCAGGTGCGTTCATCGAACGGGTAATCGGGTGGAGCCAAATACTCAGCCGTCTCGGAATGGCATACATCTGCGACCCTCCGGTTAGCAGGTCGCATCCGATTTGCTGTTATGAGTGTAAAGACCGAACTCGAGGTAGCGGGAAGAAAGGTCCTGGTAAGCCGACTCGATAAAGTCTTCTACCCGGAGACGGGCTTCACCAAAGGAGACCTGATCAACTACTACGTCCGGATTTCGCCGGTGTTGCTACCGCATCTCAAGGATCGTGCGTTGACTCTAAAGCGTTATCCAAACGGCGTGGGTGGTGAATTCTTCTATGAGAAGAAGTGCCCGTCACACCGGCCCGACTGGGTCATGACCCGAGCAATCCGTCGCGAGAGCAAGGATGACTTCATTGATTTCTGCGTGATCAACGATCTGCCAAGCCTGGTCTGGACCTCCAACCTGGCAGATGTGGAATTGCACACCTCTCTTGCCCTGGCGCGAAAGCCAGAGCGACCCACCATGATGGTCTTCGATCTCGACCCTGGACCTCCAGCCGATATCGTCGCCTGTTCACAAGTAGGCATCTGGCTGCGCGACCTCCTCACCAGCGTAGGCTTACAATGCTTTCCCAAGACCTCCGGGTCCAAGGGCCTTCAGATTTATGTACCACTGAATACCGCATCAACTTTCGATGCCACCAAGGCCTTTGCCCACACCCTCGCGCAAAAGATGGAACGCGAGCACCCGGAAGAGATTGTTTCACGCATGCTGAAGAAGCTCCGAACCGGTAAGGTGCTCATTGACTGGAGTCAAAATGACGATCACAAGACAACCGTGTGCGTGTACTCGCTCCGGGCGAAGGACCATCCGACGGTCTCGACGCCGGTGACCTGGGATGAGGTCCAGGCCTGCTTGGACAAGAAGGATCCGGAAGTGCTGAGCTTCGAGTCTGACGAAGTCATCAAACGGATGGACGAACGTGGTGATCTCTTTGCACCGGTACTAACGCTCAAGCAGAAGCTCCCCAAGGTAGAAGTGCTCGGGACCTAACGGGCGTTCACACCTTCGCGGACTACCTCGCGCGCAGCCTTGTCATCCCGGATCCCGAGAAAGACGGGATGCCGAAGGGCACCATCGCTCGTCCACTCAGCAAACTTTACCTGACAAACAACCTGGGGCTTCACCCAAGCGGCTACCTTCATTGCTGCAGGGCTCATGTTCCGAGTCCACTTTCCTGCGGTCTTTGTAGGGATGTCCGTGAACGGTGTGGAGTCCTGGTGGAGAGGATCAAGAAGCTTCCGCATCTCCTGCAAGCCCGCCTCGTCAAAGCCCGTGCCGACTTTTCCGGCGTAGCGAAAATCTCGCCCTTCATAGTAGCCGACATGGATCGCACCGAGCTGCTTCCGGCCACCTTTGGGAGCTGTATATCCCCCGACGACGAACTCCTGTTCGTTCACGCACTTGAGCTTCACCCAGTCGCCATTGCGGGCGCCTGGTTGATATAGGGAGTCACTGCGCTTTCCAATCAGCCCCTCCATGCCGCGGGCGCGGATCTGTTGCAGCATTTCATCCACGCCACCAGTCAGCCCTGCGGAATAGCGCAGCACCTCCTCCTCCTCTTCAAGCATCGCGGCCAGCTTTTCCTTGCGCTCGCAGAGCGGCATATCGAGGAGGTCCAGCCCCTCGTAATTTAGTAAATCGAAGGCGTAGTAGAAGATTGCGGGGCGGGCCTGCCCACTGCGGTGCGCCTGGAGAAGCTGGAAGGAGGGCTGCCCGTTTGCGCTGACCGCAACAATCTCGCCGTCGAGCACGGCGCGATCCACGCGGAGCTTACGGATGGCATCGAGCACCTCGGGAAAGTCCAAGGAGAACGGCTTCTCGTTGCGTGAGAATAATTCCACGGAGGTGCCGTCCTTCACGGCTATCGCGCGGTAGCCGTCCCACTTCAATTCATAGATCCACTCGCCAGTTGCTGGCGGGGATTCCAACATTCGAGCCTTCATCGGCTCAATGAAACGCGGTTGAGCCTCGCCAGCTTTACGTTTCGGCTTCGGCGTGGTGCGCTTCTTTGCTGCCGATTCCTCCTCGCGATTACTCTGCCACGTCGCCGTCTTCTCTTTCGCGATCTGGGCCATCGTGCGTCCAGTGAGAATGGACTGGTTGTCGCGCTTGGCTGAAACGGGCCGCACGGCGCTGCCGGTTTTCAGAAGAAGCCAATGCTCCTTGCCGGCCTCGATGCGTGTCCGAACGAGTGTCCACTCGCCCTTTAGTTTCTGGCCTGCCAGGCACATGTGCAGCTTGCCTTCCTTGATCGCGAGCAGCGGCTCTGTGCCGAATACCTCGTACTCGCCCTGATCCCACACCATCACGGTCCCGCCGCCATACTGGCCCTTTGGGATAATGCCCTCAAAGTTCGCATAATCCAGAGGGTGATCCTCTACGTGGACGGCAAGGTGCCGCTCGCCTTGCACCCACGGAAAC
Source organism: Spartobacteria bacterium (assembly GCA_031389825.1). Classification (GTDB taxonomy): domain Bacteria; phylum Verrucomicrobiota; class Verrucomicrobiia; order Chthoniobacterales; family Chthoniobacteraceae; genus JANMSW01. Next base: position 73,279 of record JANMSW010000021.1, read on the forward strand.
CCTTTGGGCACCGCCCACGATTTTAGCACCCCATCCATCTCCAGACGAAAGTCGTAGTGCAGCCGGCTGGCGTCATGCTTCTGCACGATGAAGCGGGCTCCGTTGCCAGGCTTCTTCTTCTCGGGCGGCGGTTCGGCCGTTTTTTGAAAGTCCCGCTTAGCCTGGTACTCGCGGAGCGACATTGTTAGGCGGCCTTCCGAGAAGCGCCGCTAGTGGCCTTTACCTTGGAACGCTTCGCCTTTGCACCACCGGTTGTCGCAGGCGCTTTCAGCCCGGTGGTTTTGTTCAAGCTGGCCTGGAGGACAGACACAAGATCAACCACGTTTGTTGGCTTTCGTCGGCTCGCTGCAGGTTTGGGTTGGTCCTTGTCCGGATGCTCAATCTTTACATCAATCACCTCCTTGAGCGCCTCTTTATACTCATCGTGGTATTTCTCCGGTTTCCACGGCCCGCTCATGCTTTCGATCAGCGTCTCTGCCATGGCGAGTTCCTTCTTATCGACGTCACGAGAGGCAGGGATCTTGAACTCCGACGCGTCCACGAGTTCATTCGCAAAATGCATGAGCTCCAGCATGAGCCCCGGCCCCTGCGGACGAACTGCAGCTAGATACTGGCGGGTCTTGATCACCACTTTGGCGATCCCGATTCTGCCGGTCGACCTGAGAGCCTCCCGAAGGAGAATGTATGCTTTGTCTCCGCCCTTCTCTGGCTCCATGTAGTAGGGCTTCTGGAAGTAGATCGGGCTTACCTCCTCGAGCTGCACGAAGTCGACAATGTCCACCGTCTGTGTCGCCTCGACATCCACCCGGGCAAAGTCTTCATCCTTGAGCACGATGTATTTGCCCTTCTCGTATTGGTAGCCTTTTACAATGTCATCCCAGGTGACTTCCTTGCCATCGGCTGCCGCGACGCGCTTGTAGTTTACTGGGCTGAGGTCGCTCTTCCGGAGGAGGTGGAACTTCATCTCCTCCTTACGCGTCGCGGTGTAGAGAGCAATCGGGATATTCACCAGACCGAACGAAATGGCACCTTTCCAAATGGCTCTCATGAGGGGGTTAGTAGATAAAGACGCCGTTCTTCGTTAACAGGCTGTATCATTGCATCGGATGCCGACTAGTAAGTTGGCCGGAACTCGCCGCGAGCTATCAAGCCCGTTCGGACGAGGTACCCATGAGATCAGAGATCGTTCTCCTCAGGAGGCCGAGGTCGATTGGCTTCACCAGATGTCGAGCAAACCCAGCGGCCGCGCTTTGCTCCAGGTCGGCGTCCATGCCGTACCCGCTCAGCGCGATTCCTGAGATCTGATACTTTGCGGACAATTCACGCATCAGTTCGGTCCCGCTGCCGTCGGGCAATCCGAGATCACTCAAGAGAAGATCGAGCCCACTGCCTTGCATCTCGGTGGCTGCCAGCTCCAACGCGTGTGCGATTGAGCCGGCATGCACGACGTAATGCCCCATCCGGCGTAGCAACTGGAGGAGAATGGCCGCAGTGTCTGCATGATCTTCCACCAGGAGAATCCGTAGTGGACGGTAATCGGTTCGAAGTTTCCCGCCTTTCGATTCCACTGAGGGCGGAGTTTGAGATCTACGGAAGGCCTGTGGCGACTCTCGATCGTCGCAACCTTTGCAGGGAAGCGTCAGCGTAAAGGTACTCCCTTGCCCAGGCCCGGCGCTGGTTACATGAAGCGTGCCCCCATGCGACTCAGCGATCGCACGACTGATGGCTAGGCCCAGTCCCAAACCCCCAAATTGCCTGCCAGTATTTCGATCCCCTTGTTCGAATGCTTGGAAAACACGCTCAATCTTCTCTGGTTCCAGCCCGATCCCTGAATCCTCAACCTCGATGATTAGCTGGTCATGTCCGGAGCCAGTTGCGAGACGCGACCGAATGACGATCGATCCTCCGATTGGCGTGAACTTGATCGCATTCTTGAGGAGGTTCCAGATGATCTGAGTCGCGCGGGCACTGTCCACCTCCACCACTGGAGATGGCTGCGCCTCCTCAGTCGTTAGACTAAGCTGTTTTGCATCGAGTTCCGCTCTGCAGGTATTGATTGCGTCTTGAATCAGCCGCTCGGAGGTGACCTCCTCGCAGTGTAGGTGAAGCTTCCCGCGGGTGATTCGGGTGAGATCGAGTAGATCGTCGATCAGCCGCGCTTCCAGCTCCACATTTCGGCGCACCACCTCCAGGTTTGAGCCCAGTTCCGCGGATAGGCCACCCTCCTCTCGGAGACTGGATAGAATGGCCAGGACCGGAGTGAGAGGGGTGCGAAGTTCGTGACTGAGTGCAGCGAGAAAGTGATCCTTGGCCAGATTTGCGGTCTCCGCAGAATCACGCGCTGCCGCGAGCAATTCTTCCGTCCGCGTCCGCTCCACGATTTCCCTCTGTGCTGCCTCGAAGAGCCGAGCATTATCGATTGCTACGGCGGCCTGTGCAGCGATTCCTACGATGAGTCTTTCGCTTCGTTCCGTGAAGATGCCAGCGTCCGGATGGCCAAAGAACAATCCACCTATAACGTCTCCGGAGCGCGACGTAACTGATGTTGCCAGGTAGCTTCGCACCGCCAGGTGCCCTCCTGGCATCCCATGATCGGGAGCCATTGCTCCAAAGCGGGGATCCTGTGTGATGTCATCGGACCGAACGACGCCTTCGCCGTGGAATGTAGGGCTAAAGATCGGCGTAGACCGCGGAAGGCCAAGCTTCTCAAAGGCTGCCCGGGGTGCACCTGAGAGCGTGTAGAGCTGGAATGACTCACCCTTAGCATCGCTCACGTTGTAAAAAAACGCTCCATACTTCGCTCCGCTCAGCTGGGTCCCGGCATCCGTGACGGTTTGGAGAAGAGTTTCCAAGTCCAAGATCGAGGCGATCCCCTGCCCCGTGGAATTCAGTAAATCGAGGATTCTTGTCTCCTCCTGCATTGCTTCGTTGGCACGCCGGACCTGATCCACATCCGTGTTGGTGCCGAACCACCTGATCACATTTCCGAATTCGTCTCGCACGGGGTTGACCCGCGTCAGGAACCAACGGAAGGCTCCATCCGCGCCGCGGAGGGGAAACTCCATCTCGAATACCGCTCCCGTGGAAATCGACACACTCCACCGCTCCTTGACCGAAGGCAGAGTGTCCGCGCGGTGGACCTTTTGCCAGCCCCAGCCCTGCATCTCTTCGAACGTGGTGCCGGTATATTCATACCAGCGCCGGTTATACCAGAAGATGTGCCCATCCGGATTTGCCATCCAGGCGAGATTTGGGATCGAGTCGGCAAGCGCCCGGAGCTCTTCTTCGCTTCGAGCAAGCGCCTGCTGAGCCAGCACGTGCGCAGAGATATCGGTGAAGTAGCACACCACCCCTTGCTGTCCGTCCGGCAGCTCAATGCGGTGGATTTCCCAGTCGTAGAATTCCTGCTTGGGATGATCCTCACGCACCGCAGAGAAGCCTTGCTGAAAAAACGATTCCCCAGTTCGAAGAGTGCGCCGGAACCGCTCCACCAATTCGTTTGCGACTTCGCCGGGCCACAGAAGCCTGAGAACCTCTGCAAAATCGCGGCCAAGGACATCGCCTAATCGTTCGAAAACGGGACGTGCCTTGGGATTTACATGCCTGACCCGTAGCTCTGCATCGACGAGATAGACCCCCACCGGTGACTGGTCCAGGATCGCCGAAAATTGGTCATGACTCGCTCGTAGCGCGGCCTGGGTGCGACGCCGAAGCGTGACATCGTGGAAGACCATAACGGCGCCCGCAATTCTCCCATTTGGATCTCTGATCGGTGCAGCACTGTCCTCAATCGCAACCTCCCGTCCATCCCGGGCGATGAGCGCTGTGTCGTTCTCCAAAGCGACAGATATCCCTTTCGCAAGCACCTCCTTCACCGGACTGAACGCCGGCCTTCGTGTCCGCTCGTTCACCACCTGGAATATCTCGTCGAGTGGCCGACCCGCAGCCTCCCGGGATGACCACCCAGTCAGGTCTGCTGCCACGGGATTGAGGAAGGTGACTCGCGCCTCCATGTCCGTCGCAATCACAGCGTCACCGATGCTCGAGAGCGTGACTTCCAGCCATTCCCGCTGGTGCCGCAGCTCTTCTTCCGCGCGCTTGCGAGGCGTAATGTCTCGGAAACTCCAGACCCGACCCACCGTCCGTTCCTCTACGCGCTGCACGCGAGACCAGCGTTCAAAGACTCGGCCATCCGCGAGATCAATTAAGTCGAAACTCTCCGGGGGGTCCGAGGCGTAGATTGCTTCTGTACGGGCGAGGAAAGCCTCCGGTTCCCTGATCTGGCGGAGCGCCGTCTCTAGAATGCGGTGTCGTTCGCGCGAAGCCATGACTTCGTCAGGGATCCGCCAGAGCAAAGCAAACTGAGCATTGTACGCCTGGACCTTGTCATCGGTATCCACGACCAGGATTCCGTCGGCGGTGGACTCCAAGGTCGCACGCATCATCGCGAGCGACCGCTCCAGCTCATTGCTCTTACGCTCCAGAGCGTCTTTTGCCTCCAGCAACTCCCGGTCGGCGCGCTGCCGCGCCACCAAGATGCTCTGGGCGTTCTGAAGAGCGACCGAGCGGAGCCGTTGCGCCTCCTCGTCCTCGGGGGCCATTTAGTGAGCAGTCAGAAGCTCAGCCGCAAGAGCGGTTCCGGCAACTCGCGCACGAATCTTTTCAAATGCCTGATCGCGCGATGTCGACCTGTCATCGCTGAACGGCGAAAACCCGCAGTCATCTGTGGTGCCGAGTTGTCCCATCGGTATGTAATCGGCTGCCATCAGGATTCGGTCGCGAATTTCCTCTGGCGTCTCAATTCGAGGATCGATCGGCGAAACCACCCCAACGAACGCCCGTTGGTCCGGTTTCAGGTGTCTGCGGATAATCGTCAGAACGTTCCGCGGATCGCGTTCGCCGGCGAGCGCGATGTAGAAATTACCGGCTTTGAGTTCGAAGAGGCTGGGCAACAATTCCCCATAATCCACGTCCGCACTATGCGTAGAGTCACGGTCGCCGCCGGGGCAGGTATGAACCCCAATCCGCTGGCGCTCTTCAGCTGAAAATCGAGAGAGAGCGAGGTTATTGAGGTCGATGAAGCTGTTCAGCAGGCTTCCCGTTGGATCGATCTTGATGGCCAGCCGCGCTTCGGTGAAATCGATCTGCACCTTGTGAGCTCCCGCGAGCAGGCAGGCGCGGATCTCCTTTTCGTGCTCGTTTAACAGATCCTCGATGAACTGGTCCCGAGAATAACCGCTTATCCCGGCTTCAGGATACATCAGGCTCAGTGCGGATGGTGAGATCACGGCCTGCTTAAGCGGAACTGTCGCGTATCTCTTCGCGACCTCGAGATACCGATCCGCACGGGTGCGGTAGCGGAAAGGTCCCGCCGTGAGCTGTGGCATGCGACGAACGTGACCGGCCGCAAAAGGAATTTTAAAGCCATCGGGAGAGGTGTTCTCCATCCCATGCACACAGTACGTCCAGAAGTTGTGATACTTGCGTTGCTCACCGTCGGTAATGACCGGTGAACCAGTGGCCTCGAAGCGCTGGATAGTGTCCCGGATCGCCTCCTCATAGAGCGGTTCGAGGTCGGGATGCTCGCTGTCATTGAGCTTCTCAATCGCCTCCAGGATCTCGATCGGACGAGGAATACTGCCGATTGGTTCGGTTGGGATGGTCAACATTGGGGCAGGACAGCAGGTGGTCAGGCGTTATCGGGAGGACGTATACACTCAAAAGTGAAATTGAGCCGGGCTTTTAGGACGTCCGCAACAATTTCACTCAGAGGAACTCCCTACCACCGCAGGCGTTTGAAAGGTGAGAGTACCGCCGCCTTCTCCAACCGAGGCTCCTGACTCCCTTTGTTCGGATGATTGCAGCCCACGCCGGAACCGTACGAGACTTCCCGAGATGAAATCCCTCTCCACCCTCCTTGGGCTCAGCGCCCTCGCCAGTTCTTGCTTAGCCGCGGAGCCAAGTGGCAATGCTGAATTCGTGAGCAAAATGCCGGGTCTCATCGCGTTTTGGACCTTTGGGGAAGAGGCGGGACAGGCGCGCGCCTCCAGTGGGACCTCTCAGACAATCCCCTTGCAGGAAGTTGGCGGCCCGATCGGCCGGGTCGAAGGCGGACCATTCTCTGGCTATTCCGCGGACCTTAGCGGTAGGCAATACTTCAGAATTCCGTATGCAATGCAGATGCTCCACGAAGCAGCTGGCGTCGAGCGACTCGAACGCTGAGTCCAGCGCGTTGGCCAACCCTTAAACAGGTGCCATCCGGCGCCTTCAGAAGGGCGCAGTAAATTCAAAACCTTCGACGTGATGAATAGCGCGGTCCGGTTGTTCCACCCACGGTCTGTCTTGCGTCGCGAGGCGTTCCATCGTCGTTCAGCATGGTCATGACAGCGGTCACGCAAACACGTCCGTCCTCAGGTAGGGCGTCCTAGTTATCGCGAGTTCGACTCGCGTGCCGACGATCGCAACGAACCCGCGAATCAACGGGCGTTCACCGCAACGTTCTCGAAGGTCGCCGTGGACGAAGCAAAGGTGTTCCCAGAGCACACGAAAAGGCCGATCCGGCTCTCTCCACCAAGTGTCGTGGAGTGGGTCATCAGGGGCGCACCCCAATTCCTCCCGTCAATCGACGTGAACACCTGGATCTCACCGCCTTGCTGACGCAGCCGGAGGTGAACTGGCAGGGTCGCTTTGCCCAGGTCTTTGCTCTGATTATCATCCTGATCCCCAGTCTTGTTGCGCCAGCGACACACCAGGTTGCCAGATGCTTCAACCTGAACCAGAAAGAATTTACCGGCCGCCTCACTGAGGGACTCACGGATCATCAATCCCGAGGCCGTTGGTGGCCGGGTATCCCATTGGTAAGTTCGCCCACCCACCTGAGGATCAAGGCCTGTGAGTTGCGCAATAAGCTCCACGTCCCCCTCAACCCGCCTGCTCGCAAAGACGCCCTGGTCCCTGACCCGCTCCCACCAAGAGGTCATTGCATGACCACAACCCGTAAGCGTGAACTTCGAGCCGGAGACGAGCACTTCACCGGGGATTGGAGGCGCGTTCAGTTCGTTGTAGCTCCATCCTTCGGGTAGGGTGGATTCCGTCACCGTAATGGAGCAGGACGCCTTTTGACTATCCACCGTTCCAGTAATGGAGCAGGTGCCAGCCTTCTTACCGACCACCATCGCTGTCTGCTCCCCGATCTGCCGGATCTCCGCAACCGAAGGATCGCTGCTCTGCCATTTGATCTGACGCTCATGAGTCGTACCAAGCGGTGCGATTGTCGCGTTGACCGGTGCGCGGCCGTCCACCGTCAGCGTTAAATCCGTGTGATCCAGCGTCACCCCGATAACCTTCACGCCAGGAGTGCAGTCGACCGCCTCCAGGAGCTCGATTGATTCAATGGCCGTGCCTTCCTGTTCATCCGCTGCTTTTACCTTCAATTGATAGCAGTTCCACTTTGCGGGCTCCCGTAAAGTGAACTCACGGCGGGGCGTTTGTTCGGAAAAGCCGGGAGCTTCCTGGAGGTCCAGCTGAGTCCAGGTTGCGCCGTGATCATTTGAGCCTAAAAGCTCCAGAGAGCGCGGAAGTAGGTGCTTATTCGGGGAGGTAATCGCGTAGGAGGTGACGAGGCGCTTTCGTCCATCTACATGCGCGTATTGAATCCAGCTGGAAGGAGCTTTGTCTCTCCATGCGCCCTTCTTGTCTCGCTCGCCGGACTGAGTGACCCGGCACATCCCAGCATCAGCATAGTAGACGGTATCAACCTTTAGGTTCGTGGGCCGTCCCTGACCCAGCGTCTGCATGTCTTCGAGCGCCTTCTCGATCTCATGCTTCCGGCTTTTCAGCACCAGGTACGAATGTGCGCCGTCTTTACCGGGTATCCATGTATTGATGCCAGTCACGGGATCGGTCAGATTCGTTCCACCGCTTACAATCTCATAGAAAGGTTTGGCACCCCGGACGGCGACCAGGGCGGAAACCGAGTCCCAGCTTAGGCGATCGCCTGCAAACCCTACATTGGGATAGAGGCGGTAAGCCATCGTGAGTGGATTATGCTCCGGCATTTCATAGGTGACCCGGCGTCCGGAACACGTGGAGCCCCCTTCTCCGTTGAACAAGATAGGGGTCGGCCAGCTGGAGCAGACCAAGGCGGCTGCCGCGGGATCTTGTTTGAAGTTCCACTCGCCATCCTTGGCGTTGGCAGTCGGCGGATAGTTCCCTCCCATCACCTCCAGCCGCTTCACCTTCTTCGCCACGAGCGCTGTGCCATCGAGGGAACTCACCTGGTCCGGGGCCGACTTCAGCAGGTTGCTCAGGTTGCGCAGTGGTCCTACCGCGAGTACCACCACACTTCCGTCGGGCTGTTTTGCGAGAACCTCCCGGTAGACTGCTACGGCGTCAGGATAATCCGCACCGCTCGGGAACTTGCTAGGGAAGTGCTCAATGAGCTCGGCGGCAAAGCCTCTATGCCCAAGGAAGTCTTTGTCCTTCAGAGTGCCGACCGGAATCCTCGGCCGGCCAAACCAGGTGTTGATTGCGTCAAGGGCCGGTGCAATCGCGTCAGAAGATGTGCACCCAATGGTCGCGAGCAGGTTCGCTTCACCGCGTTCAACCGCGCCGTGCAGAATGTATAGAGCGCCTATATCGTCACAGTCGTGATCGACGTCCGTGTCGAAGATAATGCTGACGGGCGGCTCCGCGGAACGAACGAGCGGCGGGAAGGCAAGCAACGCAAAGACGACCAGGGTACTATAAAGGACCCGTGTGTAGAAATTCATGGAGGTGCGGTTTGGCTACTACACCAATCCGTCGGGGATGAAGTACCTTTGAAGGAAGCGCTTCCGCTGTGGGTTCCTGTTCTCGTCGCAGTGGCCTCCCTGCTGCTCCTAATGCAACCGGCTTGGTATTGAGGTGCGGGATATCTGATTGAAATACGAGCGCCCGTCCTTCACTGTATCAGAGTGCTGTGAAAAGTTTGTCACCAATCGGAAGCGATAGAGCAGATCCTGCGGTAGCATCCTGAGCAGCAAGTTGGTTGGTCTCCCTCCTCCCATGAAGAAGCTCCTCGTACTGTTGGTGCTCTGCCTGCTCGTCAGCTCCACGCCCGCGCTCTGGGCTGGGTCTGGCGACTACACGATTGATCCAGCGCAGAGCTCTCTGAAAATCAGTGGGCGGTTCGCCGGGGCCCCTCTGGTACCGCAGATACCTGGATCAGATTCGATCGGCTTTGTCCGGGAGCTCAACGGTAATCTCCAAGACGGCACTCTGGCCCTTGAGACCAGCCATGCCGTATCGCTTTACCAGAAGGCGCCACTGCTCCCTGGACGAAAGGATGGCGATACCTATAGCTCATATGGTTTGAAGGCCGCGTCGCCCACGCTTGGCCCAGTGTTTCTTTCGACAAGCCGTCTCAGTTTCTATTTCAGTACGGAATACGGTCCACCGCTTGATGTCGCCGACGGATCCTTTCTACCGAGCGAAGTAGGATTCTTTTTGGCGGATGGTGCTGTTTACTACTCAGCAGCGGGGATCGAACGCGAATACGTTGATCTTCATGGCTATGGAGCACCAAACCGTGCCGCATCTGCCGGGACCCTAACCCGAACCGGCCATTTCGAGACGCTGACCATTCCCGTGCTGACGGAGTTCAGCGTTGTCACTCCACACGGTGAACTAATCCTATCATTCACGGGCAAAATAGTAGCCACCCGTATCCTCCCGGCAGCGGTCCTTCGTTCGCAGACGCCGGACGATCTCTTCGGACTCTCGGTGGCAACCGACAATCGGACGTTGATGGTCGGAGCTCCATTTGGAGAGCAAACGAAGGGTGAGGTTCACGTCTACGAGCAGGTCTTCGACGGTCTCGAACAGTGGCGCAAATACCAAGTGCTGCGACCTGCGCATACCGTGCCCACCTTAATGTTCGGTGACGCAATCAGCCTCGATGGCAACACCGCAGCTATTGCGACCTATCACAGCCCGGTCTTTATCTTCGAAAAGGACCCGAACGGACTCTGGCGCCAGACAGCGACCATCAACACACCGGATGATACCTCGATGCGTGATGACAGGATCAGTCTCGAAAATGGCGTCCTGGCCATTGGGGTAAATTCGTTTGGCGATTCAGAGCAAGGGTGCGTTCTTATTTATCGTCGAAACGAGGTGTCGCGCGCCTGGACTTTAGTAAGCCGGGTGCAGTCTGATGAACCTGAAGCAGGCGCATTCTTCGGCTCATCAGTCGTCCTGCTGGGCGAGTACTTGGTGGTAGGGGCTCCCGGTGCGGCCGGCGACGCTGGCGCGGTGTTCGCCTTCAGGCGCGAAGGTGGTACATGGCGGCAGATTCAGAAGATCCAGTCCCCACGTCCAATCCCCGGCGGGGAGTTTGGCAATAGCCTCTCTACAAATCTCGGCCAGATCGTGATTGCCGAGCCGGGCAACGGCTACACTGCGGATACCCCAGGCCGAGTCTATCTCTACGAGATTCAAGGGCTCGCTCATCCCTACCGCTGGCATCTGAAGCAGGAGTTGACCCCCGCCGAACCACTCCCAGATCGAAGCCGCTTTGGCCATCGTGTGGCGATCGATGGTAATCACCGCGATATCGTGGTCACGCAGCTCAAGGTTGCGTCCACGCCTGATACTCAGGTTCCCGGCTCCGCTTCCGTCTTCTCGCTAAACCGCTCGGGTTGGAGTCAGCGCCTGCAACTCGCCCCAACCTCGAACGATCCTGCGAGCTCGTTCGGAGTATCTGTCTCCAACGCGTCCCTGCGCACGGTCGTGGGTGACTACGGCACCTCCACCAAACGGGGCGCAGTCTTTATCTATGATCTTACCAGGTCGTCTCTCGCGCCAACCTTCCTCAAGGTCCCTCAGGATTCGCAGATCGATGCGCAGCCCGGTCAAAGCGTCGACGTTTCGCTAGAGGTCAGCGTGGTTGATGAAGACGGCTCCGATCTGAACGTTCGTTGGTACATCGATGAAATTGAGACGTTTCGGCACTTCGTTGATGGCGGCGTCCCCTTTACCGAGGGCACCTCTTCGATCACCCACACTCTGCCTCCAGGCGTACACCGTTTCCGCGTGGTGGCAGATGAGAGAGATGGGGACGGAGAAGCAGAGCACGCATTTACGGTCACCGTGGGTACGGAAGATCTTGAAGGCCCAGTGATCCGAAGCGTTGTGGCTACCCCGTCCCGGATCTCCGCGCAGGGCAACCGTTTTGTTCTCGTGCGCCTGGACGTGCAAGCGTCTGATCCTAGTGAACCAATCACCTGGCGGATCACCAACGTCGAAAGCAGCGACCCCGCCAGACGCCGCCCGCGCCACGCTCCCGATTGGATCCTCGGACGGAACCAACAAGCCGTTCGGTTGCGGGCGGAGACGACCAATCTCAACACGGACCGCCTTTACACCATCACCGTTGAAGCCCGCGACCGTTGGGGTAATGTCACGGTCGGAGAGACAACCGTGACGATCGTTGCCAAGCGGAACAAACCGGATCGCGGCAGGCCTTCAAGAGCTGTAGAGAGCCGATAACTAGCTCATCGCGACCGCGGACCCGCGGGCCGGTTCCCATCGTTCACGGTCGGGCCACCCAGCACGTTCTGCTACCTTCGGCTACCCCTGAGTACAGACTCGCGCTACTGAGTCCCCTGCAGGTTGTGCCTCTATCAAATACTGCGCGGATGATCCCTGCCTATCATCCGTCTCCGCGCACTGCAGCTTCGATTCTGGCGACATCGATCTTCCCCATCGTCATCATCGCCTCGAAGGCCCGCTTGGCGATATCCCCACCTTTGGCCATTGCGTCGGTCAACACGCGCGGAGTGATTTGCCATGAGAGGCCCCATTTGTCCTTGCACCATCCGAACTCGCTCTCCTCGCCGCCGTGGTCGACGATCGCATTCCAGTATTTGTCGGTTTCAGCCTGATCGTCAGTCGCGATTTGAAAAGAGAACGCCTCGCTATGTTTAAATATCGGGCCTCCATTGAGCCCGACGCACGGCACGCCGCAGACTGTGAACTCAACGGTAATAACGTCTCCTTCTTTGCCGCTCGGATAGTCGCTCGGCGCGCGATGGACCGCTTGCACCGCGCTGTCTGGAAAGGTCTGCGCGTAGAAATGTGCAGCTTCCTCGGCGTCTTTATCGAACCAAATGCAAATCGTGTTCTTGTTCATCTTAATCCTAAGAAGTTTCGGAATCCGGCAGCCGGAGACTGTGGCAATCCATATTCATGAGCAAGGATTTGCGACCGATCGATGGCCAGACCAGTCACGCAGCGCGCGATGTTTAAACTTTAGTTGAGGTCACTAAACACCAGCCTGGCGGAAGCGCTGCGGGTATTCTCTTTCCTCTTCTCCGATCGAAGACCAGATACCCGCCGCCCCCGAAGTACTGCCGCGATCATTCCGATTGAGCTGCTAAAGCGCAGGACAGGATGAACATCAACGTGCTGAAGCGGCTTCACCGCCATCGGAACCCTATGGCTCCCACCGTAATGATACGGTGTCCTTCGCGTTGATCGTTTCCACGTGACCATCCACGAAGACGACATTGACCGTTTCCCCATGCATGGACGTAGGCGCTACCGGAGCGGCAACACCTCCCGGACGGACTCCCTCACCAGCCGTCGTCTCGTAGAAGAGGACGGTCTCGGCGGGTTTACTGATGTCGGCTAGTAATCGTTTTACCAACTTCTGGTTGAACGCGTAGCGAACCTTGTCGTTGCTCGGGCAGCTGAAGAGTTTTTCATTGTTCTCCAACTGTGGCAGCAGTGCTTTCATTGCTGTCTCAACGGTGAAGTCCAGGCGATCTCCATGCGCCTGCGCATACATGTGCGCTGCAATTGCCAGCTGCTTTAGATTACTCGCGCACTGACCCTGTTGCGCACGATCCCGATAGCGGGCGAGCACCTCATCGGACGCGGCAAGCGCACTGGCAATGTTCAGAAACATCGAGGTCTGGTCAGCTCCTTTGGGAGCATCAGGTTGGATTGGTACTATCTTCCAGGCACCGCTCTCGCGGCGCAGGGTAAGTCGCTGTTCACCCTGCCTATCGACCTTCTGCTTTGCGTCCGGTGACTGGGAGCCCACGGATGTGGTCGTAGTCGAGGCAATGGTCACGGTTGCGGTGTCTCCCTCGATCGTGGCCGCGACTCCCGAGATTTCAAAGTGCGGACGCCCTTCCGAGAATTTGGCCGCCAAGCCTGGGTTGATTGGCTGTAGCTTGCCTCCCTGCACCGCGCCTGAAGCGCCAGGAAGGTTCCCACTATTCAAGGCCGTGACAAACGCTTTCAGAGCGGATTCCGGCGTGGAGAGATCAAGAATCGCCGGCGTCGCGGGTGTTGCTGTGGCACCAGTGGCAGGGGCTGTCTCGGCTGCTGTGACCTGTAGGGCTGCGAGTGGCAGCAAGGTGGTGAGGGCAACGACACACGCCATCGCCATACTGCCTCCTGAGAGTGTGCGACGACTCCGCTTTTCATCGAGGAGTGCGCGGATGCGTTGTTCAATTGTTTGTGGTTGGGCCATCGAGATCGCGGGGGTCATACTCAGGTTCCTTTCACTGGTTGTGGTGTTTTGCTTCGCTGAAAGTTGAAGGATGGCGAGCAACTCAGAGCCGTACTCCGATGGACGAACTCCCGCCGTAATCACGCAGTCATCGGCAGCCTGCTCGGCCTCGCAGCGCAGCGCTCGTGCCGCCACCCATACGAGCGGGTGAAACCACAGCAGCGCGCAGACGCACTGGGAGAGCAGGACACTCAGCCAATCGCCGCGTCGAATATGCGCGAGTTCATGCAGGAGCACCGCCCTGACTCTCGGTTCACCCCATGTCGACGCGGTCACAGGAAGGAGCACAGTCGGCCGCCAGTAGCCCCAGGTCATTGGAACGGTGATCCGATGCATCCCACTGACCAACGCGACAGGCCTATGGATCCCAAGCTCCGCCACGCAATCCTTGAGTATGGCCAAAATCCGTGTGTCGGGAATTACCTGGAGATCTCGCTGAGCAATTCGACAAAGGCTAAAGACACGCTGGAATGTGCGAAATCCGAGCAGCGCCAGTCCGGTGAGCCAGATCGTCACCACGGCGCGAGACCAGCCCAATGTCGAGCCGCTCTGGGTCAGGGTAGATGCGAACGCTGACTCCTGCTCTTGAGCTTCCAGGTTTGATCGAGGAGGTGTGGGCTGCCGATCCGAGGTAGGATCTACCGGCGCTATCACGTATGCGCGTTCCAAGGGCAGCTGCCACTTTGGGGAATACCAGTCGGGCAGGATCACGGTCAGGATGGGCAAGGCAGCCGTCCCGCAGAGCGCAACCAGCCAGATCAAGTGCCGCACGGCTGCCGAGGCCTTTGGCAATACCCAGGTTAGCGTAATGGCCGCGATCATGATCAAGGTCGCCTTCAGCACCCATGCGACGAGGAATACCAGCGACCATTCAGAGATTGAGACGTGGATCATCTGCCCTCCTTCCGAGCTTTCTCGATCATTCCAGCGATCCGTTCATACTCTTCCTCGGAAAGCTTACCGCTGCTTTGGGAGAGGAGGGCGACCACCGCTTTCTCCACCGAACCACCAAAGAAGGTGCGTACCACCGACCGCAGGACCGAGCGCGCAGCCTGGCCGCGGGGCTGGGTGGGTTCGTAGATGTAGCGCATTCCGTCCTGCCGATGTCGCAGATGCCCTTTCTCGACCAATAGTCGGAGGAAGGTGCGAACCGCCGAATCACTGGGCGCATCCGGGATCGCCGCTCGAACTTCCGCGGCAGTGGCTTCACCAGCCGCATAAACCGCCTCCATGATCTGGCGCTCGCGTCGGGGAAGGTCGTCGGTCTTGGATTTCATTTGGTGGCGGAATCTGTTAACCTATTAACGTCTGTGAATATATTAACGGATGTCTTTGTCGATCTGTTTTCGACGAGATCTGGAATTTTCCGCCGGAGTGTTCCACCCAGTCCAAGCGCGCATGACATCACCCGTAAGCTGTACAGCTTCGGGGCAGTCAGATTCCTACGAGCGTCTCGCGCTACTCTCCAAAGCAGCAAATCTACCGCTGGATGAACTGTGTTCGGGACATATTCACGGTCGTCCTCCTGCCGAACACCTCGCCCGCGCACCAAATTCGACATGGTCTGAAAGCTCCTCCGAGAGGCAGCCGCAACGTGCAGCGACTAGTGGAGAATCTCCAGCGTGTTGTCGATCTGCAGGATCGTGGCGCTGTCTTCTGCCTTCGTCATCTCGAGGAGTATCCAAAACGTCCAGACGCACAGCTTGCTCACGAACGAGATCAATCGTCTCGACGAGGTGCTACTCAGGTCCGTCCTGACACAACGTCATCCTGCCCCAAAAGGTTGCGCTTCGTTTTCCGAGTGCCACGGCACTTGAGATAGCATCGGCAGCAAAGCACAAGGGGCGAAGCGGCCATGAGGCTACTACTGGCGTTTGTTGCAGCTCAAATAGCTGCGCTTGGATTGCAGCCTGTCTCCGCTTTAGGCGAATCGTCTCCGGGCTCTTGTGGTTCAATGGATCCAGAGGTTCCGACGAGTCGATCAAAGATCGGTGATGCCATGAGCGTGGTGACCACAGCCATAATCACGAGCACCGCGAAAAGGGCTGGCGAGATAATGCCCCGCTGCAGGCCTATGTTGATGATGATTAATTCCATAAGCCCTCGCGCGTTCATCAGAACGCCAATGCCGAGCGCTTCCCGATTTGGGATGCCCGTGGCACGCGCCGCGATCCAGCAGGCGACGCCTTTCCCAAGCACCGCGGCTACAAGCACCGCGCCGCACACGAGCCATAGGTAACTGGTGTTGAGCAGACCGATCTTTGTGTTCAACCCGGAGTAGGTAAAAAAGAGCGGCAGAAGCAGTGCGACGGTAAGCGGCTGAATGCGCCCGATTAGATCGCGCGAGACCACGCCCCGCGGCATCGCAGCACCCATTACGAACGCACCAAAAACCGCATGCAGACCAATGAGATCAGTAAACCACGCGCCCAGCGCCATTAGGGCGAGACCAGTCACCAGCCCCGCTTCGGTCAATGTGCCGTTTTTCACCAGCAGAGCTTTCGCACGAGCGAGCAGTGGTTTCACAACGAGGAGCGTGAGGGCTACATAGCCCGCGCCGCCGCCAATGTTCACCCACGCGTGGCTCCAGTTGTTATCAAAGCTGGCCAGTACGACAGCGAGCAGGCACCACGCGGTAGCGTCGTCGAGCGCGCCCGCGCCGAGAGCGACCGTCCCCATGGTCGTGCCCGAGAGTTTCTTGAAATGGATAATCCGCGCCAGCATTGGGAAGGCGGTGATGCACATTGCAGCTCCAAGAAAGAGCATAGCCTCGGTGAGTTTTGTCTTCGCGGGGAAAAGCTCTGTATAATGAAACAGCACCCAGCCCAGCCCGGCGCCGAGGACGAATGGCGTCACCATTCCGGCGATGGAAACGGCGATGGAGCTGCGCAGCCGCTTGTGCAGGATGTCCACTCGGAACTCCATCCCAACTACAAACATGTAGAGCGCAAGACCGAGCTGCGATGCGGGGAAGAGGTAACTCTGGGTGTCACGTGTCGTCTGCGTCCGATCCCATGGGAAAATCCACGCCTGTGCCTCTGGCCAGATTAGTCCGAAAAGCGAAGGCCCGAGCAGCACACCGGCAACCATTTCCGCAACAACCTGCGGTTGTCCGAAGCGTCTGGCAACAGCGCCGACTAAGCGACAAAAAAGCAGGATAACAGCAATCTGGAGGAAGAATTGAACGGCGAGATTGAGGTTGTTCATCGATTAAAAATGTTCACGCCTTTGTAGCAGATCATCGGGTTGCGACGGAAATTACGCTCTCGTGATTTGTGTGATGCCGAACGGGAATGCGAAGTCGTATGCAAGCTTGGAGGCGCAGGGGAGTGGTGTTTCATCACTACTCTAAGATGCGACTCCCTGATGTTGTCCGTTAATGAAAGCGCAACCAGTGGTGGAAAAACTATCCCGCGTCACAGCGATTGTGAATTCGAGGTCGTGTTTGATCCAAGTTCGGGCCAACAAGAAGCACGAGCCCCCCGCCATTCTGGCCTGGGTTGGAAAGTCCCGGTACCACGCGGACAAATGAGAATTCGGCTTAGCGAGGCGAAGCACATTACCTTACTGCGAGGAGTACGCGATCTCTCAAGAATCCGCGAGGCGAGAGACTTCTAGCAGTAGCCTTAGCTCTTCAAATGACTGGGTCTCGGTGTATTCGGCGGTGTCCACAACGATTCGGTCTCGAGTCCAAGGTTCGTAATTGCGTGCTTCGATCTCCGCCCAAGTGGGACACACCAGTCCCTTCACAGTGGATGTCCTCTTCTCTGCACGATCGCGGTGTTCGGACTTGTCGGAGCAGATCACCTCGATGTTCACATAGGCGCAACCTGCTTGCAGCGCTACCTGCTCCCACTCAGATCGCGTGAGCTCCAAGGGGTTGCAGGAGTCGGCGACTACGCTGTTGCCGAGTGCGAGGTTGTCGCACGCGAGCCGATGCGCCAAACTATATCCCTCTCCATGCGGCTCAATCGCGGTGAGGTCCCTGAGCGCCTGTTCTATCGTGTCGATCCGGAGATAGGTTGCGTTCTTCGCTCGTGCCAGCAGTTGAGCCAGGGTTGTCTTCCCGGTGCCTGGCAGGCCAGCAAAGATGTACAGGGTCGGCATTTGAAATCACAGGCTATGCCGGTGGGCGACGTTTGTCTCTGCGGACGGATGGGAACTCATCATACCTCCGGGGTAGAAAGCTAGAGTTCCGGTATAGGAGCATATCGCCCACTTGCTTGCCGCTTCCGGGGCCTGCCACCAGAAGGTCACGACCCGGCACGACGGTCTCTGCCTCGCCGCGCCGTGGCAATCTCCAGCCGCCGTCTTGATTTCGCTAGTCAAAGGTCACAATCAACCGCGAGTTTCATGCGAATATCAATTTTCTTGATGTCTCAATTAAGTTCTTCAATGTTTGTCTTCAGCGAGCAGGCGCATGAACCCCCGAAATGGCCCAACGAAGAAGCTGGTCTCGCGCTGTCCCGTCTGTGAGGGAGCGCTGGAGATCCGGCGCCTCGGGTGCGCGCAATGCGCAACCACGATCGACACTGCCCTTCCAATTCACGCCCTCCTGCGTCTCCCACCGGAGCTTCAGGCCTTTGTGCTCACCTTCCTCCGCTGCCAGGGGAAGATCCGCGATGTGGAGAAGGAGATCGGAATCTCCTACCCCACCGTCATCAAGCGGCTGGATCTCGTAAACGTGCTGCTCGGCAATCAGCCCTCGCCCTCGGGGCCAAAAGGCATCCTGGAGCAACTTGAGCGTGGCGAGATTTCCGTGCA
Source organism: Spartobacteria bacterium (assembly GCA_031389825.1). Lineage (GTDB taxonomy): Bacteria > Verrucomicrobiota > Verrucomicrobiia > Chthoniobacterales > Chthoniobacteraceae > JANMSW01. The sequence goes on from JANMSW010000021.1 coordinate 91,604, forward strand.
GGAGGCGACTCAGCTTTTGAAAGAGAACAAACCATAATCACCACGTCATACGATGAGCTCGAATTCACCAAGCTGGGCCATACCCGCTCTCTTCCCAGTGGCTTTGCTCGCCACTGCGCTGGCCTTCTACTATCTCCGCTATAGTTCCCTCCCGCGAGAGCGTGCGCTTTTCCTCTGGGCGGTGTCCCTCATCGTGACGGGCTGTTGGTTTGCGATATTTATAGTCCGGGGTGGCGATGCACGGTTGCGCAGTTCCGACGAAATGACCCGTGTTTTCGCAGCAATCCTTTGCGTCCTCACGGCGATTCCTTTTGTCATCCGGCTCTGGCGCAAGTGGGTGGAGGGAAATCTAACTGAGGAGGAACGCACCTTCGGCTCGGTCGGGTGGCGCGCGTGGTTTGGTGGCGGCAATATAATTCCTGCGCTGCTCATCGCCGTGCTCGCCTGGAAGGGCTTCGATCTATCACTCCCGCTCATGCTCTTTACCACCTTGGGCGCGCTGGCCGTGTATCCGGCGATTGTTCCGCCCACGAGTGCCACAGGCACTCCGCTGCCGACTGCAGACAGCATGGCCAGTGATCGTGAGAAGGTGCTCTCGCTACTCGAGAGCGGGAAAATCACAGCCATGGAAAGCGCGGAGCTGCTGAATGCACTCGGTTCCACCGCACGCGCCTCGGAGCCAGCGCCGATTGTCATGACCAGTGCTCAGCGCCTTGTACTGATCGGCGCGGGCGTTCTGCTGATCGGCTTCTTTTTGCCCTGGCTGGTCATTGACCCAAACGAAGAGCTCAACCGCGTCATGGGCCAACTCAATACCCAGGTGCAAGGCATGATGCCGGGAAATGCTCATCACGACAGCGTTCCCGTCACGCAGATGATCCCTTTCCCATCGAAACAGGAGATCCAAGTTGCCGGCGGTTCGCTTGGAAAAGGCCTTGGCTGGGCAGCCCTGGGCCTCGGGATGGTGGCAGCACTTCTGCCTTACACCTCACGCAATATCGATTTCGAGACGCAGCGATTGGTGCGTTTCCTGGCTTTGGGGGCTGGAGCGACTATCATTCTCCACGTTTTCACTTCGGCACCTCGTTCGATTGGCATCGGGCTGATCGTCGCCGCATTGGGTTACGCGCTGGAGTTCGTAGGGGTAGCGCGCGAGCGGCGCATTTCCTAAAGATTTCGCGTTTCGTCCAGGGGCTACGAGCGGCCTCCGGTTGTGCCAAACCTGTGTGTTTACCACAGCGGAGACGGCCCGAACTGCCATTCGGCTAGGCGCAATGTGCAGTCCCTCCGCCATCCCTTCTGGACGTATGCTCTCGGATCGGGATCCGGGGGCTCGCGCCACCCGGCTAAGCTCCGACGTCCCTTCAGGACACGCTGCTTTTTTCCCGCCGATCGCAGGTCAAGGACCACCCCTTCGGCTAAGCGCAATGTGCAGTCCTTCGGACGGCCCTCTGGGACGCCTGCTCTCGGATCGGGATCCGGGGGCTTACGCCACCCGGGTAATCTCCGGCGTCCCTTCAGGACACGCTGCCTTTCTCCCGCCGATCTCGTAGTTCATAACCGTCAGAGAGCTGTAGAGAACCGTGCCTTCTTCGTATGCCCGCACCCCTTTGCACCTGGCACATGTGTTCCCGGCGCAACCGGTACCTATTGATCGCGCACGCAATTCAGCTCGCGCCACAAATGGTGATCCGCTTCATTCCGTAAGATGCAACCCGTGAACAAGATCACCGTGCTTGGGGGCGGTAGCGCCGGCTTCATGGCGGCGCTGGCGCTGAAGTCCCGCATGCCGGATCTCACCGTTCGCATTATTCGCTCGAAGGAGATGGGCATTATCGGGGTCGGCGAGGGCTCGACCGCTGGGCTCACAGACTTTCTCCATCAGTACCTGAAGCTTTCGCCGAAGAAATTCCATGAACTGGCGCAGCCGACCTGGAAGCTCGGCCTCAAGTTCATCTGGGGTCCGCGGTCGTCATTTAACTATACTTTCGGTCCTGGCCTCGATGCTCACGAACCTACTCTGGCCAAGGCTAACGGGTTCTACTGTGACGACGATATCGCGTGTCCCGATATCTATTCAGCGTTGATGACCTTCGACCGGGCCTTCGCGCAGGAGAAAGGCCGACCGCTCTTTCATAACAACGTTGCCTACCATTTCGAGAACGAGAAGTTCGTGAATTTCCTGGAGACATGGGCCGAGGCGATTGGCGTGGAGACTCACGACGACAAGGTTGCAACTGTCGAACAGGACGAAAGCGGCATCACCGGCCTCGTCCTCGCCTCCGGAGGGGTGGAGACTGCAGATCTCTACGTGGATTGCTCAGGCTTCGGATCCGTGCTCCTCGGCCAGGCATTTAAGGAACCCTTCATCAGCTTCCGCTCCAGTCTATTCTGCGAGCGGGCGGTGGTCGGCGGCTGGGACCGTTCCGCTCCGGAGGATGAGTTGATCAAGCCTTACACCACCTGCGAGACAATGAACGCTGGTTGGGCCTGGCAGATCGAGCACGAAAACCGCATCAACCGTGGCTACGTATATGCGCCCGGGTTTATCAGCGACGAGGAGGCCGAACGGGAGTTTCGGGCAAAGAACCCAAAGGTCGGTCCGACGCGAATTGTCCCGTTCGTGTCGGGTCGATACGCGCGGCAGTGGGTAAAAAACGTGGTCGCGATCGGCAACGCGGCTGGCTTTGTTGAACCGCTCGAAGCGACCGCGCTTGGCGTAATTGCTCAGCAGAGCCGGACGCTCGCAAGTAGTCTCGTACGGGCCGATCGACAGCCGCGCCCGAGCCAGGCGGCGGCATTCAACAGCTTCTTCGAGCGCTCTTGGGACGATATCCGCGGCTTTCTGGCGCTTCACTACAAATTTAACCCGGCTTGATACCGAGTTCTGGCGGCACTGCCGGGAATCAACGGACCTCGCTGGCGCGGAGCCGGTTGTCGAGTATTACGAGGAAAACGGACCCGATGGGTTCTGGGGGCAAACTCTACTCTCGAACCCGCATAATCAGTTCAAGATCGGCGGGTACTTCACCCTGCTGCTTGGCATGAAGGTGCCCTTTCGGAAGACTTTCGATTTCACTGCGGCAGATCTCGCTGCGCGTCGGTACCGATGCGACACCTATGCAGGCCATGCCGGGCGCGGACTGACCGTCCGGAAGACGTTGGCAGCGATCCGCGCGCCGGGTTGGAAATGGTCGTAAGTAAGACTCCTGCGTTCCCTGACGCCATGACATCGATATCAATGACAAGCGCTCCGAAGCGACCTCGCCTGTGGGCTGACGCCAAAACGCCCGAGATTGCGGGTCGCGCAGCCTCGGGCGGTGGTAAATCTTTCAGCGCTCGAGCCGAAGGCGTTTAGGAACGACGGCGGCGCGTCCCTAGCATCAGCGCGCCTAAACCTAGCAATCCCACGCTGGCTGGCTCGGGAATGAGACCCACATCAACAGCACTAGTGCCGATGACGAGATTGTCGGCGCGGAAAGGCTCGGGGCCATCGCCGGCGAAGCGGATTCGAGTCCAGGTATCCTGCAAATCTATGCGGGCGCCAGTGGCGTTTGGCGAAGCAATGTTGAAATTGTCCACCCAAAGGCTGAACTGATGGTTGCCCGGCGCAACCGCATCAATATCGATCTCCATGATCACGGTATGAAAATCAGTGTCATCGATAGGAACGGCAGGTGTGCTGGAAACGAGGTCACCGCCGCCATCAAGGTTGCCGATAGCGAAATCGTTCGGGGTAGTTGCATTTCCCAAAAAGATTCGCTCGCCATCTACGTTGAACGCCGCCAGACCGCCCCAAGCGGCTCCGTCGCCATCGTTATCCGCGAAGTCAAAGCGGACGTAGATCCTGTCAAATGTCGAGACAGGGATGGCAGTAGAGAGGACTCGGAAAGACTGTCCCCCACCCAACGATGTATCCAAGATGCCACTGATCGCGTTGTGATTTTCCCACGAATCCGCCGGATCGAATCCGAAGCCGCCGTTGGCAATGGTGAAGTTGTCGGAAGCAAGGATCGTAGCAGACGCCGTAGTTGGAAGCGTAAGTGTTGCCACGAGAGCTGCTGCACCGAGTAGGAGGATCGAGTTCTTCATTCGTTAGTTCGCTTTGTAAAAGAGGCGGTTTATTTCCTTCACCGAAACCAACTGGGACAAAAACCGGGGGGACTGGGTTTACTCACCGCGAGCGGCACCTTGCCTAGAGACTTAGCCGGTCGTTTTTGGAAGCCAAAAGCGGCGTCCGTTCGTTCATAACCTGCGTGGCTGCCACGGAGAAGAGGTCCTCCGAACTGCCTTTCGGCTAAGCGGGATTTGCAGCCCTTCCGCCGTCCCTTCAGGACGTATGCTTTAGGATTAGAACACGGGGGCTTGCGCCACCTGCTTAATCTCCGGTGCCCCTTTGGGACATCAAAGCTTGAACCCTCCTGCGCCGATTGGAGGCACTGGCGTCGCGCTACTCACGCCCTTGGAACTCGTCTGGGACTCCGGAAGCATCGGTTCACGGCGCGCCAGGAAACGCATAAACAGCCAGGGCGTAGAACACCCCGGACCCTCCAGTTTCTAAACTCGTGTTCACCAGAATGCGTGCCAAACAGCTCAGCACAAGATCTGCTTCTAGCCAATATGCCCGAATTTGAGTCGTTTTCTCTCTCGGTACACTCTTTTTACCTCAAGATTTAGTCTTTTTGTGTCATCGGTGAGATGATTTAGTTCTCCCTAGAGATTGGGCTCACTATCGGGTGAGACTTATTTGCTCTTGGGAGAGACTTATTCGTTCTCCGGTGAGGTGAAAAGACTCTCTAGAGACTCTTTTCCAGTCTCAGCGTAAGAGGAAAGAAGTGTCGGTTGAGTAAAATAGACTCTCGGGAGAGTAAAAAAAGATCAAGTCCGAGGGATTTCCTCTCACCGCTGAGAGGAGATAACCGAACGGAGAGCAAGAGGAGCTGCAGGGTTGAGTGGATTTTACTACCTGGAGAGCGGGATTCAGAGGTGCGTGAGTCGACCGGTCTACCCGATGAGCAGAATTCAGTAGCCGGGGAGGAGATATGACTCTCGGTCCACCCCAGGTTCCCTCCGTTCGAACGACATTCCAAGGCCTTAGGTGAACACAACGTGGCGGAATTTTAGGGGGCGGCGGGAGAAGGTGCGGAGACGCGACCGACAGACTCACCTTTTCCAACGGCGTGAAGCAACCTGGTTAGTCCATCTAGAGTTGAAGGGATGGGTCTACAAATAAGCTCGAGGATCGGAGGGGATGGTGGTCGAGAGTTGAAAGGTGGGAAGCGGATGCAGATTGAAACTCCGGACAGGAAAGTCCGGGCTCCCAAAGAAGGAAGTGCCCATCGTGTATCCATGCCCTTATCGCGTCCTTTGGCGTCCTTTTCGCGGACCCAGTCCCCTCCCCCTTTTCGTAGCTTTCGTGTATTTCGTAGACACCCCTCTGCCAGGGCGCGCCAAGGGGAGGAGGAAAAAACGGTTGCGTCGTCCTGACGCCACCCATATACACCGCCCGTGACTTTCCTGCACTGGTGGCATCACTAAGACGGGCTCGAGACTGGCGCTTCGCCAGTCTGGTCGTCGCCATTTGTGCGCCGAACTTTCGCCCGATGATTCCTGACGGATCATCGGGCTTTTTCTTTCTCAGAACTCTCTCTCGCTCTGCCGCTCCATGAATACCTCACTTAAGTATAACTCCGACGGATTGATCCCCGCGATCGTCCAGGACGCCACGACGAAGCGTGTCCTGATGATGGCGTGGATGAATGCCAGCTCGCTCGAGATGACGCTGGAGAAGGGGCTGATGCATTACTGGAGCCGTTCGCGTCAGAAGTACTGGCTAAAAGGAGAGACCAGCGGGCATACGCAGGCGGTGCAGCGATGGTATGTGGATTGCGATGCCGATACGTTGCTTTTCGAAGTGGAGCAGGTCGGAGGCGCGTGTCACACGGGCCATGAGAGCTGCTTCTTCCAGGAACTAGACAGAAAGGGATCCCTGCTCGAAGTCGCCGATGACAAAGTTTTCGATCCCGCAAAAGCCTATCAGACTTAACGTCCCCGAGGAGCTGTCCCGTTTGACAGTGGCGATCGGGTTTTGCACATGAATGATTATCCTCTTCAGCCCAGCTACGCGGAGTTCTGTACACTCGCGCAGCAGGGCAATTTGATCCCGGTTCATACCGAAATCATCGCGGACGCCGAGACACCGGTGTCGGCCTTTCAAAAGCTCGACGACGGCGGCTATTCCTTTCTCCTCGAGAGCGTGGAAAAGAGCGAGCAGGCGGGTCGCTTTTCCTTTGTGGGAACGAATCCGCGCGCCATCTTCGAGAGCCACGGGCGCACGATCCGGATAACGGAAGCGGGCGCGACTAAGGAGTTCGAGACTGCGGACGATCCGCTTCGTGAGCTGGAGCGGCTGATGGACCGGTATCAGCTCGTCCCCGCCGCCATCCTCGAGGACACGGGTCCGGTGCGTTTCGGCGGCGGTGCGGTGGGATATCTTTCCTACGATATGGTGCGCTTCTTCGAGCCGAGTATCGGCCCGGCTCCGAAGGACGAGCTGGAGCTGCCGGAGTCGCTCTTCATGCTCGTGGAGGCGCTGCTGGTATTCGATCACCGCACCCGGCGGCTTCGGATTCTCGCCAATGCGCTGGTCAAAGACGGGGACACCGAAGCGGCGTACGCAGGGGCGAAGGCACAGATCGAGCAGCTGGCGGCGCTGCTGGCGAAACCGGCGACGCTACGGCCGATCCATACAAAGACGGCGGTGCAGCCGCTGACTCCAGCGTGCAATACCCAGCCGGACGAGTACCGGCAGATGGTGCGCGATGCCCAGGAGTATATCCACGCGGGCGACATCTTCCAGATCGTCCCCTCGCAGCGTTTCGAAACGGAGTACACGGGCGACGCGCTCACACTCTACCGTGCGCTGCGGCTGGTGAATCCCTCGCCTTACATGTTCTGCCTGAAGCTGGGCGGACGCTTCTCGCTGGTGGGCTCGTCCCCGGAAGTACATGTGCGCGCGATGAATGGGCGGGTCGAGATCCGGCCAATTGCCGGGACGAAGCGCCGCGGGGTGGATGAAGAAGAAGACGCTCGCAACGCCCATGCACTACTCGCCGATCCGAAAGAACGCGCGGAGCACCTGATGCTCGTGGACCTGGCGCGCAACGATGTCGGGCGAATCGCCGACTACGGGAGCGTGGTGGTGAGCGACTTCATGACGATCGAGAAGTACAGCCACGTGATGCACATCGTCTCGCATGTAACCGGAGACCTGAGCTGGGATAAGAGCGCGTACGATGTGATGCGCGCGACCTTCCCGGCGGGAACAGTGAGCGGCTCGCCAAAGGTGCGCGCGATGCAGATCATCAATAGCTTCGAGAAGAGTAAGCGCGGTGTCTATGCAGGTGCCGTAGGGTATTTCGGCTTCGATGGGAACCACGACTCGTGCATCGCGCTCCGCACCGTGGTGCTAAAGGGCGGGAAGGCCTACGTACAGGCAGGGGCTGGCGTGGTTGCGGATAGCACGCCAGAGGGCGAACATCAGGAAACAGTGAACAAAGCCATGGGCATGATGGCCGCCATCGCCCTGGCCAACGCGGTCTGCCACGCCACCTAGCCATGCTGCTCGTCATCGATAACTACGACTCCTTCACCTACAATCTCGTCCAGTACTTCGGAGAGTTGGGGGCGCAGATGATGGTGAAGCGGAACGACGAAATCACCGTGGAGGAGATCCGCGATCTAAAGCCGGAGCGGATCGTGATCTCGCCAGGACCGTGTACGCCAAAAGAAGCGGGCATTTCCAACGAGGTGATCCGCACCTTCGGCCAGAACACGCCACTGCTCGGCGTATGTCTGGGTCACCAGTGCATTGGCGATGTCTTCGGCGGTGACGTGGTGCGGGCCGACCGGCTGATGCACGGGAAGACCTCGCCGATCCTGCATCAGAATCAGGGCGTCTTCGCGGGGCTGCCTACGCCCTTCGAGGCGACGCGGTACCACTCGCTGATCGTGCGGCGCGACTCGCTGCCGGACTGTTTGGAGATCACGGCGGAGACTGCGGAGCGCGAGATCATGGGTCTACGCCATCGGGAGCTGCCGATCCACGGGGTGCAATTTCATCCCGAGTCGATCCTGACGCTCGAGGGGAAGCGGCTGCTCAAGAACTTCCTGGAGCTGTAAGGAGCCGCGCGGCGAATCGCTCTAACCCGAAGTCACTCAGATGATTCGCTTTATCACGAGGAACTGGAACCGCTTCGAGCAGATGCTCGATAGGATCCAGCCAAAGCCGGCGCGGCGGCTGGTGATCAGCGTCGTAGGCTTTACCATACTGCTGCTCGGAGTGTTAATGACTGTCCTACCTGGACCGGCCTTCATTGTGATCCCGGCTGGTCTGGCGATCCTCGCGCTAGAGTTTGCGTGGGCGAAGTGGCTGCTCGGGCATGGGATGCACTTTGCCTCGAAGGTCACGGGCGGGCGGGTCGGAAGGCCTGCGGAGCCGCGGGCAGAGCGGCCGAGCGAGGCTATGGAGCGCGCCCGGTAGGTCAGCCCAGGGAGTCTGCGCGCCAATCGGCTAGCGGAGTGAGCGCGGCAAAGTCCAGGGCGCATCCAACTCCGAAAGGAGCAGCCACCACGCTGGTCACATCCATTGCACCGTGCTCCAACCGGACCACGGGATATCCCTCTGAATGCTGCCGAAAGAGATCAGGATGCGCGGCAGAGACGGCTGCCGAAATGGCAGGCGGAAACTGCCGGAGAGCGGTGAAGTAATGGTGCCCATTACGTTCCGCGTGAGGGATACCCAGGGTAGCAATTACGGCGAGATCCTGCTGGAGCGCGATGGGGCCAACATTCGAGAGATCCTCGGCGCTTATCTGCAAAGGAAGCGCGGGGTCGAGCGCGCGCCGATGGGCGATGAGGCAGGCATTTGCAATCCCCTTGAAGACGCCCTTGCAGTTCTTGTGACTGGTGCCGACGTATCCTCCCGCCAAGGCCGTCGCCAGGGTTCCGACTTCTCCGTCTGATTCATCGATGATGATTGGCGGTCGGCCCTTCCACTCGAGCAACGCGGCGCACGTGTCCCCAGTGAGCGCGACATCCCGGTGAAAGGGCTGCTCGACGAAGAGCAATCCCTGGAGGAAATCTGTGAGGGCTGGATCGCTGAGGAGACTCTCCCAGAGTTCCCGAAAAGGTGCCACGGCCCGGTAGTTCTCGTTGCCATCGAGTGTGAATTGACACGCCCGGCTGCCATCCATGAGGCGGCTAATCGCATGCAGGCGCTCGCGATCGCGGTCGATATCGCCACAGAGCTTTATTTTCAGGAAGCGAAGATCATACGTGCCAAGGCACTTTTCGAGCGACTGCGGGAGCCCGTCGCTGATCCGTTCGCTGTCGGGGATCTCGGCAGTGGTGAGCGGATCACCTAAACCAACGGTGTGTCGGACCTGGATGGAAGCGAGCGGCTTTGCAGGAAGATAGTCAGAGGGCGCATGGCCAGCAAGTTCGGGATAGAGCGCGCCGAGGGAGGTCCCGAGAGAGTTTGTCCGCACTGCCATAGCGAAAGTTGTACTCCGTGCGCGGCAGAAGGCCTCGATAAGCGCGCGTTCCATCAGACTAACGCCGAAGTTCCAAAGTAGCGGTGGATGTCCCCGCGCGGTCCCCCAGCGCTTCTGCTCTGCGTAAAGCACCTGCCAAAGCGCGAAGACTGAGCCCGCCGGCGGGAGCGCCTTCGCCAGCTCACCGGCTCGAGCGATCACCTCCAGCATATCGCGGACGTCGTTTACGTAACTGGTCTCCGGATCCTTCGTGAACCACTTCGGCGGGAGATGATCCGCCGCGGTTCCCCTGACCAGAGCACCGTCGATCTCGACCGCGAGCTGCACGAATAGGTGCGGCACCACCGACATGGTGGTGATTCCATAGCGGAATGGCATCCGCGCCCTCAGATTCTGGATCCGAATCTCACACCCTCGAACAGCTATCGCCATACTGCTCAATCGCGCGTGGACAGCTAGTGAGTCAAGACCGCGTGCCTCAAGGGCTATACCCAGCTAAAGCGGAAAGGAGTCCGCAATGATCCCGCCCGCGCCTTTGAGCCGGTCCTTGCCGGGGCTATCATACACCACGAGCAGCGACGACTTCCCAGCGGCATTGTGGTAATGGGTGACTCCCTCTGCGTGATTGTGCCCACGCTCCGGCTCCTTGCGGAAGTCGAAGTCGAGGACAATGCCCAGCTCGTCATTCTCGACGACGGCCTGCTTTCCGACCTTACTCACGCCCTTCCAGCGGTAGAGCAGCACGTGCCCGTCGAGGTCCATAGTCGGCCCGGCGAGGATGAGAAGATCGTCGCCATGCGCGAGTAGATCGCGAACGCCGAGGCCACCGAGGTCTAGGAAATGCTTCCGGTACAGAGCCCCTTTGGGCCCATGGCGTTGGAGAGTGAAGACAGTGTCGGAGATGGCCTCCAGCTTGATCTCCAGGATCACTGCCCAGCCGCGAAGTACTGGGCCGCGCAGGCCGAGAAAGATCCGGTCCTCCATCACCGCCAGGCCTTCGACATCGAACCCGTTCTCTTTACTCGGGATGCTGAGAAAGCGGCCCAGGTGCTCGTCCTGGCGCAGTGCGTCGGTGAGCACATCGGTCGCCCCTGTGCCGAAGAGGCGCGAGGCGTGGAGAGTGTGCTCGGGATCGGCGGGATCCACGCAGCTCTTGTGCAATTCGTAATGTCCAGTCGCGGCGTCGCGGACCACTGGAATGCGCGCGAGCAAGTAGCGGTTGGTTTCGCGAACCATCTTCGACAGCTTCTTGATCGCCTTTTTGTCCGTCTTTGCCTCTGGCTTCTCTCGCTTCAGACTGTGCGAGCCTGTCACCCACAGGAAGTTCTCGCACACCGCGAGCCCTTCGATATCGACCTCTTCCGTCGAACCCGCGGGCAGGTGCACGTAGTCGCCCAGCGAGTACACGCTGTGGTTCGAGAACTTCTCGGCGCCTTCCTCCCGTGAAAGCCGCTCGATAGTGCAGGTCTCGTCTGAGCCCAGCCAGAGATCGTCGCCGGTCTGACAAAGGGCCGAAATATCAGCGTGCAGCTCGGGCTCGTTCGGGTGTTTATCAGGGTTGAATTGGAGGAGGACGGGAGTGGGACCGGAACGGCGCATGCCTCTGAATCGCACGCTCGCTGCTGATCAGCCCGCCTGAATTCGCATGGAGCGCGGAGTCTACGGTAGAACGCGAAGCTGCGCCGCGGAACTGACCTCGATCTGTGGTGTGCCGCGAAAGGAAGTGATTACCCCGCGGAGCTCCACGTTGCGGCCTTCTAGCGCGTCCTTAAGATCCTTTACACCGAAGCCCTCCAACAACGTGGGGAGATTAGCCGTCCGGATTATCCCGACGAATTCTCCGCGCGGACTGCCTGCGAAGTTGAGGAAAGTGATCTTCCCGCCGGGTGAGCGCACGCTCTGAACTCGCCCCATGACCGCTGCCTCCCGGCCGATGGATCGCCGGATCGCCTCGCGTTCCGAGGCCTCGAGGGCTTCGGGAACTGTCGGCTGCAAAGCTGCGAATCCCGCCTTTGCGTCGAAGCGAGCTGGGCCGTCAAAGTCGCCAATCCCCACAACTACGGGCCGATGATCACTCACCGTCGGGTACTTGCGGACCCTTGCCTGTGGCTTCCCGAAGCCGCTGATCAGCACGTGATCAAAGGTGTTGTCCGGGTACGAGCCCTCTGCCGGGACGGTAATGCGTTCTGCAAAGGGCACGCCTGTGAACGTCCACTGTAGACCGGCTGCGAGCAGGGCGCGGAGCGACATGTCCGTCTGAAACCGCTGATCCTCCACAGAAGTATTGAAGTCACCTCCGACGAGTACCGCACACGCTCCACGCCGGCTGTAGATACCCAGCATCTTCTCGATGTGAGGAAGCAATTGGCGGCTCGACTCATTCCGTTGCGCGATGTTCGCACGGATATTCCCGGCAGCATTGCTCTTCAGGTGGAGCGAATACGTGAGAAGAAAATGCCCCCGTGGCAGCTGCAGTGCGGTGAAGGCGTAGCCGCGAGGCGGATGCACCGGGCCGGCCCTCCAGCGATCAAACCATCCGGAGTCGGCCTGTAGCTTGCTGGCAATCACCAGGTTCTGCGAAGAGCCCGGAAAGTCGCTGGTCACATGGACGGTCAGCCCCGGCACAGCGCGGCAGAGTTCCACCGCGGCTGCCATGTCGCGGACTTCCTGGAGTAGCAACACGTCCGGATCGAGTTCCCGGAGTGCAGCCTGCGCCTGCCGCATGTGCTCGCGCGCCTGCTCTGGAGTAGCCTTCGGACTCCTCCCGGGAAACCATTCAATGTTCCAAGTGACAACCGTGAGCGGGGCTCGCGATCGAGCTTCCGATGAGCCGCAGCCTGGGAGCAGAAAGGCAGCAACTAGAAGGAAAACAAGTCGCGCACGGCTGAACATCCGCTCCATGTACAGCATGACGCGCTCGTGGCGAGATCCTCATCGGCTCACACGATCAAACGGGTTTCCACGAAGAGACTCGAAGGGTTGTCGGGGCACCATCCGCGGACAATGCGGAGCGCGATTTGTATGCACACATACCTTTATGAGAAACCTTCTTCGCCTACTTCGGCCTCGTGCAGCCCGCGCAAACTCCAGCAACAACAGGATGCTTTGTCTCTATCTGGAACAGCTAAACGGCAAACCCCGGATCGTTTCCGGGATGCGCCAATCGGTCCTCCGCTGAAGAGCGACGGACTACTGAAAAAGGCGTTTGTTAGGCGCCGTCAGACATGGAAACGCTCGCCACTTGGCGAGCGTTTTGCTTTTGTACCGGGTGGCGCAGGAGCGTCCAGATCGAGATCGAGATTCGACGGTGAACAAGTTGAGCTGGTGGAACTACTTCGTGCTGAGCGTTCCTCAGCCGGTTGGCGCGACGATCGTCCGACGAAATCAACGTGGATGTATCGAATTCACCAATTCGGTGACAACTTCGTGGCGCGTTTGCAAACAAGTACCTCATAGAGAGGCTTCAACCCCATTCCCGGGGTTCGGCGCAGCTCTCCATCAGGCCTCATCTCCGCCAAATACGAGCGTGAACAGCTGGTGAATAACTTGTGGATTCCCTCTACCGGATGACCAGGGTCTCACCAATGTCAGCGTCGGGATTAAAGAGACGGCGGTCCGACGCGGGAATGATCGCCCGCGAGGCACACCGCACTAGTGCAATTCAGAGGGCGGCCGTTGATTGAAGATTGTCCAGAACCGGTACCAGCGGTTCGCCGATGACTGAAATTCAGTCATCTCCCGCCCTTTTTGGTCCAGATTGGGACGTTTGTCAGCGGGCGGCGGCCCACAGCGCCGGAGATTGACCCTTCCCAAGTGGCGGCTCAACCGGGGTAGCCAAAGATGGCACGAAATGATTGTGCCACCATCCCGCTCATCTCCTCCACCGAGATCAAGCGCCCCGCCTCGATCTCCACCGTGGTCATCATCACGCCCGAGAGACCACATGGCGTGATGTGCTCGAACGGCGCGAGATTCCCATTCACGTTGAGGGCGAACCCGTGCATGCTCACCCAGCGCCGCACGCCGACGCCGATAGAGGCTACCTTGCGCCCGCGGACCCACACTCCAGTAAGCGCGTCCTTCCGCTCCGCAGGAATGCCGAGTTCCTGAAGCGCGATAATGAGCACTTCCTCCAGCGAGCGAAGGTAGGCGTGCAGATCCTGGCCACGCGTCCTCAAGTCGACGATGGGATAGCCGACGAGCTGACCGGGGCCGTGGTAGGTCGCCTGGCCGCCCCGGCTGACCTTCACCAACGGGTGAGGCAGGGCCTCGGCGACGCGGAGGCTGGACTGATCGGACGTACGGCCAATGGTATAAACAGGCTCGTGTTCCAGCAGCAGCAGGTGATCCGCCGCCTCAGGCGCATCCACCTTGTGCAAGACGAGCTCGTCCTGTCGGGCGAGTGCCTGTTCGTAGCCGATCCGCCCCAGCCAGCTGACCTCCAGCTTGCGGCTGCGAACTTCGTTCATATGCGCTGCATTGCCACGACACCGAGCGCAGCAGTATCTGCAGTCTGAAAGTGAGTGAGTCCAATTGCGAGGGCATCGGCCGCGTCGGGGGACGGTGTTTCGGTAAGCCCCAGTAGCGCGCGGACCATGAAGCCCACCTGGGCTTTCTCCGCGCCTCCTCTGCCAACAACCGCCTGCTTCACGCGGCGAGGCGCATACTCGTAGATCGGCAGCCCGCGCTCAGCCGTGGCGAGCAGCGCAGCTCCTCGGGCGCATCCGAGGATGATCGCCGTCCGATAGCTCTGCACGTAGATGACTGCCTCGAAGGCCGCGCACTCGGGCGTGTACTCGGCGATGAGATCGCTGATGCGCTCGCGAATTGCCACGAGACAGCCGGACTGCAGCAGGCGGTCTGAGTTGCGCACTACTCCGTAATGGAGAGCGCGCGCCTTCCCGGGACCAGCCCGCTCGAGGATCGCGTATCCGGTGTTCCGCAGAGAAGGATCCACGGCCAGGATCCGACCGGAGATGGCGAGGGGCACGGTCATTCGTGCGCGGATCCAATGCCAGACTGCACCGGAACGCAACGGTGGAACTCGCGCGCGCTCAGAGGCCGGCGATCTTCCGGTACGCGTCGCCTTCGTTCAGGGTCGGACGCTCTGGGCGGCCCTTGTAATTGTAGACAAGGTCCATGTTATCGAGGCCCATCAGCCAGAGGATGGTCGCGTGGAGATCGTGCACATGGAGGCGATCCTCCACGGCGTGGAGCCCGAGTTCGTCGGTGGACCCGATGGTCTGCCCACCTTTCACGCCGCCCCCTGCCATCCACATGGTGAAGCCTGTGGGATTGTGATCGCGCCCATTACCCTTCTCGCTCATCGGCGTGCGGCCAAACTCACCGCCCCAGATAACCAGCGTCGAGTCCAGCAGACCCCTGGACTTCAGATCCTTGAGCAATCCCGCGACAGGCTGGTCCATCTGTTTGCAAAGCTTGCTGTGGTTCTGCTCGATGTTGTCATGCGCGTCCCACTTGCTCCCGGATCCATGGTAGAGCTGGACAAAGCGCACCCCGCGCTCGACCAGCCTGCGACCGAGCAGGCACATCGTGCCGAATGGCGCGGTCTCCTTTTCGTCGAGGCCGTACAGGCTCCGGGTTGCATCGGTCTCCTTGGTGAGATCGACGGCTTCGGGCGCTTCCGCCTGCATGCGGAAGGCGAGTTCATAGCTGGCGATGCGCGCCTCCAGCTCGCTCTGCATCCGGGTGGCAGCGTGCTCGCGGTTGAGCTGATTCAGGAAGTCCAGCTTCCCGCGATGCTGCTCCTGCGTAATGCCGTCGGGCGTATTCAGGTGGGGAATCGGCTCGCTACTTCCCTGGATTCGTGTCCCCTGATATACGGCTGGCATAAAGCCGCTCCCCCAGTTGCGTGGACCGTTCACGACGGTGCTCGCGTTATCCTGGATGACCACGAACCCTGGGAGATTCTGGTTCTCCGTGCCGAGGCCGTAACTCACCCAGGAACCGAGCGAAGGACGACCCGCGAGGATCGAGCCCGTGTTCATCTGGCAGACCCCAGCCGAATGGTTGATGCCATCCGCCACACATGAGCGGATTACCGCCAGATCGTCCGCACAGGACGCAGTGTGCGGCAGCCAGTCACTCATCCAGAGCCCGCTCTCCCCGTGTTGCTTCCAGGAGCGTTTCGAAGCAAGCAGCGGAGACCGCGCCTCGCCCATTGCGGTGATCACTTTCCCAAAGCTGTCTGGCAGTGGCTGCCCGGCGAGCTCGTTGAGCTTCGGCTTGGGGTCCAACAGATCCATCTGGCTCGGACCGCCCTCCATGAAAAGGAAGATGACGCTCTTGGCCTTCGGCGCGAAGTGCGGCTTGCGCGGGAGGAGCGGGCTATTTAGCGAACGCTTCTCCTCGAGGAGAGTATTTCCGGCAGCGGTTCCCTGCAGAAGATGAGCAAGGGCCAGCGCACCGAAGCCGCCGCCAGCACGAGCGAGGAAGTCGCGCCGATTGAAGACCTTCTCCTGGCGTCCACATGGGTTGAAGATGGAGTCGTCGGGCATATTGGAGAGGCGCTAGTCCACGTAGAGGAACTCGTTGGAGTTCAAGATCACCTGGCAGAAGTCCACCCAGGCGCTGGTCGTGGGGTCCATCTTCGGAGCTTGGATCATCGCCGCAGCGATGTCACCGCCCCGGGACGTCGAGTCGCGGTACACGCCGGGCTCCGCCTCGAATCTCCAGTAGCCGACGGTATGCTCACTCGTCCCTTCGCGATCCACGAGGAGTTGGCTTTGCGGGAGCGGGACACGGGAGATTCGGACATCGTCGATCAGTCCATCGAAGAGATGCTTGCCCGCTTCATCGCGACCGCCGATGACCAGCGGCGCTTCGGAGCGGATGCCGCTCGTGACGGAGTGCTTCAGCTGCACAGTCTGGATGGGCTCGTCGTCGTTCGAGAGATCTTTTGCATAGAAGGTGACTCCCTTTTCAGAGGTCTCGTCGAGGTCGACCGTAACTCCCACGTAGTACGGCTTTCCAAGCTCGAGATGGAGGCCGCTAAAGAGTGGCTCGACAGGATCCTGCGGCGTCCACGCCTGGTCACCCGAGAGCTGGAGCACGAGCGTCTGGGGTTTGTAGCGCGAGCCCTTTCCAGTCACTCCGAGCGACCATCCGGGATGCCCCTTTTTGCCGCTCCACTGCGAAACGATCGTGCGCACATCGGCACCCTCCGAGACAGACTTCAGCATGACGAAGGCCTCCACGGTGAAATCCTCGGTAGGGAAGAGCGTATTGGCCGGGATACTCAGCCGCTCCTGCGTGGACTTGGGCGTGAGCAGAGCGGCACGGCCATCGCGGAAGGGCATTTTCTCGCCAACGAATGGAGCTGCCTTCGGCTCCTCCTGCTTGAGCGAAACGAGCGAGGCCTGACGCTCGAGGAACGCTTGCGCACCATCGCGCTCTGCCTGACTCGGCTCGCGAGCATAGGCTTTCCAGAAGGCATCGGTCACCATCGCCTGAGGATCGGACGACGATGCATCCTTCTTCAGAAGCTGCGCAAACGCCGTGGCCCGCTGCTGCGACCACGGGCTGTTGATCATGAGCAGCGACTGAGTCGGAGTGGTCGTGGTGTTCCGCTGCGAGGCGCTGGCAAAGCGGTCGGCGCCATCGAAGACCTCTAGCAGCGGGTCGCGCGTATTGCGGATCACCTTGGTGTACACGGTGCGGCGAGGCTGGGTGAAATCAACGCCGGCACCTCCAGAAGCAGTCTCCAGCTCGCCAGTGGTTGCGAGGATCGCGTCGCGGATCTGCTCAGCCTCGAGGCGGCGTGTGTTCGCCCGCCAGAGTAGACGGTTTTCGGGATCCTTTACCCTGGCGATCTCGGCCATTGGATTTTGCGCCGCCTGCTGGTAAGTCGCCGAAAGCAGGATCTGCCGGTGCAGCTTCTTCAGGCTCCAGCCTTCCTCCACAAAGCGGCGGGCCAGCCAGTCGAGCAGCTCTGGATGCGAGGGCGTCTCACCCAGTTTCCCGAAGTCACTCGAGGTACTCACCAGTCCCCGCCCGAAGTGATACTGCCACATGCGGTTGACCATGACGCGCGAGGTGAGCGGGTTCTCCGGCTGGGTTAACCATTCGGCCAGAGCCTTCCTACGACCAGTCGAGTTGCCTTCCGGATCAGGGATCTCCGCCGGCTTCTCGTCCAGCAGCGTAAGGAAACCGGGCTCGATCTCGCCCAGTGCCGCCTTGCGCGGGATAGTCACGGGCGGTGCTTTCGGGCCGACATCGGATACGGCCAGCACCTCCGGCAGCGGCGCTGGCTTCTCTTTGTCAAAGGTTCCGAGCTGCTTGTAGAGCGCAACCAGCTTGTCCTTGTCCGGGCCCTTCATTCGATTGACCAGACGATCGTATTCGTAAGTCACCTGGCGGTAAGCGAGCTCCGCAAGCTGGTGCTCGTAAGGGGTGCGTTCGGCGACCGGTTTGCGGATGAGCTCCTGTGTCTCCGGCGGGAACTTCGTGATCGCGCCCTCGGCCGCCTTCTCACGATGCGGAGCTTCGATGACCTCGATCTGCGCGCGCAGCTCGGCCGTCTTGGCTTCCCAACTCGCGAGCTGTTCACGGTAGGTCGCCTCCTGCTCAGGGGTGGCGAGCTTCAGATCGTCGCGCGGGAGGAGCGGCGCGAAGAAGGCCTGCAGCCGGTAGTAGTCCTTCTGCAGGATCGGATCGAACTTATGATCATGGCAGCGGGCGCATTGGAGCCCGAGACCGAGGAAAACATCCGAAGTCGTATCGGTGATGTCGTTCAAGATGTTCGTCCACTGCGTGATTACGTCCCGGTTGTTGTACTCGTAGATCCAGTGCCGAAGATAGCCGGTCGCGGTCCGGGCATCAGGATCGTTCCCGGCGATCTCATCGCCCGCGAGCTGCTCCGCGACAAAGCGGTTATAGGGCTTATCCTCATTGAAGGCGCGGATCACATAATCGCGATAGCGCCACGCCTGCGGACGATAGTCATCGATGCGGTAGCCATCGCTTTCCGCATACCGCACGAGGTCGAGCCAGTACACCGCCCAATGCTCGCCGTATCTCGGGTCAGCCAGCAGTTGGTCCACCACCTTCTCGACCGCGGTTTCTGAGGTGTCAGCGTCAAAGGCCTGAACCGCTTCTGGGCTTGGCGGAAGACCGATGAGGTTGAAGTAGAGACGACGGAGAAGTGCGGCTCGGCTGGCTGGCGGAGCAGGCTGCAGCTCTTCCTTCTGGAGCCTGGTGAGGATGAACGGATCGAGATCGTTCCGGCTCCAGGTGTCACCTTCGATTCTGGGAACGGTGGGCCTGGCCAGTGGCTGGAAGGACCACCACTTGCGATCTTCGTCCGTGATCTTCGAGGCGCCGCGCGTTGCGGTCTTGCCAGCAGTTTCTGGCCAAACTGCACCTCGCTTCACCCACTCCGTGAGCAATGCGATGTCTGCGTCCGCCAGCTTCTTGCCTTTCGGCGGCATCTGCAGATCGTCGTTGTGATAGCGGATCGCTTCGATCAGCAGGCTCTTCTCGGGGTCACCAGGAACTACCGCCGGCCCGGAATCGCCGCCAGTTGTGAGGCCGGAAATCGAATCCACAACCAGCCCACCCTTCATCTTGTTCGCCTCGTGACTGTGGCACTTCGTACAGTGATCGTTCAGGATCGGCTGGATCTTCTGCACGAAGAACTCCTTGTCCCCTGTCTCGTCGGCCCAAGCTGAGGTCGCCAGACCGGCGAGCGAAACAGCCAGTAAACGCGCACTGGCGGAGCGCCGTAGGCGCAATCCAGAGGACGCGGCCATCCGGCGCACGTGCAGAGGGAGGATGGGCATGTCCAGATATCTAAAGCGTCTTGCCGCGCGCCGCAATCCCAACCCACACTCCTGAGTAACAGATTGATCACACGTTCCAAAGGACGCCGGAGATTAGCAGGGTGGCGCAAGCCGCAGGTATCCCGGTCCCTATAGCATGGGGCCTGAGGGGACGTAGGAACGATTCGCCTGCTCTACCCAGAGCTGCTTGCCCGCTCGATCTACTTCGTGGTGGGCATATACCGATAGAACACCTCGAGCATCAGGATGCAGAGTGTCGTCCGGTATACAGGACCATCGCCGTCCATCTTGGTCTGCACTTCGGCGCCGTGCGCCTTCTCGGCTTTAACCGGTGGCCAGCTTCCGTCCGGGCTCTGATTATCAGCGATCTCGTCCTGGAACCACCGATTCCACTTGGTCCAGGCGGAGCCCCCGAACATCAGACAAGCCTGAGTATGATAGTACCAGACGTACAGATCAGCCTGAGGATGATCGTACTTCACGGGCCGGTCCTTCTCGGTTTTTTCGAGGATGTTCTTAATCCCGTCCTTGATCGACTGATCCTTGTCGCCCTTCCAAAAGTAGGTGCAAAGCACGCCGACGCCAGTGAGGGAGTAATCGCGGTCTCCAGCTTTCCGGTATCCGAAGGATCCATCCTTGGGATTTTGCACACGCTTTAGATTCAGCATCGCCTTATCCAACGCGGGATCTACGCCTTCGATACTCAGACCGGTGAGATGAGCCGCCTTGAGTGCCTGGATCATCCATCCACTAACGGAGGTGTCGCTGTCCGGACCCTTTTCAAAGTAGTACTGCCATCCGCCGTCCGGTGCCTGCCCATCGACGATGTACTTCACTGACTGCTGAAGCACCTCTGACACCCGCTCGTCCTTGGTCATCGTGTAGTATTCGCCGAGTGCATACGCCGCGATACCGTGGCTGTAGACGTGGGAGTTCGATCCGGTAAACTGCTTGGAGATCGACAAGCGGCCTTCGCCCTCAGTGCCGTGTTTCAGCAGGTAATCGACCCCCTTCTTTACTACTGGACCGAACTCGGGAGAGGACGGCGTTTCGCCATGGCCGAGGAAACAGAGGATTGCCAGGCCAGTCATGGCCGTCTTCTCGCTCTTTCCCCACGAGCCATCATCCGCCTGGTTCTTGACCAACCAGCGTAGGCCATTGAGCACCGCGAGCTCGCTCTTCTCCTTGCCCTTGTTCTGCTTCATCGCGGTCATCCGCGCCGTGCCGCCCACACGTCCCTCCATACCTGGTGGGAGCCCGCTCATGCCCGTCTTCATCGGGTTTTGCGCCACGTTCTGAACCGCCTGTGAAATGGCATTTACCGGCATCTTCACGGCAGGAATTGCCGCCGCGACCTGAAAGGTAGGGGTCGTGATGTTCGTGGTGGTCATCGCCGTGAGCTGCGGGGCGGTGACCTGCGGCACTGTCGGCGCGAAGGTCTGCTGTGAGAGGTCTGCGGGTTGGTCCGGCGGAGCCTGCGGCGTGGAGTCACTAGCAAGGAGATCACCACCTTCGGACACGAAATCCGGCGGCTCCGTCATCTGCTGAAAGAGCACGACCGTACCGCCCATCAGCACGAGGACGACATGCAGCAGGAGGGAGAAGGTGAAGAAGCGGGAAGCCGCGAGCTTCGCCTGCATTCTCCTCGTGAAAGAGTCGGGGGTGGAGTCGTCCATTCGCTGTTAAAGGGAGATGCAGTGTTCCTGGTCGGCACTCGCCACAGCATGGGCTAAGCCCGAGGAGAGTTCCCGCTATGATAAAACGGCTTCGAGGGCCGTCTGTCAATGGACATAGGGAGCGTTCGGCGACGTTCGGGGCAATTCGGCCCGGTACCGGACTGCAAAGGTTGGACCTCCAACTCCGCTCCTTGAAGCGCGAACCTTTTTGCTCGAAAAACGAACCTATTAGGTTCGTTTCTCGAGCGTTTCGCTCGGCTTCCCAGCCTCGTTGTTCGGGATTTCAAACGCCACGGTCCACGCGCCAGGCTCTGAACTTGATGCACCGAGTGTTCGACTCGGCATGGCAACCCTTCCGTTCGATCTCGCACCTGCTGATCCTCTCTCGCGGAACTCCTGGCCGCCCAGGCGCTCTCGATGACCTTTCCACTCCGGTTTCTGCCGACTCTGCTTGATCGCCCGGCAGTTTCGTTCTCTGGTGAATGGCGCTTTATGTTTCCTCGTTTGGCCGCAGTCCTGATCACTGCCTTCTGGGTGATCATGTGGGCGCTGCTCATCCGTACGGAACTGGAGCCCGAGGGGGCAGCCCTTCGTGAGGTGCCGGTGGAGCACGTGCTGAAGCTGATGTTTCATCATCAGCAGGCCTCTGATCTCGCACTTCGCGCCGAGGGCAAGCTGATCGGACAGTTGCGCCTGCTCCCCCGGGTACTTCCGGACAGCAAAACGCGAGTCCTGGGTTTCTCAGGCAGTCTGCAACTCCGGCTCCCGGGAGCCACCCGGCAGCGCTTCAGTTGGACTGGCGAGAGCCACTTCAGCTCCGTGCTGGCGCTGCAACGGCTCGACTTCGACCTCACGGTTCACCAGGGCGGCCAGCTGGATCAGGCCGATTCGGAGCTTACATTCGCCTATGATGCCGGGACCAAACAGGCACGGTACGTCGTAAAGACAGGACAGGTGGTGATTGACCGCCGGGAGTTCGCTGCCACGGAAGCGGGGCTGACGGATCTGATCAAACAAGCAGGGCTCGACCCTTCGATGATGCAGACGGTGAACTCAAAGGCCAGCGGCACGCCTCCAAAAATCACAGCACAGCGCTCCACCTTCCGTATCCACTCGGAGGAGATCGAGACGCTCCTGCTTTCCGTGGAATATAACGAGCAGACGATGCTCCAGGTACATGTCTCGCAGCTCGGACAGGTGCTCCACGCGAAGACGGTTCTTGGATGGACGTTGGAGTCGGATTAACGATCCCCTCCCCGCATGATCATCGTCCGCTCACTAACCAAGCGCTTCGGCGCGCTCACCGCCGTGGACGGGATCGATCTGGAGGTTCCGCGCGGCGAGTTCTTCGCCTTCCTCGGTCCCAATGCCGCAGGCAAAACAACGACGATCAAGATGCTCTCCGGCCTGCTCCGCCCGACGGCGGGCGAGGTGCGGATCGGAGGGTACGACATGCATCGCGAACCGGAGAAGGCGAAGGCGCTGCTGGCCTATGTGCCCGACTTCCCGTTTCTCTACGACAAGCTGACGTGCAAGGAGTTCATGCAGTTCGTAGGTGAGATCTACCGGATGGATAACGCCACGGTGGAGCACGACAGCGAGGAGCTGTTCGAGCGCTTTCACCTCACGGACTATCGGCACGAGCTCACGGAGAATCTCTCCCACGGCACTCGCCAGCGGCTGGTTATCTCGTCCGCCCTGCTGCACAAGCCGCAGCTCCTGATCATCGATGAGCCGATGGTAGGCCTGGACCCCATGCATGCCCGGATCGTGAAGCAGGAATTCCGCGACCGCGCGAATGCTGGGATGACGATCTTCCTTTCCACGCATCAGCTGTCGGTAGCGGAGGAAGTGGCGGACCGGATCGCGATTATTAACCGTGGGAAAGTGATTGCGATGGGCACGGTCAGCGAGCTCCGCAGCCAGACGGATGAGGCGGGCGCGCTCGAGAAAGTCTTCCTCTCGCTGATCGATGCG
This sequence comes from Spartobacteria bacterium, assembly GCA_031389825.1. Classification (GTDB taxonomy): domain Bacteria; phylum Verrucomicrobiota; class Verrucomicrobiia; order Chthoniobacterales; family Chthoniobacteraceae; genus JANMSW01. Next base: position 114,611 of record JANMSW010000021.1, read on the forward strand.
GAGGAAGCGGTGCGGGACCGGGCGGCGAAGGTCTGATTTGCGGAGCCGCTCTTTCTACTGCATGGCTGGCCTGTACCTGCACCGGAGCAACCGGCTCGAGAACCTCGGGGACTTGCTCGCGGGGGTCCTCCGTGAACCGCTCGCCGACGTCTTCGCCGCTGACGTGGTGATCGTGCAGAGCCTCGGGGTGCGACGGTGGCTTTCGCTCGAGCTGGCGCGGCGAATGGGGATCACGATGAACTGCGAGTTCCCCTTTCCTGCTGGTTTTGCGCACCGGCTCTTTCGAGCAACCGCCCCGGGCCTGGGTGCCGACTCCGCCTTCGATCGCGACGTGCTGCCCTGGCGGATCCTCACCGCACTTCAGGCGCTACTCGCGGACGCTCGCGCGGAGCCTTTGCAGCGCTACGTCGCGGGTGAGATGAGCGAGCTGAAACGGTATCAGCTCGCCACCCAACTCGCGGAAGTCTTCGACCGGTATCTCGTCTTCCGCGCGGAGAAACTGCTGGAGTGGCAGGATGATCGCGAAGCGGGCGACTGGCAGGGCGCGCTGTGGCGCGAGCTCATCCGCGGGCACGACGAAGCGCATCCGCCAGCTCTGCTGCGGAAGCTGCTGCGACACGTGCAACAGAAAAATGCGGGGCTGCCGGGCATCCCAGAGCGGCTCTGCGTTTTCGGCGTTTCGAGCCTTCCGCCGTTCTATCTTCAGGTGCTGAACGCTGCCGCGAAGATCGTGGATGTTCACCTCTTCCTCTTCGAGCCAACGGAGCACTACTGGGGCGACGTGCAGAGCCCGAAGGAGCAGCGGCGCTTTCTGCGTCAGCATGCCAGTGGCGCGCAAACGGCAGAAGACTTGCACCTTGATGGCGGCAATCCGCTGCTTGCCTCGCTCGGCCAACCGGGACGCGCCTTCACGCAGAGTCTGGTGGAACTGGAGGCCAGCGGCGAGAATGTAGTCTTCGTGGAGCCCGAGGGTAATTCGATTTTGAGCCGGCTCCAGCGCGACATCTTCGAGCTGCGTAATGGCACCACACCCGAGGAGCGGGAAAGTGCGCCACAGATTGGGGACGGCGACCTGTCCATCCAGATCCACTGCTGCCATGGGCCGATGCGCGAGGTGGAGGTGCTGTATGATCAGCTGCTCAATCTCTTCGAGCGGCTGCCCGAACTCTCACCCAAGGACATCCTCGTGACCATGCCCGAGGTGGAGACGTACACGCCCTACATCGAGGCGGTCTTCGGCGCGCCAGAGGAGGACCGGATGCGCATTCCCTTCACCATCGCTGACCAGCGGGCAGTCACGGACGATACGGTGAGCGTCGCTTTCCTGCAGCTGCTCGTGCTGCAGCGGAGCCGCTTCGGCGCGCCGGAAGTGCTCTCGATTCTAGAGGCCGCACCTATCCGGAAGCGCTTTCGTCTTGAGGCGAGCCAGCTTTCTACGATCCGCGCGTGGATTGCCGAGTACGGCATCCGCTGGGGCATCGATGGAGAGCATCGGCGCTCCTTCGGGTTGCCGGCGGTGGAACAGAACACCTGGCGCACGGGGCTCGATCGGCTCCTGCTCGGCTATGCGCTCGGCGGCGACGGCAGCAACGTCTTCGAGGGAATCCTGCCCGCTCAGGACATCGAGGGAGACCTCGCGGAGCTGCTCGGGAACTTCGCGCAGTTCGTCGATCAACTCACGACTCGCCTGCTTGCGCTGGCCGCGCCCCGTCCGCTGCGGCTCTGGGAGGCGGCGTTCCGGGAACTTCTGGAGGTCTTCTTCGACGATCGCGAAGAGTCGGCGGATTCCGTCCAGCGACTGCGCAGCGCTTTCGAGCAGCTGGGGGCGATGGAGGTGCATCACGCCGCGGAGGTCTCCTTCGAAGTCGCGCACGCGCACCTTCGGACGGTGATCGAACATCAGAATGCTGGCTTCGGCTTCCTCGCGGGTCGCACGACCTTCTGCTCATTGAAGCCGATGCGCAGCGTGCCCTTTCGCGTGATCTGTCTGCTCGGGATGAGCGACACTGCATTTCCGCGTCAGGATGGCGGACTCAGCTTCGACCTGATGACGGGCGAGCCGCGCCCGGGAGATCGGTCGCGGCGCGAAGATGACCGGCAGCTCTTCCTCGAAAGCCTTCTCTCCGCGCGCGACTGCCTCTATCTCTCGTACCCCGGCCGCTCGCAGCGCGACCAAAGCGAGACGCCACCGTCCGTGGTGGTCGCGGAGCTGCTCGACTACGTGGACGCGGCCTACCCTGGCGCGGACGATCGCCCGGCCCGTGATCAGCTAGTGACGAAGCACCCGTTGCAGCCCTTTAGCCCGGAGTACTTCGTAAAGGACAGCCGGCTCTTCTCCTTCTCAGCAGAGAACAGCCGCGCGAGCCGCCAACGCGGCCAGACGTCGCACGAGCCCACACCGTTCTGCAGCGCCCCGCTCCCGGAGCCCTCGGGCAACTTCCTTCACGTGGATCTGCAGCAGCTCACCACGTTCTTCTGCCATCCTGCCCGCTACTTCCTGAAAGAGCGCCTGCGGATCAGCCTCCCGCAGGAGCAGGATTCGCTGGAGGATTGCGAGCCGATGTCGGTCGATGCGCTCGCCGCGACGCGGATGCGCGACACTGCGCTCCGGCAGCTGCTCGCGGGCTCATCGGGCGTAGACACGCTGCGATACGCGCGCTCTACCGGATCCCTCCCGCACGGGTGGACTGGCGACTATCTGCACGGCGGAGTGCAGGAAGATGCCCGGAAAGTCGCGGGTAAGCTCCAATCGATCCTCAGCGAGGTCTGGCACGAGCCTGTGAGCATGGACTTGCAACTGGGACGATGGACGCTCGCGGCGACCGTGCGGGATGTTTATGCCGGCGGAGCGGTGCGGTATCGCGCGGCTAAATTGAAGCCAAAGGATTACCTGCGCGCCTGGATTCATCACCTCGCGTTGAATGCCGTGACGTCGAGCGATCTCCCTCGGACGACGCGCGTCATCGGGCTGGACGACACAGTGGAGTTCCAGCCTGTCCCCGATGCGCTTGGTCATCTGCAAGAGCTTCTGGAACTCTATGGCACGGGACTTACCCGGCCGTTGCCCTTCTTCCCCGCGACCTCCTGGGCCTACGCAAACGCGGCGTGGGGACCAAAGCCAAAGCCCGACGCCATCCAACAAGCGCGCTACGCCTGGCGGGGGTCCGACTATTCGAAGGCTCCTCTGGAGAGTGACGATGCATGGATCCAGATCTGCCACCGGAATCGTGAGCCGCTGGATGAAGAGTGGCTCACGGTCTGCGAGCGCGTGTTGCGGCCGATGTTCAAGGCGCTGGGAGCGGTAGTCGAAACGCAGGAGGGCGCATGACCACGCCCGCCTTTTCCGCGGAGCACACCCTGCTCGAGCCAGGCACCACGCTCATCCAGGCCAGCGCGGGAACCGGCAAGACGTACACGATCACGGCGCTCTTCCTCCGGCTTCTGCTGGAGGAGGGATTGGAAGTGCGACAGATCCTGGTGACGACGTATACCGAGGCAGCAACGGCCGACCTGCGGGAGCGTATCCGTGAACGGCTGATTGAGGCGGTTAATGGCTTTGCGACGGGCACAAGCGACGATCCGGTCGTCTCAGCGCTCCTCGAACGCCTGGACCGGGAGCAGGCTTGCTCCCGTCTGGCGGCCGCGGTGCGCGACTTGGATCAGGCAACCGTCGTGACCATCCATAGCTTCTGTCAGCGCGTGCTCCGTGAGCGCGCCTTCGAGAGCGGGCTGCTTTTTGACGCGGAGCTGGTCACGGATAACCAGCCCTTGCTGCTGCAGGTTGCGCAGGATTTCTGGCGGCTGCACTTAGCCGATGCGTCGCCGCTGCTCGCAGCCGCGCTCACGGCGGCGAAAATCAATCCATCAACGCTGCTCGAGCTGCTGATCGCGACAGCGCACCGGCCGTTCCTGGCGGTGGATCCCGTGCCAATGGACGGAGCGTTTGCTCCCCTCGCAGATGCCTTCGCCGAGCTCTTCGTAGAGCTGTGCGAGTGCTGGGGAGGATGCGGCTCGGCGATCCGGGATTCGCTGCTCACCGACCCGCCATGGGCGAAAGCCTCAAACAACGTCGGCAAGCGTCAGCACGTTGAGACGTGGCTCGCGGATCTAGAGGAATGTCTGAAGCCCACGGGCGCGGCCATTCGCGATCTGGGATTTCTCGAACATCTCTCGACCGCTGCACTGGCCAGGGCTGCGCTGAAGAGGAGTACTCCGCCGTGCCACAGCTTCTTCGAACTCTGCGCCAGGTGGAGCGACCTGGCCGCGCAAGTGTCCGTGACCGTCCGCGCGCACTTCATCACCTGGGCTCGCGAGGAGCTCCAGCAGCGCAAACTCCGTCAGAACATCCTGCACTTCGATGATCTGCTCACAAGGCTGCATGCCGCGCTCCACGCACCATGCGGCGATGTCCTCACGGGGCTTCTGCGCGAGCGTTTCCGCGCGGCGCTAATTGATGAATTCCAAGATACCGACCAGGTGCAAGAGGCGATCTTCCGCCGGATCTTTGGCAGCTCAGTTTCCTGGCTGTACCTCATCGGTGATCCCAAACAGGCAATCTACGGCTTTCGGGGAGCGGATGTTTACGCGTACCTGAAGGCGGCGGGGGCAGCCCAGCAGCGCTATACCCTGGGTACGAACTGGCGTTCCGAACGTCTGCTCGTTGATGGTGTCTCGACGCTCTTCCGGCGTAATTCGCGGGCCTTCCTGGAAGCCGGGATCGATCTAGATAGAGTAGCGGCTGCGGGCCTGCGCGACGAAACGCCTCTGCTCGTCTCAGGGCGAGCGGAACCGCCGGTGAAGATCTGGACATGGGACAATCCCGAGCCACTGACGAAGGCCGGCGTCCATGAGGAACTCCCGCGCCTCGTCGCGGTCGAGATTGCACGCCTCCTAGGCAGCGGAGCGACGATTGGTGGGATCCCGCTGCGCGCCGATCAGGTCGCCGTCCTGGTGGCGCGCCACGGCGAAGCCCGCGAGGTCCAAGCCGCGTTGCACGCGGTGAGGATTCCCAGCGTGCTAATCAGCGACCGGTCGATCTGGCGTACGCCTGAAGCCCGCGACTTGGCAGGGATCCTTGCAGCGATCGTCGAACCCTGGCGAGAACCCCTGGTGCGCGCAGCTCTTGCTACGGAGATCCTCGGACTTACCGCACAAGAACTCGACGACCTCGGACAGGCGGAGGCCGAGTGGGAGGTGCGAATCGGGCGGTTTGCGAACTATCATGCGCTCTGGTGCGAGCACGGCTTCATCCAGATGTTCCGCACCTTCCTGCGTGATGAGAAGGTGCGCACCCGCTTGCTGGCTTACTCCGATGGCGACCGCCGCCTCACGAACGTGCTGCATCTCGCAGAACTCGTGCAGCGCGCGGCCACCGACCTCCGGCTCCGGCCCGCTGCCACGTTGCGATGGTTTGCGGAGCAGCGCGGGCGAATCGGCAGCGGCGTGGACGAGACTGCGGTCCTGCGGCTGGAGCGAGATGATGACGCGGTGCAGATCATCACCATGCACCGGAGCAAGGGGCTGGAATTCGAAGTGGTCTTCTGCCCCTTCCTGTGGGCGGACGTGGAGCGGAAGGCGAATGGAAAGCCCACTCTCTTTCACGTGCCGGGAGGTGATCTCACGCTGGCGCTGGATGATCGCGACGCCGAGGCTCGGAAGGCGATCGTCACCCGCGAACGCCTGGCAGAGAATGTGCGGCTCACTTTCGTCGCGCTCACCCGTGCGATGCACCAGTGCCACCTCGTGTGGGGGCGGATCGAGAAGCAGGAGATTTGCGGACCAGCCTGGCTCTTTCATGGGGAGGCAATCGAGTCCGCTGAGCTGCCGGAACGCCTCCGCATGCGGATGAGGGAACTGACCGCGGAACAGTTCACCTCCGACCTGGCCCAACTCTGCGCGGACGCTCCCGGGGCCATCGAACTCTGCACCCTCGACGCCGGTAACGCCCCGGCTATTCGCCCGGGAGCCGCTCCAGACGTCCCACGGGTACAAGGCCCACGCTCGTTCCGGGATAACATTGACCGCAGCTGCCGGGTGTCATCATTTAGCTCGCTGGTCGAAGGCGCCTCGGGTGAGTTGCCGGACTACGACCAGCGGCGCGCTTCTCCCGCTGACGGTATCGCGGACCCATTTGAAGGTGCCATCCACCAGTTCCCAGCGGGCGTTCGCGCGGGTGTCTGCTTCCACTCGATCCTCCAGCACCTGGATTTCTCGGATCTCTCAGGGCTACCAGACCTCGTCGAGCGTCAGCTCCAGGCAGCGTCCTTCCCCGTTGAGAGATGGAAAGACACGGTTGTCGCATGTTTTCGAAAAGTGATGGCGGTGCCGCTTCCTGTAGGCTTTAGCCTTGGCCAGATCCCAATGCGCTCGCGATTAACCGAGCTGGAGTTCTACCTGCCGGTGGAGCGCCTGGACAGGTTCGCACTGCGACACTTACTGGAAAGTGAGGAGCTCGATCGACTCGACTTCGATTCCTGCAAAGGGTGGCTGAAGGGCTTTATCGACGTCGTGTTTCAGCATGGCGATCGGTTCTATATTGCCGACTGGAAATCCAATCACCTGGGCGACTCCGCGTCAGCGTACGAACAGCCTAATCTCGTCGGAGCAATGTCCGCTCACCACTACACACTACAGCTGCGGCTCTACACGGTGGCGCTGCATCGGTACCTGGAGCTTCGCCTGCCCGGTTACGACTACGATCGCCACTTCGGCGGCGTGTACTACGTCTTCCTGCGCGGTGCTGATCCCGTGCGGCCTGAGCGCGGGATCTACTTCGAGCGGCCCAGCAAGGAACGAATCCTCGGCTTCAATCAAATGCTGGGCAATCCGTCATGAGAAAGTCTGAGCCTGCGGAAGATCTTTTCAGTTTTGCCGTATCTCGAGAGCAGGCAAAGCATGCGGCCAGCCAGACCGTGGAGCTGGATCTTCACTTCGCCCGGCTGATGTCCCGCCTGGACGGACGCGACGAACCCGCGATGACGGCCGCCGCCCGCACGGTAAGCGCCTGGCGTGCGAATGGGCATAGCTGCGTACCTCTGAGCGCTCTTTCTGCCGAGTCTCCCGGTGTTCGCGAGATCCTTCGGACAAGCGCGATTGTCGGCGGTCCTGGTGAGTGGAAGCCGCTCATTCTGGACTCCGAGCGCCTCTATCTCCAACGCTACTGGCGGTACGAGCAGCGACTCGCGGAAGCTATTCTGGCGCGCGCTAACGCTGTCCGGGATGGCTGCTTCACACCCGAGGATCTCGCCACCGCAGTGGCATCTCTCGGCAGCGCTGCCGCTGACCAACTCTTGGCCGTCGAAACCGCGCTGACCCGCCGACTGTGTATCATCACCGGAGGACCCGGCACCGGCAAGACACGTACCGCTGCGACGGTTCTGGCGGTCGCACACCGGCAAGCGTTGCGCGCTGGACTCACTGGACTGCGGGTGGCTCTGGCAGCGCCCACCGGGAAGGCGGCGGCCCGGCTTACGGAATCCCTGCAGGCCACGCTCAACGACATCACAGCTCCCGCAGAATTGCTGGAGGTCCAAGCCGTCACGTTGCATCGGCTTCTTGGTACCAGGCCCGATGCACCTGCTCCGCGCTACCATGCGGAGCGTACGCTACCCGTTGACCTCGTGATTGTGGACGAGGCCTCGATGATCGACCTCGCCACGATGACGAAACTCCTTCAGGCCGTGCCACTCTCCGCGCGTCTCGTTCTCTTGGGAGACCGTGACCAGCTCGCGTCAGTAGATGCCGGGCACGTCCTGGGAGACCTTTGTGCGGCGGCTGAACGTGGCGCATTGCCGGGCAACATCGTAGATCTTCGCCGTACCTATCGTTTCAAGGAAGGAAGCGGCATAGCCACGCTCAGCCGCGGACTGAAAGCCGGCGACGCTGACGCATGTCTACAAACGCTACATCAAGAGGAGCATGGAGACCTCATATCTTTGGAGCTGCCCACTCCGCGTCTCCTGAGCGCCGCCCTAAAGGAGCGCGTGATCAGTGGCTTTCACGCGCTCCTCACCTCGGAAACTCCGACCGCTGCGGTGAATGCTCTAACTGACTTCTGCACTCTATGCGCAATTCGCCGTGGTCCCTTCGGAGTCGAGAACCTGAGCCGGACCACCGAGCGAATCCTTGCGAAAGCCGGACTCATCCACCCGTCCCCGCTGCACTATCCCCGCCGCCCGGTGATGATCCTTAGCAACGACTACAACCTTCGCCTCTTCAATGGCGACGTCGGCGTGATCTTCCCTGACCCGGAGAATGAAGGTGAGCTGCGCGCCTTCTTCCAGGGTAGCGACGGAACCCTGCGCAGTTTTGTGCCCGCCCGGCTTCCCGCGCATGAGACTGCCTGGGCAATGACGATCCACAAAAGCCAGGGCTCTGAGTACAAGCGCGTGCTTATCGTTCTTCCTGATCGCGAAGGGCCGACCCTCACCCGTGAACTGATCTACACTGCGGTCTCCCGTGCACGAAGCCGCGTCGAGATCTGGCACCGCGCCCCTGTACTTCGTGCGGCCATCGAGCGCACCGTCGATCGGGCCAGCGGCCTGCCGGATGCGCTGGTCAAGGGTTCCGCCCTGAATGCACTTGGCGAAGAACCGCACCGCGCTTAACATCGACCGCTCTCTTCCCCCCATGAAGCTCCGCATCGCCCTTGTCGTGCTCTCCGTCATCCTCAGCGTGATTCTGGGCCTGGTGATCTCCCGCGGCGGTGCGCGAGCGAACGGCCCCTCCGCGAATGTCCGGCCGCTCATTGGTCTCTCAATGGACACCCTGAAGGAGGAACGCTGGGTCGGGGATCGCGACAAGTTTGTCGCGCGTGCTCGTGAACTGGGTGCAGACGTGCTCGTGCAGTCCGCCAACAGTGACGACACTCGTCAAGTCAGCGATGTGGAGTCGCTGATCAGTCGTGGCGTTCAGGCGCTGGTGATCATCCCGCACAATGGCGCTGCGATGGCTGCTGCCGTGAAGCGCGCGCATGAGGCGGGCATAGCTGTGCTGGCCTACGATCGGCTGATTACAGATTGCGACCTCGATCTGTATATGACCTTCGATAACGTCCGGGTGGGCGAACTACAGGCGCAGTATCTGGCGGATAAGTTCGCCGCGATGGGCGGAGGCAAGAAGCGGCTGCTCCGAATCTACGGCTCCAAAACGGACAACAACGCTTCGCTGTTCAAGCAGGGCCAGGACAAGGTGCTCGAGCCGCTGATCGCGAATGGCTCCATCGAGGTTGTCCATGAGGACTGGGCGCAGGATTGGCGTCCTGAGAATGCGAAGCGTATCACGAACGCAGCCATCACCACTGCCGGCCAAAACATCGATGCAATCCTCGCTTCCAACGACGGTACCGCAGGTGGTGCGATCCAGGCACTGCTCGAGGAAGGGTTGGCTGGCAAGGTCCTCGTGACGGGCCAGGATGCCGATCTCGCAGGTTGCCAGCGGATCATCGGCGGGACGCAGGCGATGACGATCTACAAGCCGCTCAGCCAACTGGCGGCACAAGCGGCGGAGGTCGCGGTCAAGCTCGCGACCGGGAAGCCCATTGTAGCGCGCTCCACTCTGAACAACGGTAAGGTCGAAGTTCCCTCCGTGCTTCTCGAGGTGGTTGCAGTCACCAAAGAGAACCTCGACGCGACGGTCCTTGCAGATGGCTTTCACACCCGCGAGGCGCTCTATGGTGCCGCCGCAGCATCACCGCGGTAGAAGCTAGCGGCCTTTCAGGCCCTGATTATACCGGATGTCCAGACCCCGTGAGAGGTAGTGGACTTCCTCGGCAATGTTAGTGGCGTGGTCCGCTACTCGCTCGATCGACTTCGCCACCCGCATCAGATTCAGGGCCCGGGTGACTGCGCGCGGGCTCTCAATCATCAAGGCGGTCAACTCCGTCACCAGCATCTTGTGGATACTATCCACGGTCTTGTCCCGTGCGATGATCTCGATCGCCAGTTCCGGGTTCATATCCACGAACGCCGTTATGCAGTCCCGCAGCATCTCCTGCGCGGTGTCTGCCATGATGGGGATGTCGATCAGCGGCTTCAGCAGCGGCTCGGTGTTCAGTTCCCGACTGCGCCGAGCAATTGTCGTGGCCTCGTCCGCGATTCTTTCCAGGTTGCTGGAAATCTTGGAGGCCATAAGAACGAAACGGCAGTCGCGAGCCACCGCGCCGTGGGTGGAGATGAAAGTGACCACCCGTTCGTCGATTTGCACTTCCAGCTGATCGATCTGGTCATCCTCGCTCTCCACGGCATCAGCCAGCTTATCGTCCCGCTCAACTAATGCACGTATCGCCGTGGAAAAGACCTTCTCCGTCAATCCGCTCATCATGAGCAGTTGCTCCCGTATATCGTTCAGCTGCAGTTCCCAAAAAGTCATCGTTCTCCTCGCTCTTAGCCGAATCGGCCCGTGATGTAGTCCTCCGTCTGCTTATCCGAGGGATTAGTGAAAATCTTGTCCGTCTGGTCAAATTCGATCAACCGTCCGAGATAGAAAAAGCCCGTCACATCGGAGCAGCGTCCCGCCTGCTGCATGTTGTGCGTCACCACCACGATCGTGTACTCCTTCTTTAGCGCGTGAATGAGTTCCTCGACCTTCGCCGTCGCGATCGGATCCAGCGCGGAACAAGGCTCGTCCATGAGGATGATGCGCGGCTCCACGGCGATCGCCCGGGCGATGCAAAGGCGCTGCTGCTGTCCTCCTGATAGCCCGAGCCCGCTGGTGTGGAGGCGGTCCTTGACCTCGTCCCAGAGCGCCGCTCCGCGAAGGCTCTTCTCGACCATCTCGTCGAGCTTCCGCCGATTGTTCATCCCTTGGATCTCCAGGCCGTAGCTGATGTTCTCGTAAATCGACTTCGGGAAGGGATTAGACTTCTGGAAAACCATTCCCACCCGGCGCCGCAGGGCGATCACGTCAATGTCCGGCCCGTTGATATCCACCCCCTGCAGCTGCACGGAGCCACTCTCGATCCGTGCACCATCCACCAGATCGTTCATCCGATTGAAGCAGCGCAGCAGCGTGGATTTCCCACATCCGGAAGGGCCGATGAAGGCAGTGACCTGCCGCTCCGGGATTTCAATCGTTACCTCATGAAGCGCGCGCGCCGTCCCGTAGGCAAAGTTCAGCTTCTCCACCTTGATGATCGCCGGGTGATCGCTCGAAGCAGGTGGCTGAGATGTGGGCATGTCGTTCGGCGCGGCTGCTGATTCAGGCGCTTTCATGTCTGGTTCACCTACGGAGTGGCTCATGGCAAGAGCGGTTTTCGATGCCGCCAAGCAAAAACCGGCGCTCCGCGTGAACAGAGCGCCGGTATGCGGTGCGAAGCCGAGTCTTAGAACTTGAGATTTAAGTCCACCTGAAGGACGCGAACGGTATTCGCGTCTGCAATGGCATTCCCTTCGGTGGCCTCACCGCCAAACAGGTCGCCCCGGAGATTCCACGCATGTTGATAGGTCACGCCGATAACCGCAAAGTCGGTCAGGCTGTAGGCAACTCCCACTTTGATTCCCCGCACGTTCAGTTCGCTGAGCGCAAAATCCGAATCGTTCAGGTTCGGATCAATCGAAGCAATTCCTACCTCGCGGTAGTTGGTGAGGAGCGACCAATCGCCCTGCTTCTTGTTTTCGCCCACCTGAACGCCGACGAGCCACGCGAGATTGTCGCGATTGTTGTGGCGCTTCTCCCGGTCGTCCGGATCGAAGTCCTCTGGGTTGTCGAAGTTCTTATCCAGCGCCAGGCGATAGATGTCCTCAGTGCGCTTACGACCTTCGATATTGTAGGAGACGTCCCAGTAGAACTTCGTCTTCAGCCCTGCAACCTTGAAGGACAGGTCGCCTGGTAGCAGCAGGAGGTTCAGGTTCCGCGTAGCTCCCGAGACCAAGTTGTTATCCTCAAACTCGTTCTCATTCTCAAGGCCGGCGGCAGAGGCCGAATTGTAGACCAGCCAGCCGGGCGCCACGGTCATCTTGAAGTCCTTGCTGAACTTATAGCTGCCCACCAGCTGTGTCTGGAAGAGGTACGCGTCAGTTGTCTGGTCGTTGTCGCGGGTTGGATCATTGAGATCGCTCCCTCCGCCTTCGAGGTTGTCGTCGAAGATGAACTGCCCGGCAATGAGCGTCAGCTCCCATGGACTTTCTGCGGGCTTCTCGACAGCCACCTGCTTGCCGTCTTTCGAGTAGCCTGCTTTCGCGTAGCCCCCACCCCCGTCACCTCCGAAGAGCTTGTGAAAGGCAATCTGCTGCGTAGCTCCAGTCGGGTTGATATCCGGATCCCAGACGAGTTCCGTGGTGTAGAACGGATTCGGCACCTTGCCCGCAGTCACGGTCAGCCATTCGTTCGGCGACCAGCCGAGATACGCCTTGGAAATGAAGATCGGGTAATCGGCAAATCCGTTTTCGAAGGTCTGGTTGCCGCTATCCGACGCGATCGCGGTCTGTAGTTCCACGCCGCCGAAGAAGTCGTCACCGAGCTTAAAGTCCGCATTCAGGCGGAGCCGAAAGCGCCACCGGCTGCGCTGCGCGCCGGATGGGCTGCGCTCGTCCAGCTTGTTGTTCACGCCCACGCCGTCGGCGTTCGCCTGCGAATCCTTGTCATCGTACTGATACCGCAGACGCAGATCTCCATAAAGCTTCAGCTCGGTGAGTGAGCTATTCAGCTTAATCTTGTCTGCCGAACTCGATTCATCCTCTTTCGCCATGTCGGCACGGATGTCTTCGGCTTCCTTGTCGGTCAGCACGCCTTTGCGCACCAGCGCATCGACGAGAGCATTGTTCTCCTGCGCATGAGCAGGGAGGGTAGCAGACGCCGCGAGCGTAGTCAGGGTCGCTACTTTCAGCAGAGTGTTCTTCAGCATTCGGGTTTTGGGTGTGGCGCGACGGGAGGATTATCTTCCTTCCACCAGTTGTGGAAGATCCAAAAACCGCCTCGCCGGGCCAAGCTGAAGCATTGCCACGAATGTTACAACCACGTGTTTAGACTGTGACATTCTTGTGAGAGAGGCCTCGAAAAGTACCGGTGCATATGCGCTAGACGGAGTCCCGCCGCCCTTGCCTCAGGTGCCTTTGCCAATCGTCATTCCACCTAGGTCGGTGGTCAGCTCCTTACTCAACCTAAGAGACCGCATTGCGATGGAGACTGCCGTGGTTTTGGGGCGATCTCCCCGGGCGTTGAGGCTCTTTGCTCCGGTGCCGGGGCATTTTGCTCCGTCTTTGCAGCAACTTGCTCCGATGTCGGAGCACTTTGCCCCGGTGGAGCAGCAACTTGCTCCAGTGCCGGAGCACTTTGCTCCGGTGGAGCAGCAAATTGCCCCAGTGCCGGGGCACTTTGCTCCGACGTTGAGGGTCTGGGCTCCGGTTTCGGAGCCCTCAGCTCCGCCACACCCCCAAAAACCCCGTGTAGCAACCCATGCCTGCGCCGCCCTCCCGAGCGTATCTGGCACGCTGATTCACGCGCCGATTCTTCGCGCTGCTAGTGAAGCTGAGTCTATCCGCTGCGAGAGTACCGGAGCGATTCGTGGACCGCAGCGCGGAGAATGGTCGGCCAGCTGCACACTATCCAGCCGTTATGGTCGCCAGATCCTTTGACAAGAGCGCGCGCTCATCCTCGTCGGGAATCTGCTCGCCATACTGCTGCGCCTTGGCCAAGTGCACGGCCATCTTAACAGGATCGTTGATCGAAAAGGCGCGGGCGATCGCCTCGTGGGCGTAAGCGACATGGAAGGCTCCGAGGTTGTAGTCCTCAGCCAACTCCAGATACCGCCGGGCATGATAAAGTGCGCTATCCGGCTGGCGAACTACGGCATGCACCCGCGATACCTGCCACTCGCCGATTGCCCAATTCACTGGCTGGCCGGCAATCTCCCAGTGAAAGCGGGAGGCATGAGCTGCGTGGATCATACGGTCAGTTTCAGCACAGTTGCGGTTCTCGTTCTCCAGGAGGCCGAACACGGCATTGAAGAGTTCGACTGCCATCTTCCGATGAAACTCCTCGATCGAAATGGAGTCTCCGACGTGAGCCGGGATCGAGCCAAGTTCCGAGTCCGACGGATCACCGCGCATTTCGACTGGGTCGGGAACTTCGCTCATGGGGCTTGAGTATCCGTGCCGATCAAAGCGAGTCGAGCGCGGCGAGCCCGTGCTCGTTGCTTTCGGGGAGCTAGTGGTGCTCCGCTAGGAAGCCAGCATCCCGTCGTGGATCTCCAGGCGACGATCGCCACGGAGCGCAAGGTTTGCGTCGTGCGTGACCACGATCAGGGTCGTGCCCATCTCGCGGACCACTCCGAGAAGCAGTTCGATGATTCCATCGCCAGTTTTGGAATCCAGATTACCAGTCGGCTCATCAGCGAAGATCAGGGTGGGATCATTGATCAGCGAACGGGCAATCGCCACGCGCTGCTGCTCACCGCCAGAGAGCTCCGCAGGAAGATGATGCAATCGGTCGGCCAAACCGACCCGTTCAAGCGCCCGCTCGGCGGCTTCGTTCCGCAAGGCACCGCGGATCATCGATGGGAGAACGACATTCTCCAGCGCCGTGAGCTCAGGCATGAGGAAGTAGCCTTGGAACACAAAGCCGATCCGTTCATTGCGCTGCTTCGCTCTCGCACTGTCCGAAGCCGCATACACGTCTTCACCTTCGAAAACGACCTGCCCGGATTCCGGCTGCTCCAGCCCTGCGAGAGTATAAAGGAGTGTCGTCTTGCCGGCCCCGGAGGCACCGCAGAGGAAGACGGCTTCGCCCTTTTGAATCTCCACGGTAATTCCGCGGAGTACCTCGATGGTGCGGGAGCCCAGACGGAAGGAGCGACGAAGTTCACGGCCGGCGAGTTGCGGACTTGATGAAGGAACAGTCATGAAAGTGAAACCGGAGCTCGAAACGTAAGAGACCCGGGGAACGCTGGAAGCTCAAACTTCCGACGAGCGCGCACGTTCACTCCATGACACATCAGGATGATCCGATCCGGTTCTGAAGTGAGCTTGCCTGAGCGCCTCGAAGAGCACGATGCCGACCGATGTCGCCAGGTTCAGGCTCCGCGTGCTCCCGCTCATTGGGATGGTGATCGCGCGATCCTGGTGAGCGGCAAGCAGCGCCTCGGGGAGACCTTTGGTTTCACGACCGAAAACGAGGCAATCACCAGGCTGGAACTCCTGATCCCAGTAGGCGCGCGTCGCTTTCGTGGTCAGGAAAAACTTCCGGAGGCCCGAACCCTGCGCCTCTTCGAAGGCTGTAAACGACTCCCAAACTGACACCTGCACGTCCGCCCAGTAGTCGAGCCCGGCCCGGCGTACGGCACGATCATCGATGGCAAATCCGAGTGGCTGGATGAGGTGAAGGTGCGCCCCGGTGGCCAGGCAGAGACGACCGATGTTCCCAGTGTTGGGTGGGATCTCTGGCTCGACGAGCACGACGTGAAACATGGGCCGCTCCGGTCTCCGCTTCGACAGCTCAATCCTGCGCCGTGAAAGTCCCCTGTCGCTGATCGCGGAATGAAGTCTGCACACTCTTAAAGAGCTGAGCCAGCTGCTCCTTCTTCGAGAGTCGGAACTCGACAGTGCGGGCATGCGTGGTCGTCGGGTAATTCTTAACGACCTTTCTCCAATGATCCAGAGCGACCTGCTCGGCTGCCGCCGCAACTTGCTTTTCCGCTTTCTCGATAAGCGCAGTCCCCGTTTGAGCACCTGGTACTACGCCGACGTCAGGGAGCGCCGGCTCCAGAAAATAGAAGCGAGCCACCATCGCGCCCGAAGTATCGATGTTCACCTCCGTGACCCGCGCCACGCCATCTACCAGATACTCGTGAGTGCTCACGGAGATAATCGAACGTACGGCAACGTCATAGGCTCCGCCTGGGAGTTTGCATTTCCAAAGCACCAGGGCTTCCTGGCCCTGCTGCCGAGTCTGAGGCCCACCAGTCGCAGGCGGTGTCGCCTGGCCCCACGAGGCTGGAGTCGGGGCGAGTACGGTAAGTGCGACGAGGATGCAAAGACGGAGATTCATCAGGACATCATGTGGGAAAGCACAAACAGGACGGAAGCGGTAATACTTCACTGTGCATTGGTCTCACCCAGAACGAGCTCCGCTTGATCCATCCGCACGAGTGTCCAATTCCACGGCCAACTCCCCCGCTTCCATTCAAAGCGCCACGGTTCGTGAAGCGCATTGACGCGGGCTATCACCCACTCGCCGACTGGACCGCCTCGTCCACGCATCGAGAGTCGCGTCAGGACAGTTCCGCCAACCGAAGTGCGTGAGAGATCCACCTCTTCTCCCTGCATATCCAATGCAATGAACTGCCGGAACGCCTCTCTTGCTTCCCGCAGTACAAACGCTTTGTCATGTCCCCATCGATCGGAATAACCATCATCGATAAACTCGGCAGCGCGCTCCCAATTCCTGGATTCCACCGCCTGAAGGAAGTTCCGCTGATGAAGACGAATCTGCCGATCGGGTTGCCAAAGCCACGCGCACCAGAGCAGCATGACGAGGAGCACGGATGCTCCGAGCAGGCCGTGTTTACGAAAATCCATGTCCGATAACCGTATGAAGTACCGCTCAAATGTCGCGGCGATTCTGAGGAATGCGAAAGGAGAGATCCTGATTTGCGAACGGCTCGGCGTGCCCGGCGCGTGGCAGTTCCCGCAGGGAGGCATCGATCTTGGAGAGACCGCCGAGGAGGCACTCACGCGCGAGCTCTGGGAGGAGATCGGCGTAGTTTCGACTGACTTCGAAGTGCTCGAACAACGGGGACCCTACTTCTACCTTTTCGGTGCTGGGCGGATGAAGAAAGGCTACCACGGTAAGGAGCAGCTCTATTTTCTTGCGAACTACATGGCGCCGGATTCGCAGATCAATGTGGCCACTCCTCACCCCGAATTTCAGGCATTCCGTTGGATTCGTCCGCAGGATTTCCAGATGAATTGGTTGCCTGAAATGAAGCGCGAAGTCTATCGCGCGGTATTCCAGGACTTCTTTCAGGTTAAATTATAGGTATCGGCACGAATCTTGTTGTCTTTGGGGGTTCGATCAGTCACTTACCGCGCACCTATGTTGACCTTTGGCATGTTTTCTTTTGTCGTCATGGCTTTCTGCGGCTGCGTCTGGTGGGCGTGCCGCGATGAAGGCGGCGCATAGAATCCACGGAACGCCGTCCAGACTGCCGTTATGCTCGATACCGAAGAAGCTCGGTGGATTCGCTCCACGGCTAACGAGCTGAACAATCTTCTTCAAGTCATCGCGGAGTCCAGCGACGTGCTGGAAGGGCACTGCAAGGACCAGCCCGGGACCGAAGTCTTCCTTGGAATGCTGCGCTCAGGAGTTGAGCGGGCGACACAGGTAACGCGCGATCTCGCCGAACGCGTCGGTGGCTTTCCCGTGCAAGAAGGCTCTACTGAAGTGAAGCCAGCGGCGGAGTCCGCAGAGGGGCTTGCACAGAGCGCCGTGAGTTCTGAAGGCTCGCTGCTCACCATCCAGAATCCCACGGGCACGAAGGAGCTAGTGATGATCGTGGATGACGAAGAGTTCATCACGCAGCTTGCGGCGATCGTTATGACGGAAGCCGGCTACCGTGTCGTTACGGCACGAGACGGCATGCAGGCGCTGGAGATTTATCGCGAACTCAAGGATCATATCTCGCTCGTGATTCTCGATTTCAGCATGCCCGTGATGGACGGCTCGGACGTTTTCGACGAGTTGCAGGCGATCAATCCGAAGGTCTCCGTAGTCCTGAGCAGCGGCTTTACCGAGCACGACCGGCTGCGCTCGATGCTGTCACGTGGACTTCGTGGTTTTATCCCTAAGCCGTATACCCAGCAGAAGCTGCTTTCTCAGATCCGGCAGACCTTGGATGCGGTGCAGTAGAGGTTTGGGTAGGTAGCGGGCGTAATGGTAGATCCGTCTGGGATGTAAGTACGTCGCGTGAACGCGCGATGAGTCAGTTGGTCACCATCGTGGAACCCTTTGTTCCCTCCGTGGCATTACATTAGCTATCGCAGGAGAGCGATATGGCCCGCATCGATTCGTTCTTCAAGTTTATGAAGGAGCAGAGTGCTTCTGACCTTCATCTCTCCACCGGAAATCCGCCCATGCTTCGCATCCATGGCGAACTGGTCCGGGTGGATATGCCGTCGCTGGCCAGCGATGATCTCAAGGCGCTCGTCTATGAGATCGCGCCGGAGCATAAGATCAAACTCTTCGAGGAGACTGGCGATGTGGACTTCGGTTACGAATACCCCGGTTTCGCCCGCTTCCGCGCCAACTTCTTCAACCAACGGAATGGAATCGCGGCCGTATTCCGTTTGATCCCGAGCAAGGTTCTCACTTGTGAAGACCTTGGCCTGCCTCCGGTGCTGAAGCGATTCTCAATGTTGAAGAAGGGACTCGTGCTCGTCACGGGTCCAACCGGCTCCGGCAAATCCACGACCCTCGCGGCAATGGTCGATTACGCAAATCTGCACCGGAAGGATCACATCATTACGGTGGAAGATCCGATCGAGTTTGTGCACCAAAGCCAGCAATCGCTCGTCAATCACCGCGAGGTGGGCGTGCATACCAAGTCCTTTGCGGCGGCGCTGAAAGGCGCGCTTCGAGAAGATCCGGATATCGTTCTCGTAGGAGAAATGCGCGATTTGGAAACCATCGAACTCGCGCTCACTGCGGCAGCTACCGGTCACCTCGTTTTTGGAACGCTGCACACACCGAGCGCTCCCAAGACGATCGATCGTATTATCGACGTCTTCCCCGCCGGTCAGCAGAACCAGATCCGCGCTTCGTTGTCCGAGTCGCTAAAAGGCGTAGTGGCACAGAACCTCTTCCGCCGGATCGACAAGGCAGGCCGCGTTGCGGCGCTGGAGGTGCTGGTAGTCGATACGCCAATCGCCAACTTGATTCGGGAAGCCAAGACTCACCAGATCCCGGGCATGATGCAGGTCGGCAAAAAGAAGGGCAACCAGCCGCTGGACGATGCCATCATGGAGCACCTGCGCGCAGCCCGGATCTCGCCTGAAGAGGCCTACGAGAAATCAATCGATAAGAAGAAGTTCCGGGTCTTTCTCAAGACGCCTCCCGACGACTTCGAGGATTAATCACTCCGTAATCTCTCGCTTCACATGCACTCGCCCGATCTGGATCAGCTGCTGACCACCATCCTCGAATCGCACCCAGGCATCTTCGATATCGTCTTTGTCGCCGGCCGCCCTCTTCAGGCGGAGCTCGAGGGCGAGCTGCGGACGGTCGTCGGCCATGCTGCGGTGCGGGAGCTAACTCCTTACAACACGGAACGGATCGCGTTGACCATCCTCGGGGATAATCAGCGTCTGCTCCGGGAACTGCTCCAACACGGGACCTGCGACTGCACGTATCAGGTCGCAGGACGGGCGCGATTCCGGGTGAATATCTTCCGGCAACGCGGCCAGTACGGTGTGGTCATGCGCCGTGCACAAAGCGAAATGCCAACTCTGGATTCTTTGGGATTGCCCGCGATTTTCAGCCAGACCGCAAAGTTGCCGCACGGGTTGGTGGTCGTCGCCGGCGCCACAGGAACGGGCAAGACCGCAACGCTTTCCGCGCTTGTCGACGAGATCAATGCCACGCGTGCTGTGCATGTGGTGACGCTTGAGGATCCCGTCGAATTCATCCACCCCCACCGGAAGGGAACCATCACGCAACGGGAACTTGGGACTGACTTTGCAGATTTCGCAGGGGGCCTGCGCGCCGCACTGCGCCAAGCTCCGAAGGTGGTGGTGATCACCGAGCTGAATGACCGGGCCACGCTCGATCTCGCCCTCACTGCGGCGGAGACGGGGCACCTGGTGATCCTCGCCCTTCGCGCGCATGACGTCGCTCAGGCGATTGATCGCATGATCAACTTTTTCGAACCTTCTGAGCAAAGTCGCACCCGTCTCCGCCTCATGGAGACCTTGCGATTGCTCGCCACTCAGCGGCTCGTCCCACGCGTGGGCGGCGGGCGCGAACTCATCCAGGAGATTCTCGGTAACAACCTTCGAGTCCGCGAAGTGATCACGCTCGGGGAGACGGAAGATCGTTCGTACTACGAGATCATGGAGACGCATGCGTCCGCGGGCTGGTGTACCTTTGACCAATCTCTGGCAAAGGCGCACCTCGAGGGGAAGATCACCGAGGAGACTGCCACCCTCTACGCGACAAACCGAAATCGGCTCACCCGCTACTTCGACGAGGGCTCCAAGCACTTGGGTCGCGACAAGGAACCAGCTCTTTCGTTGCGTCTCGATGCCGTGCCACCCAAGCCGGTTGCTGCCGGGCTGCGTCTCTCCGCCTAATCCTGCCCTTTATCCACGGTCATGCCTGACGACACTCTTCTCACTGGTTTCGAGCCCTGTCACCGCTTCGACTTTTTCGAGCCGGATGATCTTACCGCACTCGTCTGCCTCGACGTTCCCCAGATGCAGAGGCTCGCGATCGATCAACTCAGCGCACTCGGGTACAAGATCCACACCGGGATGTTCCTGGACGATAGTATCCTAAAGCTTCGAACCCACGAGTATGACGTCGTCGTTCTCTCGGAGCACTTCGCGGGTAGCGAACTCGCGAATCACGCGATCCTGGAGGAAGCAAATCGCATTCCCCTTGTGCAGCGTCGACGACAGTGCTTTGTGCTCGTCGGCTCTAGCATGGCCACGAACGACGAGCTACAGGCTTTTGGATGTAGCGTCGACGTGGTCGTTGCGCTCTCAGATCTGGTGAACCTAAAGCCGGTACTCCGGCGCGGGATCAATCGCGCGGCCGCCTTCTACGCCCCGCTCCACGAAGCCCTCGCTGCTCACCAAAACATCGAGGCTCCCCGCCAGCCGCTCCGAAATCTCAGTCCTACCCCTTGAGCCGGGGACTGTTATTGCGACGCCGGATTCCCTTCGGCATTGCATTTACGGGGTCGCGTTCTAGATTCGGCCCCATGAAATTGATGCGCTGGAGGCGCTTCATCTGGGATCTTACAAAGCTCCCCCCGTTGGAATATTCGATGCCCGCTCACTACCACATTCGGCCGGCGGGGCGGGACGACTTCCGCACGGTTGGACCCGTGGTCTCCAGCGCCTTCTCGCTCGATACCTCCTGGAGCGATACCTTTTTCACCTTTCGGGAACGGCTGGATCAACAGCTCGAACAGGCTTTCGCGCGCGAGTCCATTCCAGCGCTCCTGATCACCCACGGTCAGCGGATCATCGCCGCATCTGCGTTGAACACCGACATGGATGCGGAGACGAATCTTATCTCAGGACCCTGCGTAGCGGTCGAATACCGGAACCGCGGGCTGGGTACTGCGCTGCTCCATGCCTCGTTGCAGCAGCTCCAGGGGGCGGGTTTGTCCCGGGCGCGAGGGATCTGTAAGGACAATGCTCCAGCGACGAAGTTCGTTTATCCGAAGTTCGGATCCAGAAACGAGCCACACGAACTTGAACCTCTCGTCGCGGTGGAATAAACACGGATTCAGGGCATCATGGGCAATCTGTTTGAAGAATACGAAGTAGGAGACTTTTACGATGAGATGTTCAGTGGTCCGGGAGTAGTGCAGCCGCACTACCGGAAGCTGCTGGAGCGGTTCGGCGACATGCAGGAGGGAGATTTCGAGCGCAAGCAGGCGCTCGCTTCGAATACGTTCCTGAATCAGGGCGTCACCTTTACGGTCTACAGCGACAATAAGGGGACGGAGCGGATCATGCCTTTCGATATGATCCCGCGCATCATCCCGCAGCAGGAATGGGAGGTGGTGGAACGCGGACTCACCCAGCGCATTCGCGCCCTGAACCTCTTTCTCCACGACGTCTACCACGAGCAGCGCATCATCAAGGAAGGCATCGTTCCCTCGTGGGTCGTAGAAACGGCGAAGCACTACCGGCCGGAGTTCCAGGGCTTCGATGTTCCGAAGGACATTTACATCCACATCTGCGGCACGGATCTAATCCGCGACCGCAACGGCAAGTATCTGGTATTGGAAGACAATGGACGCTGCCCCTCGGGCGTGAGCTATGTGCTGGAGAATCGCCAGGTAATGAAGCGTGTCTTCCCGAATCTCTTCCGCCGCCACAAGGTACGGCCCGTCGATCACTATGGGCAGGAGTTGCTGAATCTCCTCCGGCATGTCGTGCCGAGGAACTGCCGTAATCCCGCGAACCCGACGGTCGTCCTTCTCACCCCGGGGATCTTCAATTCCGCGTACTTCGAGCATTCCTTCCTCGCTCGAACCATGGGCGTCGAGATTGTCGTCGGTGACGATCTCGTGGTGAAGGACAACGTGGTGTACATGAAGACCACGCGAGGATTGCAGCGCGTGGACGTGATTTATCGTCGGATCGACGATGATTTCCTCGACCCGACGGTTTTTCGCGCGGACTCGGTCCTCGGTGTACCGGGAATCGTGAATGCCTATCGCGAGGGGAACGTGAATCTGTGCAATGCCATCGGCACCGGCGTGGCGGATGACAAGGTGACCTACCACTTTGTGCCTGAGATGATCCGGTTCTACCTCAGCGAGGAGCCGCTGCTTGAGAATGTACCCACGTACTTGAGCGCGAATGAGAGCGATCGCCAGTACATGCTGGAGCACTTGCCTGAACTGGTCATTAAGAGCGCGAACGAGAGCGGCGGGTACGGAATGCTCATCGGGCCTCATGCAACGAAGGAGGAATGTGCAACCTTCCGCGACGCCATTCTCGCAGATCCGCGCAATTACATTGGCCAGCCAGTCGTGAATCTCTCCCGCTCGCCTTCCTTCTGCGACGGTAAGGTGGAAGGCCGGCACATCGACCTGCGGCCCTACATTCTCTATGGCGAGAAGATCACGATCATCCCCGGTGGCCTCACCCGCGTGGCGATGCGCAAGGGTTCCCTCGTGGTAAATAGCTCGCAAGGTGGCGGCACCAAGGACACGTGGGTGATGGACGAGGATGACGCAGATCCGCTCAGCCCGATACTCACCCATGCTTAGCCGCGTCGCTGATTCTCTCTACTGGCTCAGCCGTTACGTCGAGCGCGCGGAGAATACCGCGCGCATCCTCGACGTGAATCTGCAGCTCACGCTCGACTCGGAACAGATCGGCGCCGAATGCGAACGCCGCGACTGGCAGCCGATCCTTGCCACGCTGGAAGATCTCAAGCTCTTCAAGGAGCACTACAGCATCATCAATGCGGAGACGGTCTGTGATTTCGTCACATTCTCGCGGGAGAATCCCAACTCCATTTGGTCGTGCGTAGCCGGTGCGCGGGAGAACGCACGGACCGTCCGCGAGTACATCTCGAGCGAGATGTGGGAGCGCCTGAATAGTTTCTGGCTCTGGCTCGATTCACGAGGCGAGAAGGAACGGTCCAGCGCGCTAAGCATCGACTTCTACCGACACGTCGTCGATTGCTCTCACCAGTTCCAGGGCACAACAGACGCTACCCTCACCCATGTGGATGGCTGGGAGTTCATGCAGTTTGGCAAGTTCCTTGAACGCGCCGACAACAGCTCCCGAATTCTCGATCTGAAGTATCACATTCTGCTGCCGCAAGGGGAGCAGGTGGGCGGCAACGTCGATACGATCCAGTGGCAGGCGGTGCTAAAATCATGCAGCGCCTTCGAAGCCTACCGCAAGGTGTACACCGGGCAGGTCACGCCAGCCCGCGTCACAGAGTTCATCATCCTCCACGACCACTTCCCTCGCTCAATCCGCTTCTGCATCGATGCACTCACCTCCGCGTTGCACCGGATCAGCGGGTGTGATCGCACCCACTATTCGAACGAAGCGGAGCGGCTCGCAGGGAGGCTCACGAGCGACCTGAACTACACGACGATCAACGAGATCTTCAAGACAGGGCTCCACGAATACCTCGATCGGACCCAAGGCCGGCTGATCGAGATCGGGGAGGCGATGCAGGACACTTACACTAACTGGCTGGAGGATACTCCCAACGAGCCGCACCTCGGTCAGCGAGGGTCCCAGGGTAGTCAGATGCAATCGATGGGTTCATTCTCCCAACGCCAGCGCCTCTCCTGAACAGTCGCGCGGGCTGTGCGCAGGTTAGGCCGGTAAGTTGACGTCCCTGGCGATCTCGCGCGCGGGCTCTTCCGCGCGAACCACCGCAGCTCGCTCAGGCTGACGTCGGGGCGCTTGATTCTCCACGATGTCGAGAACCGCCTTCTCACCGTGTCGGGCTGCCGCTGCGCTCAGGAGATTGCGAATCGCAATGATCGTTTGCCCGTGCTTGCCGATCACCTTGCCTACATCGCTCTGCCGTAGCTGCAGCTTGAACACAGTTCTCCGCGTCCCCTCGACCTTCGTGAGGATCATGTCATCGGGATAATCGATGAGCTGGCGCAGCACGAAATCGAGAAACTCCTGCATGCAAGAGTTTCGTAAAAGGTTGCAGGCACGGCGTCAACCTGCACCGCACACCTCTGCACGGAAAACCACACCAGGCTGCGATACCCGGAAAGCAAATAGGACGCTGCGAACAGCGTCCCAGAAAACTGCGAACGAATGCGAGTTACTTGGCGACCGCAGCGATCGGCGAGACGATCTTACGCGTCTTGGTAATCAAACTGCGCACGGTGTCGCTCGGCTGGGCGCCTTTGCCGATCCAGTAATCGACGCGGCTCAGGTCGATGCTGGAGTTCTCAGTCTCCTTCTTGGGATCGTAGTTCCCGATAATCTCGATGAACTTGCCGTCACGAGGACTGCGCGCGTCGGCAACGACAATTTTGTAGTAGGGGCGCTTGGTGGTACCTTCGCGGCGGAGTCGGATGGAGACTGACATAGATGCTTCTTCTTTCGGTTACTTAAAATTTGGTAGTCGCATTCCGGCGCCATGGGATCGCGCCATCTTTTTCTTCATTGCACCCATGTTCTTCATCATCTTCCGCATTTGGCCGAAGCGTTGAAGAAGCTCGTTCACTTCGGTCACCGTGACACCGCTCCCTCGGGCGATGCGCTGACGACGCCGGGCATTTAGGATGTCCGGATTCGTCCGCTCGTGCAGCGTCATGCTGAGCACGATGGCTTCGACCCTTTTGAGCTGTTTCTCGTCAACCGAAAAGTCCTTCAGGTTGCCCATGCCCGGCAGCATGGCAAGGATATTCTCCAGAGGGCCAAGCTTTCGGATCATTTTGAACTGAGCGAGGAAGTCGTTCAGATCGAAGGAAGCCTTGCGCATCTTCTCCTCCATCCGCATCGCCTCGTCCTCGTCGATCAGCGACGCCGCCTTCTCAACCAGCCCGACAATGTCGCCCATCCCAAGGATTCGGCCAGCCAACCGATCCGGGTGAAAGGGCTCAAACTGATCCAGCTTCTCTCCGATGCCAGCAAACTTGATCGGCCGCTTCGTGACCTCCCGCATGGAGAGCGCCGCACCGCCGCGAGCGTCACCATCGAGCTTCGTAAGAATGATGCCGGTAATCTCCAGCGCATCGTGGAAGTGCGTGGCCACGCTCACCGCCTGCTGTCCCGTCGCGGAGTCGGCCACGAGCAGGATCTCCTGCGGCTTCAGGAACTCCTTCAGCCGCTTAATCTCATCAATCAGCGCCGTGTCGATCTCCTGCCGACCCGCAGTATCATAGATCTCCACGTCGCCATTCTGCTGCGCGATCCACTCCACGGCTGCCTTTGCCGAACGCAGCAGGTCCGTCTCACCCGCAGGCGGTGCATAGACCGGGACGCCCACCTGGCGGGCCAATGTAGCCAGCTGCTCGATCGCCGCGGGACGGTGCAAATCGCACGCAATGAGCAGCGGACGCCTTCCCTGCTTCTTGAGCCAGGCAGCGAGCTTCGCCGAAGACGTCGTTTTGCCAGCGCCGTTCAGGCCGACCATCAGGATGCGGGCGGGCTTATCGAGATTCAGCGGAGCGGCATCAGAGCCGAGGAGTATGGTCAGCTCGTCATGGAAGATCTTGACGATCTGCTGACCGGGCGTGATCGAGCGCAAGACATCCTCACCCAGTGCCTTCTCGCGTACCCGGCTGATGAACGTTTTCGCGACGTTGAAATCAACATCCGCCTCCAGCAGCGCCATGCGCACGGCCCGCAACGCGTCGGCGATATTAGCCTCCGAGATCGTGCCGTGTCCTCGGAGATCCTTGAAGATGTCCTGAAGTTTGTCTGCGAGAATGGAAAACATGTCGGTCTGCGGGGCGGACACGTTAGCGATGTGCCCGGCAAAGTCTAGCGGCGTCGGCAGGGGCACCAGCTCTCGACGAACATTGCGCAAGACTGGCAGCCCAAGCCGGTGGTGAGCTTCCGTCAGAAGACGTGCCTCGCAAGGCACTTCAGCCAGCTTCGAGCGTGAAACGCCGAGCCTGGGAAGGAGAAAGGCTGCCCCTATCGAGGTCCGATCGCGCCCCTTCGAGGCCCGGCGTCGACCCCTGGAGGGATCGATTTACACCCTTGCCAGGGTCGATAGCGAGCCCCTGAGGGCCGGCGTCGACCCCTGTAGGGATCAAATCTGACCCTTCATAGGATCAACTTTGGGCCTTGCAGGCCCGTCTTTGATCCCCTACAGGCCCACGCAGCAGTGTCATTTCGTTTGCCTCGTGCCCTCGATGGCGGCTGTAGTCTGCACTCTTCGCATGGCCGCATCTTCCTCCCTTGTACTTGCGCTGGATCTCGGCACCTCCTCAACGCGCGCCGCACTCTTCGACTCCACCAGCCAGCGCCTCGTCCACACCACCGCGCAGCAGAGCTATCCTCTGCTCACCACGCCGGATGGTGGTGCGGAGTTGGAACCTGCCGAGGTTCTCGCGGCTCTCCTGGGGTGCGTCGAGCAGGCGCTGCAGGCGTATCGAGACGATCCAAAACTGCGGGGGCGAGCGATCGTTGGGATTGGAGTGTCCTGCTTCTGGCACAGCCTGGTCGGACTCGACGCTGCGGGACAGCCGCTCACCAGGATCATCACTTGGGCGGAGTCGCGCTGCCGCGAGGATGCTGCCGAATTGCGTCGGGAACATTCCGAGAAGACCATTCATGCGCGCACGGGCTGCATGCTCCGGACGTCTTTCTGGCCGGCCAAGCTCCGCTGGCTTCGTCGTACCCAGCCGCGGATCTTTGCGCGGGTGAGCAGATGGGTTTCACCAGCCGAGTGGCTCCAGCAGGAACTTTGCGGGGACGCAAACTGCGCGATTGGCATGGCGACTGGCACGGGTTTGTTCAACCCAGTCAAGCTGGCCTGGGATCCAACGCTGCTTGATATTTGCGCGGTAGAGCCAAGCGCGCTGCTGCCGGTGAGCGACGACCCTGCGAAGGTGGGGCCGCGCATTGCGAAGTGGTTTCCAGAGCTGCGTGATGCGCCTTGGTTTCCCGGGATCGGCGACGGTGCGGCCAGCAATCTCGGCTCTTGGGCCACGGAGCCAGGGCTGGCGGCGATCAATGTTGGTACCAGCGCCGCGCTCCGCGTGATGCGACGCGGCAAGGACGCTCGGGCTCCACTCGGGCTCTTCTGTTACCGCGTAGATTCCGATCGCTTCCTAGTCGGAGGTGCAGTCAGCAACGCGGGGAATCTTCGCGCCTGGGCGCTCCGCGAGCTGCAACTCGACTCTGGCGCGGAACTCGAGGACGAGCTCGCGGCACGACCAGGGCCGGATCATGGCTTACTCGTGCTGCCCTTCTGGACCGCGGAGCGCGCGCCGACCTGGAATGAGGACCAGCGCGGCGCGATCCTCGGTTTCAGCCAGCATACCACTGCGCTCGATGTCCTCCAGGCGATCACGGAAGCGACGTACCATCGCCTCGCGCGGATCGCGGAGCTGCTCATCTCGAAAGAGCCGTCGGTGCCGAGGTTCCTCGTCTCTGGCGGAATCCAGAAGTCGCGCGCATCCATGCAGCGCCTCGCCGATGTGCTCGGTCATCCGGTTTACCCGAACCCGGAGCCGGAAGCATCGATCCGCGGAGCAGCCGTCTTCGTCCTGGAAAAACTCACGATGCCGATCCCGCCGCTGAAAATGGGCTCGCCGATTCGCCCCCGCGCGAAGATCGCGGCACGCTACTTCCAGGAACGGAAGCGGCAGATCGCTCTCGAGAAGCTGCTCACGCGCAACCTGGTCTAGGCGGAGGCAAGGACCGGCGACGGCTTCACCAGGCTGCCCGCCGGCGCGGGCACGGCCGGGAAGCAAAGGATGATCGTCGACCCTTTCCCATGCACGCTCTCTGCGCGGACGGTGCCGCCGTGTGACTGCACGATGTGCTTCACGATCGAGAGCCCGAGCCCGGTGCCACCCTGCTCGCGGGTTCGCGATTTATCCGCGCGGTAGAAGCGCTCGAAAATATGCGGCAGATCGCTCGGGGGAATGCCCGCACCGGTGTCCTGGATCGCCACCTGGAAGTTCTCGCCTTCTCGTTTGACGCGGATCGTGATCAGCCCGCCGTCCAGGGTGTACTTGAGCGCATTGTCGAGCAGGTTGCTGAAGACCTGTTCCAGTCGCAGCGGATCGGCCGGCATCCAGGCCAGGCCAGGCGCTACATCCGCGACGAGCGTGACCTTCTTTGCCGCTACCTTGCCCGACCAGTCCTTCAGCATCGTCGCGCAGAAGGTCTCCATGTTGATCGGCTCGACGCGCAGGACCTCATGGCGCGACTCGAGCCTCGCGAGGATGAGTAGATCCTCGAGGATCGCATTCAGCCGCCCGGAATGCCGCTTCAGGATATGCAGGATGCCCGTGAGGTCTTCGCGATCGATGTCGGGCGTATCGAGCAGGTTCTCGACATAGCCATGGAAGATCGAGAGCGGCGTGCGCAGCTCGTGGGATACGTTCGCGACGAAATCCCGGCGCACATCTTCCAGCAATCGCAGCCGTGAGACGTCGCGGAAGATCACGAGGGCGTTCAAGTGGCCCGTCGTGTCCTGCATCGGCACGGCGTTCGCGGCGTAATGCTGGAGCGGCTTGCTCGCATTGCGGGAGAACTCGCAGCTTTGCCCTTCACCAGTCCGCAATGCGGTGGTGATCATCTCCTCGACTGTCGTCTCCCGCAACGCGTGCAGCACGGTGAGGCCGGTCGGGGATTGCTGGAAGTGGAAGAGCCGGAGGAAGGACGGGTTAACCAGTCGAAGCACGTGGCGGTTGTCCACCACCATGACCCCCTCCTCCATGCTCTCGAGGATGGTTTTCAGATTGTACGCCTCCTCGCGCATCTCCTGACGAAGGCGCATGAGCTCGGTCGAGACTCGCTCGACGGGGACAGTCAGGCTGGAGAGCACGCCGCTGTGGAGGAACTTGAGCGAGCCCGGAGCCTCGCCACGAGCGAAGGCTTCCATCACCTGCTCCAGCTGGTGCCGCTGCTTGCGCAATCGCCGATGCGAGATGTACCACGCAGCCGCTACAGCTCCCCCCGATACGACACTGACCCAGAAGTCACTCATCGCCGCTCCTCACCCCTCCGCACGAAAACCATCGCCTAGCGCGCGGTCTCCACGATCCGATAACCAAAGCCGCGAATCGTCTCGATGCAGTCCGCTTCCTTCCCGAGCTTCTCCCGCAACCGCCGGATGTGCGTATCCACCGTCCGCGTATCGATCACGCTCTCGTAACCCCAGACGTCGTTCAGCAGCGTGTCCCGGCTCTGCACCCGACCGCGACGCTCCATAAGCAGTGCCAGCAACTTGAACTCCGTGGCCGTGAACTCGACGGACTCACCCTTGATCAAAACCTCGTAACGCGAGCGGTCCACCTGGATCTCACCGAGCGCGAGGTGATCCGTCGGCTCGCCGGCTGCACTCACCCGACGCAGGACCGACTTCACACGCAGGATCAGCTCCCGCGGGCTGAACGGCTTGGTGATGTAATCATCCGCACCCAGCTCAAGCCCAACGATCCGGTCGATCTCTTCCGCCTTGGCGGTGAGCATAATGATCGGGATCTGCGCAGTCGCGGGCTCCTTCTTAAGCACCTTGCAGACCTCCAGCCCGCTCATCTCGGGAAGCATAAGGTCCAGCACGATGAGCGCCGGGTTTGTCTCCCGGGCCTGCTGGAGCGCAGTGATCCCGTCCTCTGCCTTGATGACATTGAACCCCGCGCTCTTCATGTTGAGCGAGACGAGGTTGAGTACGTCGGGCTCGTCGTCGGCCACCAGGATGCGTTTGTTAGCGGCTTTGCTGCTCATGCGGTGAAGGTTCGGAGATTAAGGCGCTTCCGCGATCCAACAAGGGACCCGTTGTGACATTCCGGTAACGCCTCCCTCGTTTAGCTCATCGAGGTTACGCCAACCCGGTCAGGTCTTCACTTCCTGATTACTCTGCGCGTCGATGATCGTGAACTTCTCGTGATGGTATCCAGGGTCGGAGCGGAAAGTTAGTCGACCAGCGTACTTGCGCTCGATCTCGATGAGCAGTTCCTCGTCCTCGGAACGCAACCGCTGGAGCACCTGCGGATTCACAACCACCTTCAGTTCGTGGATCTCCGGGTACTTGCGCATCGTGAGATGCAGCGCGCGCTGGAGTTCGACACTCATCGTCATCGCGCTCTTGATCTTGCCGCGTCCGAAGCAGTACGGGCACGCCTCGTACACCGCGCCACTCAGGCTTTCCATCGCGCGCTGCCGTGTCATCTCCATCAATCCCAACGGCGAGATCGGCAGGACGTGCGTCTTGGCCTTGTCGCGCTTCAGCCGCTCTTTCATGCGCTGGTAAACCTGCTGCTGATCTTTCCGAGACTTCATGTCGATGAAGTCCCCGATGATCAATCCGCCAATGTTCCGCAGCCGCATCTGCCGCGCCATCTCGTCCGCTGCTTCGAGGTTGGTTTGCAGGATCGTCTTTTCGACGTCCTTTGCTCCTTTGTTCCGGCCGGTGTTAACGTCGATGGCGATGAGCGCCTCGGTCTCATCAATGACGATGTATCCGCCGCACGGCAGCCAGACTTGCCGATGGAATGCATCGTCGATCTGCCGCTGTACATTGAAGTTCTCGAAGATTGGCTGCGTGCTCGTGTACTGCACGATCCGATCGCGCGAGCGCTTGGAGATCTGTCCGACCATCTCCTCCATCCGGCGGCAGGCTCCTTCATCATCGCAGACCACCTCGTCGATCTCGTCGGTGAGGAAGTCGCGTACCGTACGCTCGATCAGATCCGGCTCCTGGAAGACGCAAAGCGGAGCGCCCTTTGTCTTTACCTGCTCCTCGATCTTCCGCCATTGGTCCACGAGCAACCCCAGATCGCGGACGAAGTACCGAGCGCGCTGCCCTTCGCCAACGGTGCGAATAATCACCCCCATCGACTCGGGAATCTCCAATTCCTTCAGTACCTTGCGAAGGCGCTCACGCTCCTTGGGCGATTCGATCTTCCGCGAGATACCGCTCTGGTCACTATACGGCATGAGAACCAGGTAGCGCCCAGCCAATGAGATGTTTGTCGTAATCCGCGGACCCTTGGTGCTGATCGGCCCCTTGGTAACCTGCACCAGCACTTCGCTGCCGACCGGGTAAATACTCGGGATGTCCTTGGCGGTGATCCGCTTCTGCTCCTTCGGCCCGCCGCGCTCCACCTGCTCAATCCCGCTGTCCAGTGCAGCCGGGAGGGCGTCCCAGAAGTGCAGGAAGGCATTCTTCTCGAAGCCGATGTCGACGAACATCGCCTTGAGGCCATGCTCAATATTCTTCACCCGGCCCTTGAAGATGGAGCCGACGATGTTCCGGTCGGTCTCCCGCTCAATCGAGTATTCCTCGAGGATTCCGTTTTCGAGAAGCGCCACCCGGCGCTCGAGCTTCTCACAGTTGATGACAATCTTGTTGCCGGTCTGGCGTGGTGCCAGACCGATCATGCGTTTCACGCGTTCGGTCATGGAAAGGAACTTGGGGTAAATTTTAGAAAGCACCGGGGCGGATCAGTAGGGGGCGACTGATGAGTTCAAATGGAAATACGATAGAATTGCGGCGCAGGACGAACCGCATGCCGGATGCGGACAGGGTAATTTGCCAAGCTTGCCCCTACGCCGAGCGGATGCTGCATGACGGCGCGACCGGGTGCAAGGATGGGCGTCGGCGTTTTCACACGCTCTTTACGCCTGGACCGATTGATCGGGTCGCTCGCAGCGCGACTTACCGTCCCCTGCCCTCGCGAGGTGGTGGCGGACGATTGTCCCGGCGCGGCTGGAAGAAGCGCTTGAAGAAGCTCTTACGCTCCTCGACTCGCTCTGCGCGTGGAACCCGTTCGGCCTCCCGAGTGACTCGGCCCCGCTGATCCGCCTGCGGTCGAATGTCGGGACTTTGTTGCACCTGGCGCACCTTCTTCTTCGATTTAACGACAGGAGGCCCATCCTGATCGGACGTTTCCTCGCGGTCGACCTCTTGCTCTGGATCGGGAGGAGGCAGCGCCTCCTGAGTGTAGGTGACGTTCTCGATCCCCTTTAAATGGCCGACCGCGGGCTCGAGCCACGCGAGCCCTGGATCCCAGCCTTTCTCCAGTGCGAGGCTCTCTTGCAATATCTTCTGCGCAATTGGAGCTGAGGTGCCGCCGCCAGACTTTCCGGCTTCAACCATGATACAGATGGCAAACTTCGGCTCCTGGTACGGCGCAAAGCAGATGAACCACGTCTTGTTGTCCTTGATGCGGTTCCCGCCGTCTTCCCGCCAGGCCTGCGCTGTACCCGTCTTGCCCGCGACGATGATACCGGGAACTTGCGCTTTCCGCCCGGTGCCGCCTGCATCCATCACTACCTTCCGCATACCCTCACGAATCAGTTCGATCTGCTCGTTACTCACGCCCGCAGCCTTCATGTCTGCACGGACCTTCGGCTCGTGTGGCGCGACTAACAGGCCGGTATCCGGGTTCACGACATCCGCACCGCTCTGATCGAGCACGCGGTGTACGAGCTTCGGATCGAACGCAACGCCGCGGTTGGCAATGGTAGCGGTGACCATCGCCATCTGCAGCGGTGAAGTCAGGCACGAGCCCTGGCCGATCGAGACATTCGCCGTGTAGCCGTCAGACCAGCGCTCGTTCGGGTTGATGTTCTTCAGCCACTCGGGCCCAGGCAGGATCCCGGGGCTCTCACCAGAAAGAGGAACACCGGTCTTCTGCCCGAGGCCGAGCGCATCGCCGACCGCAACGATCTGATCAATGCCCGCAGCATTGCCCCATTGGTAGAAGAAGGCATTGCACGAATGTTTCAGTGCGTCGGCCAAGCCGATCGTGCCGTGAGGCGACATCTTCTGCGCCACTACCCAGCACTTCATGTACTTCGCCCCGTATGAGACGCCGCCACTGCAGTTATAACTATTTCGTCCGGTCATGCCCTTGCGTAACCCGGCTAATCCAGAGACCAGCTTGAAGGTCGAGCCGGGCTCGTAGCTCTGGATCGCGCGGTTTGTGAGCGGATCCGTATCGTCGTCCGTGAGCGCCTTCCAGTCATCAGAGGAGACGCTCGGGATGAACTTGTTCGGGTTGTACGAAGGCACCGACGCCATTGCGAGTACTTCGCCATTTTGGGGGTTTACGACCACGGCGGCTCCTCGCCCGATCCCGCCATCCCGCAGTGCACGCTCCGCAATGTACTGGATGCGGGCATCGATGGTGAGCAGGACGTTATTCCCCTGCTGTGCCGGGATGCGCTTGATCTCACCCTCGATCACGCCCTTCACATTCCGCTGCATGACACGCTTGCCGGCGGTTCCACGGATCCAACGGTCGAGATCGCGCTCTACCTGTGTCTTTCCCTCTACATCCGGCTGATAAAACGTGTAGTCGCCGACGTCCGGGAGCCGGTGGATATCCACCGGTGCGCCGACGTACCCGAGGAGATGCGAAGCGAGCGCGCCGTAGACATATTCACGCACCGGGCGGAGACTGATATCCACCCCAGGAAGCCCAACATCGTGCTCGGAAAAGCGGGCAATGGTCTTGAAATCGACTGCTTCCAAGTACGTGAATGGCACCAGCGTCTCGTTGCGGAAATGCTTCTGGAGCCGCTCCGCATTGTAGTCCTTCGCAAGCTCCAACTCCTGAAGGCGCGGAACCACGCTGGTATTGACGATCTTCACGATGTCCGCCTCTTTCTTCTCCGTGAGCATCGAGTGCACCGTGCCGAGGTGCGTCATGGTCGGTACGCGCCCGCCTTGCTCCTTGAACCCGCGGACCATGTCCGGGAGATAGAAATCTACCTCGTAGCTTGCCTTGTTAGCCACGAGCGTGACGCCGTTGCGGTCGCGGATCTCCCCGCGTACCGAGGGAATGCGCACCGTAACCTCGGAGCGGCTGGCGATCTTCTTGGCCCATTGTTTACCGCGGGCGACCTGCTCCCACCAGAGCTTGGCGGTGAGCACGCCGAATCCGCCGAGCATCACTATAGCGAGAAAATAGATGCGCAGTTCAGCGCTGGGTCGAAAGGTGCGACGGGCCATGGCGAATTAGCGTGTCCTCCCACGCTCCGGCTGTGGATCGTAGCCGACGAGGAAGGCGATGTAGTTCAATGAGAAGAAAACGAAGGGTGAAATGATCAGCCCGACCAGCCCGGCTCCACCGATCCTCCACCAGATGTCCTGATCGAAGACGAACTGCATCGGAAGGCGGCGGATCGTGAGCATGAGGTACTCGGCGAGAGCAATGGCGCTACAGCAGAGGCCGCTCAGGAGACAGTGAATCTCCCATCGGCCCCGCTGGAACAATGGTCGGAAACCACTCATCAGCGAACCCAAGGCGGCGTAGAGGAGGATCGACCAGCCCAGACCAATTTCAACTTCTCCTGAAACGATCTGCACATGCAGGGCGTCCCACATCAATCCGCCCGCAAACGTGAGCGCCAGCATTCCCCAGTTCGGCAGGGCCAATGAGCCGT
The DNA here is from genome assembly GCA_031389825.1 of Spartobacteria bacterium. Classification (GTDB taxonomy): domain Bacteria; phylum Verrucomicrobiota; class Verrucomicrobiia; order Chthoniobacterales; family Chthoniobacteraceae; genus JANMSW01. The sequence continues at coordinate 149,356 of JANMSW010000021.1, forward strand.
AGAACATGACGATTGGCATGAGCAGCACCCGCGCTCCGATCTGTGGCAGCGGCCCAATGAAGTGCTGCACGACCAGCGCGAAGAACATCGCGACGAGCAGGATGATGAAAAACATGCTCTGCGGGTGTGGCTCCTAGAAGCGCCGGTGGACCATTTGCTACTTGGTCTCGCTCACGACCACGAAGACGTCAACCAGCGTGGTGAGATCGACAGCCGGAAGGATTGTCGCGTAACCAACGAGCGCGCGGCTCTCAAACGACTTCACCGTGCCGATCAGAACTCCCGCCGGGAAGACTCCGCCCACCCCGGAGGTGTGGACTTTCTGGTTGGGCTGGAGATTGGCCTGCTTCGAGAGGAAGTTCAGGCCGATCGTTGGAACTGCGGAACTGGACGCGCGCTCGCCTCTCACGATCCCCTGCTCTTTGGTGCCCTCGACATTGACCGAAACCTGGCAGTTCTCATCCGAGATCAGCACCACGACTGCAGAGTGCTCCGAAATCGCCGATGTGGTCTTGCCAACAAGGCCTTCCTCCGTGAGCACCGGCATGTCGGGCTCAATCCGCTCCGCAGAGCCGCGGTCGATAGTCACAGTGTTGTACCACGTCGACGCGTCGCGGGCGATAATTCGCGCGGGCATCAGCTGAAAGACCGCGCGTTCGCGATATCCGAGCGCGTTGCGGAGTCGGTTGTTCTCAGCTTCCAGGCCACGCAACGTCTGGTTCGTCGCGCTCATCTCCTTGTTCACTATCCGGAGCTGCTTCACCTCGTTCTCGAGCTGCTCGAGCGTCTTCAGCCCCTCGCGAAAGGCGGTGTACTTGCGTTCCAGTGCGGAGCCGGACTTGAGGAAAGGCGACACAATCCCAAGGAAGCCCGCCTGGATCTTGCGCACGTTATGCGGGCTCGCGGCAAAGACAAAAAGCGCAATGAGAGCCACCGCGAAAACGGCGACGGCAACGACGTTCGCGCGGTTGTTCATGTCAGAGGAACCCGCACGGCGGGCCTGAGCCACACCGCTATCACTAATTCGCGAGCTGGAGACTCAATGAGCCGTCGATGCTCAGGGATCAAGGTGCTAGTAACGATTATTGTCCGTGGTGGAGACCTGCCGGAGGAACTTGATCTCGCTCAAGGCGCGCCCTGTTCCCTCAGCTACCGCACTCAGCGGATCTTCCGCGACATGGACTGGAAGGCCGGTCTCTTCCGTGAGCAGACGATCGAGCCCGCGTAGCAAGGCGCCACCGCCCGCGAGGACCAGGCCGCGATCCACGAGATCCGCGGAGAGCTCCGGCGGGCAGCGCTCCAGGGTGACGCGCACGGAATCGACGATCGTGGAAATCGGTTCGAGCAGCGCCTCACGCACTTCCTGAGAAGTGATGGTCAACGTCTTTGGCAAGCCCGCCACCAAGTCACGCCCCTTCACCTCCATGGTGGTCTCCTTCTCGATTGGGTATGCGGAGCCGATCTTGATTTTGATGTCCTCCGCCGTCCGCTCGCCGATCATCAAGTTATACGCGCGCTTCATGTACTGAATGATTGCTTCGTCCAACTCATCGCCGGCCACGCGAACCGAACGGCTAAAAACGATGCCCGAGAGCGAAATGAGCGCCACCTCAGTCGTGCCACCCCCGATGTCGATGATCATGTTGCCCGCTGCGTCCTGCACCGGGAGGCCGCAGCCGATTGCCGCCGCCATCGGCTCTTCAATCAAGTGAACTTCGCGCGCACCGGCTCGGAGCGCAGACTCCTTGACCGCGCGCTTCTCGACTTCCGTGATGCCTGAGGGCACCGCAATGACCACTCGAGGGCGAGGGCGGAAGAGCGTGCGCTTGCCGTGCACCTTCTGGATGAAGTGTCGGAGCATCGCCTCGGTGATCTCAAAGTCTGCGATCACCCCGTCCTTCAGCGGACGAATCGCTACGATGTTCCCGGGAGTTCTCCCGAGCATGCGCTTGGCTTCGTCGCCCACTGCGAGCACCCGATTGGTCCCCGCTTGCACCGCAACGACCGACGGCTCTCGAAGGACGATCCCGTGGTCTTTGACGTAGACCAGCGTATTCGCTGTGCCTAGGTCGATGCCAATATCGTTCGAGAACAGACCAAATAGTCCATTAAACATTCAGTGTACCTTCTACTAAGTCGTGGATTGTGGATGCTTCGAGGCTCACCGATCTGACAGGAATCGTCTGTTTCGCGAGACTCAATCGTGTTCCGCGACACATAATCCGGGGGGTCTGTCTGAGAAGCGCCTACAAATAGGGATGGCGGGCGGGGGCGTCAAAACCAATTCACGTCCTCTCCTGCCAGCTCCGTCTGTAGCGAGCCGCGTGCCTGAACGCAACCAACTCGCGAGATCATTCGATTGAAAAGTATCCACATGAAAAAGGGCACCCTCCGCCTGCTCCCCGTTCTGCTCGCCATCCTGGTCGTCGGCTTCCAGTATTGCTCATCAGATAAGTTCACCAACGAAGCAGGACGTACCGCCCGTGTCGGCCTCAGCGCCCAGCAGGAGGAGGCGCTCGGGCTCCAGTCGTTTCAGCAGATCCTCGGGCAGGCAAAGGTCGTCTCCTCCGGTCCGGAGTACGAGATTGTCCGCCGAGTTGCGAACCGGCTTGCCGCTACCACCGGCGACGCTGCGAAGGATTTCAAGTGGGAGGTGGCCCTGGTGCAGGATCCTTCGGTTAACGCCTTCTGCCTCCCGCGCGGGAAGATCGTCGTCTTCACCGGCATCCTTCCGGTTGCGAAATCGGAGGCTGGCCTCGCCACGGTGATGGGGCACGAGATGGCGCACGCCACGGCCCGCCACGGCTCAGAGCGTGTCTTCAAACAGCAGACCACCCAGACCCTGCTCACCGGCGTGCAATTTTCCATGGGCGATATGAGCTACGACCAGCAGCGCATGATCATGGGGGCGCTCGGTGCAGGTGCGCAGTACGGCATTCTGATGCCGTTCGGACGGGATCACGAGAGCGAGGCTGACGAGATCGGGCTCATGTACATGGCCCGCGCCGGATACGATCCACGTGAGGCGATTGCCTTTTGGCAACGTATGGCGGAGGCCAGTGGCGGCGCAGCGCCTCCAGAGTTCCTCTCGACACACCCTGCCAATGAAACGCGCGTCGAGCGGATCCGCGCACTCCTTCCTAAAGCCATGGAAGTCTACGAGCAGTCGTCAAAGAGCGGCTCTGGTAAACAGAAGTCCGACGCGGCCACCTGGTAGCGTCGCCGTCTTCTAGTCGAAGAGTGCTACGGGCCTGCGGAGCAGCGACCACAGCACCTCCGCGAGGTTCTCGGTATTCTCGAGCAAGTCGGCGCCGAACGCCGCGACGGTCACTTCCGGTGCCGCAATGATCAGGAACGCGGAGAGAACGGCGAGATTCACGATATAGATCACCACCAGCGAGAAGTACGTCCCGTGAGAGGTCAGATCGCTCTGTCCCTTGGGAATCATCCAGCAGGTGAAGCTCATGTGAAACGACCAGCTCACCCCGAGCATGAGGAAGAGCCACTGCAACGCAGTGAGCGTGAGTAAGGTAAGGTCGGAATGCGCAACGTCGTAGAAGACGCTGATTGCACCGTACACGGCCATGAGTGCCATGCTATAGATCGGGTAGAAGTACGGCGCGAGCGCGATCCAGAAGTTGTGCGTATCCGTGAGGATGTGTCCTCCATCGCGGCGCACCTCGAAGTGCTTCACCCGCCCGCCCATCATCCACACCCAGATGGCGTGAGTGAGTTCGTGACCGAAGATGTACGCGCGGATTGGGCGGGGCTCGCCCATCGACCAGATGCTGCCGATAAACCAGAGCACCCAGAGCAGCGCTCCGAGTCCAAAGAACCAGAACTCCTCAGTCGCCCAAAATGCATGCTCGACCGCTGCCTCGGAGAACGCGGTGAAGAACGTGCCCGTGAGCAGCCCTGCGATGGGCAGAAGAAAGGTCGCGATCACCGAATTCAGCCACCACGTCGGGATGGTGACCGGCTCCGGCTCGATCGCCGCGGCAGGTGCCAGCATGAGGCGACGGTTCGCCTTTCGATTACGAGGTTTTGATTTCTTTGCGACCGCCACGAGGCCGCGCTGCATACCAATGCACCCGCGCCCTCGCAATCCAATTCACGTCCCGCAATCTCCCAGGCGATTTACTCCACGCTTTTTCTTTGTCCCTCCACCGTTCAAGCGTGGCCCTTCACGTTCCCGACGTCGCGCTCCACCTTCGAAGCGTGGCGTTCCACGCTCCCAGTCGGCGGTCGACGCTGAAAGCGTGGCGCGTCAAAGTTGAAACGTGGAACTCCACGCTTTTTACGTGGGATTCCACGAAAAAAGCGTCGAACGACACGCTTGAACCGTCGACCGACAGGGAAAAAGCGTCGAGCAACTCGCTAGAGCCGCAGCGCAACCCGTTCCGATTTCCAGTCCTAACGGTTCCTCAGTGGGATGCCAAGCAGCAACCCTGGTCCACCCCAACCAAGCGGCCGTTTCAGACGTCGGATACAGCTCGCCTCACGGCTACTCCACTGCCGCGACGGCAGTAGCTTCTTACGCCCTACCCATGTAGTCACCCGTGCGCGTATCCACTTTCACCTGCTCCCCTTCCTTAATGAATAGGGGCACCTGAATCGTGACGCCAGTCTCGAGGACGGCAGTCTTCTGGACATTGTTTGCACTGTCTCCGCGGACCCCTTCGGCAGACTCCGCTACCTTGAGAATCACGGAAGCGGGCATTTCAAGAGTGGCGGCCTTCCCTTCAACGTAAAGCACCTCCACGCCTAGATTCTCAACAAGATAGTTTTTCGCATCACCTACCAGGGCAGTATCCAGATCGATGGACTCGTAGGTCTCGGGATCCATGAAGTGGTAGCCCTGCGCATCCTTGTACGAGAACTCCAGCTTCTGCCGGTGGACCTCTACCTGGTCAACCTTGTCGGTGGATCCGAAGCGAATGTCGGCTGATTTGCCCGTCCCTATGTAGCGAACGATGACCTGAACGAACGCCCGCAAATTCCCAGGTGTGCGATGCTGGACTTCGAGGACAATGGCAGGGTTGCCATTGTAGCGGATGCACATGCCTTTGCGGAGGTCGTTAGCGTTGGCCATATATTGGTAAAGAGCGGGGGTGGACGGGAAAAGAGGCGCGAATATCCATCATGGGGTTGGAAGTTCAAGATTCAAGTCGCTCGCTCCGCCGCAGCCGCCCCGGGGTTAAACGACGCGGAAGCGGGCAAGATCCTGAGAGTCGACGATGCCCACTGGGCATCCTCGCGCATCGAGCACGACCACGTCGTCGATCCGGTGCTTCTCCACAATGTGGAGCACTTCGACAGCCAGCTTCTCCTCCGCCACGGTAATGGGACTGCGAGTGAGGAACTGCCCGACCTCCAGATCGCCGATCGCGGGATTCAGCTGGAAGTAACGGGCGAAGTCGCTGTGGGTGAAGATGCCCGCGAGCTGGCCATCGGCCTCGATAGCAACGGCCGCTCCGGCCCGCCTCGTGGTCATCTCATGGAGCACCTCGCGCACGGGCTGCGCCGGCGAAACAACGGCCATCTGCTCACGAGTCCGCATGATATCACCGACCCGCATGAGGAGCGTGCGGCCCAAGCGCCCACCGGGATGAAAGCGCGCGAAGTCATCCTTGGTAAAGCCGCGGGACTCGAGCAACACCATGGCGAGCGCGTCGCCGAGCACGAGCATGACGGTGGTGCTCGAAGTGGGGGCGAGATTTAGCGGACAGGCCTCCTGCTCGACATTGACGTCCAGTACCACGTGGCTGTTCTGCCCGAGCATGGAGGCAGGGTTGCCGGTCATGGCGATGATCTTCACCGCGAACCGCGCGAGAGCGGGTAGGATATTCACGAGTTCATCGGTCTCCCCACTGGCAGAAAGCGCCAGAATGACATCGCCGTCTGCGACCACCCCGAGGTCTCCGTGGAGAGCATTCAATGAATTCAGCACCACGGCGGGCGACCCCGTGCTGGTCAGCGTAGCAGCGATCTTCTCCCCGATGTGACCGGACTTCCCCACTCCGCAAACTACCACCTTGCCCCGATTCTCCACAGCGTGGCGGATGATCTCCACGGCCTGGGCAAAGCTGTCGTCGAGGCGCGTCTGCAGCCGCTGCAGCTCGGAGACTTCCAAGCCTATCACGCGGCGAGCTTTTTCCAGGTAGTCGATCATCAAGACCGGCACTCTAGCGAACCAGCGACCTGGCGCGAGCGCGATCCTAGGCCGTCAACTGGCCTGTCTCTCGCCCTCTTCCTGCTCCCGGAAATGAACGAAGAGCTGGGAGAGATGTTCGAGAGCGACCTCGGCATCTTCGCCGATCGCCTCGAGGATAATTCGGCTGCCGCAGTCGAGATTAGCACTCAGCACCTCCAGGATACTGGAGCCGGAATAGGACTCCTCGCCCTTAGAAATCGTGACCTTGCACCGGAAGGTATGCACCGCCCGCACAAACTCCGCCGCAGGACGGGCGTGCAGCCCAAGTTCGTTCAGGATTTCGACTTCTCTCCGCATTTCCGTCCACCATAGTGGACACTCTCCCCTCCGCAAACAATTCATCCAAGACGCGTACGTTCTCTGTGAGCACTCCCTCGGCAGCACCCGTCGCCGCGCAATACGTGGCGACCTTTGCGAAGCCGGAAATGCTTCACCTTTACCGGCAGATTACGGGATTAACCCGGTACCGCGGCCTCGTCCTTTGTCAGAAGCGGGAAAATGCGGCGCAGTTTCCCTACGAGGATCTCGTGTGCCTCCCCAAGCCACGAACGCACCAGCTTCGGCGGCTTTGGCAGAAGACGTTTCTGCAGCGGCCGATCACGATCTACTCATCGGAAGCACGCCGAATCGCCGCACTACTCGAGAACCGGTCGGCGGCGTTACTGCATGTGTACTTCGGGCATATCGGCGTGCATCTGCTGCCGCTGCTGGAGGCGCGAACGCTGCCAACGATCGTTTCTTTCCACGGTGCAGATGCGCAGGTGGACCTGCATCGACCTGCCCACCGCGCAGCAACTCAGCGGATGTTCGCAGCGACGACCCTGATCCTTGCGCGCTCTGAGAGCCTGCTCGGGAAATTAGCGGCGCTGGGTTGTGATCCGGCAAAGCTACGCTTGCATCGGACGGGGATTCCCCTGGGGGAGATCGTGTTCCAGCGGCGCCTCCCTCCGGTAGACGGTGCGTGGCATTGTGTGCAGGCGAGTCGGTTGATTGAGAAGAAGGGCCTGTTTACATCGCTCGCTGCTTTCGTCCGGTTCGCGGGACTGTTCCCCCGGGCAAAGCTGACGATCGCGGGATCAGGGCCTCTCGAAGGAATGCTCCGCAGCAAGGCCCGCGAGATAGGGATCGCGGAGCGCGTCTTCTTTACAGGCTTCCTGGATCAACCAGCCCTTCGCGAACTCTACTGCAGCGCGCATCTCTTTCTCCACCCCAGCGAGTTGGGTGCAGACGGAGATCAAGAGGGCGTGCCCAACTCCATGGTGGAGGCGATGGCCAGCGGGCTGCCCGTTTGCGCTACAACCCACGGCGGCATCCCGGAGGCCGTGGTGCATGAATCGAGCGGACTGCTCGTGGCCGAACGGAACGCCCAGGGCTTGGCCGAAGCGATGACCCGATTGGCCCGAGATCCCGCAATGTATGAGGAATTCGCCGCGCGTGCCGCCGAACGAGTCAGGCAGCATTTCGACCTCGCGACGCAGACACGCCTGCTCGAACGGCTCTATGACGAAGCTCGCTCGCTGCGCGAGTGAGACGCTGGCAGGTCGTAAGAGTCTCCTACTGCGCTGGAGCAACCAACCGATAGAATCTGCGGGGGCCAGTATATGGGTCTAAAACCGTGACAGTGCGCACGCCGACCGCCGGTGCGATATCCTGAAGCTTAGTCCAGGTCGGGCTGCTCAGATCCGTCTTATAGAAGATAGTGTATGACCTCTGTGACTGCGCCACGAAGGTGAGGTTCTGGCCGGTAGGAGTCGCCGGTGACACGTCAATCTCCATGATGCTCTCGCCGCGTCGCGGGTCCGTCCCAGCGAGGAACTCTTGTCGATTGGTTGCGCCATCTCCGTCAGGATCCAGGTTACCGTCTGCGTTACTGTTCGGGTTGAGGCCGTTGGCAATCTCCCAGGAGTTCTGCAGACCGTCGCCGTCGCTATCCGTGAAAGTAACAGTCAAGTTGACGTTGCTGCTCGTCGCGGTACCTCCGCTATTGGTGATGACCACCGAGTAGACACCTGCCTGCCCCTGCTGAACTTCAGGCAAAGCGAGTGACTGGCTGGTCGCACCCGTGATTGGCAAATCGTTCCGCCTCCACTGAAATGAGTTCCCGCTGCCGCTGACAACCACCGAGAACGCAGCATTTGCGCCCTGCTCAACGGTAACTGCCTGCGGCTGGGTGATGATGCGCGGAGCGCCTGCTGGATACAGCTGAGAAGCAGGAATAATCTGCTTAGCCAAACCAGTGGCTGACCAGGAGAGCTGTATGATCGCACCGCCACCTCCCTGGAACCACTCCATGCGGATGTCGTACAACTGGCCTGCAACAAGGTCGATGAAGCCGACATCTTCCGTGTTGCCATGGTTCGTCCAGTTGTTCACGAGCGGTTGGTCGTTAACCCAAAGGCGCACACCGTCATCAGAGTTCGTGTGAAATGTATAAGTGCCGGAAGTGCGCGGCAGCACTTGCCCCGTCCAGCGACAGCTGACGTTAGTGCGATTCGCGCCGACTGGTGGGAAGGTCGTGCTGAAGTCCAGATTAACTGTGGCGTCTGTCCGGGTAATCGGGGATCCAGCGAGATCGATGTTATTGTAATAATCGCCGCGAAGACCGATCCCGTTGTTTCCTCCAGGCCCGATACTCACATTAACCATCACGGGAGTGCTAATCCCGACCGCGAGGCCGCGATCGACTGCACGAGCCGTCAGGGTGTGAGAGCCAGGTCCGGCCCCCGCCCAAGTGAAGCTATACGGCGCAGTAGTGGCTTCACCTAGCTTGGTACCTCCGTCGTAGAACTCTACCTTCGCGATTGATCCGTCTGGATCTGACGCCGTCGCCTGAAGCACGATGTTTGTCGGCAACGTGAATGTCGCGTTGTTGCTTGGCGAAGTAAGGGACACCGTTGGCGTCTCGTTAACCGCATTCACCGATCCAGGCGTGATGCCGCTGGCAAACCAGTTCGCGGGATCGTCACCAAACAATTCGGCGGTCGTCTTCTGCAATGAGGGGCCAGAACCGTCCGCGCTCGGAGGCCACGGTGCTTTGTCGTTATATCGTACTGATTCTACAACGACATACGGTACGACACTCACATTGTTGACCAGCACAGGGGCGTCTGGGCGCTCCAGACTTAGGCGTTCCCCGCTGTCCTGTAATCCTCCTGGGGCAGGCCCAAAGATCTGCACATTCGCAGGGACGGCGTACTTAGTACGGAATGCAGCCGGATCGATTCCAACGACCAGAGCAAAGCTTTGGGCCGGAATTGACACGCCCTGCGGAAACACGAGGCCCATGCCAGAAAGGCGCCAAGTGTTTGCTGGATTAGCCGGATCAAAGAGGGGCACTGCTGCATTCGTGATGTTCCGGATTTCAACGAATTCATCGTACCCCTCAGGAGGATGGAACTGCACCTCGGAGATGACGATAGGACCGACCTTGGGTGCACTATTCTGCGAGTTTGGGGTAAACGAGGTGAGAGCCGGGAACAGCTCATCGCCCGCGCTATTCACATAACGCCCAAATGGAACACCTGCGGCCGACGCCCCAAACTGGAAGCCGTGGCTCCAACCCGTCAACTGCCCCGCAGCGTTTCCAGAGAGCAGGTATACCGGTTCCCCAAGTGAAGAGAGCGCGAAGCTGGTTGCCGCACCTGGAGAAGAGTTGAACTGAGATTCTGTAAACGTGAGAAACCCGCCCGCGGCGATGATTGTTCCCGATGGAATGCGGTACTTCAGAACGTTGCGGTCGTCGGTCAACCACCAGTGACTGATGTCCACCGCGCTGGCTGAAGGATTATGCAGTTCGATCGTGTCCTGCGCAGGTGCGATTGGATTCGCGAGCACCTCATTTACCAAGACGATCGGCATCAATGCGACGGGATCGTCCATTCCCGGCGAGCCATGGATCTGCGCCGAGGCGCGCCACTTCTCGCCACTCTCCGGCGCAGGCGAACTAAGCGGATCGCGGTTCACTGCCGAGAAGCCGAATCCGTCTGCGGCTACCGGCCAAGGGACGTTATCATTGTACTCCAGGACGATCGCATTGCCGCCGAGTACATGCGAGACAGTGAGTACCTCCCCGCCGTTATCCATTCGCCCTGAGAACGTCCCTCTTACCGTTATCCCGGGGTACCGCTTAGCGAACTCCGTGGGATTGCGAGCAAGAACCCAGAATGCTCCGGGCGCAAGCGTCGCACCCGCCGGGAAGGCGTAGGTGAAGCCGGTGGTGAAGGAGAGCCCACTTAGGTCGATTGCGTTGCTACCCGTGTTCTTCAACTCGAGGAACTCAAACTCATCTGCAACCGTTGCCCCGCTCGCGAGCGGGTTGAACATGATCTCAGTAACCGCCAGCTTGGTAAAATCCTGCTGAACGTAAAACGTGGCTTCGTCCAATGCGCTCCAAACCCCGCCACTTAACACGCGAGCCCGGATGTTCCGGAACGATGAGAGAGTAATCGGACCTGCGTATGCGGCAGCACTCGCGCTGTTGATTGCGCCACCTCGTGCCCGCGGATCGCTTCCATCGACCGTGAAATAGATTGTCCCGCTCGGATTTGGGTTGGTGAGTGTAACTTGAAACCCAATTGGTACGCTGCCGCCCCTTTGATTGAACCTTGGCGCTTCAATGGACGGGAAAACACCATCACCACGCAATTGACCCAATAAGACATTGGTGCGACCAGGGAAGAACGAACTGCGCACCTGATTGACGGCCGATACCCAATGGGTGTCGCGAGTCAGTGCAGGTTCCTGCTTCGAATCCCCCCAGCGTGCAGACTCGCCAACAACTGCCCGCGAGATCTCAGCGATGCGGGCGTCGTATATCGCAGTTGCGCGTAATGGAGTCAGGACTCCGTCGTTGAAGCAATGCTTCTGAATTCGGTCTGCGGCCAGTGCGCGAAACTCGGGCGAATAGAGCAACTGCTGCCAAATGGTCTGAGGACTCGAGTAAGAGAAGGCCGGTCCCGCGCCCTGGATAGCCGAGTTGCCAGCAGGCCACGGTCCGGTGCGGTCCTCGTTTACATTGCGAAGAGTGTGCTCGGAATCATGAAGCACGAACTTGAAGCCTGTAGAGGAAGTAGTCCGGTCGCGAACTCCAAACCAGTTGTTGGGACGTTCGTTGCCAAGGAAGTTCGACGTGGGCGCGTCGAGATTCCCTCCCCAGAGAACGATCAGCATCGTGTCAATCAGGTTCACCGGATCGAGTAGGACGGGGTAAGCGGGGTTGCGTGACCCATCCGGATTGTTGCCGCGCATCCTCTGATAGATGGCGTCGTTAGCAGGTCCTGACTGTGTACTTGCTAGACCAAGATCACCGGCCTCCGCAGGGTCCAGATCCGCGAGGTCCCAGAGCGTGTACCAGGCATCAGTGTTCCCGTCGGTCGCATACACCGTATACCCGGAATCCGGCGCAACTTTAATCGTGTCGTAATCATCTGTGTCCCCGCCGAAATAGGACGCTGCGAAACTGGCCTCTGGCCGCTCGTCGATGTTGAAGATCCCCCAGTACTGACCATTGATATACAGGTGATACCAGCTCCCGTGGCTGCCGGGCTGGCCCATCGCGAGTTGCATGTCTCGTGCAACCACGTCTCTGACGAATATCCCGCTCGAGGCGTCGCCCTGAAATGCCCACGAGTAATTCTGCATCGTACGGAGATCAATCTTGTCGAACTCCTCTACACCGATGCCTTCTCCAAAAAGCGGATAACGAAGCGAGCCTGCACCGTAGTCATCCCGGAAGAAGAATCGAAAGCTGTGCTTCGGATTGTCAGTCGAGCGACTAAACCCTCCGCGGATCCGAATGCCGCAGTTAATCTGAAAGCCGGTGGTGCCATCCGGGTTGATCAACTCCAGCGATGCCGGACGCTCCCACTGAATAGTGTCACCACTTGGATTGGCGTAAATTCCGGTAGCCGTACTAAAGAGATTCGGCAAGTCAGTCACAACCGAAAGGGTCGGCAGGGACTTCAAGTCCTGGATGATCGTCGCACTATAAGGTGCTGCGTTGACTACATTCGGGTCCATCCCGTAATCGAGCAGCTGACTGTTCACCGGTGACAGCGGCCAGGTAGTTGTGGCAACGCTCGCACCCTGCGGATTGTTTATTACCGGCGGCTGCCCTGTAGGTGACTGATTGATCACATCCGAGAGGAAGAGATACGTCTGCGTGCCGGACGTGCTCGAATCGCTTCCCGTCTTGAACGCAGCGTAACGCAGCGTCGTAGTCTTATTGATCGTAAGAGGGCCCGAATAAGTCGCGCTGGTACCGGCGGCGAGTGATGGCGTAGAGCCATCGAAAGTGTAACGAATTGTCGCTCCAGGCGTCGGCGTGGACAACGTCACCGAAGTGGGCGCGGTATAGAACCCACGCGGAACGCTGGCAACCACTGGACTTACCTTGTTGTAAGTTGAGGCAACGTTGAATCCTGCTGGTGTCGGCGTTGTAAAGAACCCCACCGGTCCCGCGGTAACAGTGTACTGCGCAAGCTGGGGTCGAATGAGGAAGTCGTTGTCGCCCACTGACCGGTTGAGACCGTGGATCGCAAGCGTGTTGGTACCGGCGACAATGAGGTTCCGGAAGCTGGTAAGATCAACGGTTTCGCCCAGGAGAGCTGCGACGGGACTGCGGTCTAACGTGGCAACGGAGTTGAATGCGGGAGAACCGGCCGGGGCATTGCGACGGGCCACCTCGGTGCCGTTCAGGTACGCTACGAACCCATCGTCATACTTGATCGGAAGCGAGAGGGTCGCAAGCGTGGATGGATCTGCAACGGAGAAGCGGTAGCGAATGTAAGCCGAGGAGGACACATTCCTCATCGTTGTCTCGACGTTCTTGTTCACCTCAGACAAGTAGCCGCTCCCTGCGCTTCCAAGCGGGCGAGATGCAACCGCAAGGCCGCCGTTCGCCGTGTCCCCGACAAGGCGGAAGGTATTATCCCACGCTACCGCGGAACCTTGTCTCGCAAAGAGTTCCCCAGAAGATCCACCATTCCCTTCGTAGATCATCACACGAACGGTGTGGGAGCCACTGGTCAGGTTGATTGACCCAATTGTGTCCGCAGCACCCCGGCCTCCGTCGAAGAAGCACACTCGTGTGTTGTCGATGTAGAGCTCGAACCCATCGTCGCTGTTTACGCCGAAGCTCCAAACCCCTGCGGTAGGAATCGTGATTACCCCAGTAGCCTCGACCACGTAGTTATTCCGGTCTTCGGCGTTGAGCCAATCCGGATTGCTCGATGGCGTGTAGTGCCCTTCGCTTCCGGAATTGAAGTAATTCACAACGGGGCGGGTCGCGCTGTAGGCAGCGGTCTGCTGTGATGGATTGGCAATGACACCATTCGCCGCTGCAATGCTCCCCATCGAAACGTTCGCAAACCATGTCTTGAAGGCGAATCCTGGAACAGTCGCCTCATAGCCTACGCCGCTCGTGCCCGCGGACCATCCAGCACCTGTATCATTGTACGTCTGAGAGGTCCACTCAGCGGTGGTCGGGAAAGCCCCGGTAGGATTCAGAACACGGAGCGCGTGGGAAGGTCCAACGAGGGATGTCGTAGCTACCGTCTGCTGCGCTCCATAAGGTCGATCTGCATACTGCTCAGGGTATGACTCGTACGCAGAGACAGCGACCCCGTTGCTATCGAAAAGCCCAAGGTAACCTCCAGACGCGCTGAGTGAAAACTTGGTATGAAGCGGCCCAGCGGGATTGGTCCGATCTTTCCCAGAGGCCCAAACAATGAGGAAGCCGTTCGGAGGAATGCTGATCGTAGGAAGCACCCACTTTGCCGGAGCACCCGGATCATCAGTGAGGCTCCACCCACCAAGAGCCACTGCCGTCGGTCCCGAATTGAAGATCTCCAGCCAATCGCTGGTATCGCCATCCTCATCTCGAATCCCGTTCTCGTTAGAGGCAACGAACTCGGAGATGGTGACGGCGGCCTCAGCAGGAAGGCTGGTGGCAACTATCAGAAGAGCACCTAAGATTGCCCACAACCTTACGGCGCATCTACGGACAGAACTCTGGGGGGAGAAGAGAATGGGCATGGGGATATGAAGCCCCAAGCAGCTGGGGGAGAATACTATTCTACTATGAAACGTATATGACCACTCAGCAAGCCCTGTACCGGAAACGAATCCGGCTACCCCCTTCCCTACTTATTGGGATCCTCGTCCGCGCTCCGGGTCCAGATCACATCAGTGACAGGGAATGGGAATTTACCGGATTCGGTGAGGAGGTCCTTCGGATCTGCGGTCTCCACATGACCATCCACGAATCCGAGTAGACCCGTTCCGCCGTACCGCGCAACGAAAGAGCGCGCGCTGCCTTTGCAGCTTCCATCGTACTTATTCTGCGTAGGCATTGCCTTCTTCTCGTCTGGCAAACCCTGTTCAAGGAAGAGCACCGTCCGCGCAGGCTCAGCAATGTTCACCATCCTCAAAATCGGCTTCACGCCCTCGCTATCCTTTCGCTGGAGCTTTGTGTTAATCGCAACAGCAAAGAGCGGCCTGACCAACTTCTTGTCGTTCTCCGGATAAATCGCGCCCGGAAGATAGAGCAGGTTGTCCTTCGTGTAGTAAGCCCGCGGATCCAGCGCGTAGTCGCCCACGGTTTTCTTCCCGAGCAGCTTGGGAAGCGCGATGTACCAAGCTTTCGAGTTCTCTGAACCAGCAGCGGTGTGCCACGAGTCAGTGCCTTTGGCGTCCTCCCTCGGGAGTTCGCCATCGTTTTGCGCGGCATACGACCCGGCAGCTCCACTGAGCTGACGCATCATGTTGAGTGCCTCGGCCTTGTTAGACCGCATCTTCACCGTTGAATAAACGGGGAAAGCAATGGACGCCAGTACCAGGACGATGGCGACCACCACCAGTATCTCCATCAAGGTGAAAGCGGCACCGCAAGATTTCCGGGGAGGAGTATCCTTCATATAGAAACGATGTCTGGGTTAGTCCGAGAGCACACGGCTCGGCCCGGTGGAAGTGATCATAACCCGGTTGTTTCCGTTAAGCTGCTGGAGAGCAGCGACAAACTCGCCGGGCCGCGTCACCTCCTTCAACTGCACACTATAGCGCAACTCTGTCATCATGCCTGCCTGAATTGACTCCACCGAGATCAGGTCGTAGTCGTGCAAATACTGAACGAAACAGGCCCGGAATGCGGAGTCGTAGTCCACATCATTGGTTACGCGGACCCGAAGACGATGCGACGCGCGAGCAGGGGCAAAGACGTCCATTCTCGAAAAGACGTAGATGATCGCAGCAATCAGCACCGTGGTCGCCGTGGCGAGCACATAGGCACGCGCACCTACCCCCAGGCCCGCCGCCATTGCGCAGAATAAGAACCCGATATCGCGCGCCGCTGAGACATCGGTCCGAAACCGTACTATCGAGAAGGCCGCGAAGATGCCGAATGCCGTGGCCTGCGCATTCACCTGGTCGAACTTCACGACCATGACAATCACCGACACCACAGTACCGAGGATCAGTAGTGAATGAACGTAATCCTGGGAGAAATCCTTTCCCCGGTACGTCTGTTTGTAAACCGAGGCGATCAGGAGGTTCAGCGTGAAGCTGAGGCAGATCGCGAAGATGATCTCCTGAAGCGGAGGAGACGGTTGGTTGAGGCCGAGGACGTCGTTGAATATGCCCTGCCAGAAATCGAGACTGATCATCTACAGAGCTTCAGACGGCGGCAGCACGGGCAGGCCTTGCGGGTTCCAGGGTGGTATCACTGACATTTGAAAGGATGAGGTCGGGCTGCGCGACATGGTAATGGGTGGTATTTGGGCGTCCTCCGAGCTGGCGGTGGAGCACAGGATCACCATCTTCCAGAGCGTTACAATATTTGCTGTGACTTTGAAGGATGCAGCGATTTGCACCGACGAGGCGGGTGAGCCAGTAGGGAACGGAACCCGTCACCTTGACCTCCATGACCGAGAACCCATCCGGCAATAGGTAGTGCTCAAAGCGGCGATCGTCTGGCACGGGCACGAGATTGTCGGAACGGTAGGCAATGCCCGTGTCGAAGGTGATTCGCAGGTCAGACTGCGCTTCCCGCGCCGCAAAAGCCTGGCGGTCATACCGCATGCAGCACGAAGGCCGGAACCCAGCTTGGTTCACCATCTGATGAACCTCGTCCACAATCCGCCGATCTGAGGAGGAGAGCGGCTGTTGGATGGGTTTACCGTCGGCGACCGCAAGTGCGTCCTCTAGCGAGAGGCGCAGACGCCGCTTCACACCGCGGCCTTCGCACTTGTGCTTCACCTCAACGAAGCTAGTCGGCGGCAACGTTCCGTCCAGGCTGCCGTACACCCTGACCCGGAGTTTGCGACGGCTGTCAAAGCCGCGAATCTTCTCCCAGTAGCAATCGCGATCCGGGGTGTCGTAGTAGACACTGATGATCGGGTAAAAAGCACCATCCCCGGCATTCTCGTCCGCACGCAGGTGCGGGAGAAGGCTGGGCATCAGCATCGCGCGCTGCTCGCGCGTGATGACGAACTTCATCTCATACCGATCTAAACTGTAATACACGGGGGGTGATCAGCAGGTTTCACAACGCTGGAGACCATCGACCGGACAGAACTCACCTGCCACAGGATCTACGGACACCATAGTTGTTACAACTGCGTGACAATAACACAAATCATTCTCTCAGGGGCGTGGCGAGGGAAAACTTCGCTGTCCTTGAATCGTTACCTTCCGCCGAAGAACTTGCGGAACGATCGGAGCACCCCTTCCGGGACCGATGAACGTCCTCTTTCCCGTTCCCTGGGCTCTGCGCCAGCAAAGATTCCGCCTCGGTGCTGGCTGCAACTGTCGCGCGGCACCATCGATCTCGGCAGCTCTGCCGAATAGGCACTTCCTGCCCGATCGCACCCGGAAGTCGCGATCTCGTTAGTCCGCGCGCAGAGCGTCACCGTAACGAGAGGCACTGCCGACTTCAGCCCACCGGCGGGGTACTGCTTGGGGGAGGCCTCGTTCATCACGCCCACCCAGATCGGGAGCGCAAGTGTCGCGCCGTACCCACGCGCGGCGATCTTCTGCGGCTTGTCGAGCCCAACCCAAACCCCGCAGGTGAGCGAACTGGTGTACCCGATGAACCACGCGTCTCGATAGTCATTCGTTGTGCCGGTCTTTCCGGCAGCAGGTCGGACCCAGCCCAGGGAGCGCGCACCTGCGCCCGTTCCCTTCTGCATCACTTTGGTTAGCGCGGAGTTCACCACCCAGCTTACTCCCGGATCCAGAGCGGGCGCTTCGACATGGGCGGCCCGATAGATGACATCGCCAGCCGCGTCATCAATTCGCTCAATGATGTAACTCTGCCGGCGTAGTCCGCCGTTCGGGAATACCGTGTATGCCGACGTGATCGCCGCCAGCGTCGACTCGAATGCACCCAGGTACACCGCTGGCTGTTGCGGCATGTCGCGGATGCCCACCGCTCCTGCGAGCCGTGCGATCTCGCCCAAGCCGGCGCGCTCCCCCACCCGCACGCTCATGGTGTTGCGCGATTGGATGAGCCCCTGCTCCGCCGGTAACACGCCTTTGTTCGTTCCGTCGGAGTTCTCGGGCGACCAATTCGACGCTCCCTGGATCTCCCCCTCACCGATCGGACCGTCATCGATCCGTGAACCCGGGAGCATCCCCCGGCTGAAGGCCGCTGCATAGATGAACGGCTTAAAGGTCGAGCCGATCTGCCGTTGCGCCATGAGCGCCCGGTTGTACTTGCTGTCGGCATAGTCCCGCCCGCCCACCAGCGCGCGAATTCCGCCACTCGCATTGTCGATTACCACCACCGCGCCTTGTAGATAGGGCGTCCCTGTCTCCTCGTCCCGCTCCTCGCGCGAGAATCCGGCCTTCTTCGGGTGTCCGTACCCGGCTCGGCTCTCCACCTTCTTGAGCTGGGCATCGACGACGACCTCCGCCTGCTTCTGCAGGGCCGGGTCGATGGTGGTGTAAACCTTGAGCCCGCCCTCCGCTCGCTGCGCATCGGTGAGGAGCACGTCCAGATCGCGATCCACCGCGTCCATGGCGTAGTTTACCTGGGCCTGAAGCCGCCGCTTCCTGGCCACAGTGAGCTTCTCCTTCTTGGCCGCATCAGCCTGGGCAGCGGTGATCTTCTCGGCATCCACCATCCGGGCCAGTACGACGTCGCGCGCCCGGACGGCGCGATCCGGGTGCTGGAGCGGTGAGGAGTACGAAGGTGCGCGAATCACTCCCGCGATCGTCGCCGCCTCTCCCAGCGTCAGATTCTCCGCGCTCTTCCCGAAGTACACCTGGCTCGCCGCCTCAATCCCGTACACCCCAGCGCCAAAGTAGATCCTGTTCAGGTAATGCTCGAGGATCTCGTCCTTCTCGTAGCGCTGCTCGATCCGGCTGGCCACGAAGGCCTCGAGGAGCTTGCGGTGTGCGCTCTTCTTCTGGCCAATCCGCTCCGGAAAGCTGTTCCGCGCCAGCTGCTGGGTCAAGGTGCTCGCCCCCTGCCGGGATGCACCCGCTGCGATGTTCCGCATCATCGCCCGAACGACTCCGATCGGGTCGACCCCGCGGTGGGTGTAAAAGCGCGCGTCTTCCCGGGCGAGCAGCGCATCCACGAAGTGCTTTGAGACCTTGGCCAGTGGCACCACGATCCGGTTCTCCCCTTGCAGCCGACTATAGATCTTCCCATCCACGTCGTAGACCGTCGACCGCGAGGGCATCTCCTTCACCGCCTCCATGTTGAACGTGGAAGCCCAGATCGCGTAGCTCACACAGACCGAGCCCACGACTACGAAGATCCCGAGCGCGGCCCACAGCAGCAGGCGTTTCAGCCACCGGAGTCGGGAGGTGGGCGCAGTGGAGCGCGATCGTTTCTTCTTAACAGGAGCCTTGTTCGCCACGAGGGGGGATGGAAATGCGGAGCAATCACTAATGACGTGCTCACGCGAAGTTCACAAATGTTGAATTTGCACGAGAAAAGCCCGGGAGCGTCATCCGCTCCCGGGCCGTTTGCTTCACACCCGTAGTCACGGGCGCTGTTTGATGTTTACGCTCCCGCAGGTGGAGGCGTTACAGGTGGTTCCGTTGTGGGTGGCACCTCTGCCGGAATGCGGCGGAAGCGCTGGCGGAGCAGGTTCACCGCCAGGTCTACGCCTTCACCGGTCCCATGACGCTGGAGTGCCTGGTAGATGTCCAGGGCTCCCGAGTACAGGTCGGCGCCAGCTACCCGACGCGTGTCCTGCACCTTCTGGAGCAGCGAACCGAGCGCCAGCTCGGTGCCGGCCAGGTTCTCTCGCAGAGCGAGATCCCGGTTCAGCTTGGTCATATCCAGCGTCTCCGGAATCACTGCCGGATGCTGGGTGGCGGCTTCGAGCGCGGTGCGCACAAAGCCTTCGCTGCGTTCTCCCATCTTCAGCATCTTCGTCCGCACGATGGGCGTCAGAGAGATGAGATATGGGAAGGCAGCAGCCACGGCGGTCACGGCAGCCTGGCCTGCTGCGACCTGTTCTGCGGTGAGGATGATGTCGATTTGGTTTTTCATACTATTTGGTCTTTCTATGTTTTGTTTGGTTTAAGGCAGGCGCAATGCGCGCCTACACCTATTGGGTCCATGTCAAAAAAAGGCCGGCATTGCCTCTGAAACGACCTCCGCACCCTTCGACAGGAGCATGCTGCACGAGAGATCCTGCCTAGGCGTGAACCTCCGCCTCACCCAGGCACCGGGCCCAACCAATTGGCCCACCGACTGCTCAGGCTACCTCACCACTAAGCGGGCTTAGGCAGCAAGTTTGCCGCGCGCTCCGTCCTTCCGCAGGAACTCCGCTGCCAGGTTGAGCCCCACGATGCGGTTAAGCATCTTCGAAGGAGCCGAAGCGTCCGGAGATTGGAAAATGCCCACCGCATTCTTGAACAGCTGAATAGGCGTGCCAAGCACTCCCCACGGAAAGCCCCACCATCCCAGGACGAGGCAGAATGCGAGATCACCCACCTTGCGCTTGATCCCGCACGATCGGCACGACACCAGGACGCGGCTATTCCACTGAGTGAGGATCAATGCCGACCAGATGCGGTGGGAGGTATGTACGTCCACTGAGCCTTCCTTTCCACAGCACGGGCACGGGCCGCCATGGACATCCTGAACGCGAGCCGCCAGCACCTCTGCCGGGATGCTCGTCGCCAGCTTCACGAGCACGCCATTGGTGTGGCACTGCTTATTGCAGAAGCGCAGATCACCCTCCCGAACGCCGCCGAACATGAAGGTTCCGCAATAATCACACTTGGCCATATAGAAAGGGAAAGTCTCGGGAGAGTTGGCACTTACCTGTTGGCGGCTCGACTGCTCGCGCCGGAAGTAATCCCCCTTTAAACGCCTGCACTTGCCCCACAGCCAGTTCGCCGCAGGAAACACTGTGGCGGCAGGTTAACTAAGGTCAAGGCTCACCCGGTTGTGACCTACGTGACGCGAAGCTCCGTGATGGAACCGAGAGCCTCGCCAACAAAACGCCGAGCCTCCGAAGCTCACTGCCGAGCCTATTTCATAGAACGCCGAGCCTCTCGGACAAAACGCCGAGCCTTTTTCATAGCACACCGAGCCTCGCGGACGAAACCTCGAGCCTTTCTGACAGGACGCCGAGCCTCGCCAACGAAACCTCGAGCTTCGGAAGCTCGCGGTTTGGCAAGTGGAAGCTCAACGTCGAGCCTCTCGCGACAAACCGTCGAGCCTCTGTGACATATCTTTTCCCCCCTCAGGCGCAACGTAGCATGGAGGAGCATCTGACCAGCTCGAGCATTTGTGGCACGAGGCGATCTCCCAGGATCCAGCCGCATGCAGCACCGCTAGGTTGGGGAAGTCCTCCTAAAGAAACCCCGGTTAACAGGTTACCCCAAGGCGGAAATCAGATGGCCATTGCCCGCAGGCCAAACCAATGGACAGTAGCCACTCGACGATGCCTTCGGCACCAATCCTCATACCCCTCGCCTGCAAGATCGTCGCCCGTCTCTCGACAGTGCTCGTGGCAGGTGCCCTGATGGACAATGGGGCGATTGCGGCGGATGACTTTCAAACGCAGCTGAAGCCGCTCCTGAAGGAGCATTGCTACAAGTGCCACAAAGGGGACAAGCAGAAGGGTGGTCTGGATCTGGAGCAATTTGCGGAGACCACGGATGTGCTGAAGAAGTACAAGCTCTGGCGGCGGGTGCTGGAGCAGGTGCAAACAGAGGAGATGCCGCCGGATGACGACACGGACTTTGGCGCGGAGCACAGAGCGGTCGTGACGAAGGTGGTGCAGACAGTGTTGGCGGGGCTGGAGGTAGATGACCCGGCAACCCGCGACCCCGGCCCTGCGCTGATCCGCCGGCTCAGCCGCGTGGAGTACAATGCAGCGATCCGTGATCTCACCGCGCTCGATCTGAATGTGGCTGAAGCCGTGGGCATGCCCTTGGAGCCGACTGGGACCAGCTACGACAACATCGCAGCAGCGCTAGGTGTTCAGCCAACTCTCATGGAGAAGTACTTCGCCGCGGCAGAGATCGTCTTGGCTCAACTCTTCGCCGATCCGGACCCGATGCTGGATGCGAAACCGGAATGGGAGCGCAAGAAGGTGGAGGAGAAGGTGAAGCCCGCGCGGGAGAAGTTCTTCGCTGGGGTGTCGGAGCAGCCAGAGCGTGAGGAAGTGAGTGCGTACGTCGTGCGCTTTGCCCGGCAAGCGTGGCGGCGGCTCTTACGGGCAGAGGAGGTCGACCGGCTGATGGGATTCTACGATGCCGCAGTTGCGAAGGGGCTGGATTGTCGCACGGCCTTCCGGCGCGCACTGAAGCCGGTGCTGGTCTCGCCGTTCTTTCTCTTCCGAGTTGAGGGTCTGGACTCCCCGCCTGCCTCGATAGAGGCGAAGGTTGTGCGCCTGCACGATCTCGATCTCGCGTCGCGGCTGTCGTTCTTCCTTTGGTCTTCGCTCCCGGACGAGGAGCTCCTGGCAGCCGCGGAGCAAGGTGCGCTTTCCGAGCCCGCAACTCTGGAGGCCCAAGTGCGACGGATGCTGCGCGATCCGAAAGCGGGCGCGCTGACGCGGAACTTCTTCGAGCAGTGGCTGGGCTCGCACAAGGTCGATCTCGCTCGACCGAGTACGGAGTTCTTCCCGGCTTTCAACAGCCGCATCCGCAGCGCGATGCGTGAAGAAGTACGGGCCTTCTGCGATCACCTCCGGCTGGAGGATCGCCCGGTCTTGGACTTGATCGATGCCGATTACACCTTCGCCAATCCCGAGTTGGCGAAGTTCTATGGGTTGAAGGCACCGCAAGGAAAAGAGACGCAGCGGGTGGCGCTTCGGCCCGAGGATCATCGCGGCGGGGTGCTCGGGATGGGGGCGATCCTTGCGTCGACGTCGCATACCAGTCGGACCAGCCCCTCACTCCGCGGGCACTGGGTACTGGATGTGATCTTCGGCACGCCTCCTCCGCCGCCGCCGCCGGAAGCGGGCCAGTTCAAGGACGAGGGCAAGAAGAAAGAAGCCGAGAGCTTCCGCGAGAAGCTGGCTCAGCACGCGGGCGACGCGAGCTGTCAGGGCTGCCACAAGAAGATGGATCCGCTCGGCTTCGGCCTGGATAACTATGATGCCGTGGGCCAGTGGCGCGAGACGAGCGCGGAGCTGGACACCAGCGGCGTGCTGCCCACGGGCGAGAAGCTCAAGGGCGCAAAGGACCTGAAGGCGATCCTCTGGGCGCGGCGCGATCAGATTACGCGGAACCTGATCACGCAGCTCTTCACCTACGCGCTGGGACGGGAGCCGGAGTACTTCGACGAGGCGCAGATCTCGAAGATCAAGGCCTCGATGGACGAGGAGGGCAGCAAGTTCTCGTCGCTCGTGCTCGGGATTATAAGGAGCTACCCCTTCCAGCACCGGCGCGTGGTGGAAGAGGAGGCGGCGGAAGCTGCACCGAAGGTGGCGGCGCAGTGATTGGCATGAACTTCCATCTAAGGCCCATCTCCCTTCTGCCTTGATCCTGGGTAGACTCTTCGCCTTCCCTATCTCGCAAATGAGCAGCGTCCCCTCTCTTTCCCGTCGTCGCTTCCTCCGGGGCGCAGGCGCTCTCATGGCGCTTCCCTTTCTCGAGTCGCTTGGGCGTGTGTCCGCCTTCGCTGCGCCCGTGTTCACGCGTCCGCCATTGCGCATGGGGATTGTCTCGGTCACTGGAGGAACGGTCCTGGAATCCTGGAAGTGTGCGCAGGCAGGGCCGCTCGGAACGCTGCCGTCGATCCTGCGCCCGCTCGACTTCTGCAAGGACGACCTGCTGCTGCTCACGAACCTCTCGCAGTCCGGCAGGAGTGAGAACCTGAACGCCCACGAACACGCGGCCTTCCTCCATCTCACCTGTGCCGACCAGGTGAAACGCGAAGGCGGCAAGCCCATCGCCGGGATTTCCGTGGATCAGCTCGCCGCCCGACACATCGGCGACCAGACTTTTCTGCCTTCGCTCGAAATCGGCCTGAGCAATCACGAGACGCAGTACTCCTTCCGCGGCGAGTCGGAGTCGGTGCCCTACGAGTCGAACCCGCGCCTCGTCTACGAACGCATGTTCCGCGGCCGCAAGCCCGTCGTGCCTAACTGGGCGCGACGTGGCACTGAGCTGGCGAATGCGGTGCAGGCGACGACTTCGCGGGACAGCTACGAGCAGAGTGTGATCGACCTGGTGCGCGACGATGCGCGCCAGCTCCAGCGGCGACTTGGGCGGGCGGATCAGCAGAAGCTGGACGAGTACCTCGGCTCCGTCCGCAGCGTGGAGACTCGCATGCAGGCGCTGGAGGCAAAGCTCCAGCAGGAGGTGCTCGATGCGAAGAATCCTGGACCGTCACGGCTGGTCAACCCGCACTACGATCAGCTCCCGCTTAACTACAGCCGTGTGCGGGAGGAAGTGATGAGCGACCCGGAGAAGCACGGCGAATACACGCGGGTGATGGCAGATCTGACGATCCTGGCCCTGCAGACGGACACGACCCGGATCGCGACGCTGGCGATTGGCGGCGACGACGCGATGTTCCCGGGCGTGGTGACGGTGGGGTACGAGCGGCATTGCCACACTCTCGAGCATCAGGGGAACGCGGGACGGGCGGAGGATGCGGACCCAATCTCACGCGAGGCCTGCCGGCAGATCCACGCTTGGTACACGCAGCTCTTCGCGGAGATGGTGAAGAAGATGAAGGCTATCGACGAAGGCGGCTCGTCTCTTTTAGACAATACCATGCTGCTCTACACCAGCTACATGGCTGATGGTGGCCACGGGCGTGAGGGCTATCCCGCGCTGCTCGTGGGCAACGCGCAGGGAACGCTCAAGACCGGCCGACAGATTGAGTTCCAGGAGGATACGCCGGTGGCGAATCTGTATCTGGAGATGCTGGATCGGATGGGCGTGCGCCAGGACTCCTTTGGAAACAGCGCCACGTCGAAGAAGGCAGCGTACAACGGGCGCCTGCCAGGGTTGGTCTAGCCAATGGCTGGGATCTTCGTTGCGGTCGGGCACAACGGCCTGCGGCTGCGTTCGACCGACGGCAAGAGCTGGGAGCACGTGGCAGAGGGCAAGGAGGGGCAGATCTTCCGGGCGGTGAACTGGGGGAATGGACGCTTCGTCGCGGTAGGGAGCTTCGGCGGCAATAACACCATGGCTGCCAGCGAGGATGGCATCACGTGGACCGAGGCGAAGAGCGACTCGAAGTACTCGCGCTACTTTCGTGGACTGGTCTTCGGCGCGGGGAAGTTCATCGCGCTGGGCGGGGATCCGGTCACGGTCGGCGTCGCGAAGCCGTTCGTGTCGACCACAAAGGATGGGGTCGACTGGTCGGCGTTCCAGGACATTCCTGGGAAGTTCATCCTGCGACGCGCGGCGTTCGGGGATGGGCGCTTCGTCGGTGTCGGAGATCGCGGACGCCGAGCCTGGTCAAAGGATGGGCTCGCCTGGATGGACGTGGAGGGTGTAAAGGCAAAGGATACCTGCACGGACGTGGCGTATGGCGGCGGGATCTTCGTAGGTGTCGGCCTGCACGGGCTCCGCACGAGCACGCCCGACGGCACGAAGTGGAGCGAGCCGGTGCGGAGTAAGGAAGGCGAACATCTCAACTCGATCCACTGGGCTGGCGACCGCTTCGTCGCGGTGGGAGCTGGAGTCACCTTCGAATCCTCGAACGGCGCCGATTGGACCCAACGCGCCAACGAGAACGCGCCGCCCACGGTCGCCTACGGTAATCGCTGCTTCGTAGGGTCCGACTGGCGAGGTCGGTTGATGCGCTCCGAGGATGGCCTTCGCTGGGAAGAGACGTTCCGCGCGCCGCACCACATCGAAGCGCTCTGTTGCAGCGACTGATCTGTCCCATGCGCCTGTTTACCATTCTCGCCGTCCTGATAAGTGCCCTGCCCTGCCCAGCCAGCGAGCTGTTTGTCGCGGTCGGCTACGGCGGGCGGCGCATGAGTTCGCCCGACGGCGTAAACTGGCAGAACGAGCAGCGCTGGAGTGACGATGCGAAAGACGACGATAACGTGCTCTTCAACGTGGCGCACGGGCTCGGGCGTTTCATTGCTGTCGGTGGCGGCGCGAAGATTGGGCACCTGCTTTCGACAACGGACGGCAAGGAGTGGACGGCACTTCCGCAGGTCCGCGGGCGAGTGGCAACGATCGCGTTCGGTAAGGATCGCTTCGTCGCCGGCCATGATGCGGTGCTCCTCTGGTCTACCGACGGCATTATCTTTCAACCGGGAGAGAAGCTCGACTGGAAGGCATCCGTTCATGCCCGGCACTCGGCGTTCGGCGATGGCGAGGGTGGTGCAATGTTCGTGATCATCGGGGACGCGGACTTCCATGGAGAAGGCCAGCGGGTTCATTACCGCGCGAGCACCACCGACGGACTCCGCTACACCTCTGCTGCAAGGGACACCACACCGGCGCGAGCGATCGCCTATGGCTCAGGACATTTCGTGGTCGTCGGCCCGAACGGGCTGATCGAGAGTTCACACGACGGCCAGACCTGGACGCGGCGTGAAGCGGACGCTTCGGAGGAGTTCGGCAGCGTGGTCTGGACGGGAACGCGTTTCCTCGCAAACGGGGAGCGAGTGTGGGAGTCGAAGGACGGGATTCACTGGGCACCGCTATCATGGAAGGTGCCCGGGAGCTTCGTGTGGGCGCGTGAAGGTCTCGGAGGGATCGCATTCTCGTGGGGCGGGAACGTCTCGCATGCCAGTGTGGACCTTCAGTCATGGACGAAGCTTGCGCTGCCTGCCGGGCCTTCCTTCAATGCGGTGGCGCGCCGCGAAAAGTAGATCCCGTCTCGGACGGAAGAGCATCGCGTGAGGAATCCGCGCCTTTGATGCACAAAAGGAGGCTGTGGTGGCGTTATCTTCGTTGGAGACGCAGAACACGATGCCCGCCCTCACCTCAGATCCGGAGCCCTGGCGTACGTGCTATGATGCACTGAGCCCCAAGCTCCTGCTCTACGCCCGCCAATGGACGCAGTGCCAGGCAGATGCCGAGGATGCGGTGCAGTGCGCGTTTGTGCGATTCTGGAGAGCGCAACCGAGTGCTGGACCGGAACATTATCCACTGCTCTACGCTGCCGTGCGGTCAGCTGCGCTCGACCTTCGGCGCACCACTGAAAGACGATCGGCGCGAGAAGCCTGCTACCATGACGACGAAACGTCACCGACGTGGTTCGAGCCTGCTCTGGAAAAGCAAGAGGATGCTGCACAGCTGGAAAGTGCATTGCGCAAACTGCCCGCGGAACAACGGGAAGTGGTCGTACTGCGAGTCTGGGGCGAGCTCACCTTCGCGCAAATTGCAGCGAACATGGAGTGCTCCATCAACACTACGTCGGCGCGGTACCGGTACGGTCTCGAAGCACTTCGCAAACACCTACAGCCCATCTCACATGAACGAGTCCGAGTTTGAATCACAACTGCGCGCCACGCGGCCCGCTGCTCCGTCGGATATGCTCGAGCACTCAATTGCCAATGCGCTCCGGCAGCCGACGATTGGTGCCTCTCGTGAGCTCCGAGAGCCGACCGGACTGCTGCGGCAACTGCTGGGCGGGCTCACTTGGGCGACCGGAGGTGCCACCGCTGCCGTGCTCGGAATGTTGTGGCTCGACGCTGAACCAAAGCAAACCCCGACAGGTGCTGGTCCAAGCGAGTTAAAGGCGATGCCTGCCGGCACCTTCCTGGCAGAAGCGCCATCTCGTGAGGTCGTCAATACTTCGGCAGGCGCACTGGTCTTCCCCGAAGAGCAGCAGCCCGCCCGACTCGTTCGCGTGAACATGGTGGAGCGCCGGACCTGGGCGAATGCCGCCACGGGCGCGCGCATCGGGGTCGAACTGCCGCGCGAGGATCTGATGCTCATTCCTGTCTCCTACCAATGACTATGAAAACAAACCTAACGTATGCGGCAGCTGCCGCTCTCTGTCTCGGAATGGCTCCCACGTGGTCCGTCGCTCAAGGTTCACGCCCGTCTCCACCCTTAGCACCGGGAGCACCGCAACCTCCCCCACCGCCATTTCATCTACCACCACGGGCCACGCCCGGCGATCATCACGGCGGGCTTGGACACCCGGGTCATCCGCCTCACGAGCAAATGAAACCCCAGCCATTCCTCGGCGTTGTGACTCAGCCGGTACCGCCTGCGCTCAGCAACCAACTCGGGCTGGACGAAGGGTTCGGGCTGGTCGTGGAGGATGTACTTCCAGGCAGTCCAGCGGCAGCGGCCGGTATTCACAGGCATGACATCCTCAAGCGGATCAACGATCAGCATCTGATCAGCCAGGATCAGCTCGCAACGCTCGTCCAGGCTGCAGGCAAAGATGTAGAGGTAACGCTCACGGTGTTGCGAAAAGGGCAGGAACAGAAAGTAACCGCGAAGATTGCCGAACAGAATCGGCCCGCTCGGCGCCTGTTTCGGGATGGCGGACCGGGAGGACTTCCGCTCCTCGATACCGACACGATCAATCAACAAGTCGAGAGGCTGAACGGCGAAATCCAGGAACACCAGAAGCGCCTCATGGATGTTCAAAAGCGTTCAGCTGAAACTCTGGACAAGGCGATCGCCGGGGTGAATCGGTTTGCGGCAGAACTCCTCCCACAAGACGTCTTAACTGAGAACCGCACCGGAGGCGGACCGCGGGTAAGTGTGCACTCCACAAACTCCTCCAGCACCTGGAACACAGGCAAGGCGCGCGTGTTCCTGAAGGACAATGATGGCGAGATCGAAGTGAATCTGGAGAACGGAAAGCGGACGATGATCGCCAAGGATGCCTCCGGGAATGTGGTTTTCGAAGGACCTATCGACACAGAGGAGCAGCGTCGCGGCATTCCCGAGCTGTTCCGGAAAAAGCTGGATCAGGTAAAAGTAAGCGACGGACCGAGCGCCGATACAGGTTCTCATGCCCATGATGATGGCGTTGGTACGCCGCCGCCTGCTGCTCCAGCAGGTGGCATCCGATAGGCCACTGCGTGCAGGCAAGAGAGCATCTGCCTCTTGCCTGCGATGCCTGGCGTCCGCATCCTCGCGGGCATGCCGTATCACATCGACCTGCACTGCCATTCGTTCTTCTCGGGCGATGGCGTGAGCAGTCCCGAGGCGCTGATCGCATCCGCCAGGAAACGGGGTCTCCACGGTTTCGCACTGACGGATCACAATACGTCGGATGGTTGCCGGTACCTTAGGGATAAGGGGTTGATGCGAGAGGATGGCCAACCCGTGGACGATTTCCTGATCATTCCCGGCGTAGAAGTAACGACAGCAGAGGGACACTTGCTCTGCCTCGGAGTTATTCTCCCATACCTGAAAGGCGTCCCTGCACAGGAGGTATGCAAGATGGTGCATAGCGCCGGTGGAATCGTTATTCCCCCGCACCCCTACGACCTTTTCCGCGCGGGAATCCGTGAGACTGTGCTCGATACCCTGCCGATCGATGCGCTCGAGGCCTTCAACGCCGCGACTACCCTCAAGCGCTACAACAAAATGGCCTTCGACTACGCGACGGTGCGCGGCGTTCCCATGACAGCAGGCAGCGATGCGCACCACGAGGCAGCAATCGGAACCGCCTTCACTATCCTTCACACTGACGACTTTTCGGTGAGTGGAATTTTGGGGCAGATCAAGGTGAGCACAGATCTGGCTCAGCGGTACATGACAGTGCTGGATGCGCTCAGGAAGACTTGGAACAACTGCCTCCGGCTCCGGAGAAAGCGGGTGCATATCTCCGTGCTACCAGCGGTGCTGGAGTAGCTATGGGATAGGAACAGAGGGCGGGCACTCGACGACGACCGGAGTACCGCGGAGAACACGGCCAGATTCGGTCACCAGCATCTTCACGGTGTGTGGTTGGCCATCCCGCATCCATTCGGGGATATTCCAGTGGAACCCGTGACGCCCGTCCCCCATTCCTCGTTCCTGAAGATCATTCCGGAACACGCCCGCGACGATTCGGTCCGAAGGTATCCCGTCCACATACACAAACACTTCGAGTGCCGTGTCTGGCCTTGCGCTATCCCACGCCCAGCCAACAACCCCATCACAGCCGACTTGCTCAGCGATCTCTTCAAAGCGTGGTGGCCGCTGCGGAGTGATATGCCCGGAGAAAAGCAACAGTCCGAACGCAACAACGTGGCAGGTGAGGAGAATGTTTGCACCTCTCCAAACCGGTCCATCTCGCCAGAGCCTGCGCTTTTTGTTCCACCGGTTGAAGATGTCATATCCTGAAAGCAGCGCCGCGTGGTAGAGCCCGTACAAGATGTAATGCAGCTCCAAACCATGCCAGATTCCCATGAGCCCGAAGGTAAGCGTGAGCCCAAGATATGACGCCGTGTGCCGCCCCTGAAACCACTTCCCTTTCCCTGCAGCGAGCAGGAAGCGCATGTAGATATGGTCACGGAACCAGAACGACAAACTCATGTGCCATCGGTTCCAGAAGTCCTTGATGTTCCGCGAAAGGAACGGCTTGTCGAAGTTCTCAGGGCTGCGAACGCCGAACAGCCGGCTAAATCCGATCGCGAAGGCGCTGTATCCTGCGAAATCAAAGAAAAGATACGCCGTATACGCGTACATGTAACTGAGCACTCCGCCGAAGCTGCGGTCGCTATCCACGCGGTCCATCCAGTACGTGCTAATTAGCGCGGCGATGATGAACTTGTAAAGGAAGCCTTGAAAGATGCGGGCAATCGCCGCGTCCAAATCATCAACGAACTCTGAACGCCCGCGCACCCGTGCCCAATCTTGCCCAAACCGCCGGTAACGATCGACCGGGCCGCTTGAGAGCGTAGGGAAGAAGAAGAGAAAGGTGAAGTATTGCGCGGGCGCGATCCGGGTGATCACCCGATCGTGGATGCTGAAGACCACATCCAGCGCCCGAAAGGTTACGTAGGAGATTCCGAGAAATCCCAAGCGGGAGTCGGGCAGGAGGAATGGGATGACCTTACCCAGTGCAAGTGGAAGCACCGACAGCGCGAGGGCGGCATAGAAGGTCCAGCGATTGCGCCATCGCAACAGCCCGAAAGCGATCGCCGCCTGGTATCCGGCATAGCCCAGCACCAACCACATCTGGCGAACGGTCTCGCCCGGTCTTAGCACCGCCGCACTGTGGGAGTCGCTGAGGAGCACCACTAGGACGAGGCCGGTGCAGATTAGAGTCCAACGGGAGTTCGCAAGACCAAGCAGGCCGAGGATCACGGTCACTGCGACCGGGATCAGCATCAGGCCGAAGAAGGTGAAATCGGCGTATGGAATCACCCGAGCGATTCTGCGAGCTTGCGTCGATCTGCCTTCCCATTGGGAGTCATTGGGAAGGCTTCGAGGAAGACGAACTTCCTAGGCAGCATGTAAACGGGAAGCCGGTCGGCGAGGCTGGTCTTGAGGGCGCTTGAGAGTGCAAAATCAGTGCCTTCGCGTGGCCCGGCAAGAACGACAAACGCAGCGAGACCGTCCACCTTGCCATTCCGCTCCAGCGGTAGGACTACCGCGTCGGCGACATGCGGGAGCGCGCGGAGATTCGCCTCAAGATCGCCAAGTTCAATCCGGTAGCCGTGAACCTTTACTTGTCCGTCCATTCGGCCTTCGAAGAAGACAAAACCGTCGCTGATACGACCCCAGTCGCCGGTGCGATAGCTGGTGCCGGTTGCGTAGGACTGAAAGACAGCGGCAGTAAGATCATCACGACCTAGGTAACCAGGGCTTACATTTGGACCAGCTATCACAATCTCGCCGCGCTCCCCGGTTAAGATCCCCCCTCCTTCACCGCGGATCGTGATCTCGACACCGGGCATCGGAACACCCACCGGAAGTGGCGAGTAGCGGGCAAGAATGTCGCGCGTGATTTGAATGGAGGTTGTGGCGACAGTAGCTTCTGTCGGGCCATAGGTATTCCAGACTTGTGCTTCAGGGAAACGGTCGAGCAACTGCGCAGCGGTCTCTGGCGCAAGTGTCTCGCCGCAAAACAGGAACCGAGTCACGCCGGGCAACATGCCATGATCGAAAGTGCGCTCGACTAAGCACATCTGTGCAAAGGACGGCGTCGAAACCCACGTAGTGACGCCGCTTTCCCGGAATGCTGTGTAGAGCAGCTTCAAATTCGCGACGTGCTCCTTCGTGATGCTAAAGAGAGTGCCGCCGGTGGCTAGACTCCCGTAGAGGTCCATGACCGAGAGATCGAACGAGAAGGGGGCCTGGTTTAGAAAGGTCTCGCCTTGCTCGGTGAAGCGCTGCTCGGCAATCAGCCAACCAAGAAATGCCTCAAGGTTGGAAAGCGTAATCACCACTCCCTTTGGCTCACCTGTGCTTCCGGAGGTGAATAGGATGTAGAAGGGATCACCTGCTTGGACTCTCCGAAGCCTTCGCTCGGTCGGGGTAGAACCCGCAAGAACTTCAGCAATCTTCGCCGGTGTGAGCACAAGCGATGCACAGGCCGTTGCGACGATTCGATCAACCCTCTGCGCGGGGATCGCAATGTCGATCGGTACGTAAGGGCGCCCGGATTTCACTGCAGCGATGAACGCCACGAGCATCTCAGGCTCTTTGTGTCCGTGAACCGCGATCGGGGTGCGATCGTCACCTAGGTGATCATCGATCCACGCAGCTAGACGATCCGATTGGTCCCTGAGCGCTCTGTACGTGATTACACGGTCGCCGCTTTGATGCGCGACGCGCTCGGGGATACGATCCGCCCAACTATCAATCCGATCGAGCAGATGCATTCTAGAAATCCTGATAGACGAAGGCAGGCGTAGAGAAATCGCCTCGTCCGTAGAGCGCAATGAGCGCTGCGGTGATCGCGAGGTAGTAGAGCGTCAGGAGTGCAATCCGGGTGTACGGCCGAGCCTCGAGCCAATCGCCCATTTCACGCACCGAGCCGACGCTCGATATCCTCTACAAACTTCCGGGGAGTTGCCCATGCTTCACGCTCAAACTCGGCAGGGGAGATGTCGACCGCCAACTCACGCGACAGTTCGACCATGAGCTCAACGGTCTTCATCGAATCGAGCACTTGGAGATCGTACAATGCGAGGTCCGGATTACTGCGTACTTCATCGGTGTCGGCCACTACGGCAAGCACATCTAAGATTCTATCGGGAGTCACTTGAGTCATTGGAGGGGGGATCTGAGAGGCAGTCTTTACAGCCTAATAACCCTGCCATGATAGAAATCATCGAGTGCTTTGTTGTAGTACAACCATCCCTCGGCACTCAGGTGATCAGAAAAATCCATGAGGAAGTCAGGCTGCTTCTCGTGCTCACGGAACGCGACGAGTGGAAACGAGTACTGGCATGCCAAGGCCTCCATTCGCTGCACGTAGGCATCTCTTGATAGAGTCGTGAGACCTCCCACCTCGAGCCGGATGTCTTCAATAGGCATCGAGAGCAGCAGCGGCTGCGCACCGAGTTCCTGCATGG
Organism: Spartobacteria bacterium; assembly: GCA_031389825.1. Lineage (GTDB taxonomy): Bacteria > Verrucomicrobiota > Verrucomicrobiia > Chthoniobacterales > Chthoniobacteraceae > JANMSW01. The sequence goes on from JANMSW010000021.1 coordinate 182,446, forward strand.
TCCGCATGAGCAGTTCGATGTCGGTCCATTCCATCGCTTTTGCGATAGTGCTCAGGAAGGCCTTATCGCGGGACGCCTTCGGGAGCTTGCGTCGGGAAAGTACGTTCTTCCGTGCCTGCTCTGCCGCCGAACCAGCGACTTTGGCAGCGGTCCGAATCAGCGCGGTCCAATCGAGCACCTTCCGCTCCCGATTGGGAGCTGCGCTCAAACGCTCTTCTTCATCGAGGATATGCAGAGCGGTCTCGGCATGGTCCTGTGCCCGGCCTACAGCGGTTCGCGCCTGCCCAAACGGACGCACCAGCGCAAAGAGAGCACGATCGATCGGGCTATCCCCAGCCAGGCGCTTCAGTGCAAAATGAAGCAGCTGGCGATCGTCGAGGGTGCGGGGATAAGCCAGCATCCTGCGTGCAATGTCTCGCTTCAGCTCTCGACTCAGGTTGCTCATGAAGACGAGCTCCGAAGCTTGGAGCTCGGAAAAGTTCCCCTCGTAGTACTTAGGGTCGAAGACCTCGTAGAAGAAGAAGCCTGGCGAGATGGAGTAGGCAATCTTCCGACCGCGTACTCGATCACCTACCGCTGCAATCTTCTGGAGTACTGCGAGTGCGGTGGTGCCTGGTTTGCCAACCGGGAACACGCGGAATCCCGTCGGATAACCTTCGAAGAACTCGTTGGCATTCGCAGGGAGGTCCTGGACGAGCTCGGAGCTCCCGTAGAGAACCAGTAGGTCCTCTTCGGCGTACGCCTTCGCCTGTAAGGCCACTCCTTGGAGCTTGGGATTGCTAAACTCAGGCGCGAGCGCATGGACGTACTGCTTCTCCAGGCGGTCGCAATAAACCAAGCCAGCAGCGAGTGCGACACTCGCGATGACAAGAGCCGATAAGCTGGCGCAAAGATGAGGCCGTCGGGCGGGGGACCCTTTTAGCACCTCAGGAACCTGCAGTGTGTTTAACTGAATGACAACCCAAAGCTCGGGGGGTGAACTCCGCTGCTAGAGCCGGGAAATGAGCAGCTCGCGCTGAAAGATCAGCTCTTTTGGAAGACGGTCGTGCAGCTTAATAAATAGTTCGTCCTGCCAAAGCAGTTCGCGGTGCCACTCAGCGGCATCGATCTTCATCAGGTCGTCCCATCGTGCCTTCGGATACTCGGTGCCCGTCCAATCGAACTCGTCATAGCGGGGCATCCAGCCAACCTGAGATTCGCGCGCCTTCGCACGCCCACGTACCCGGTCTACGATCCACTTGAGCACACGGAAGTTCTCTCCGAAGCCAGGCCACAGGTACTCGTCTTCAGAATCCTTGCGAAACCAGTTCACGTGGAAGATCCGTGGTGGATCGTTCAGCTTGCGACGAATGCTCAGCCAATGGTCGAAGTAGTCGCCCATGTGATACCCACAGAAGGGAAGCATGGCCATCGGGTCCCGGCGCACCTGACCAATCGTTCCCGCTGCAGCCGCAGTCATCTCCGAGCCCATGGTTGCGCCCAGGTACACACCGTGGATCCAATTGAAGCTCTGGAAAACCAACGGCATGGTGTTAGCGCGGCGTCCGCCGAAGATGATCGCGCTAATTGGCACCCCTTCGACGTCGTCCGCTTCAGGGGCGAGCGCGGGATTGTTCCGCATCGGGGCGGTGAAGCGGCTGTTTGGGTGCGCCGCCTTCTCGCCGGAGTCGGGCGTCCATGGGTTGCCCTTCCAGTCGAGCAGGCCCTCCGGAGGCGCATCGTCCTTCCCCTCCCACCACACGTCTCTATCAGGCGTGAGCGCTACATTCGTATAGATGGTATCGCGCGCTATCGATCGCATCGCGTTCGGGTTGGATTTGAAGTTGGTACCCGGAGCCACGCCGAAGTAACCCCCTTCGGGGTTGATTGCATACAGCCGCCCGTCAGCGCCAGGACGCATCCACGCGATGTCATCCCCGATTGTGGTAATCGTCCACCCCGGGAACGCGTCCGGCGGAATCATCATCGCGAAGTTCGTCTTCCCGCAGGCGCTCGGGAAAGCCGCGGCCACGTAGGTCTTCTCGCCCTCTGGTGACTCCAGGCAAAGGATGAGCATGTGTTCCGCCATCCAGCTTTCGCGCCGCCCAAGATAGCTGCCTACTCGCAAGGCGAGACACTTCTTCCCGAGCAGCACGTTACCTCCGTAGCCCGAGCCCACCGAGATGATCGTGTTATCCTGCGGGAAGTGGGTAATGAAGCGCCGCTCCGGGTCCAGCTCCAGCATCGAGTGAATGCCACGGTTGAAGTCGTCACTTTCGCCCAGGTGATTCAGAGCTTCCTGCCCCATGCGGGACATGATTCGCATATTCAGCACCACGTAGATGGAGTCGGTAATCTCCACGCCCACCTTGGACAGCTCCGACCCTCGAGGCCCCATGAGGTACGGCACGACGTACATGGTCCGCCCACGCATCGCTCCCTCCAACATGCCGTAGAGCTTGGCGTACATCTCCTTTGGGTCACTCCAGTTGTTCGTCGGGCCAGCCTCCTCCCTGCTTGGCGTACAGATGAAGGTGCACTGCTCCACGCGTGCTACGTCGTTCGGGTTGGACCGATGGTAGTAGCAGCCCGGTAGCTTCTCTTGATTCAGCTCAATCAGCACCCCCTGCTCCACCGCCTGCTTTGTAAGCGCCTCCTTCTCGGACTCGCTGCCGTCGCACCAAAAGACCGCGTCTGGCTGGCAGATCGCCCGCACACTCTCCACCCACTGACGCATCGTCTCATGCTGGGGAGCCGCTTGTCCGAGGGACGTTGTTGTAACCATGGATTCAAGTGTGCCCTCCGGCTCCAAGGGTGCAAGGCCGCACCACCTTGGATTTACTCCTGGAAGAAGCACGCGACCACTTGCGCTCTCCTACAACCCCGGGCATCATCGTCTCAGCTCTCACATGCTCGGGTACGATCCTTACAACAACCAGCAACCACTGACCTGGTGGCGCGGCTACCCGGTGCATGCCGCGTCCCTGCTCGTGGTGATCCACGTCGCAGCGATGCTGGTAGGGGTTCTACTCCTTGGCGATCTACGCACCATCGCGTTCTTCGGCTTCTCCGCTCTCGAGGTACTGCAAGGGGACGTTTGGCGGCTGGTCACCTACGCTTTTGTTCATCCATCAGCAGGCCTGCTTTGGTTCGCGATAGAGATGTACCTCCTTTGGAGTTTCGGGCGGGAATTTGAGAAATTCCTTGGCCATCGGGCATTTCTCATCATGTACGGGCTGCTCCTACTGGTGACTCCGATCGTGCTTACGCTGGTCGGCCTCCTCGGTCCGATCCGTCCGTATTTCGGTTCAAATAGCCTTCACTTCGCGATCTTCATTGCCTTCGCTACGCTCTATCCGGGAGCCACAATGCTCTTTGGCATCACGGCCAAATGGGCGGCCATCATCCTCCTCGCGATTAGCGGACTGCAGCATTACGGAGGCGGCGACCTGAGCGGTCTCCTCGCACTCGGCTTGAATGCAGGCCTCGCCTACGGCTATGTCCGCTGGAGCCGGGGCGAAATCACGCTTCCATCGTTCAATCTGCTCAACAGAAAGCCGCGCTTCCGCGTCCTTCCCTCCCCTCCCGCCGAGCCGCGGCCGATGCGACGACCCACTGCGGAGTCAACCGCCATGGATGACATAGATCCCCTGCTCGACAAGATCGCGCAGTCTGGTCTCGAGAGCCTCACCCCTGCGGAGAAGGCGAGGCTGGAGCGTGCAAGTGCTGCTTTGCATAAGAAAGATCCCGGCGTCGATTGATCGAATGAGCGAAGCTCTCCCCGCCCCACCGGCCGCCCCGCCAGCTCGCAAGAAGCCTGAAGCCCCACACTTCGACCCGAGCTATGTCAATGCGATGTCGCATTTCTACCGGGGTGAACTCGGTCGAATCATGGCGTGGCGCGCACGCCTCGATAATACGACGAACTGGGCCATCACCGTTACCTCCACCATCTTTACGGTGGCTTTTTCGATCCCGCAGGTTCCCCACATCATCTTCTTTTTCAATGTGGCAATCGTCTGGGTAATGCTCTGGATTGAGGCCCGCCGTTACCGCTTCTACGATGCCTTCCGGGCCAGAGTGCGCATGCTGGAGGCCCACTTCCTTGTGCCGATCGTCTCCGGGAATAGCAGCCTCCTTCAAGGCGAATGGCAGCGACTGGTGTGTGAGGATCTCCTGCTGCCCTCCTTCAAGATCAGCCGCTTCGAGGCCATTGGCCGGCGCTTGAAGCGCAACTACGGGTTCATCTTCCTCATCGTGATGACGGCGTGGACGACCAAGATCTTTCTGCACGCCGACTCGCCGATTAAGGACGCGCATTCCTTTTACCAAGCTCTGCACATTGGCACCTCCATTCCCGCCTGGCTGGTTGCGATCTTCTTTGCCAGCACCTTGGTGAGCGTGATTGGGATACTGCTCTACATCGGCAAGAGTTCCACCGGTGAGATCTCCGAGTTCGGAGCGCACCGCTCACTCTGGAAGCTGTAGCGCTCGTCCTGGATCATGACGACTTCTGCCATCTCTGAACTCCGCGCAATCGTCGCCCGCCTGCGTGAACCTAATGGCTGCCCTTGGGACCTGGAGCAGACCCATCTTTCACTGCGCGGCGGCTTGCTGGAAGAGGCCTATGAAGTCGTTGCTGCGATCGACGCCGCCGACGACGTGAATCTTCGAGAGGAGTTGGGTGACCTTCTGCTGCAGGTTGTCTTTCACAGTCAGATCGCTGCAGAAGAAAGCCGCTTTTCACTAGACGACGTCGCGAGCGGAATAACCGAGAAGTTGATCCGCCGGCATCCGCACGTTTTCGGCAACGAGACGCTCGGCGATCCCGCTGCCGTGCTGAAGCGCTGGGACGAGATCAAGAGATCCGAGAAGCAAACGGCTGGTGCTGCCGCTGTCGTGGAATCTGCGCTCGATGGTGTTCCTACCGGTTTACCTGCACTTATGCATGCCCAGAGAATCCAGAAGAAGGCAGGCAAAGTCGGCTTCGACTGGGACGCCGCAGAGCCGGTTATTGCAAAGGTGCGCGAAGAACTCGTGGAGGTGGAGCAGGCTGTTACGACGGGTAATAGGGGACAGGTCGAAGACGAGATCGGCGATCTCCTATTTGCAGTCGTCAATCTCTCCAGAAAGCTGAGGATCGATCCGGAAGTCGCCCTCCGACGGGCCACCGCAAAGTTCGCCGACCGGTTCCAGTCTGTGGAATCCCTGGCTCGTCAGCGGAATCTTTCGCTAAGCGAAATGTCCCTTGCCGACCTCGATCTGCTTTGGGACGAGGTCAAGCAAAGCCTCCGATAGGCGAGGCTTGTAGGAACGAGCTACTGCCCTCGCCACCGGCGAACGGGCAAATCCTAAGCGCTGGAGCTATCCCAGCGATTCCAAAACTATGGCCGAAAATGAGCGAAGCCGCAGACCCCCACCCCGAAGGTCTGCGGCCCGCTGTTTATGCGGAGACTGCGTTTAGTTTCGCTGTGACTGCGAAACCGATGACGACGTTTCCGCAGATTGTCCTGGGCTTCCACCACGTCCTCCGGATCCTTGCGGCCGAATTGGTTGTGGTCCGTTGTCCGACTCCGAGGTCATACAACCGGAGAAGGTGGCGGCGAAAAGTGCGATCCCTAGCGAATAGATAAGTGCTTTCATTGATGTTGTTACGCTCCCTGTTTACAGCCAGTCTTTCGCTGGCGACGTGGTATGCGGTCGTAACAAATCGCTTGTGCCCCAAGGAAACTCTCCCGGGCCGTCACTGTTGATCTCGAGGACCGATCCATCGATTTCCCACCTCAGGAACTGAATTCAGTTGGTGTGCGGAACTGCCTAGCGGTACTTGCCGCTTTGTATCCGTCGCACGTCCCCCTGCTCACGTAGAATCGTCTGGAGTCGTCGGTCCGTGAAGCCGACGTGCGGCCTCGGGTTAATCCACTTCATGCTGCTCCCTGCACGATCGACGCCATTCCGATCACAGTAAAGATCTGCCGTTTGCAGCTTTACATGAATGGTGTTCCACACGCTCGGGACTCTCCAGCCCGAAACAAGCCTTTGCGTGACCGCGCCGCCGATCCGCGAGCGAAATAATCTCAGCAGTGCCAGGCGATCGTCGGCCTAAGATCGCCCCCGGCTGGGTGTAACCACTCAAAATCTGACGCAAGCTTGGAGTTCAATCTACTCTCCCTTCCCTAAAAATGAGGGAACGGACCCACTCCCGATACCCAAACTCCGAGTTCCAGAGTCGCAAGCTTGCGACAATATGAGGGAAGCTCCGAGCAATTTCAGGGAAGCTTCAGTATCGGGAGTGGGAAGCTCCGAGTTCCAACTACTCAAGCTCCGCACTATTTTGGGGTAGCTTGCACCTTTTCTCTCGGAGCGACCCACTCCCGCATGTGTAGCTCCCCCCACTCGGAGGCACCGTTCCCCCAAATATCTGGAAGGGATCCCGACATGCATCTCAGCTTTGCCACAAAAAGAGGGAAGCTTCCCTCGAATATTGCTTCGGTTGAGTAGCAGGAGCTCGGAGCTCCGAGTAGCGCGCCACGAGGTCAGAGAAAATATGACAAAGGTCAGAGAATTTCGGCCTTTTCACCGATCGGCCTGCTCCTGAATGACCGTTGCATAGCGCGTGCGGGCACTGTTTACGGCGGCCCAGGCAAATTCGGTCCAGGAACATCGCGAGCAAACTGCGAGGGTGATCCGTCCTGATAGGCTTTCATCAGCACGTAAGTCCAGGCGCTGCCTGGAATCGGGGCTTCGAGGGTTCCCTTTTGCGGTTTCCTGCCTACGCCGACACGCACGCCGCTCACCTCGATGATGTCGCCTGGTGAGGCAAGGCCGTCCACTGAGTACGAAGCCACAAACGGGCCTCCTGGAGCGGTGTAGATGTACACCCAGTCAAAGGAGCCTCGGCTCTGGATGCCAGCCCCTCCGAAGTTGATTACAAAGCTTCTCTGATAGAGAACGACCTCGGGAGGATTCACCGGCCCAAATTCTAAGCGGGGATCGGTGCTGTTCGTGGGAGTCGGCGACGTGGCAGGCGTTGAGCCGCCGTTATGAAGCAGCGAGTCGGTGAGAGAAGGCGCTGTTGCTTTGCTTTGGCGCATGAGCCCTACGAGGTCCACGGCTCCGAGTTGGTGAGGCGGTCCGACTGAGATCTCGGAACGCCCGTCGTGGGTTGTGTCAGTGGAGGTTTGGATGTCCGCCCGCATCGTCTGCCATGCCGGATTGCCTCCCATCACTCGCAGGACTTTCGAGGTCCATTTTTCTGTTCCGGCGTCTTCTCTCACCAGACGAACGGTCCCGTCGTAGGGTGTCTCTGAATAGGCGGCGAAGATTAGAGCAGCGATGCCTGCCGGTACCGGCTCTGGAGCGATTACCTGGCCGTTTGCCAGGTAGCTTCCGGTCAGCTCAATAGGGACCACCATCGAGCCGATCCCGGTAGGATCTGGCCCGGCTTCGTCCACATCGAGCGTGCGGAAGCGGAAGCCCTCGCGCTCATGGTTTCGGAGGTACTCCAGGCGCACTCCGCTCACAACGAGATCGCGGCGTTCAGCGAGCTCCACGCTCTCACATTCCTCGGCTGCCAAGGTCACCGTGTGCAAGGTGCGATTCGCCCGCGTGCGAATGTGAATGGTTGCCGGGTCTGTGGTGTAGTCGAACCAGACCGCTTGGTCGGGAGTCCAGCGGAGACAGCGCTTGATTGCCTCTGCACAAGTCACGGCGCGCAGCTCCTCGCGCGGCACGCTCACTCCACCATCGAGGACGCCTTTTGCGATCGGCACACCTTTGCTGATCGCGTAGTCCACGACTGCCAAGATCATCTCCTTGGTATCCACCCGAGCGCCTTCGTCTTCCCCGAGAAAGATGGTCGAGCTGAGCTTGCGCTCCATAGCCACGTCGTCAGCCGTAGTCGACGTTCCGGCCTGCTCGTTTGCAGCCAGCTCCTGGAGCGCAGCGAGCTGCTCCGCAACAGTGGGCGTAACGTCGGCGATGAGCGCCTCCAGTGATAGATTCCGGGCCGATTGATCGCCTCCGACGAGCCCCGCTTGCGACGTAGGGACGGCGAGCGGATCGGTCGCAAAGAGCACGCTTTGCATGTAGGGCAAATGCTCCAGGTGCCACCATGGACCAGCGATGCGCAGGCCGATCCCTTCAGCGCTCCCGGTGGCGAATGGTGACGCTCCGAGATAGCGCCCGTGGAACCAGAGCGCGCCATCGCGCAAGATGGCGATGTGCTCCTCGTCGAGCCACGGCTCTCGGGCCAGCATCTCGCCTGTGGACATCGAAAACTCAGCGGTATCCGCCTGCTGATTCGACAGCGTCCGAGTAACGGCTCGAATGCCTGCAGCCTCAAACGTCTTCACGCGGCCGCTCTCCCGTCGAACTGACCAGATGACGCTCATCCGTGTGCCTTAGGATTGCTGATGTGACCAAGGAGCTTGGTTTCCAGCGCGGTTACCTTTGCATTGAACGAACTGAGGACTTTATCGAGCGCGCCGGTGAGCCGCTCAGCCGATCCTGCCGCTGCTTGCGTGATCGCTTCGATTCCCGCTTTCGCAGCTGCCTCTACTTCGGTGATCGCCAGTGCGCCCTTGGGTGCCTCTGTAGCAAGGCTCGTAGCGGCTTGCGCGGCAGCCGTTGCCATCACTCCGAACCCAGCAATGGCAGCGGTTTCCACGCTCTTCTGAGCTTCCGCTGCCGAGGTCGCTGCATCTGTGAGTTCTTGCGGGTTTCCCACTGGGCTGGCCGGTGCCACCGGACCCACCGGTGCGGGTGCGACTGGCGGGACGACCGGCGGTGGCAAGTTCCGCTTCTCTAGGTCCGCGCTCTTGGCCGCGAGTTCCCGGTTACGCTGAGCCTGATCGATTGTATCGACGAATGGCTTAGGCTTGTCCTCTGGCTTGGTTGATGGCTCGACCCCTTTCGCCTGGAGGGCTTTGATCTTAGCTTCGATGGTTGCCTTCAGGGCCACGTCGACGCCATCCGCGAGCCGCTGTTGAAGCTTTCCTAGTTCCGCCGATTCTTGACCCGCTCGCGCTGCCGCCGCGAGCTTTGCATTCTGCTCGTCGAGCTTCACTTGCGCAGCGTCTTCGATGCCCTTTTCGAGCTCCTTAACTACTAGCGCATAAGTCTTTTGGCGTCCCTCGCCGAGGGTTGTGTCTGCACTCTTTATTCGAGCGTCTTCGAGCTTCTCTTCAGGCGTGCTCGGGTTGTTGAGCTTTTGCTCCGCCTTCTTCTTGTCCTCGGGTGCAGTCAGCCCCTGCGTTTTCAGCTTCTCCTTGATCTTGTTGATCGTCTCCTGAATCGCGTCTTGCTCCTCCTTCTCCTGCTTGGCGCGCGCAGCTTTCGCTGTCTTGAAAGCGTCTTCCACCTTTGCCGCCTCGTCCCCATAAGCGACGAGCTTCTTCTGTGCATCTCCCGTGGCGTTGCCAGCCGCACCGAATGCTTGAACAGCAATGTCGCCGGTCTGGAAGATGACTACTCCGGTCGCGTCGAAGATCTCATTGATGAGCTTTAGACGTTGCACTTGCGCGGTCTCCGCCAATTTCGCAGCGCTTTCACGAGCAGCCGACTTCAGCGCGATCTGACTCGTGACATCCTCCTGAAGCTTCCACTCGCCGTTTTGGTCTTTCACCAAGCGGGTGGTTTTCACGACCTCCTTCCCGAGCTGATCTTCGAGGCTGATACCCTGCTTGACGGCAGCCTGCTCCAGACTAAGGCGCTCAAACTTCAGCTTTGATCCGACGAGTTCGTCGCGGAGTGCGGCGAGCGCTCCGCTCCCGCCTCGCTGGGGAAGGTTTTGCCGCGCAGCGATTTCCTTTTGGAGCTCTGAGATCCGCTTGGTCGTGCCCTCAATTTGCTTCTGCGCCTCGTCGAGTTGCTGCGCTGCAGAGATCTCTAGCCGTTTTTGACCGACGATGCTCTCGAAGAGCCGCAAGCGCGTCTGGAGCTGCCCGAGCGTGGCTTCGTCCAGGCGGCTGATCCCTAGGTAGTGCTCCTCGAGCTTCTTCGCCAAAGCCGCGCGCGCCGTGTCCTTCTCGACAATGGTTTGTGCCGATCGCACCTGCGAGTTGAGCTGCTCCACTAGCTCCCGGCCCGACTTCACCCGGTCCTGAGCAGCCACTTGAGCAGCGGCAAAACTCGCATCGACCTGGCTGGAAATCACCGCGATCGCGGTAGCTGCCGCCAGCGCGACATTGAGCGCTCCGCCCATCGACGAGACAGATCCCGCTGCGCTGCTCGCATTCGTGCCGACTGTCTGGAGGTTCGTGGCCATCTGAAACAGAGAGCCCACGGCGTCCTTGAGTTTCACTGCCGCGAGCGCGACCCCGAACGCTGCAGTTCCCTTGGCAACGAGCGACAGAACTTCCGCGTTCCTTACCGCCCATTCAGTGAGCGCGAGCCCTCCCTTGACCAGGCCCGCAATCTCGAAGCCGAGCGCCCTCAACGCGTTGAGTGCTTCGGGATTACCGATCGCAGCTGAGAGATCTCCAAAGCCTTCCCGAAGCGCATCAAAGACTGGCTCGGTCGCCTTCCCGAGGAGCTGGTCGATTGCATCGTTTAGGTTGCTCTGCCGAACCGTGAAGGTATCCGACGCCGCGCCCAAAGCGCCGATCTTACCTATCAGGAATTCATACAGCTTGCCCTGTTCTTTCGCGGCCTCGATCTGCTTGTTTGTGATGCCGAGAGTCCGCGCGAGTGCGGCGTCTTGCGTCACATTCGCGGTGAGCAATGCGCGCGTTTCTTGCACGAGTTGCTGAGTTGGCAAGTTGAGCCGAGCCGTTGCCTGACTCAGCTTCACCATCAGATTGATCTGATCCTTGATCGGAATGTTCGCCTCGCTCGCGGCTCCAGCGCTGGCCAGCCAGGCCTCAGAAAGCTCCTGGATTGTGGCTGGGGAATTTATCGCCTGGCGCTTCAGTTCTTCCAATGCGGAAGCTGCTTGCAAGGTTGAGTCTGTCTCGCTTAGCCCAGCAAATTTCTGGAGGACTGCAGCTATCGCGGACTCCGTGTCTTCCAGCGTCTGGTTGAACTCCACTCCTCGCCCGATTGATCCCTGGAGTATTTCCGGGATCTTCTCCAAGCCTGCTTGGGCGAGGCCAGCGAGGAACGACCCTCCGAACACGGCACCCAGCGATGTGCCGCTTGCCGCAGCTCCGGCACTTGCCGATTCGAGTCCGCGCAGGCGTTGTTCTAGCTCCGCTGTTTCGCCGCCCGCCGCCCGCGTCTGCGCAACCATTTCGCGCAGGCCTTGCGTGTAGAGATCGATCTTCCGCTGGCCGATCCGTTGATCAAGCGTGGCCAACTCAGCTTCGAGCGCATCCGTATTCTGGCCGGTAGCCTTGGCCGCTTCCGCGAACCCCTTTAAGTCATTTCGGCTTTGCTGCAGACCCGACAGCTCGGCGTCTGTCGAGATGAGGATGTCGAACCGCGATTCCTTGCCCATGACTCAGAATGATGCCGTCCCGTAGAACTCCATTTCGGACACGATGAAGAGGTTGCTCCCTGAGCTGTTCGCACCGGTCTGGATAACTCGCAGGTAGCGGTAGCTCGCCGCGCCTGTGACGTTGAAGGTTCCCCACGCGGAGTCTGCATTGATCGTGGCGTTGGCTGTCTCTGACGCTAGATCCGCCCAGCTCGCCGCATTCCATCCAGCCTCCGTATTCGCGCTCACGGTGTTGGTTCCCTGCAGCTTGAAATTGCGAGGCATGTTGTCTGCCCCGCCCGAGCGGTTGCGGATCGAGTACTTCGTCGGAGCGAGAGTGCGCCCAACTCCCAAGTCCACTCCGATGAAGGAGTTTGCGACGTTGGTCGTGAAACTGTTGTTCGCGACTCGATCGACGAACATCAATGCTGAGCCGGAAGATAGAGCGCTGGTGACTACGGTCACCTGGCCCGAGGTATGCGGGTTGGTCCAGCTGGTTGTCCCGAGCGATGTTCCAAGGAAATACAACGCGCCATTCGCGTCGCCATCCGACACGAAGTTGAAAGCCCCTCCAACGAGCAGCAAGGGGATGCGTCTCCAGGTGTTGGTCGCGATACAAAGGTAAAGATTGTTAGTGTCGAAGGCGAGCGCACCAGCGGTACCAGACGCGGTGCCCGAGGTGGGTGCCGTGACATAGGTCACTCCACCGCCACCGCCGCCCGTGATGAACTCGATGCCCGTGACATCCGCCTTCACGGCCAGCACCTTCCCACCCTGGCCGGTGTAGGCATCCGGCGTGTCTGTGAGCCCGAGGAAGGTGCTCGCGCCGCCGCCTGCAGGCGCGACCCAGGTGCCCCCTGCCCTGAGATACTTGCCCGCCGCCGCGTCGCCCGCTGCAGGCGCTGGCACGAGGCCCGCCGTGCCGCCTGCTCCACTGTCACCGACCATCACAGGAAGCCGAGCTGCAGCGACTGTGCCGGAGGTAACCTGCGTCCCGTTAAGGCTGGTCAGGTTTGTGCCGCTCGCCGCTGGCAGGGTCGCGGGAAAGCGCGCGTCGGGCAACGTGCCGCTCGTAAGATCGGTCGCTGTACGGGTGACCAGATCTGCCAGGCTGGAGCCGGTCTTGCTCACGCTCGCCCAAGGCAGCGTGGCGAGAAACTCCAAGGCTGTCGCGCCCGTGTTCACCGCAACGATGCGTCCGCCCAGTCCCGTGTAAGCGTCGGGTGTATCGGTCAGGCCGAGGAAGGTCGTCGCGCCGCCGCCGCTTGCAGGTGCGGCCCAACCGCCCCCTGCCGAAAGGTACTTCCCCGCTGCCGCGTCTCCCGCTGCAGGTGCGGGTACGAGCCCGATCACGCCGCCTGTGCCGCTGTCGCCTGTGAATGCGCCGCCCGTCTTATTGACTGCCGTCCATCCGATCTGGCCGGTACCGAGAGTGAGCGTGCCAGCCGAGAGGTTGACCGTGGACCCAGCTGCAGCCGTGAGCACGACACCGGTCTGCAGGGTGAACGTGCCACTTGTGATCTGACTGGTTCCGGAGAGCTGCGCGCTTTTGATTGGTGCCTGGCCGCTCAGTGGCGTGAGCGCACAGACCAGGGAGAGGATAAGAAGGCGTCGGATGTGCATGAGTGTGAGTGAGGAGATCACGCGCCGATCGCGCTCCACTGGAGCGTGTGATCAGCGGGCGCGGGGCCGGAGAGTTCAGCGGTGAAGCCGTTCACCGTGGTGAGATCGTTGCGGACTGTGGCCCAGAGGTTTACCCCACCTGCAGGCTTGCCGACTGAGACGTTGACGATCGGAGCAGTTCCTGGAGCGAAGGCCGGGTCGAAGACAACAACGACGCTTTCCGCTGCAGTGTCGATCGGCTCGGAGCCGCGCAGGATCATCGGCTCGCCTCCGAGTAGAAAGTCAGGCGGCACATCGGTCGACGCGCTGCCCGCCGCGATCGAGTACTGCACGACCGATTCGACACCCGCAAAGGTGCCTTGCGGGGATGCCGTGAGTACTGCGTTGGCCAGGAAGACGCTCTGCTCCACTTCGCCAGGCACGCCGCAGATGACCTGGCAAACGCCGAACTTCGGAAGCAGCGAGAAGTGCGTGAGCAAGTACACCTGGCATTCACGATGGGTGCCGAACTCGCGGCGCACGCTGAAGGACAGCGCGACCGCGTCATTGCCGCGATGGAAGAACCGCTTCTTCGACGCTCGGACGATGTCCACGGCCTCGAAGACTGTCTCGCCGTTGAGCGTGACGCCTTGCGCCGGGAAGTCCTCCCAGTCGGTGAGCTGGATGCCATCGAAGAAGATCTTCATTCATCGCCTACGCCGGAGCGTTGGTGCCGATGTAGAAGAGCGGATTCAGCACTCCGCCCGTGAGCGTCCGGCTCGCGCTCCATTGCAGCTCGGGGACGCGCTGATTCTCTGAGCCGAAGATCAGGCCCGCCGTCTTGAGGTTGGCGGAGTAGAGCCGGAAGAAAACACCCTCGGCGAATACATCGAAGTGATGCGCGCCGACGCTCAGTCGGCGTCCGCGAACGCTCGCCGGACCCTGCACTGCCGCTGCAGCGAGCACCGCCTCGGCAGGCACGCCCTGGGGAAGCGCGGAGGCCGTCACGGTGAGGCCGCGATACACCGTGTCGTAGTGCCCGATCGCGTCGCTCTCGTCTTCGGTCACCTGGAGATCGAAGGCGACTTTCACGCCTTCCTTGGCCGCGAAGGAATGCCACGGGTACAGCCGAAGCTTCGAAATCTTGGCGGCTCCCACAGCTCCTGCAGTGAGGATGTCTTCGCGCACCGATGTGCCACCCGGCATGCTGGTCACCGCGCCGCTGATCGGACCCTGGACTCCGACATCGTCGAAAGTCACGGTCCAGCCATCGTCGAGCGTGCCAGTAGCGGTCACGCCACCCGCTGCGATCACCGAGGCAAGCAGGTTCAGCGCAGCGGCTACGGCGGCGGCGTTCGCGTTGTAGGCGATAGCTGCCGTGGTGTTCGCGCCGAAGGTGAGCGTGAAGGTGCCCGCACTTAGCCAGCGGTTCGTGTAGGATTGCACGAGGAGCTTGGTGTCGTCGTACCCAAGATCATTCAGGACGATCGTATTGGCCTCGAAGATGAAGAGCCGCGCGGGATCGTCGATCGGGGTATTGTTTTTCCCGATCATCTGGAACGTCAGTTCCTCCAGGAGCGTGTCCACCGCCGTGAAGGTCAGGCCTGGCAGTGCGGAGACTCCGGCAGCATGAAAGCGCACCTGGTTTTGCGTAGGGTCGAGCGGCTGAATGATCAGCGCCTCATCTGCATTCCCGAAGATGCTGCTCCCGATCGGCAGCGCGGCGAAGAAGTTCCAGAGCACGTCCAGGTGCTCGAACTCGCCTACGGGACGCAGGGTCGCCGTGGCCTTTACGCCGAGGCTGACTTCGGTGAGATCTCCAAAGGCGCTCGACGGCAGCGCAACGGTTTCCTTCGTGAGATCCACAGTGATGTCTTCCTTGGACCAGAAAACCGCTCCACGGAAAGTGATGCGGGCGGGGCCGCGTGAGACAACGAGACGATCGATTTGCTGAGCCATAATTTAGGTAGTGAGGCGGACTTCGGGACTGGGGAGGTAACCGGCGAGCCAGGCGCGCGCGCGGATCGCGACTCCTGCACCTGGTGTGAATGGAGCCTGCACGAGCTGTGCAGCGGGATTCCGTGGCACGGGCGGGGTGCCGTTGAGCGTGCGGAAGATCGCCGCGCCTGGTGTGCCGTGGGTGATCGTGATCTCACCGGCATCGTTCGCCAGATCTGGAGCGGCGAGCTGGGGAATCTCGATGCGCGTTCCGCCTTCCGTGGAGAAGGCGACGTCGTAGGCGAGATACTTCGGATCGTTGCCAAGGCGAATGGAAGGCTCCAACGGCTTGAGCGTTGCGGTGAGCTGGTCGGGCTTTAGCTGGCTCCAGAGCGCATGCATGTAGATCGCCACATCGAGCGCCTCCTTGCCCGTGTCGTTGAGGTTCAGGTTCTCCAGGACTCTCCCCACGATCGTGATCTGCTCGAAATTCGCGCCGGGCACATTCGCCAGGACTTTCCCGAGCGTGGGAGTGACCAGGACGATCGCCAGTCCTCCGATAATCGAGAGCGTCTGCTCAAGCTTGCTGTCGATGTCCTTCAGCCGTTCACTGATTATCTCGATGTCGGCGAAGTACGGATCGGCTTCGGTGAGTGCCTTCACGCTCTCCCGAATCTCACTAAGGAACTTCTCGTTGCCGATCGCGCTCATAGCCCGGACCTCCGCGCTCGCCGCTCCTGGACGCGGCAGGCCGTCACGGATGGCGTGCCTGCCGTGGACTGCACTTCCGGAGTTATCGCGTCATCAGGCTGTTCCACCACATCGGTGCAGCTCGCGAT
>JANMSW010000032.1:0-51246 GCA_031389825.1 Spartobacteria bacterium
TATTCGGGGAAAGCTCCGAGCTCACCCGTCTCAAGCTTGCGACAAGATGAGGGAAGCTCCGAGCAATTTCAGGGAAGCTTAAGTATCGGGAGTGGGAAGCTCCGAGTTCCAACTACTCAAGCTCCGCACTATTTTGGGGTACCTTGCACCTTTTATCTCGGAGCTCCCCTCTCTGGGAGGGAAGCTTCCCCATCAAAGAGGCACCGTTCCCCCAAATATCTGGAAGGGATCCCGACATGTATCTCAGCTTTGCCACAAAATGAGGGAAGCTTCCCTCGAATATTGCCTCGCTTGAGTAGCAGGAACTCGGGGCTCCGAGTTCCAGATGGGCAAATTCTGCCGAAAACGGCTGGTTTACGTGCGCTGTTCGTCTGAACACGCCAGTGGCGCAGGAGTTGCTAGCGATTCTCCTGCAACCCCGTTCGGTCTTAAGGGAGCCGAGGCATTCCTGTCGCGCGGACTCTTTCAACGCCAGACTCCTCTCCGTGCCTTTTGCGCCAATCGCACAGCGAGACCGAACCGGCCAGCAACCAAATCGATCTATTCCGCTTTAAGTAGTATTCGCATTTGCCTCTCAAACCCACCCCTCTGAGAGACAAACCAGCTAATGAAGCATTCTACACTCCGCGCGGCCCGTTCCCGCATCGCTCTACTTTGCCTTCTCGCGCTTCATCTGGCCGAGACCTCCGCCAAGTCCAACGACACAGGCGAGTTGTTTGGCTTGGATAAGGTTCACGCAGCGCACCTCGTCTTTGCAGCTGATCAATGGGAGGCGATCAAGCCAGATGAACCCGTGAGAGGCCCGGGTGGGCCCCCTCGGGCGGGAGGGCGAGGAGGCAATCCATTCAACCCTGCAGGTTTCCTCGCGGACGGCTTTCGACGCGGATTGGATGGCGACAAGAACAGCACTGTTTCGAATGCCGAGTTTGTGAGTGGTTTCGCTAATTGGTTCGAGGATTGGGACACGAAGAAGCAGGGCTTCCTGGATGCAGATGCATTCCGAGAAGGAATCAATAAAGCACTCATGCCTCCGGTCGGCGGACCACCAGGAGGTGGTGGCGGAATGCCCGGGATAAAATTGGAAGCCAGAGATGGACTGCGGAATGGGTTGAGCGGAATGGGCGGGATCCATTTCGACTACGTCCACGCCGACCTGGAGCTGAATGGTGAAAAGTTTCGCGACGTAGCTGTTCGCTACAAAGGGAACGGGACTTACATGGATGCACGCAACAGTGAGAAGAAGTCATTCAAGGTTGATCTCAATGAGTTCGTCAAAGGCCAGAAACTTTTCGGACTCACCAAGCTCAACTTCCACAATAACATCACCGATCCGGCTTTGATAAATGAAAGCCTCGCCTACGCCCTATACCGTGACGCGGGTGTTCCCGCACCTCGCACTTCTTATGTCCGTCTGTCGGTTAGCGTTCCCGGCACCTATGACAATAAGTACTTCGGCCTTTATACATTAGTCGAGAACCCCGACCGCGATTGGGCAAAGGAAGCCTTCGACACGAAGAAAGGATTGATCTTAAAACCGGTCACGCGCGAGCTGTTCATTGACAAGGGGCCGGACTGGTCCGCTTACCGGCAGGCTTATGACGCCAAGACAGACATCACAGACAGCCAGGTGCGTCGCGTGGTGGAATTCTCGAGACTAATTACCTCCGGCAGCAATGAAGAGCTTGCGGATAAGTTGCCAGAGTTTCTCGATCTCGACCAGTTTGCCCGCTTTATGGCGGTGACGGTTTGGCTCAGCTGCACCGATTCGATTCTGGTTGTGGGGCAGAACTTCGTCATCCATCTCGATCCCAAGACGAAGAAGTTCGTGTTCGCGCCTTGGGATTTGGATCGGGCGTTCGGAAACTTCTTCGGGCCTGACCCGGAGCAACTGTCGATTGGGAAGGCCTGGCCTGAGGATAACCGCTTCCTCACGCGTGTGATGAGTGTGCCTGCGGTGCAAGACGCATACAGGCAGCGGATGGAGGAGTTTCAGAAGACCATCTTTGAGCCCGCAAAACTGTCGAAACGCATCGACGCGATCGCCGGGTTGATACGTCCCGCCGTGGTTGAGGAAGGAACTGAAAAAGCCGAGCGCTTCGACAAGGCGATTTCGACGTCGAATGCGGCGCCTGCGGTTGAACCACCTGGCGGCGGGCCCGGGTTTCGCATGCCAGCCGCACGTCCGATCAAGGCCTTCATCCAGGCGAGACATCATTCCGTGAGCGAACAGCTCGCAGGCAGATCGGAAGGCAAAGGGCTCGGTGGCGGGCCCGGCGGGCCTGGGAGAGGTGGCCGCGGCTTCGGGCTGGGAACGTTCCTCGCGCCCGCATGGATTAAGGCTGCGGATAGTGACATCGATGGCCAGGTCACGGATGCAGAGTTCCAAGCTGTATCATCGCGTTGGGCCGGTGAATGGGACACCGATCAAGATGCTTTACTCAGCGAGGCCGAACTACAAGTGGGCCTTGGTAAAGCATTCCCGCCCCCCAATCCCAGTTCGCAAGGCCCTCAACCTCCACGCACTCCGTAGCCTCTACGGCTCGACCGGACGGGGGCGCGCGGCTGAGCTGATAACATGCCGTAAGTGGAAGCTTGCGACCTCTGTGAATGTCAGCACGGACGCAGCCTCTCGACCGCTCGGGAGTGAGCGGTGACCTTGGGGCGCAGAACGTGAACCGCTCCTTCGAATCAAACGTGGGCCTTGCACCTGATCCCTGTGCGTACCCGTGATGAACGCTCCCTACGAAGGGAACCGCCCTCCATCGCTACCATCTCACTTCGCATGCCCAGTGCCAGCTAGTTACCCTCTGAGGATTTGTCGTTGGTGCGGATTGCAAGCCTGCTACGCACCTCGTCCATGACCTCCTTGGAAGCGTAGTCAGGTCTTCCGGGGCGCTGTCGGATCGGACTAAACACCTCTAACTGCTCCTTGGAGCGAACGAGCTTCTGGATGCCGATCTCGCTGACTCCAAGCTTCTCTTGGAACATGATCTCGCAACCGTGCTCCAACGGGTCGTGAATCACATCGAGATTGCGCAGTCCTCGAAAGAAGATGCTGACCTTCTTCCCTTCCCCATTGGAGTATTCGCTGGCGCTCTGCTCCCCGAGTTCCATCGCGCGGCTATAAGCTTCTTCCGGGGAACAGGCTTCGACGATGACATGGTTGATATGGACGAGGTTGCGTTTAGTGCCCTCGACGCGGATCTCCTCGACAAGGTCAGCAAGGAACCAGCGAGCATCTTCAGGAACGTAAGCCATGGAGAGACGTTGGGTAATGCCTAGACTGGGTGGCTATGTGCCTTTGGTAAGCACCCTCCGTCAGGTAAGAACAAGGCAGTGCCCCGCCTTCTATGGATCCGAAATCCTGGGTCACCGATCAGTTTCTCACGTTTTGGGGCTCCGAAATCGCATGGCGTGAGGAAGCGACGGTTTGCTTGTTTAGGCAATCTTCGAGGTTGAACGCCTGGCAGTAATTTGCGGGGTCGAAACGAAACGGCCCGATGGCTGCGAAATCCGCAAGGTGGTGAATGGTATCGTCGTAGTTGTTCTCATATCCGAAGTCACGCCAGACGAAAGCTTCCGGCTCCTTACTGATTACTGCGGTAATAGCACCGCAGCCTATGTCGCCGCACTCGGGGCAGACGTAGAGCATGTGCCGCCCGCTCGCCAACGTGGAAGGCTGCCGAAGAAGCAACTGCTGAATAAGCTGAGCGTAATACTCGGTAACGCCTGAGCCAAGGCATCCAATATGGTTGGCGTTGCTCCACCCGAGACGCTGGAGCAAGGAAACGCCGGAAACGTGAAAGTCGAGGTAATCGACCGCGGTTGCGCCACCGCCGCCTTGCCGGTGTGCAGCGACCAAGGTTAGCATGTCGAGTTCTGGCATGGGCATCAACTGGGATGAGTGTGTCGTGAAACTTGTGGAATTCTGCAAGCGAACATAACGATGCTGACAAGGAGACTTGTTGGGGCTCATCTTCGTTCGGACAGGCTCAGCTTTTGCCACCCAGGAGACAGGGTTTGTCGCGAAATTCCTCCCATGATCATTCTTTACGACGAGCGTTGTGCCGGGTATGGAACCGCTGGACATCCGGAAAGACCGGAGCGCGTTACCCGCACCGCTGAGCACCTGCGGCGAACACATCCTCATTGGAAGTGGCAAACCCCTCCTCTTGCGGAGTACGAAGCAATTCTCAGAGCGCATTCAGAGGGTCATCTTGCGCGGATAAAGGACGGTGAACACTTCGATGCCGACACACCCGCTCACGAGGGTATTTTTGAGCACGCTTCACGAGCCGCTGGCGCTGCCATTGAATGCGCACAGCTCGCTGTCCGAGGGCACCGCGCTTTCTCGCTCATGCGTCCTCCGGGTCACCACGCGACCCGCAATCAGGCGATGGGATTCTGTTATATGAACTCCGTCGCGATTGCTGCACTTGACGCGCTGAAGAACGGAATTGGGCGAGTGGCAATATGGGATTTCGATGCTCATCACGGCAATGGCACGGAGGCAATCTGTGCAGGCAACGATCTACTCCGCTACGTCTCCATGCATGAGCATCCCGCTTATCCTGGAACTGGCAGTCACTCGCGAGCGAACTGCCTCAATTTTCCTGTTAGTGCCGAATCACCGCGCAGCCGCCAAGTCGCCACTCTTCGCGCTACATGGGACTGCGTGCTCGAGTTCGATCCACAACTTATCCTCGTCTCTGCCGGGTTTGATGCTTACCTGCGCGACCCGCTCTGCTCGCTCTCGCTCGAAGTTGAGGATTACCGATCATGCGGCGAATGGCTGTCGCAGTCCAAAGTCCCGTCTGCTGCTATCCTGGAAGGGGGTTACAGTGACGATCTGCCGCTTTTGATTGACGCCTTCCTGAGCGGTTGGGCCTCGTTTCCGGTGGTCCAAGTCTAACACTTCATTGTGGGCTAAGTGAATCTATCGGAATTGGTGGCCGGGCAGTCCACACAAGTGCGCGTTGGCAGAGCCAGCGCCTACCCGATTAGACTCAACCGGAATATGCGCGGCGTCTGACCAACGCGTTTGCGGAATTGCCGGGTGAAGGCGCTTTGATCGCAAAAGCCATGATTCAGGGCGATCTCGATGATTGGGAGCGACGTCTGCGCAAGCTCCTCGGCGGCAGATTGGACGCGAGTGCGCAGAAGCAGTTCGTAAGGGCTCACTCCCAGCGCGGTGTTGAGATCACGGTAAAGCTGACGTTCGGAGACATTGACTGCTTTTGCCAGCTCTGCGGCTGTCGAGACCCGGTGTCGATTGTCGCGGGCGAACTTCACCGCTGCTGTCACTTCGACCACGTCTCGATCCGTCATGCGCCGTTCGTCGCGCCGGGCGACACCGATGACTCCCATCACCTTGCCGCAGCGATCCCGCAAAGGCAGCTTTGTGGTAAGGAACCAGGCCAGTTTCCGTTGTTCGTCGTAGAATAGCTCGAGACGATCGATCAGCGGTTTGCCGCTGCGGATGACCTTCAGGTCATCCTCGCGATATGCCCTCGCAATTTCGGGTGGCAGATAGTCTGCATCAGTGCTCCCAATCAATTCACGTTCTCCTTGGAGGCCGCAACGAATACAGGTGGCGGTGTTTGCGGCCATGAAACGACCTTGCTCGTCTTTGACGAAAAAGAAGACTCCGGGCAGGTGTTCGAGGATCATCCTAACTTCCTGAGGGTCCGCGATTCGGGCAAAGAAACCCTTCTGCATGCGGGCCGGAGACATGGCAGGATTTCAACAAACTTTGGCAGCCTCATACCAGACATTTCCCACCTGCGCAGATAACGGTCTTCTTTATGAATCCCCAGAAAAGTCCGAGCGCGACTTCCTCCCCGGCGCGCGGCTTACTGTCCCCCAATCTTAATTCTCAACAGAGTGGATCGCGCCGGGACTCCTGCGAGGGAGGGAGTGAGCGGCCCTGTAAAGTTCAGCAACGATGCAGGGCGAAACTGTGGAGCACGGGATTGCTGGTGGGTATCTCGTGTCTGCTCTCCGCGCTTTCGGGAGTGGCCGAAACTCACGTCTTGCATGCATGGCAAGCACGACTGACCGGCAACCTTAAGCTCCAGGGTGAGAAGGAAGGCGCCTCGATTCACTTCTGGAACAAGCCGGAGGATACCATCACCTGGACGTGGGCCGCGGCAACGCCCGGTCGCTACCGCGCGGAGCTCAACTATTCACTCCATCCCAACATGCAGGGCGGTAAGATCTCGCTCACCGTCGGCGACCAAAGAATCGTCGCGCCTGCGGATACAACTGCAGCGTGGACGGACTTTCGCACGTTTCCGCTTGGCATTGTGAGCGTCGAGAGAGCCGGGGAGTTATCTGTCGTCCTGCAGGCTGCGCAAATGCCTTTGCCCACCTCCTCAGCAATGCCGGACGTGGTGTGGTTGTCGCTCACACCGACTGATGACCCGGCGAACTCCGAAAGTACGCGGCCCTCCGCCAGCTTTCAAGGTAAGGCGCTCTTCGACGGTGCCACCTTCAACGGGTGGGAGGGAGATCTCCGTTTCTTCCGCATTGCGGAGGGTACCATTATCGCCGGCAATCTCAAGGAGCCGATCCCGCGGAATGAGTTTCTCTGCACGACGCGCGAATACTCGGACTTCGAATTGCGGTTCCAGGCGCGGGCCTGGATGGGAAGAGCGAACGGCGGCGTCCAGTTTCGCAGCCAACGTGTGAAGGACAGCAACGAAATGAGCGGCTATCAAGCGGACTGCACCCCAGGATTATGGGGCGGTGTCTATGATGAGGGCCGGCGCGGTTCCTTTCTCGGCGTTCGCCTCAATCCCGAGAGAACGACGAAGGTCGTCAAGCCTGCGGATTGGAACCAGTGCGTCATCCGCTGTGAAGGGGCGCGCATCCGCGTCTGGGTGAACGACGTGCTAACCGTCGACTATACCGAAGCCGATGCATCGATCCCCCGCAGCGGTGTCATCGGCCTTCAGATTCACGAAGGCGGGCCGGCCGAGTCAGGGTATAAAGACATTCAGATCCAAGAACTTCCCACACCTCAATAACGGAAACCTAACTACTTCCAATCTATGTCCATCCACTGTGACTCTCGGCTGGTGAACCGCCGGGCTTTCCTCAAGACTTCTGGGGCTCTTGCGGCGGGCTTGGCTTTCCCCGGGGCCGGCGGCCTGTCCTCCGCTCTCGCGGAAACCACCGTAGGAGCGAAGCTCGCCGGAGGAGTGCCCAACGCGGAAAAACTCGGATGGAGGGTTGGCGTGCAGTCTTTCACTTTCCACAGATTCTTTCTCCTCGAGGCAATCGACATAACGGCATCGCTGGGCCTCAAGTATATCGAAACGTGTCCTGGGCACCGGATCAGCAAGGAGGAGCCTCACGGCATCTATAGCGGCAGCCAGCCGAAGTATCGCGAGATGGTGAAGCGCAAGCTGCAGGAAACCGGCATCACCCACACCAGTCACTATGAGCCGCTGGACGCGGAGCACGCCCGACGCGTTTTTTCATTCTGCCAAGATATGGGACTGGAAATGTTGATCACCGATCCGGTGCGCGTCCCCACCGGACCAGGCAGTGTCGATTGGTATGAAAAGATGGCCGCTGATCATGGTGTAAAGCTTATGCTCACCAATCACCCCAAGCCAAATGCGGCCTATTCGGATCCGGATCAGATCGTGGAAGACTGCAAGGGCCGCAGCGAGTGGGTCGGTGCTTCATGCGACCCAGGTCACTTCATGCGGGGCGGCTTCGCGCCCAAGGACGCGGTGGATAAATACATCAAGATTGGAAAGATGGATCATTTCCACATCCGCGACGTGGATAAGATTGGTCCAGGAGGCGTCGACGTCCCTCTCGGAGAGGGTGTCGCGGATATTCCGTCAATCTTCCGAGAGCTCCACCGCCACAAGCTCAAGCCTCTGTTTCAGATCGAGTACGAAAGGGATTTCGATAATCCGATGCCGCAGATGATCCCGAGCGTCAAATACTTCAACGACCTCTGCGGCAAGCTGGTAGCGAGTCAACCTGTGACAACAGCCACTGGGTTTTATGCCTCCAGTTGTGGTAGGTAGTTGAAAGCGTTAAGAGAGATGAGCGCACGAACTATCGCTCCCAGTCGTCGCTGCGAAATTGTTCTACCGGAAGCCCTTCTTCATGGTGGAAGAGGCTTGCGACAACGAAGTCCCGCCAGAGATAGCGGACCGCGACGGGGTCAGGGACTTCCGGGCTGGTGACCAGCACGGAGGTATGGTTATCGCCGGGCACGCCGATGGCAGGCTTGAAGACCCGATCCTGGCCAGCAAGCGCAAAGCCCGTCGCAGGCTCCGTCAAGGGCGTGAAGGCATTCCGGCCATGCGGTGCCGCGAACCGAACCCGAAAGCCCGCGCCTTCACGCTCCATCTTCTCGACTGCGGGAGGGCGATCAGTAATCTTTTGCCCATAAGTACGGGCGAGCGCGACGCGGGCCAGGCGGCGGCCGACTTCCTGTTTGCGCTGCGGGTGGATATTGCCCTGGTGGCCAAGATCGAGACTGAGCGCCTGCCCGGTGTTGGCTAACGATAAAGTCTTGGTCTGTGCTTCCCTCATGAAGGCCCACAGGATCCCGTCGTTCCATTTGTTGTCCCCATAGCTGGAAAGCTGCACCCAGTAGAAAGGGAAGTCGCCCTGGCCAAAAAGCGTGCGCCAGCTTGAGATGAGGGCAGGAAACGCCTTTGCGTACCCTCTATGCAAACCAACATCGCCTTCGCCTTGATACCAGATTACCCCGCGTAGCGCATACGGCACCAGAGGGTGGATCAGACCGTTGTAGAAACTTGAAGGCCTAAACATGTCGTCTGGGCCGCCTGGGGTTCCACCCCAACCGTAACCGGGTCGCGGCGTGGCGAACGGTTTCTTCGCAGCCTCAGCAGCGGCTTTATCCTCTTCCCATTTTTGAAGATCAGCATCGAGTTTCGCCTTTACCGCAGGATATTCCGCGAGCTTCTTCGCCGCCTCCTCGACGTCTCCCGAGAATGTCGGCTCGGCTTTGAGCGTGGCGGGATCTACCCAGGTTCGTATTTTGCTGGCTCCCTGGCTGGTGTTGATGATGCCGACCGGCACATTGAGAACTTTGTATAGCGTTAGGGCGTAGTGATAGCCGATGGCAGAGAACTCACCCGTGGTTTCCGGGCCGGCCACTTTCCACGTGCCGGAACCGGTGAAGAGCGGAGTATAGGACGTTTTCTTGTCCGGGTGTATCTCGCGGATCATAGGGAACCGCGCGGAGCCTGCGGTATCGAGAGCCGAGTCAACGGTCTCCTTGACCATCTGCTCCATATTCGACTGCCCGGAAGCGAGCCATACTTCTCCAACAAGAATGTTGGTAAAGGTAAGTGTATTCCTGCCTTTGATGACCATGTCTGTCGGACTGGTGTTCGCAGGTTGCGTAGGAAGGTCGACGCGCCAATTCCCGTCTGCATCCGCGGTCGTGACCAGCGTTTGTCCCGCGAAGCTGACCGCTACCTGTTCGCCAGCGGAAGCGGTGCCCCAGACCGGGATCGGCTTATCTCTCTGAAGAACGGCGTTGTTGCTAAACAGGAAGTTCGGCACAACGTCGGCCTGAACTGAGGCGACGAGGGAGGCAAGCGCCAGGTATGATATCAGTGTCTTCATCTTGGAAAGTTTAAGGTGGCTGTTCTTCATCTACTTAGCGCTGGGCAGGTCGAGGCTGCAGCGTCAGCGGGCACCACTGCAAAGAATGAGCAGGAGCGCGCATCTTCGAGAAAAGTCGTTGAGACTGTCATCGGTAATTGATCGTGGGCGCTGACCGGTCCACTGGATTGATCGCCATGTGTGCGTGGTCTTAGCACCTCATCAAAACCTCTCGGTGAGCAGCGAAGGCTCCGTAGGGAAAGGAGGTCCGCGCGCGCGAAGGGCAGCTCGACGCATTGCTGGCGGGGGCCATGGAGACGATCCTCTCGCCTCCGTCGTTGGTGGTTGCTGCGGCACGGATCACCGACACATCGAGGCGATCTGACGGCCTGCCAGCCCCAGAGCAAGCTCCTGGATCCAGCATAACCGGAGTAGGGGAGCGAACAGCGCGAGACTGTGGAGCAGGCTAACAGGCTCCCGCCAGCAGCTTTCGTTTTGCTGAAATCCCCTTAGCGGCGGGGCGTTGGAAGGTTCCTTGTGAAAAATTTCACAAAGCACTTGCCTCCGCCCCGCTCCCGCTGGTTAGATTTCGCCGCTGCCCCGATTGGAGCGTTTCCTTGCGACCCCATCCGCTTGGAATCGTGATCCTTTCCTGTTCTCCGCGCCAGTCGGTCCGCAGCGAGTTTGGAAATGAATAGCCCCACTTTTGCCTCTCTCAATAGCAGCCGCCTCGGTCTCGGTCGCGCGGTTTGCGTCCTCCTGTTTGTGTTCTCCCTGCTCGCGATGCCTGCGGCCTGGGCAGCGGACGCGGGTCAAGCTGCGCCGAGTATTGGCGTGGCGGATCCGCACCACCCGGCCACAGAGGGCGAGCACCACGGTCTTCCTGCTGCGGCTCCCGTCCTCGGACATATTGGCCCGTTCCCGATCAACAACTCCATGGTCCTCACCTGGATTGTGGCGGGAGTGCTGATCGTCTTTGCGCAGGTCGCAATGAAACACGCCAAGGAGATCCCGGATGGTGCACAGAACTTCTGGGAGTGGCTGGTCGAGAGTCTCCGGGACTTCCTGGAAAGCATTCTAGGGCGCGACCTTACTCGCACCACCTTCTGGTTCTTCGCGACTGTCTTCATCTTCATTCTGTTCACAAACTGGTTCGGGCTCATCCCAGGGGTGGGTACGATTGGCTGGGGTACGCCAGATGCGAATGGTAATCTCTCGCACATTGCTCGTCCGTTGTTACGCGGCTCGAATGCCGACCTGAACATGACCTTGGCAATGTCGGTGATCTTCTTCGCCTGCTGGATCTACTGGGCCCTGCGGGCGAATGGGCCGGGTGGGTTTATCCTCCATATCTTCGGCCCAAAAGGGGACACGAAGGGCGTCATGAAGATCATCATGGTGGCCGTCTTTGTTGGAGTCGGCATGCTCGAGGTGGTCTCCATTCTCTTCCGTCCGGTCTCGCTGGCCTTCCGTCTCTACGGGAACATCTTCGCCGGTGAGAACATGCTGGAGTCGATGGCGCTGCTCAGCCCCGTTTTCGCACCGATTATTCCGATCCCGTTTTATTTCATGGAGCTGCTCGTCGGCCTCGTGCAGGCGCTCGTCTTCATGCTTCTCACGGCAGTCTTCACTCTGCTCATCTGCTCGCACCAGGACGACGGCAAGCACGGCCACGCCGAGGCGCATCACTAATATCTTCCCGACTTTCGGCTGTCGGACCGTGGCAAGACTGCGGAGGCGGCCGGATCAACCAAAACCAAGAAAAGACATCGTATGAGCATCCTTCCCTTGCTTGCCCAGGCAGCACCCGTGGTTTCCGGCGTTACCGGTAACCTTCACATCGGTCTCGCTGCCCTCGGTTCCGCCCTCGCGGTCGGCATCATCGGCATGAAGGCGGCGGAAGCGGTAGGCCGGAATCCCGGCGCTGCAACCCCGATCCTCGTGCAGGCGATCCTGAGCACCGCCTTCGCTGAAGGCATCGTGTTCTTCGCGATCTTCCTCGCGTAAGGAAGTCCTTCGGATGCGGGGCAGGTCCGTCTGCCCCGCATCTCGCTCTTTTCTCTCTCTTCGCATCCCATGCTTCATCTTCCTCTGCTCCTCGCTGCGGGCGGCTTCGCTCAAAAGCTCGAGACCGTTAAAGAACAGTTCGGCTTCAATGGCTGGCTATTCCTGTCCCAAGCGGTCTCGTTTTCGATCGTCTGCGTGCTTCTCGCGAAGTTCGCTTACAAGCCCATCCTGACGGTCCTCGAGCAGCGCCGCCAGAAGATCGAGCAGGGCCTGGCAGATGCGGCCCGGATCAAGCAGGAGCTCGCCGAGACCGAGCGTCGGACGGCGGAGCTGATGAAGACAGCCGGAGCTGAGTCGCAGCGGATGATCGATGAAGCTCGCGCCTTCGCGAAAGCTTTCCAGGAAAAGCAGACTCAGCAGGCCATCACGGACGCTGAGCAGATTATCGTAAAGGCCCGGGAAGCGACGCAGATCGAGCATGCCCGCATGATTGCCGACCTGAAGCGTGAAGTCGCCCGCCTCGTCGTGGACACCACCGCGAAGGTCGCAGGTAAGGTCCTCACAAGTGACGATCAGCGCCGCCTTTCCGAGGAAGCCAGCCGCGAGATCGCCGCTTAGCACGCCATGAAACTCAGCAAGGAAGCGCGCCGATTGTCGCGCGATTTGTTCCAGGCCAGCTTCGTCGATGGACGGCTGGATCATGGACGCATTCGCATCATCGCTGCGAAGATCGCAGAGTCGCGGCCCCGGCATTTCCTCGACATCCTTAAGGACTACCAGCGCCTCATCCGGCTCGAGGTCGGTAAGCACCATGCCGAGATAGAGAGCGCCGTGGAGCTCGATGAGCAAACCCGCAGCCAGCTGGAGCAATCGTTGCGCGCCAAGTATGGCAGTGATCTCAGCACGGAATTCAAGGTGGCACCGGAGCTGATTGGTGGCCTTCGCGTAAAGGTCGGCAGCGATGTCTTCGACGGCAGCGTGCGCGAGCGCCTCAACAAGCTTCAGACTCAGTTGGCTCACGCCTAGTTCCCCCCCGTTAACTTTTACTTTCTCTTTTTCGATGAGCACTATTCTCCAAGAACTCGAATCCCAGATCACCGGTCTCAAGACCGAGACGGCCAAGTCGAATGTCGGTACCGTGCGTGAAGTCGGTGACGGCGTCGCCCGCATCGAAGGCCTGAGCGACGTGATGCTGAATGAGATGATCGAGTTTCCCGGCGGCCTCTATGGCATCGCCCTGAACCTCGAGGAAACTGAAGTGGGCGCCATCCTACTTGGTGACTTCAGTGGAGTCGTCGAGGGCATGGAGGTGAAAACCACCGGTCGCCTGCTTTCCGTTCCTGTCGGCATGGCGCTGCTCGGCCGTGTAGTCAATACGCTCGGCGAACCGATGGACGGCAAGGGGCCGATTGCCTCGGTCGGCTACTATCCGGTTGAGAAGATCGCCCCTGGTATCATCAAGCGTCAGTCCGTGACCCAGCCTGTGCAGACCGGCATCATGTCAATTGACGCGATGATCCCGATTGGCCGCGGTCAGCGCGAGCTGATCATTGGTGACCGCGCAACTGGCAAGACGACGATCGCGATTGATACGATCATCAACAATGCGCTGATCAACAAGGCGAACGAAGGCAAGGAAGGTTTCCGCCCGATCTACTCGATCTATGTGGGTGTCGGTCAGAAGAACGCGAACATCGCCCGTGCGATCGGCGTCCTCGAAGCAGCCGGCGCGATGCCCTACACGATCATTGTGACGGCGCCTGCCTCTGAGAATGCGACAAACCAGTATCTTGCTCCCTTCGCGGGTGCCGCGATTGGTGAGTGGTTCATGGACAACGGCATGGATGCGCTGATCGTCTTCGACGATCTCTCCAAGCACGCCGTCGCCTACCGCCAGGTGTCGCTCCTACTCAAGCGGCCCTCCGGTCGCGAGGCCTATCCCGGCGACGTATTCTATCTCCACTCCCGCCTGCTCGAGCGCAGCGCCCGGCTCAGCGAAGCGGCTGGTAACGGCTCGCTTACCGCACTTCCGATCATTGAGACGCAGGCCGGTGACGTATCGGCCTACATTCCGACGAACGTGATCTCAATCACTGATGGCCAGATCTATCTGGAGACCGATCTGTTCTACCAAGGCGTGCGCCCGGCAATCTCGGTGGGTCTTTCGGTCAGTCGCGTGGGTTCCGCCGCGCAGACCAAGGCGATGAAGCAGGTGGCTGGAAAGATCAAGGGTGACCTTGCCCAGTTCCGTGAGCTCGCGGCCTTCGCGCAGTTCGGCTCCGATCTCGACGCCAAGACCAAGGCCCTCCTCGAGCGCGGACAGCGCATTGTGGAGCTCTTCAAGCAGGTGCAGTACAAGCCACTCCCGATCGAGGAGCAGGCTGCGGTGCTCTGGGCGATGCAGCACGGGCACTTTGACGAGATCCCAGTCGCAGACCTGAAGAAGTTCCAGCTTTCGATGCAGGACTTCATGCGTACCCACAAGGAAACGGTGCTCGCCAAGATCCGCGACAAGAAGGCTATCGACGACGATATCACGAACGACCTGAAGGCCGCCGTCACGGAGTTTAAGCAAGGCTACCGCCCGTAATCCGCCATGGCAGCGAATACCCGCGACATCCGGCGCCGGATCAAGTCGGTCAAAAACACGGCGCAGATCACCAGGGCGATGCAGATGGTCGCCGCTTCGAAGATGCGCAAGGCGCAGGCAGCGGCGTTATCCGGCCGGCCATACGCTCTGCAGTTGAACAAGGTGCTCTCCGCATTGAGCGTAAGCGCCGCTGGCAACGACGCCTTTACGCACGAGTTGCTGCAGAATCGGCCCGAGGGCAAGGAACTGGTCATTCTGCTCAGCACAGACAAAGGGCTCTGCGGGGCGTTGAACACGAACCTTTTTAGAGAAGCGGCGCAGTTCAGTGCCGAGCGCACGATCTTTGTAGCCGTCGGTCGCAAAGGGGCGGCGTTCCTGGCACGCGGTCGGCACACGGTGCTCGCGGAATTCGAGCTGAAGGACAATTTTGCCTTTATGGACTCCAAGGCCGTTTCCAAGTTCGCTATGGAGAAATTCCTAAGCGGCGAAGTTAACAAAGTGACAGTGGTCTTCACGGACTTCGTGAACACCCTGACCCAAATTCCGAAGACCCGGACGATCCTGCCAGTTACTTCGCTGGAAGTTACAGCGGACGTGCTCGGTTCCGATGAAACCAAGCTCTCGACCGCACCTGCCACCGCCGCCGAGGGTGGAGCGACGGAATACCTTTTTGAGCCAAGCCCGGCCGGGGTTCTTGGCGGGATTCTTCCTCACTACGTCCACTTCCAGGTTTTCCAGATGGCGCTCGATAGCCGCGCCTCCGAGCACTCCGCGCGTATGGTCGCGATGAAGAGCGCGACGGACAACGCCAAGCAGCTGATCAAGGATCTGACCCTGGAGTACAACAAGGTCCGCCAAGCCAGCATCACCACCGAAATTCTCGAAATCGCCACGGCTCAGATGGCCCTGAGCTAACGCTTCCTACCCCGTATATTCCAATGGCTGAAACCATCGCTCCCACCGTCACCTCCCGCGGCATCATTGCCCAGGTGATTGGCCCCGTCGTTGACGTGGACTTTTCCCGTACCGGCATCCTTCCGAAAATCTACGACGCGCTCGAGATTACGTTCGATGTGAATGGCGTCAGCAGCAAGCTGACCCTCGAGGTGCAGCAGCATCTTGGTGAGAAGTGGGTGCGTTCGATCGCCATGAGTTCTACCGAGGGGCTCAAGCGAGGGATGGAAGTGTTCGCTACGGGTGCTCCGATCTCCGTACCTGTGGGCGAAGGCGTTCTGGGACGTATCTTCAATGTAACCGGGGATGCCACCGACGAGCGCGGACCAGTGCCGCACACCAAGCGGTATGCAATTCATCGTCCAGCGCCGCCGCTCATCGAGCAGAACACGAAGGCGACCATCCTCGAGACTGGTATTAAAGTTATCGATTTGATTTGCCCCTTCACCAAGGGCGGTAAGGTCGGAGCTTTCGGTGGGGCGGGCGTTGGCAAGACGGTCGTGATCATGGAGCTGATCAACAACATCGCTAAGCGGCACGGCGGCTACTCCGTCTTCGCAGGCGTGGGTGAGCGGACTCGTGAGGGCAACGATCTCTACCACGAGATGGCCGACTCCAAGGTCATCAACCTCGACAAGATCGAGGAATCCAAGGTCGCACTCGTGTACGGCCAGATGAATGAGCCTCCGGGTGCACGTCTCCGCGTGGCTCTCTCCGCGCTTTCAATGGCCGAGTACTTCCGCGATGAGAAGAACCAGGACGTGCTGCTCTTCGTGGACAACATTTTCCGCTTCTCGCAGGCGGGCTCCGAGGTCTCCGCACTGCTCGGCCGTACGCCCTCCGCGGTGGGTTACCAGCCGACTTTGGCTGCGGAGATGGGGCAGCTCCAGGAGCGCATCACCTCGACGACCAAGGGTTCCGTCACCAGCTTCCAGGCCGTGTACGTCCCAGCGGACGATCTCACCGATCCAGCGCCGGCGAATACCTTTGCGCATTTGGATTCCACGATTGTACTCGAGCGTTCGATCGCGGAGCTTGGTATCTACCCGGCGGTGGATCCGCTCGCCTCGACTTCGAAGGCGCTCGCACCGGAAATCGTCGGCGAAGAGCACTATGCAGTCGCACGTGGTGTGCAGCGCGTGCTCCAGCGGTACAAGGATCTACAGGACATCATCTCAATTCTGGGCATGGATGAGCTCTCGCCCGAGGACAAGCTTACCGTGTTCCGTGCACGCAAGATTCAGCGTTTCCTCTCCCAGCCGTTCCACGTGGCGGAAGTCTTCACCGGCACGCCGGGCCAGCTCGTCCCGCTTTCCGAGACCGTCCGCGGCTTCAAGGAGATCCTCGACGGCAAACACGACGATGTCGGCGAGCAGAACTTCTACATGAAGGGCGGCATCGAGATGATCCGCGCTGCCTCCTAGTCATGGCCACGCTCCGCCTCGAAATCGTCACGCCCGAAAGCCAGGCATATTCAGACGATGTAGACCTGGTCGTTCTGCCCGGAGTAACAGGCGAGATGGGAATTTACCCCATGCATGTGCCGCTGCTCACGCAAATCAGCCCAGGCGAACTCGTGGTCTCGAAAGGCGGCCGCACCGATCACCTGGCAGTAGGAGAGGGTTTCGTCGAGATCACGCAGACCCACGTGCGCGTGCTGACCGACATGGCCATTGAGGAGACAAAGATCGACATGAACGCCGCCGAAGAAGCGGTGAAGCGTGCCGAAGCGCGCCTGCAGGAGGGCAATCTCGGCGACGAGGAAGTAGCCTCCACGCAGGCCGCCATTCAGCGGTCGATGGCTCAGCTGCGCGTGAAGCGCCGCCGCCACAGCTGAGTCTGGAGGTAGGTATTCCGGGGCGTCATGTACGGCGCCTCGGACGTTAGGCTGGATTACTCCTTCCGCCTTTGTTCGACTGGGTACATGCAGAGGGTGGCCACTTGCTGAGTAGCTTAAGCAATGGGGGCGGTGCGTGTTGGATTATACCTCGCAGGATGTTTCAGCCGGCCGACCGTCGGGTCGGCGCGATGCCGGACGAATTGCTCCAACTCCGGAGCTAAGTGCCTCAGCGCTGGGGCCAACGCTCCGACATCGGAGCAATAAGCCTCACCGTCGGAGCAAAGAGCTCCGACACCGGAACCTAGCGCCTCAACGTCGGAGCAATTCTCACCGTTATCCTCCCAAGGCTCCTTTCCTTACAGGAGAAGTCCCTCAGTAAATCGGCAGTGTTCCCAGCGGCGTAAGCTAATCGCACGTGGGACTCCGCGTCCCGCCGGTGTTGCAGCGGAAATGGAGGCGTCACGTCCCGCTTCGCGAGACAGGGCCGCGCTCCGCACCAAGGCTAGACGCCGCTTTCCTGAATGGGAACGCAACCCGCCTGCTCGTGAGCTTCTCCACACATCACCACCTACGAGGTGGACGATTCGTACTACGCTAGAGATTCTGTACTCGCGCACGATCCGCCATACAAGAAATGCGCCCTCGGAGTAGAGGACCCTCTAGAAAAATGGGGTAAAGTGGCCTCAGAGGTTCGCATAATCCGCTTGATTTGCGAGGTGGACCCAGCGACGTGAGAAACAGCATCCTTCCGATTGCCCTCGGCACCTCCAGCGACGTTCAGAGCACGTGGCCGGACCACTCGTATGCTGTCGCCGGGAGAACAACCGAGCCCGCCTTCTTACGCCCATGATCTCTAAAGCGACCACTGTTGATCAATACTTCAAAGAGCTTCCACCTGACCGGCGAGCGGCCCTGGATCAAGTTCGAGCGCTGATTCACAAAGCGGATCCGCAAACGTTAGAAACAATGAAGTATGGATTGCCGTCGTTCGGAGATCTCTGCGCTCTGGCTTCACAGAAAAACTACATGGCCCTGTACGTTTGTGAGAGTGAGATTATCCACGAGCACCTCTCCCGACTCGGAAAGGTAAGCTGCGGGAAGGGGTGCATCCGTTTCAAGCGGATCGATGATTTGGATCTAACAGCTGTCGAGGACATATTGCGGGCGGTCCTAGCCCTTCGGAGCAAAGGGGTCGGCCCAAGCTGCCGATAGAAAATTTCAATTAGGCAGCGCTGCGGAAACTACTTCAGCTGTAACGCTGACTATGGCTTAGACCATCCCGCAGCCTGTCGTTTTCAACATGCGTTCTACGCAGTTGCTGCACTAGATGCTATCGCGCATCATCCCACATCCGCCATGAGATCAATCTTCATTCTACTCTTCTTCTGCTGTTCGCAACTTGCGCCAGGAAGTCAGCTTAGAATCGAGGCTGTAACTCAGCCATTGTACCTGCACGGCTCAGATAGCGACCCGCGTATATCTCTCCAACCCGTTCCGTGTGTCACCTTCTTTTCGGATCCCGAATGGCGTCTTCCGGCTATCTCTGCGCCGTTTATTCCTCCCGCTGTAGGTCCAAGGCCACCCCACGATATTAATCTGGCATCGCTATATCGCATCAGTGTTAGCGGGAACTATGAAAAGGACGGCAAGGATTTTCGGGTCACCATCGATGCCTCCAAAGCGATTCAATTAGATGGGTATCCTTTCACGATCAAACAGGTGATTGATGCAGTGGTCACCTGCGTGAAGATAATGTTTCCGCAAGGCCCAGAAGAGGATGGCGTTCTTGAGATCGCAATCACTCGTCCCGGTACCGCCAAGTGACGTAAGAGGTGCAGCGCCACGAGCTTTCTGGCGACTCTAGCCTGCACTTGGGCTCTCTTCACAGCGGCTCCCAATTTGCATGTGCCGCATGTGGAGACGTTTTATTGATCAACCCTCGAGCGGCGCGTGCACACCAGAACTGAAATCAGATCCGAAAATCCTGCACGACGTTTTCATTGGCGGAAGACGTCCTCTCAGACATGGCGGCGGTCGCCAGATCTGTTAAGCCCGCCGGGAAAGACAGAATGGAACCAGTAGCGGCGTCATCCAAATGTGCGGGATCAGGTGTCTCAGTTCCCGGGACGTATTTGAAGTTCGTCATCAGCTCGATCTTTCCGTCGAAGTCTTCCAGCAAAGCCGACAGGCTTTCCACCCAATCACCAGAGTTGTAGTACATTACGCCCTCGATCTCGCGAATGACGGGGGCGTGGATGTGTCCGCAGACGACGCCGTCCACATGGTCGCTCTTACCAAACTCCACGATCGCCTTCTCGAATTTGCCGATGAAGCTGACCGCGTTCTTCACGCTCATTTTCACGTAGGCGCTGAGGGACCAGTAACCGAGCCCGAAGATCCTCCGCAAACGGTTTACTGGCCCATTTAGGGCGAGCAACAGCTGGTAGCCCACGTCGCCGAGATGGGCCATCCACTTGATGTTCTGAACCACGGCGTCGAGCTCGTGGCCATGGATAACCAGCAGGCGCTTCCCATCGACTGTGGTGTGAATCGCCCGCGGAACGACCGTCACCGCGCCGTAGTCTCCGTAAAATCCTGAGATGAACTCGTCGTGATTTCCCGGGATGTAGATGATGTTGCTTCCCTTCCTCCCGGCGCGCAGGAGCTTCTGAATGACATCGTTATGGGCCTGGGGCCAGTAGATCCCGCGGCGCAAGGCCCAGACGTCGATCAAATCCCCCACCACGTAGAGCGTCTCGAACTCGTTTGTGCGCAAAAACTCCAGCAACGCCTCGGCCTGACTGCCGCGCGTGCCGAGGTGCACGTCAGAGATCCAGCCCGTGCGGTAGCGTTTAAGGGGCATGAACTATGTAGGCGAGTTTGCGTGACCCTGTCAAAACCCCACCACACGGAGTGCGGGATTTAACGAGGGTGTAACCTTACAGCCGTAATGCCGCCGTACAGGCAACCGATGTAAGGAGGATATGAAATCCGGAAGCTCAGGGCTAAAAGGCGGTGCGCCGCAATGGCCTGCAAGAGGACGCAAGCCGCGTCGCCTCTCTATCGCTGCGATCCTGCGGGAGTCTTACCGGTTGCATGTGCGGGATCTGATTACGCGCCGAGCGGTCAAGCACTGCCTGCGGTAACCTTATCCCAGGACCATCCGGCAGATGGCGATTGAGGCTATGACACCAGCCAGATCAGCCAACAATCCGGCTGCGATCGCGTGTCGGGTGCGGCGAATCGCAACAGCCCCAAAGTACACAGCAATTACGTAGAACGTCGTCTCACTGCTACCGAAGATAGTCGCTGCCATCTGCGTAGTGAGGTGATCGGGGCCGAGGCGCTGGACAAGTTCTGTAAACAGCCCAATCGAGGCACTTCCGCTCAGCGAACGGATGAGTGAAATTGGCAGGAGTTCGCTTGGGAATCCCAAAGGCGTAAGAATCGGAGAAAGCGCCCGCTGCAGAAGTTCGATGCCACCAGCCCCGCGGAACATGCCAATCGCGATGAGGATGGCTACCAGGAATGGAATGATTCGAGTTGCCACCCCGAACCCCTCTTTAGCTCCTTCGACGAACTCTTCGTACACCTTCACTCCGCGTAGGGCGGCATATAGCGGGAAGAACGCCAGAAGGAAGGGGACCGCAAGGAGTGACAGCGTATTGATGGCCCGAACGAGCGGATTTTGGGCCAGGAAATCCGGGGTTAGCTTGAAGGCGGCCTCGCCGGGGAACACCTGTGCCCGCAGGGCTGCCATCACGCCCTCATAGTGCAGCGGAGTAAACGCCTGCCAGCACATCAGGCCCAGAAAGAACCCGGCAAAAGCGATCAAGCAGAGGCGCCCCCATCCCGGCATGGCTCGCGGGGGTTCCGGTAAGACCTCGGTTTCGGCGACCGGGGTCGAGGTAGCATCGGTTGCAGGATTGCGGGTGCCCTCGAAGGGAACCGCGCGGAACATGGGCAATTTCTCCAGCCACTTCACCGCTGCGATCCCCACGAATGTTGCGCAGATTGTCGCCAGGAATGCGGTGCCGATGATTGCGTAGGGCTCCCGCGCCTTAGCAGCCACGAGGATCCCGACCGCAGTCATTGGAATGAGCTGAATCGATGACGTATTGATCGCGAGAAAAGTGCACATCGCGTTCGTTGCTGTGCCTGGGTGCGGATTGAGCCGCTCCAGATCGCGCATCGCGCGCAGGCCGAGCGGGGTGGCCGCATTAGCCAGGCCAAGCATGTTCGCAGCCATGTTCATGAGCATGGAACCCATTGCGGGATGCTCCGGTGGGACGTCGGGAAAGAGTCGCGTCATCACGGGCCGGAGGGCGCGAGCCAGGATCTGGATGAGGCCGGATTGCTCGGCGAGCCGCATGATCCCGAGCCAGAGCGCCATGATCCCGATTAGTGGCAAGGCGATCTTCATCACCGCCGTCTCGGCGAGCGTGAACGCACCTTCGGTGACCTCCTTCATCCGACCGGTAATTCCGCCGAGGAGCACTGCAAGAAGAACCAGTCCCAGCCAGATGTAGTTCAGCATCGGCGTGAGGCTAGGGAAGGAACCATCGCTGAGACAAGCGGCGAGAAGGAATGCGGCACGCCGGGGAGAACGCGCCCCGCTGCCGTTTCGCGCGCCTGCGCTACGTGAGCTATCTCGGCACCACCGCGGCTGGCGCTTTCACTGGCTCCTCCTCGCGGTAGTAACTGCCGTAGTGATGATAACCGTACTCGGGCATGGCCGCGGTGATCTCGTTGAGCACCAATCCCATAACATTCACGTGACGGTCGGTGAGCCGCTCCAGGGTGCGCTTGGAAAGCCGGGCGGAGGAGAGCGAGAAACGCACGACTACCGCTGTAGCGTCAATCTTTCGAGCCAGGGTGGAAGTGTCTTCCGCCACCATCACCGGAGCAGAGTCGACGATCACATAGTCGTAAGCCTTACCAGCTTCCTCGAGAAAGCGGTCCATGATGGTGCCCAGGAAATGCTCGCCCGGATTCTGGAGCAGCCCTCCGCGGGTGATGATCGATAGCTTCTCCCAGCTGGTGGAGTTGGTTACCTCATTCCACGGTACGGATCCTCTCAGCACTTCCGCCATGCCGGCGTCGTTGCTTAGTTTGAATGCGGAGTGCAGTGAACCTCGGCGCATGTCCATATCGACGAGGAGTGTCCTGGCCCCTGCTTGAGCAAAGGCGATCGCTAGATTACTTGAGACAGTTGACTTGCCCTCACCCGGGATTGCGCTGGTGATGAGAATGGTCTTCGGTCGTGCGGACTGGCCTGCTGGATAAAGGAAGGAGGAACGCAGCGAGCGGAATGACTCGGCAAACGAATGGCGGGAGTCATCAGGCTGAAGCAGTTCCACTCTCTCGCCGTCGAGATCCTGACGCACGATCTGTCCCAGGATCCGCTCGTCGAAAGACTTTTGTACGTCCATCAATGAGGCGAGCCGGTCGTCGAGGCGCTCCACGAGGAAGAGAATTGCCAGCCCGGAAAAGAGTCCGCCTCCGAGTCCGAGGAGAAGCAGCTTCAGCAAGCCGGATCGAACCGAAAGTGCTTCCGAGGCGCGCTCTAGAACAGAGATTGTGTCCTGTCCGAGTGACTTGGTGAGGTCCACGTTCCGCAGGTTGTTCTGCAGGCGGTCGTACATGCCGCGAAAGCGATCTACCGACGCTCGCAATTTGTCGTGCTCGGCGAGTTTGGCACTGAGATCCACCGCCTTCTCCTCGTAGCGTTCGATGAGCTGCTGCAGCGTCTTCATCTGCAGAGCAATAGCATCCCGCCGGCTCTGCAGTTGGTCTGCGCTCTGTGTGCGATAGGTCTCGATGAGGCGCTCTGCGCGAGTGATCTCTTCGTTAAGTCTCACGATGTCGGGATGCTTGGGACGCATGTACTCCGACAGCTGCTCCCGCTCCGACACGAGTACCTGCAACTGCTGGCGCGCTTTCAGGTAATCGCTCATCGGCCCGAAGCTGCTGATCGTGCGATCCCCGGCCGTAGTGCGCTGATCTCCCAGGCGGTGTGGTTCGCGGTTGAGCGATTGATCGACATCCAGAGTCTGCAGCAGTTCGTGCTCGTAGCTGAGATCTGCGAACTGCCGGTTGAGATTCGCCAGGTACAGCGCGGCACTATTTCCTTCCTCCTTTAGATAGCCGAGATTGTTCTCCTGCTGGAAGGCAAGCATCTCCTTCTCTGCATTCACCAGTTCCTCCTCTACCTTCTCAACATCTTCATCGAGGGCGGTAACGGTCTCGTCAGACTTCTCCGAACGCATCGCGCGCTTTGTCGCGATGTACTCGTCCAGGCAGGCATTTAGATACTCTCGCGCGTAGGTACCGTCCGTCGCTGTAGCGCGAAGGATGAAGATCGAGGTCTTCGGTTGTTGGGCAACGACCAGGTTCACGTCAACCGGCTGGAGTTCCGGACGGAGCCATTGCACGCGGGCAAGTGCTCGGGTTTGAACTTCGCCGCTCTGCATAAGCTCGATTTGCGTCCCAAAGAAGTTCGCCGCTTCCTCAGTATAAGTCACGCCTTCGGCAAGCTGGATCCTTCCACTCACCATCATCCGCGCGACCGAAAGGAAGGAGGGAGGCAACTGCTTGGCGCACCAGATTGCGACCGCGAGACCGATGGCAGTGGTAAGGAGCACGACCCACCAGCGCCGCTTGACGACAAGCAGGTAGCGATAGAGCACCGTGCGCACGGTCATCCAGGTCGCCGCCAGATCGGGGCGCGGCGCTTTGTCCATTTCTTGATCGAGCAAATCTATCATCAGAAATTAATCAGGCGCTCGGGGACCATGACCAGGTCGTCGGGCTCCAGCGCGAGATCTCCGCTGATGTCGCCTTTCTCCAGGATCTGCAGCACATCGACGATGTAGACGTCCTTTTTGCCGCTCCCGGTTTTTCGCACGACCTTCACTTTGCGCTTGTTGGCGAAATCACCGAAGCCGCCCGAACGCAGGATCGCGCGGCTGACCGTCAGGGTCTCTTCCGGTGGGATTTCGATGAATCCTTGCGCCTTGAGCTGCCCCGATAGGTAGATCTTCCCGCGCGAGCGGCTGCTGGCGGCATCCAGACCGACGATCACCGTGCAGCGATAGAAATAGTCCTTTTCCAGCGATGCTTTCACGGCGAACGCCAGCGCCTTGCAGCTCCTGCCCCGTGCGGGCACGCGTCCAATCAACGGGACTTCCAGATCTCCTGAATCCGTCACTACGAGCTCTACCGGCGGCTTCCGATCCTCCACGATACGCAGACTTACCCGATCTCCCTTTCCAAGAGGCCGCTCGTCATCCAGCACCTCCATTGAAGTGGTGAGGGTCGCAGCGGCCGAGGGCGCACTCTTGGCGGCCAATTCATCAGCCGCCGGGGCCATGAAATTGCCGCAGCAGATCAGCGCAGTGAGGATGAGTGGGCAGCCTGTTCGGAGCGTCATTTTAGAAGTCGTAAACCAATCCTACCGTCACCACGTTTTGCTGATAGTCACGCAACGCCAGGTCGGAAGACTTAGTGTTGAAGTTATAGCGAAAGGTCGTGCTGAGGTTTCCACGAAGCCGATAGCTAAACCCGATTCCTGCCTGCCAGCGATTCAAGGTCTCCGGATTAAGGCCTTGAGACTCCTCGTAGTGTTCGAAGCCTGTTGTGAGGTCCAACGTGATGTTTGAGTTCACCCGCCACGACGCGCTGTAGCGGATGTAATCTATATCCACGTAGTTGGCGCCGAGTCCGACCTGCCGTTCGTGACCGGCAGTAAGCGAGTGGTTGTACCAAACGTTCAGTCGATTGTAGGCCGCCACGGTCCAGTAGAATCCCAGATCGCCGCCAGAGTCCTCGGTCGCCTCGCCGCCCCCACTTCCAATCTCGAATATTTCCCCGTCACTCCCGATGACAAAGCGCTGCTGCCCCACCGTTCCGGCATTCTGCTCGGTCTCGGAGAGCTGCGCACCTCCCGAGATGACAAAGCGGGTATAGGGCGTGAGCTGAAATTCCAGGAACGGGCCGAGCGAGTATAGTGATTGTTCCTCCTGAGTAATCCCAGTGCGCGTCGAGAGCAGAGCGCTGCCCTGAATCCCGGTGGTCGTGGTCTCGTTGAGTAGAAATGCGACGGAAAGCTGGAGTTGGTGCGAGTCACGATCATTGGCTTCCGCCGAACCGCCGGTGTAGCGCTCGATGATGTAGTCGTAACCGCCCGTGACCACTACATCGTTGAGATCCCAAAGCACCGAGATGCCTGCAGCGTTGGTGAATAGGCTGTACCCGCCAGTGTTTACAGACGTTGCTTGGGAGACCGGATTGTTCTGGAGCGAGAAGCGGTCGTGCAGATTGATCCGGACGTCTCCGATGAAGATGTCAAAGCCCAGTTCAGAATCCGGCGCGAGCGTGAATGGGCTGACATCGGTATCGCGCGAGTCGTTTAGCGAGAACTCGTACCCCATGCCGAGTCTTAAGCTGAGGCGGTTGATCTGTGTGACCTGCCAGGAGGCGATCATATTTAGCTGGGGACGAATGAAGAAGTCGGACTGGGGTCCGAACTCGCCGCTGATTCGCTCATCCGCCAGGTTCACGTTGTCGTCGTATTCAAACTGAAGCCCCGCATTAAGCTTCAGACGAATCGGCCCGAGCCGGAGGTTGTAATCCACCTCGTCACCGCGGCGTCTTCCCGCTGCAGCGGCCGACCCTGCAAACGAAGGCCGCGCGGGGACTTGGGCGAAAGCTGCGTCACCCGCGAGGAGGACGAGTGCTAAAATGGGACCGCAAGGCCAGCGCGCGAGAAGGCGCACCCGTCCGGTCGGGCCTTTATGGCCGCCGGCTATTGCCTCTGTCTGGACGGGGGGTTGTACCACGGAGAGATTCGCTCGAGATAACACGCAAGTGTGATGGTTTCAGCCGTTCCGCAGGAAATGTTCCGTCGCCCAGTATATCGACGATGGAGGGCGAACTTTCCTGACGACGAGGGCTCTACCAGACTTCCCGATTGGTGGCCCGCAGATAATTCTGAACATGCTCCCACGCGGCGGGCCAGGCGCGATCGTGCGCGGCCAGAGCAGCCTGCCAGCGGTGCAGTTCCGCAGGTGCGCCCGCTACTTTCGTGGCTTCCACTAGACGTGCTCGAGCGGTGATCTCCCGACCGACTGCCCACAGCTGCGCGAACTCGTCCCCCGGTATCAACGATGTCGGGCTGGGTCTTGCAGTCGTTGCTCGAGAGGGGAGTTGGAGCGAGATCCCGAAGCGCTCGGCAGCGATGTGGACAGCCTGCTCGAAGTTGCCGCGATCAAGCGCATCGCGCAGCAGCAATGGCCATGCGGCACCTTCCCACCCGGCAGCTTTAGCCAGGAAGACCCGCAGCATGTCCACATTACCCCGCTTGGCCCATTGCTGAACGAATCGCTCCCGCTCGGCCGCGCTCAGTCGCTCGAGAAACCTCGCTTCACCCGCGAGATCCTGCACTCCATCGTTCAGGATCTCGGCCGGCACCGTAGCGAGCCAGATCCAGAGAAGCTCAAGGCTCGAGTAAGGTGAGAGCATTCCGCGAAGCACATCTGGTTGGTTGCCTGCTTCCGTCAGTAGCCGGCGGTAGAGACCCACAGCATCGTTTCCCCGTGTCCGCGCGTCGATGGCGAGTTGGCGGGCAATCGCGTCCTGCCACAGAGGTAAGGTGCGTGCATTGTCAGTACCCAACCAGGCGCTTCCCTGCCTGGCTGGGACCTCAGGCCACTTGGGCTGAAGTAGCCGCTGAGCAGCGAAAAGCCGTTCAACGTCATCCGGCACATCGCTCGTGGCTAGGAGCAGGCCTCCAAGCTGAAAGTATAGACCGTCGCTGAGCGGGCTGCGATCGATTGCGGTTTCCGCCGTTTCGATGGCGTCCTCCATCTGCTGTGCCGAAGCCAGCCTCGCAATGTCTTCATGCGCGGCAACCCCAGCGAAGGGAGTAGCCGGGGTTCCTTGAAACCACTCCGCGCGGACCAGCGTGCTCCCCATAGTGAGCGCGGCGCATCCGGCGAGGATCAGAACCGCTTGCTGGGGCCACCGGGCAGGAGTGTGCGTGGTGCTTCCCGCCAGGCTTGCTGAACCCAAGAGCAATATCCACCAGCCCAAGGGTACCCTATGCGCGGGGACATCAACGAACCCGTGGAGCACTGCGACGGCAGCCGCGCAGAACATCCCCCAGCGCAGCGACCAGAAGTCGTCGCTTCGCAATTTGCGGAGCGGCCAACATGCAACACCTGTGAGGATGGCAAGAAACGTGACTGCGGGCAGGCCCGCCTCAGCTGCGAGCATGAGCCAATCGTTCTCCGGGTGGGCAGCAGTTGCAGTCTGTAGGGCTGCCTCCTGGTATTGAGGAAAGATCGCCGCGAACGTGCCTAGCCCCGTGCCGGTCCAGGGATGATCCGCAATAATTTGCCAGGTATCCTGGAAGATCAGGACGCGGAAGTCTGTGACGCCCTCCGATCTTGCCGTGCTGCCGGCATGAGCCCCGTCTTCCAGGCCTACCAGGCCGAGCAGTCGCTGCCGTACCGCTCCACCAGATACGATGACGAGCAGCAAACCGCCGAGAAGTAAGCTCACGACTGGGAGGACGCGGGCTTGCGCGCGGTGAACACCGAAGAGCCAGAGCAGTGTGCCCAGGCCAAGGAAAACGATCCCAGCACGCGAGATCGAGAAGAAGGTCAACGCGGACGCGCAGACCACGAGACTTGTTCCGGCCAGCCAGCGGCGTGCGTTGTGCCCGCAGCGCTGGGGGAGGCCCAGCACCCCAAGTGCGAGGACCGAGCCCGACACTAAGAAGGAAGCTGTGTGATTGCGGTTGCGGAAGAATCCAAAGGTGGGTTGGACATCAAACGGAAAGCGCCAGCCTGTGAGCTCGCAAGCAATCGCCAGCGCTGCGTATGCGCAGGTGAGCAGGATGGCGGCATTCACCAGCAGGAGCTGCTGTCGTGGCTGAAGAGGACGCGAAAGCATGAAAAGCGCGATCGCGACCGAGATTGCGAGCAGGCCCCACCACCATGCCGTGTGCAGCAGAACTGGCGTAATGGTATCGCTCACCGGGATCTCCGCCGCAGCCTGCCATCGCTCCCTCCAGGCCGGCGGTGTGGTCCAAGCCAGCGGTAGCAACGACGAGCCCGCAGCCGCGAGAAACGCTGCCGCGGAGACCCACAATTTCCAGCTAACTTGCACGCGAGGGCGGCAG
Organism: Spartobacteria bacterium; assembly: GCA_031389825.1. Classification (GTDB taxonomy): domain Bacteria; phylum Verrucomicrobiota; class Verrucomicrobiia; order Chthoniobacterales; family Chthoniobacteraceae; genus JANMSW01. The sequence continues at coordinate 28,183 of JANMSW010000032.1, forward strand.
AAGAGCAGGACTGCTCCGGCGGTGATCAGAAATACGCCAAGACTTCCTTGCTCCCGCGCGCCTGTGAGCAGGATGGCTCCGTATGCCGCCAGCAGCAGAACGAGAGCGCCGGTCTGCGAATCAGCAGGGCGGCCCATCTCTCGCAGAGTGCTTGTAGCATCCCGCATGGAAAGCTCGCTGGCAGGACGAGAGCCCATTTTCAGGAGATTGCCGGAATCGATGTCCCTTCACAGCAAAATTGGCCCGAGCGAGCTCGGGCCAACCTAATCTCTGTAGGAAGAGGCTCCGGGAGGAGCGTCAGCCGCAATCTTAAAGCGCCTAGCCGCGCCGCCGTCGGCTCAGCCCGACCATCGCGCCGACTGCGAGGAGTAGCGCGGAGCTCGGCTCCGGCACTGTGGTGACGTTGAAGTTATTAAAAACCAATGCGTTCTCCCCATACTGGGTTGGGTCGCCATTGGAGTCCGCTGTCGGATCGAGGATGTCCCAGCGGGGACCGATCTGAGCAAGTGAAGCCGCGGCACCTTCGGGCAGCGTCACGTTTTCCAGGATTGTACTCGTCGTGCCGAAACCATCGGTGATCCGCAGGGTGAAAGCGTCGCGAGCCAATCCTGCCATGCTCACGTCCACCTGCAGTTTGTAGATGGAATCGTAGGAAATCCTGTTTGGTGTCGAGGTCTCCTGACCTGCGGCGTTATACCAGCTAAGTGCCAGCCCGTCCAAGGGACTCGCACTCACCGGCTCGAGAGCGAGGCGGAAGATCGTGTCTCCGTCTGCCTCACGGAAAGACCAGCTGAAGCTGTCCTCCTTGGGCCGAGTCACACCGGAGCTGGTGATTGCGAAATCGACATCAAGACGGATGGCGTCCGCATTCACGCCGCCAGTGAGCAGTCCAGCCGACGAGAACGGTTTCCAAACCGAAATCGAGAAGCTGCCGGGTACGAAGCGTTCTGCTGGAAGGGCACTGTCGACCGCAACGGAGCCTCCAACGATCGCCCAGAGATCAGTCGAAGCGGGTGTGCTATAGCCTTGAAGCTGCGCGACGGTGTCAGTCGCTCCTGCTCCTGTTGCAGGGATATATGCGTCGTTTGTCGACCAGTTATCCGGAGATGGTTCCTGGGTAATGGAGAACGCACCGTTGTCGAAGTCGTCAAATGTTGTGCCGTAGATCGGCGCTGCCAATGCACCCGTGTCGAAGGAAAGCGCGGTGGCAAGAACTGCCGCCGAAATGCTGAAAGTTGAATGGTATTTGACCATGAGAATGCCCGGTAAGAGGTGGAAGATGAAGATCGATGCGCCTACGGCTCACTGAAGACAGGAGCGGGAGTCGGTGGCTTTGGGGGAATGATGACGGGCTTTGGTCGAGCCGGACGCGTTCCTTCAGCGGGATCTGCAGCAGCTGCGATTGGCGCATTGGCCGCCGCAAGCGGGACTGGAGTGCCAGCGTCAGAAGCCGATGCCGCCGCTGCGGCTGCCGCAGGAGCAACCGGTGCAGAGATCTTGGCGAGTCGCTTCTCCTTCCGAGCAGCGCGCCTGGCCTTCAGCCTGGCCTGCTTGCCTTTCACAGGTTCCGCGAGTTGAGTCGTGGTGTTCGTGGTAGAGTCCTCCGCGTGAACCAGCGAGCATGGACTTAACAAAACCCCCGCCGCCGCTAATGTAATAATCAGTTTCCTTATCATCCCTGTTTTAAAGTGTAAGGGGCATAACGGCGGGTCAAGGATTGAGCTTAAGAGGAAACTCGCAACTGGGTTCAATTACCTCGTGGCATCTTATGTTCGTCTCGCAATGTTTACATTGTGGGCGGCAAGAACGGAGATTTGGCATTCCGCCCTATTTGCTCGGCGTGCCGCCCTTTTTGCTCGGCGTGCCGAGCAAATAGCTCGGCGGAGGGTATTCAGAGCTCGGCTCGCCGAGCAATTAGCTCGGGTGGCCGAGCAAAAAGGGCGGCACGCCGAGCAATTAGCTCGGCTGAGGGTGTCGAGAGCTCGGCGTGCCGAGCTAAAAGGGCGGCGTGCCGAGCAAATAGGGCGGCATGCCGAGCAAAAAGGGCGGAATGCTAATTTTACAGCTCCGAAGGGCGAAAGATGAGCATCTCTATCCGCATACGGAATCTTTGCTGCCAGTTATATACAGAGTTCTCCCAAGGCCCTGGGGTGATTACGGGCATGCTAAACGCTTTCCGTTTCCGCGATGCCCCTTTACGTTAGAAAGCTCCGTACCTTGAATGCCTAAAAGAACCTTCCTCGCAGACTTGCCGGAGGTTGCTCGCTACAAACGGCGGTGCCGCTGGGTAGTGGGGGCGCTTTTGGTTGTGCTGGGGATCACTGCCATCTCAGCCCAGCCGCTCTACCGTGCCGCAAAGGTTTGGCGAGCTCGCTCATTGGCAGATAGCGCGTTGCACATTGCTCCAGATACAGCACGCCGCGCGGACGCACTCGGCCTGGCACGCTCTGCATATCGACTTGCGCCTCAGGATCCACGAGTCCTTGGCTCGATGGCGCAGGTTTTATCCACACAGAACGATTGGCCAGCGGCCCGCGTCTTTTGGAAAGAGGCACTCCGGCACGAGCCCCAGCCAGCACCCGAGATGCGGCGGGGCTTGGTGGAAGCAGCCTTGCATACAAATGAGCGTGATCAGGCTCAGGCGCAGATTTCGGCGCTCCTCGCGCAGCCTTGTCCTTCGCCGGTGGATCACCTGCTTGCTGCTCGGTTGCACTACACGAGTGGCGATGCTCGCGCGGCGCTTCGCTCAGCCCGGGCCGCTTTATCGATCAGCCCCGATTTCGATGCTGCGGCGCTTTTTGCGGTAGAATGTCTGCTCGGTGATCCGGCTGGGCACTTGGAAGGAGAAGCGCTGCTCTGGGAGATCAGCAAGCGCCCGACTCAGGGCGGAGTCGCTGCACTGGAGCGTCTTTCGCGACTCACTCCGCGGGATCAAGAGCAGCTTCGGACTATCGCCACTGCTCTGCGGACGCATCCGAAGGCGGCAGAGGGGCATCGGCTCACCGCCCTCTCACTTGAGCTGCGATCAGCACCTGCAGATCGGGCAGTGCTGCTCGATGCAGCTCAGGCGTATTACGACACCGCTGGGTCCGGCCAGCTGCTTCAGTTTGTTGTGTGGTTGCTCAGGGAAAGGGAGTCCGCGCGCGTGCTCACGCTTCTCTCTGAAAAGCGTGCTCTGGCCAGGAAGGACCTCTTCCTCGTCCGGCTCGATGCCATGGCAGAGCAGCGCCAGTGGAAGGGGATCCTGCAACTTCTGGATCGCGCAAAGGTGCCGCTGGAGAATGCGCCACGGCAACTCTATCGGGCCCGCTGCTTGCAGGAACTCGGCGAGACTGGGCGGGCGCGGATCGCCTGGCGAAGTGCGCTCGATGGTGCTGGGAGAAACCCTGCCTTGCTCCAATACATCGCTTCGTACGCCGAGCGATTCCGAGCAGTGGACGCTGCGCGTTTCGCCTATCGACAGCTTACCGAAAGCCCGCAAAGTGCGAGATCAGCATACGAGTCGCTCCTCCGCCTGACCCCGCGCGAAGATACCGCCGAAACGCGCGACCTGCTCGGCGAAATGGCCAGGCGCTGGCCGCAGGATCTCGCGCTAACCAATGACCTTGCCTATCTGAACGCGCTGCTCGCGCAGGAGCTGCCAGCCTGCATCCACACTGCGCGGCAGCTGGTGCGCTCCGCTCCCTCGAGCCTGCCTCACAGAACTGTCCTGGCACTTGCGGAACTCCGCTTGGGCAACCCGGAGGCCGCGCTCCAGACCTACGAGGGACTCGCGGTTGATTGGCAGCAAGCCGCTCCAGGATCCGTGGTGGTTTATGCGGCGGCGCTTCGGGCGAACGGGCGCGAGCACGAAGCGCGCGCGCATGCATCTCTCGCGAGCGTCGACCACCTCCGACCGGAAGAGCAGGCATTGAGGTCAGGCGCTCCGATGCCGCTGTGACGTCATGGGGGTGAGCGTTTGTGAGCCGTTGGTGAGTGCTTCTCGGCCGCTCTCTTCCCGCCCGGCGTTCTTTGCACTTCTGGTGGCTGGTGCAGCGATCTGGCTGCCGCTGCTCAATCACCTTCGCCACGAGTGGACGCTCAATGAGCAGTACCACTATGGCTTCAGCGTACCGCTGATCGCCGCCTATTTGGCCTACCTTCGCTGGCCGGATCGGCCGGAGCCGCGTCCCTTCAACTCGCCGGCGATACTCGGGGTCGCGGGAGGAGGGCTGCTCTTTGCACTGCTGCCTCTCATGCTCGTGGAGGCAGCCAATCCGGATTGGCGTTTGCTCAGCTGGCTATGGGCCGGGCTCGCGGTGGCATTGACCGGCCTTGGACTCTGCTCAGGTGGCGGAGGGCCGTGGGTGCGCCATTTCTTCGCGCCGGTCACCTTCATCCTTCTTGCGGTGCCGTGGCCAATGGGCTTTGAAGTTCGCGTCGTACAGGAGCTCATGCGCAGCAATGCCGCTGCTGCGGTGGAGATCTTTCACTGGCTAGCGATTCCTGCGGAACAGGCTGGAAACATCATCCGGGCGGGCAGCGTCTCGGTAAGCGTCGATGAAGCCTGCAGCGGCGTGCGATCGTTGCAGACCAGCCTCATGGCGGGGTGGTTGCTTGGCGAGTTGCATCGTTTGAATGCGGTCTGGCGGATCGGGGTCGCCGCCGGCTGTGTAATCATCGCGCTGCTCTGGAACGTACTCCGTACATTACTGCTTGTATGGATCGCACTTGAGCAGGGCACGGATGCGATGACCGCGTGGCATGATCAAGTGGGCTTCGTGGCGCTGGGTGTCGCGATCATTTCATGGATCGCTGTGGCGCAACTAGCGAGCCGACTGACGCAAGTGGGGCGGCAGGAACAGTGGATAGTCCCAGGGGTTGCTTCGCCTACAGCTTCAATACAGCAGCGAGTAGTCGGACGCGGCGTCTCGTTGCCGGGCGTTCTCTGTTGGGCCGTGCTCGGGTGGTCGGTCGCGTGTTGGGTCGCGGTTGAGGCATGGTATTGGCCATCGCGGACAACCAGCCAGCAGCCCTTCGCTTGGACCGTTCGCTGGCCCGCAGACCTCGGCACTCGAGAGGTGCCGATCCCGGGACGTGCTCGCGCGATCTTGAAGTACACGCATGGCACCAACCGGATATGGAACGACGCTGCCGGGCGGCGCTGGACAGCCTTTCACCTGGAGTGGGAGCCCGGTCGTACCGCATCTGCGCTGGCGAGAGCGCACCGCCCGGAGATTTGCCTTCCTGCCACGGGCCGCGAGCTACTCGAGGATCGCGGCACCCACACTTTCGGCAGTCCGCTTGCGTTTCGTCACTATGTCTTTAGCGATGCTGATGGTCTTCTGAACGTCTTCTTCAGCCAGGAGAGTCTGGATACGGCGGGCGAGCCGATCTTCCGCGAGCTCACTCGCGAAGAACGCTTCCGGGCAGTGCGTGAAAGACTCCGGAACGCCGGACAGCAGCAACTCGAGTTCGGAATCTGGGGTCTCGCCAATGCGGAAGAGGCGGAGCGCGTCTTCACCGCGGCATTGCAGAGGCTGATCGTGCCGCATCTGAATGCCTCTGCGAAGTAAGAGGGCGGCTTGGTCGATGAGGTGAATGCATCGAGTCACAACCGCTTCAGTCCGGGGTTCTCATTTCCTTAGCTATAGGAGCCGGAACGGTGCAGGTGCCGCACTGCTGACCAGCGTTCCCGGGGAAAGAAAGACGCCCTGCTTTCATCGGAAGCAGGGCGTCGAAACTAACTTGCTGCGTGAGGTCTTAGACCGTCACTGTCTTGCCGGGGATCGCGCAGGGATACATCCCGTCCTCGCCCGGAAGCGACTTCGGCATCGCATCCCATGCGAACTTCTCCGGCATGAGGTCGATCTGCGAGTTGAGCGCTTTGTCCCACTCGATCTCCTTGCCCGAGTAAGTCGCCATGCGGCCCAGGATCGCGGTCATGGTGCTCTTTGCACCGTACTCCGCTTCGTTGTACGGCGTGTTCCCGCGGATCGCGGCAAAGAGATCGTCATGCTCACGCTGGTAGGGATCGACTGGCTCACCCTGCTTGTGCCGCCACGTCTCAGAGCCGGTGATGATCTGCCGATGGATCTCGCTCTTCCCCTTCGTGCCATGGGCAAACTCGCTCACGCTCGACCAGCAGCCCGGCTGATGCCGGCACTGCGACGTCATGATTGTCCCGTCTGCATAGGTGAACTCGACGGCGTGATGGTCAAAGATTTCGCCGTAGTCCTTGCCCACGCGCACTTGCCGTCCACCCATGCCAGACGCCTTCACTGGGTAGGCGTTCTTCATCCAGTTGATCACATCGAGGTTGTGGATGTGCTGCTCGTTGATGTGATCTCCGCAGAGCCAGTTGAAGTAGTACCAGTTGCGCATCTGGTACTCCATCTCGGTCTGACTGGGCTGGCGGGGTTTCACCCAAACGCCGGCATCGTTCCAGTAGGCGCGCGCCAGGATGATGTCGCCGATCGCACCATCCTGAATGCGCTGGATCGTCTCCATGTAGCCCGGGTGGTGCCGACGCTGCAGGCCGACTCCCACCTTGAGGTTCTTCTTCTTCGCCTCTTCCGCTGCCGCGAGCACCTTGCGCACGCCTGGGGCGTCCACCGCTACGGGCTTCTCCATGAAGACGTGCTTTCCGGCCTTGATCGCCTCCTCGAAGTGGATGGGGCGGAAGCCTGGAGGCGTCGAGAGAATGGCGACATCGCAAAGTGCGATCGCTTCTTTGTAGGCGTCGAAGCCGACGAACTTGCGATCTGGCGGTACGTCTACCTTGTCGGCAAAGCGCCCAGAGATCTGGTTGTACGCGCTATCGAGGCGGTCCTTGAAGGCGTCCGCCATTGCGACCAGCTTGATGGGGCCGCCGCTCACGCTCAGCGCCTGCGCTGCCGCTCCGGAGCCACGGCCGCCGCAACCGATGAGCGCGACTTTGATCGTATCGTCAGTCGCTTGTCCGTAGGCGAAGCGTTCCGCTGCGAGCGCACCGAGCACCGCGCCGCCCGCGGCTACCGTCGATGTCCGGAGAAACGATCGCCGCGTCAGCGGACCCGAAATGTTATTATGGGAGGGTTCGTTCATGTGTGGAGTTGAAGGGAGAGAGATGGCGAGCGTAGTCGCCAGCCACGTGCGTGGCTATGCTGTTCTAATCGGCTGCGCCGCGTTGTCTTGGCTGCTAATCCCGCTCAACGCCATTATTCCAATAGGCCTGCATCTCCGCAGCAGTCGGTACCTTCAAGGGGCGCACGATCCGGAAGCCCAGGAACTGCGCGTCGGTGTGATACCAGATGCTCTTTGGAAGCTGGGGATCCTGGATCTTCCAGGTGGGATTCGATGCACGGCGCGCCGCGATCCGCAGCTTCGTTGGATCTTCATCGTCCCACGAGCCGCCACGCGCAACGTGAGGATATGATTTGGTCGCCTTGTTCCATGGATTCACGGCTGTGCCGGTCTTGTAGAAGTCCGGGTCATACTGATCCAGCGTCCACTCGATGACGTTCCCGGTGATGTCATACAGGCCCCACGGGTTAGGCTTCTTCTTGCCGACCTTCTGATACTTGAAGTCGCTATTCTTTCCCCACCACGCGTAGTCACCCAGTTGGCCCGCATCTTCGCCCCAGAAGTAGGTTGTCTTCGTTCCAGCGCGCGCGGCGTACTCCCACTCAGCCTCGGTTGGTAGGCGGTAGAAGTGGCCGGTCTTGGCGCTCAGCCACTGGCAGTATTTATTCGCCGCGTGCTGCGTCATGGAGATTGCCGGGTAACCGTCCTTACCCATGCCGAAGCTCATCTCCACATAAGGCTGCGTCGGGTGGGTGACCGCATCAGCGAGGTTATTCAGCTTTGGATCGACCTTCTTCGTCTCGCGGGCCTTCTTCTCCTCCTCGGGATACATGAAGAGCTCAAATTCGTTCCATGTGACCTCGTGGCTCCCCATCCAGAATGGCGCGACTTCCACTTCACGAGCGGGCGCTTCATCCGGCTTATGCCCAGCGGAAGAATCCTCGCTGCCCATCACGAATTTCCCGCCCGGGATCGGCACCATCTTAAAGTTCACGTCTGTTCCCGTGATGTTCCCCTCGTAGGGCTGCATCGCCTTCTCGTCAGCCACCGGCTCGCTTTTGGCAATGCGCTGCGCAATCTCTTCCACGAGCACCGGCTCTGAAGTCGTCCCCGCTTTCTGCTCGAGCTTGCGCGCCGTGAGCTTCACCGTTTCTGGCCAGATCGCCCCACCATCGATCCAAGCTTTCAGCGTGTCGGTCATCTCCTTGGCCAACGGGCCATTCTTCTTCTTTGGCGGCATCAACTCCTCGTGATCGGGAGGGAGCACCGTGGATGTGTACACGGAACTCTTGGAGGAATCGCCCGGCGAGATGCTCGGCCCAGAGACGTCCCCTGCAATGAAGGCCGCCTCCTTGGTATCCAGACGCAGGCCGCCCTCGTCATTCCCTTCCTGATGACAGGCTACGCAGTAGAACTCGAGGATCGGCTGCACGTCCTTTACGAAATCAACCCGCTTGATCTGCTTAAGCACCTGTCCCTCTGGCCACTTTGCGCCCTCTGCGATCCACGCACGCAGCGCCTCACTCTGCTCCTTCGCCAGGAGGCCGCTCTTCTTTGGCGGCATTACTTCCTCATGATCAGGCGGAAGGATGGTCGAGGTGAAAAGCGGACTCTCGTCAGGCTTGCCAGGCTTTACCACTTCGCCGAGTTCACCACCTTTCAGCATGTCGGCGTAGGTGTGCAACCGGAGTTCTCCCTTGTCTTGATCTGGCCCGTGGCAGGAAATGCAAGCAGACTCCAGGACAGGTTTCACCTGAGTCTGGAAATCAATGGCTTCAGCGGGAACCAACGTGAGCAACAGCGCCGCAGCGGCACAAAAGGGCGAGAGAACTTTCATTCGGAGAGTCGGGAACTCTTGTTTGCTGGAGGAATGTTGTCAACCGGTTGCCGTGTAGGATGCCTGGATGGAAGGCCGCGCTTTCGTCGCGAGTGTCCTCCGTGCAGGTTGCTCCGCGTCTCCAGTTGGTGAACATGCTCGAATTAACAATCAGTCCCCGCGCTCCCTACCGCGGCCGACTTGCGCCCTCGCCTACCGGCTATCTTCATCTCGGACATGCCCGGACCTTCTGGATCGCGCAGGAGCGAGCCAGGCTGGCTGGAGGCGCGCTGTTGCTCCGAGTGGAGGACCTCGATGCCGCGCGTTGCCGACTGGAGTTCGTTGCAGCGATGTACGAGGATCTTCGCTGGTTCGGCTTCCGCTGGGATGAAGGTCCAGACCTCGGTGGACCCGTGTCGCCCTACGTGCAGAGTGCGCGTGTAGAGATTTACCGGAAGGCCTTTGAGCAGCTCCGCGAGACTGGTCTGATCTACCCGTGTACCTGCTCGCGCCAGGATGTGCTCCGGGCGCTCAGCGCGCCGCATGCGGGAGAGGATGGGCCCATCTACCCAGGCAATTGTCGACCCGGCCCACCTGTTCCTTCAGCCGCTCTGCGCGTCGGTGTGAACTGGCGTTTCCGCGTTCCGGTCGGTCGCGTCATCACCTGGCAGGATTTCCATGAAGGCCCGCAATCCACAACGTGCGGCGAAGCTTTCGGAGACTTCCTCGTGTGGCGCAAGGATGACCTTCCCAGCTACCAACTCGCCGTCACTGTGGATGATGCTGCCATGGGCATCACTGAGGTGGTGCGTGGGGCAGATCTCCTCACCTCCACTGCCCGCCAACTCCTTCTGTATGAGAGCCTCGGTGCCACCCCGCCCGCGTTCTACCACTGCCCTCTCGTTACCGATGCTCACGGCGTACGCCTCGCCAAGCGCGATCACGCCACCAGCTTGCGCATCTTACGCGAGGGTGGGCGGAGTTCCGAATCACTGCGTGCCCTAGTTCTCTCATGAGGCGGAGGGCTTGCGGCTTGGCGCGAATGCCTTCAAATCCGGCTCCTTATCTAAGTCCCGCCATGTCTGAACTCAAGCGCCCCGCACTACAGAGCACGAGGTGGGTCGTTGCGCAGTTTGCAATCATGTTTGTGCTCCTTGGGATCGGCCCGTGGCGGCACGGGCAATGGAGAGGGAAATCGGGTCTCGCGGTCGGCGTAGCCCTGTTGCTGGCAGGTGCGTGGTTAGGGATCAGTGGTGTCCGCGATCTCGGCCGCAATCGCACGCCATTCCCCGAACCCATGGCTGGCTCGTTACTCGTCACTTCGGGCATCTATGCCCGTGTGCGGCATCCACTTTATGCGAGCATGATTGCTCTCGGGTTCAGCTGGGCGCTGCTCTGGCGAAGCGGGCCAGCGATCGTGCTCGCGGCGGCGCAAGCCACCTTCCTTTACGCGAAGGCGCGGCTTGAAGAGCGGCTCCTGCGCGAGCGCTTTGTAGAATATGCGGACTACACCCGGCGCGTGCCGCGCCTTCTCCCGCGACTGTTCTTCAAGAAAGAGAAACCGGAGCCGGGCTCCCGACGCTGATTGACAATCAACGGTGCTCCTATTTCCGCTCTGCAAGGTTCTCGAGCAGTTCAATCTGAATCTGCTGAATCTCTAGGAGACGCTGCCATTGTCGCCGGAGCAGATGGTCCATTTTCTCATGTAGATGCCGGATTTCCAGTTCCGCCTTGAGGTTGACCTTGTAGTCGTTTTCCCCTCGTAGCCGATCACGGGCCTCCACCCGGTTTTGGCTCATCATAATCACAGGCGCCTGAAGTGCGGCAAGGCACGAGAGGACCAGATTGAGCAGGATGAAGGGATAGGGATCGAATGCACGAGAGGCCAGGGCGAAGGCATTCACAATGATCCACACGACAATCACTGCTCCGAAGCTCATGATGAACGTCCAACTCCCGCCAAACTCCGCGATCTTGTCTGCAAGCCTCTGTCCGACAGTCAGCTTTCCCTCGAATTCTGCACTGATATTGCTCGAGAGCAACTCGCGCTGGTGCAGGCTTTCGATCACGTCGTGGTCGAGTGTGGAAAGCTCGCCGAGTTCTGCTGCGAGAAGATTGCGTAGGTAGAGCTTTCGATACTTGTTTAAGTCAACGAGGCAGATGTGCGCCTCACTATTCCACCCAGGGAAGTCTTCGCGAATGACCTCGACCAGTGAGGGCCGCACCACCTCTCCCGGCACCATCGCAGAGAGAAGCTTATTCTCGCCGCAGACCTGGCAGGCAGCGGTGCCGCTGAATTGGCGTTTCGTTGGAGGATTCATTAGTAAGGGTTGAATTGTGCCGGAAACAGAAAACGGCTTCAGTGCTGCAGGGGCGGTTGGTTGCCACGCGCGCGGCTATGCAGCGCATAGATGCCGTATGCGAGGGCAGTCGCGGCAGTGAGGCTCGAAGGGATGAGGAGCGAGGAGTAGCCAAGATGACGGAACGCGAATGCACCAACTACACCGCCGCTGAGAAATCCGGATATGATCAGGAAGCAGAGTTGCAGCCGCAGCCAATCGACAGGAAGTCCACGGATTGCATGGCCGAGGAAGATTCCCAGGTCAGTGAACATCCCGGAGAGATGCGTCGTCCGGACCACGGAGCCGCTGTAGGTGCTCACCATTGCGTTCTGGAGCCCACACGCGCATGAGGCGGAATAGATCCCGAAGCTGCTCCCGCGATAAAGCAGCGGGACGGCGGCGCAGAGGAGGAGAGATTCCAGGAGAAGGGCCACACCGTATCGGCGTCCGAGTTGCAGAGTGCTGTCCTGAATGAGGAAGCCGCTGAGCACGGTACCCGCGACGAAGGAGCCGATGATCGTTGCAAAATGCAGCGCTGCCGCACCGTCCAGTCCAGCCAGCGCCGCAGCCAGCATGGAGGTGGTCCCGGTCAAATGAGTGACGGCCTGGTGCTCAAAGCCCAGCAACCCGACGACGTTGACCATGCCTGCGATGAAAGCGAGTGCCCATGCGCCTGCCCAGACCCACCGGGACAGCTTAGAGATCATGGATCACAGCCGGTGGAAAGGCGGCTCGCAGGGCATTTAGCACTGCCAGCACATCAATGATCTCCTGGGCAATGGCACCATTTACGGGACTGAGATACCCGCTCGCAGCGAAGATCATCCCGATGACGCTCAGCGCGATTCCTCCTACCGCACTCTGGAGGGCAATGACCCGCATCCGACGGCTGATGTGCATGAACTCGTCCACCTTCTCGAGAGAGTTATCCATGATCACCACGTCCGCTGCTTCCGCCGTCACATCGCTGTTCTGTCCGATCGCCATGCCGACTGTTGCGGCCATCATCGCCGGCGCATCGTTAATGCCATCTCCCACATAGAGAGTCTTTGCTTTCGCCGTTTCGTTGCGCACGAGAGCGACCTTCTGTTCCGGGCTTTGTTGCGCGAAGATCTCGGCAATTCCAACCTGTTCAGCGAGATAGCGCACTTCGCTTTCGCGATCTCCTGAAGCGATCATCACCCGGGTAAAGTGGTGCTTCGGTCCGAGGTGGCGCACGAATGAACGACTCTCCGCGCGCGGTGCATCGCGAAAGCGGAACGTCGCCGCGTAGCTCCCGTCGATCACCACCATGCATTCGAGTCCACCAGCGGCTGACGGGAGAAGTTCGGCATCCGTGATATTCTGGGCGATTAGTTTGTGACGGCTGGTGATTGAGATTTCACGACCGGAAACAGTTCCGTGCAGCCCCTGGCCCGGCAGCTCACCGACTTCGGTGGCCTCGCGCATTGAAATTCCCGACTCGGTGGCCGCCGCGATAATAGCCCGAGCAAGTGGGTGCTTCGAGTAGCGCTCCAGACTTGCCACGAGCGCCAGAACTTCCGTGCCGTTGAAACCTGGCGCGACCAGTTGCTCGGTCAGCTTAGGCTCGCCGTAGGTGAGCGTCCCGGTTTTATCAAAGATCGCCGTGCGGCAACTCGCGATCTGTTCGAGAACTGCCGGTGTCTTGACGATGATTGCCCGTCGCGCACAGAGAGAAATCGAGCCGATAATTGCAATCGGAATCGCGAGCAGCAGCGGGCATGGCGTCGCGATGACCAGCACCGCGAGGAACCGGATCGACTCACCGCTGATCATCCACGCTAGAACGGCCACGAGCAGCGCGAAGGGCGTGTAGATTGCACCGAGTTGATCGCCCAGCCGCTGCAACCTCGGTCGCTTGCTCTCCGACTCGCGCATGACTTCCATGATCTTTGCGTAGCGCGAATCCGCAGCGAGCTGAGTGGTGCGAATGGTCAGTGCAGATCCCCCGTTGAGCGCGCCCGAGATCACCAGTGAGCCCGAGGTCTTGGTGATCTGAAACGGCTCACCCGTGAGATACGACTCGTCCATCATCCCATGACCGCCGATTACCACCCCATCGGCTGGGCAGATCTCGTGCGGGTAGATCGCGAGCGTGTCGCCCACGGCGATGTTGGCCAATGGTACATCCTCCATCTCTGTTCCACTCTGGCGATGAGCGACCGAGGGCATCCTTTCTGCCAGCGCCGCCAGAACCGAAGAGGCGCTACGCAAGGCGTATCCCTCCAGCGCTTCACCACCTGCGAGCATCAGCACGATGATCGAGCCTGCCAGGTACTCGCCCAGTAGAAGGGACGTGATAATCGATATGCCGCCCAGCAAATCGGAACCAAACTCCCGCTTCAGGAGCTTGCGCAGCAGGTCAAAGAGAAGCGGCAGCCCGCCAGGGACGAGCACCGCCAGCAGCGGAATCCGGTGAACGTCGGGCGTGGCCTCGAAGCCGAAGCGGAGCACCAGGTGCAGAAGAATGCCTACAATGGATAGCGCCGCGATGATCGTAGTCTTGCGGTGCCAGAGACTGGCTGGAGAATGCCAGGATCGGCCGGGCGGCGGCTGGTGGCTTGGCATTTACATCGCGCTACTTGCCTCGTCGCGGTCGACCCGGCTCATGCACCACAAATACTTCCTGCGACTTTGGTCTTAAGTCGAGTTCGCTAATGCGCGCACACTCAATTGAACGCTTCCTCGAACGCGGTCTGTGCTCCGCCAGAGTGACTCGTAGCGCAAGATTCCAAGGCCAGTGTATGCTCGCGGCTTCCTTCCGATGCGCCAGTCATCCGGTGGCAAGATCGCAACGAAGGCGCGCAACTCTCAAAGTGAGGTACTGATTCGCAGGCCGCCTCGTGTGGCTCGAGGGCGAGTTGTGAATGGCCAACTCGCCGGATCATGGACGGCGCCGCACATTACGCATTTTCCGTCGGTTCGCTCGGTAGCTGATTGGCTGCCGATCCGACGCGTGGGGTGACAGGGTGCAGAGGCGAAGGCTTAGGAGCGGAACCGGAATCATGGTCCGGTGGCTGGTCATCGTCTTCCGCTGAACGACGCAGATCTCGAGCAGCGTCGCGCATGCCGAGCTTCCTGTAGATCTCCACGAGAAGGCTCGTTGCCCCGGAGCGCCAATTCGGATGTTCTCGGGCCTGCTGAAGCTCGGTTACTGCGGCGCGAGCTTCGCCGCGTCGGTATAGAGCGACGCCAAGTTCATATCGCAAGAGTAAGTCCAATGGATCTGCGGCAATTCGCTCCCGCAACTGCTGGATGGACTCGTCGCTTGGTACGTTTCTCATCTGTCTCCTTATTGTCTATGATGCTCGGCAACGCTTCGAGGTGATTGCTGTGCGCAAGGCACTAAAGCCACGCCCATCGCTTGGAAGGCACGAAAGCGCGCCTGCCATCTGTGGATAGTAGTCGCACAGGTTGCGCTAAGGCCAGCCCAAGTAGAGCCACTACGGGAGCTTTTGGCGAGCCGGAACGAGCCCGAGAGTTGAAAAACACAACAGAGACGAGCGCGCTTTTGAGCCGTTCCTCTCGTGGGTTTGGGCCTGTTGCGCGAACCCATGTGTCACGCCCCAAGCTCAGTAACTGCGGAGCTGCTCGCTGCAGCAAATGGTCAGGCGTTGCCGAGGTACTGGCTCCAGTATTCGGACTCGGCTGTTGCCTTGATTACCCGGTTGCGCTCGATAAGGAATGACCTCATGTAGCGCGTGAGGAAAAGAGAGTCTGCGATTCGTCCAAAGATGCCAAGCGGCGACTCAAAGCCAAATACATCGCGCATCGTGGTGCTGCTGCCTGACTGCTCGAAGTTGTGATGATGTTCCAGGCTACGAAACGCACCGCACAACATGGTGTCGACGAAATGGGTCGGCCGCTCGAAAGCTGTGACACGAACGGTGAGCGACTGCCAGGCGCCGAGATGCCTCGCTCGTTAAGAAACCTCCTGCCATGGTCCGATAAGACCCGAAGCGCCTTACGTACAAAGGTCATCGACCGCGGAGCACGGCGCGGCAGCTGTGCGGAGGGTCTGCGGGGAAGCAGCTGCTGTGACGTGCGGAGCGGTTCGCGCACCGCCATGGTTAGGCGCGCTTCGTTGCGCTAGCGCTAAGTTCATTCGGATGTCGGATGCGTAGCCAAATGCAGCAGACGGCGGCGACGAAGATGGGAAGCTCGTGAAGAGCGAAGCTCGAAGCGCTGTAGGTCTCCGTTGGTATCTCCGGATGCGGGCTGAGAACCGCGAGCCGCCAGAGATAGGTTTGGAAGGCGATCATCAGCAATAGAAAGATTCCTACTCCTAAACCCCACTTCTGAGGACGCTTCCAAATCTTCCAAAGCAGCAGGGACCAAATTGCGAGGCCCGCCAGCGGCGCGAACCTCATCTCGGCAGGTGCGCCCGGGAACTGCCGCATGCTGCCGATGATGCTCATAAGGGCGACCATCGCCAGCGCCACAATGGCCAAACCGTGAATGACTCTCTGCGTGCTCATGCGCCTAGACATGATGGCTGTCTGCCTGTCGCCGAGCCACGTCCATCGGTTGATAAAAAGAAAGTGCGCCTGCCTTCTGTGGATCGGAAGTCGCGGGTTGCTCGAACACAAGTCCGAGTAGAGCCGCAAAGGGAGCTTTCGGCGAGCCGGAAGCGATCCCGACGTGTGAAACCCAAACTAAAGACAGCCCACTTCTAAACCGTTCCTCTCCCTCGATTGAATGACCACACCACATCGTCTGACCGACCCCGCGTTTGCGAGACGAGCGGGAGAAAGCAAATCGGCACGTTGTGGTGTTCCTAGATCGCTCAATGCTTTCCATTCGTTTCGAGATATTCAAAAAGTTTGTCGCGGATGCCAATCAAGGCCGCTTCGGTCTTCCTTGGGTCACGTTGTGAATTCCGCACAAAGTCAGAGAGCTGCTCGCCCGCCTCCACGATCCAACGGGGCGGTAAGTTTGCATCTGGTGACCAAATGCGACCGTGCATCCAGCCGAGGCCACGGACGTAAGTGGAGAACAAGAATGTCCCCCCGTCCAGTCCGGCGTAACTCTTCCGGTCATAGCGTGCCTCCAATAGCGTGTTGACCCAGATCTGGTAAACCACCTCTGCCAACGTTTGCGGAATCTGAAGCTCCAACCTAGGTTTCTGACGAGTGTCGAGAGGGCTTCCCTGCGGGATTGCAGCGGTTTGGAGAAGATATCGACCATCGTCGGTCTTGAGCACCACGATAGAAAACCCGTCTCGCTTTGGAAACGTGTCCGGCGGCACGATAAACTGAGCGATATAATAAAACTCAGGTAGTGAGACTCCCGCTGGTAGTAAGTGATCGATTGCAGGATCGTGTTCTGCGAATTCCTCCTGCGTCACGTCTACTGCAAACGGCTCAAACGACCAGCATACTGGCGCGCAGGCGAACAGCACAAACGTAAGTAGTGGGCGCATGATGGGAGAGGTCTAGCTTTTAGCGGTGTATCCTGCAAACCCTGTGCTGGATGTCGTGCGGCCGCATGGTGGCTCTGTGGAGGTGCGTCACCAAACGGAAGAGGAATCACATGCCGCAGCGTTCCAGGGGCTCAGCTTACTTTCGCAAGGCGGCGTTCATCGCGTCCTGCCAAAAGGCTTTCGGAGAGTGCGCACCACGGCTGGCTTTCACCCGCCGCAAAGCTTCGCAAGAGCCAGGTGCATGCGCTGCTCGGAACCCACACTCGCCAGCCACTGAGCCTCGCAGTAGCACTCAATCTTCCCCATCGCGCAAGCACCGGCCCGTCCAGACCCTCTGCCCGCATTGCTCCGAACCGATGTTCCGGATCGGTGCACTCGGCCGCGCTCCTCCTCGCCCGCCAGGCGTCGCTCTTCAATAAACACAGACAGAGGTGCTCGAAACGCCTTCGCCCGATCGGCGGATCCGTTGGCGCGTGCGCATGCACTGATCCCATCCCGGCGCTGCTTAAAGCAAACGCCGCAGCGATGCTTTACCCATATCGAGCCTCCTCCGATTGCTCCAAGCCAATCTTTATACCCGTTCCGTTCGCACCAACAGCTGTTCTCTCCCGGTCCGATCATTCGACCGGTCTTCAGGCCACACGGCCTGAAGAGCTAAATCCTATTTAATGGCCGGCTGTAACTCCATCGAAGCCCTGGTTAGCTTTGCGGCTCCGCGCAAAACCTCGCCATTTTACGTTAGGCGATTCTGGGTTGGCGTCGCATACGATAATGAAGCCGAAGGAAAGTCGCGCCAAAGTAAGTCAGAACATGGTCGGCACGGAGAAGGCCGTTCTCGGCTGGGAAGACATGGATGCTCTCGCGGAGCGCTCGGACATAACGCGCCCAGACGGTTCCGAAGTCGCCGTGAACTGTGAAGTAGAAGCCGGGCTCGCCAAACCTGTCTCCCGCGGACGTGACGACGAATGAACCGTCGGCGCGACATTCTGTCCGCATGATGACGATCGCATTGCCGTTCGGCAGCGGGAAAACAACCTTCACGCACGGTTCGGAATGACCCGGAATGGTGCAAACGGAGTAGAAGCCAGCGTAAAGAACGTTGCCGTTGCCGCGCAGGCGACGGAACCAAGCTGTGAGTCTTGGCGAATCGGTCGCGGGGTCGTTGAACTGAAGAACCTCACTCGTAAGTCCCCTGCTGGTGTCGAGGCCCGAGAGCGGAACGTTGAGCTGCTGGAGGCGTCGGCTGAAAAGAACCGCTAACAGCCAGCCAAATGGTCGAAACAGGCCGCACCACTCCGTCCAAGCGTCCAACTCATAACCGGATGTCTGCTCGTAGAAATGAGCGACGCTCGGATGGACATCCGACGGCTGAAAGGACGGCCCGCGAAGTGTGGTGAAGTCGGAAATGACGCCCACAGCAGTGTCGGGCTGGTGAAGGCGCAAGCCCTCAAGGCGGGCCAATGCAGCAAAGTAGTCGTGCCCGATGCCGGTCGTGGGAGCGATCGGTCCTGCGAGCCAAGGCTCCAACGTAAGGCTGACACGTCGCCAGGTGAAATGAACCCACCGCTGAGTGACCCAGTCGGAAAGGTAGCCGCGTTTCGAACCGAGCCAGATCATTCGGTCACTCTAGCATCGGATTGAGAAGACCCGTGCAATGAGCCGAACAACCCAAGCTCATTGACTGCAGTACAGCGCGATTCCTGCCGGAGCGCAGCGGAGCAAGAAGCTTGACGCAAAATGAGGTTCTCTGCGGCGTTTGTTGAACAAAGCCGCTGCGCGGCGGTGGGAGCGCGGTTGGGCATGGAGCGCTGGCGTGTGTATTCTGGCCGGTGATGAAAAGACCTCTGATCCACACTATCCCTCCGTAGATCGCTTCCGGCAGCTTGTCGAGTTGACGTATTTGCGTCCACGCACGCGCGTGAGTTACCTGTCGTATGTCGTCGCCATTGCGCGGCTACAGCACAGTCATCCAGCCTTGCTGAGTGACCATGCCGTACAGGCGTTCCGTGCTGGTGGTGCTCATAATCTGTCGTTCAAGGATGACGCGGGGAAATGCCTAATTACATTTCGGCGACTTACGGGCTCGCATTTGGTGGACCTTGAATTACGACGCCGTCGCGGATCCGCACAAGAAAACCACGACGCTGAATGCCAGCTACAAACTCTCCAGACATTAGGACGCTCGTGGAGTCCGCAGCGCCCCAAAGAAAGATGCGGTCAGGGACACTGAATCCGAAATCCTGAAGAAGTTCGACCGGGAACTTCTGGGGCTTGCCATCGAGGATCAGCGTAACGGAACTGACGATATAATCTGTATCGCCGAAACAAGCACGTGCCTTGGTGCCTTCAGGACGGAGAGCAAACTGGACGCGGAACTCGACTGTGCCGCGCCGCGATCGTTCGTTCTGTGGCTGGTAACGATAGCGACCAGTCAACGCGACGCTCAACGACTCGGTGTCGAAGGTCGCTGGCCCGGCACTCGCACTATGCAAGAGCGAGGCTAGCAGGAGAATGATAAGCGCGGTTCTCACGGACGCGTGCAAAGTCGCCGAACGCTGAAAGCTCATCGACGAGCGAAGCTGGCGCGGCTCCTGCCGTGGGCCAGCGGCGCAGGAGACGTGAAACCGTAGCAGGTTCGATCCAGCGGCGTTGCTAGCCGTTCGTCCGTTTCCATTTTGCGCGATGATCCTTTTCGCTTTCATCAGAATGAATACGTCCTTCTTGTTCGAGCTAACAACTTCAAGCTCAGCCACGCCAGAAGCGTCGGCTGGAGCGCATGGTTAGGCATCATTGGTTTGGTAAAGGCCAGAATATGAGAAATGAAAGGATTGCAGTTACTCCAACAACCACCATGATCCAGAAATAGCGTTGGAGCGGCTTGGTGCGTGCAAGAAGAGCGTCGACGTGTGGCTGAATTATGCTCTTGGCCGCTGATGAAGCTCCCCCTGATAAGGCCTTTCGAGGATCTCGGTTGAGCTGTGATATGAGGAGCTTATGATCTGCCGGTGAGAGTTCGATTGCCGCTTCACGCAACTCAGCAAGGATCGCGTTATACGTGCTGCCGATGGTCTTGCCGCGGACCCATCCGATCACAAGTCCAGGGATGATCAGTAAGAAGAGGATGATGCCCCATAACATGTAGTCTCGAGCGATCATTTTAGGACGAGGAGGAAACGCCTAACGCGACGAACTCACCGACAGCCAGGGGCCAAGCAGACGTTCGATGGAGGTCAGAGCGCGAAGCCCGTGGCTGTTCGGTGCAGTGACGTGTTCGGCGTGGATCTGGAGATTACAGTCCATAGTGCGGAAGCTTATAGTACGCTGCAAGTTGGTGTGCACAGTCTCGCGACTCCAAGCTTGGCTCCGTCCGCCCAGGCGAAATCTCTGCGTCGCGCCAGATGCGCTCCAACTCCTGCCGCTCTGAATCGCTATCGGCATACTTGAGGACGCGATCCAACTTGCGCTGGCTGAATAGAATCTCGCGCTCCCATGAGGCGGGTTCCCCCTCGACTCGTTCCCAAGTCCGCTCGTCCTGAAAACAGCCGTAAACCAAAGCACGCTTGTGCTGGCCGGAACGCCAGTGATGGAATTGAAATGCGCCGACTGTGCTTTGAAAGCTGAGCCAGATTACGTCGGTGGCGAGTCGACTTGATAGTGTTGCGAGGTCGGACTCGGGTGCCTCAAATGCATCGTCAGGCAGCCTCACGCCGACGAACTCGGGTGACAATTCAGTAAATGCATTAGGAAATCGCTTGTGAATTGCCGCTATGGCTTCGTCGCCCTCTGCTCTAACGTAGAATGCATTCCAAGTTCCCATTGGCTTGACGTAGTTATGCGGCCGGACGCCAAAGGTGAGCTACTGCGGAGGCTGGCGCGCTGGCTGCATGGTGGGTCTGCGGGGAGCAGCCAGCGTGATAGCCGCAGCAGTTAGCTCGACCGTTATCGTTAGGCTTGTCCTTCCGTCCGTTACACTCAGGTCTCGCAGTCATTGCTTAGGGCTATAGGTGAAGGCAATGTCATCCGGTTGACCGGCGTCATCTCGGCCATTGCGTCCGAACGACCGCAACGTGACTTGGCTGGAGGCAGAATCGATCGTGCAAATGATCGGCTGGCCCCAAGCGTCGACGGGTAATCCGGCGGGACTTCGGTCACCTGGAACAGCATCGTCGCGCCAGAACCGAGAGCGCGGTCTCGGTGTGCGGAACTCGAAGAACACGACCTTGCGGGGGTTCTGTGCGTCCGTGCCACTACCGGTGAGAGCAGCGAGGACCGTCGGAAAGTCTCCGGTAGGGAGCGTAGCATACTCAGCGTAGTAACGCTGGAAAGCGAGTTTGAGATTACCGAGCGTGTCTTTAGTGCAACTCGTCTCACGCGACCCGATGACGTTGCCGAAGCAAACGGAGCATAGCGCAAACCAGCAGCAAAGATAGAAAAGAACGTGCCGGTTCACAGAAGTGTTCTGAGCGGCCTAACGGCGAAAAGTCAGCGACGTGCGCAGTGGGCGCGACCGCTGCCGGGCAAAGGCGGCCTGGAGCAGCGGGCGTGACCACGGAGCGGGTTCGCAGCACTGAAGCGTTAGGCTTGGATCTAGCGTGGCCATAGCTCTTCGTTGCTGCCGCTCTCGTAGCTGACGGAGGCCTCAAAAGGCCAGTCAGACTCGTCAGCACCGGTCAGAGTGGCCCAAGCTCTGCGATGTGGATACAGCAGCGCCTCGCACCACTGCTCAAGTGTCTTGGGCATGAGTTGGGGGTTCTGGAAGGTCGCTTCGTAATGCGCCCTGCCCTGTGCAACGACATAACAGCGAGCATAAAGAAAGGCGTCGTCTGAGTCGCTCGACTCCCCGACTCGTCCGCAAACGCCTGACCATCCAGCACATGAAGGCACTGGGACAAATGCTCCTCGAATTCCTCCAGCTCAGGTACGGTGAGCAACTCCAATCCGTGCTGAAGCGGTGCCACGGCTGCATCCCTATCGCCATCGGCCAACGCGTCACGGTCGATGCTTTCAATATACCGCCCAGAAGTCGTTTCGCGTCAATGTGCGTACAAACGGCCTAGACATGATGGCTGTGTGCCAGTCGCCGAGCCACGTTCTTCGGTTGAGAAAAAGAAAGCGCGCCTGCCTTCTGTGGATCGGAAGTCGCGGGTTGCTCGAACACAGGCGCGAGTAGAGCCGCAAAGGGAGCTTTCGGCGAGCCGGAAGCGATCCCGATGTGTGAAAACCCAAACAGAAGACAAGCGCACTTCTAAACCGTTCCTCTTCGTCGGTTTGGATGTCACACCGCCGGAGGCGGAGGCGGCTCAGGGAGAGAGCAGCTCTGGCCGGCACCGCAGGGGCAAGACGAGCCGGTCTTCACCACCACGCAAGCACCGGCTCGTCCAGACCCTCTGCCCGCATTGCTCCAAGCCGATGCTCCGGGTCGGTGAACTCGGCCGCGCTCCTCCTCACTCGCCGTGCGTCTCTGTTCGATAAATACAATCAGAGCTGCTCAAAGCGCCTTCCCCCAATCGGCGGATCCGTTGGCCCGTGCGCGTGCTCTGATCCCATCCCGGCGCTGCTCAAAGATAAAGGAGCTGGGATGCTTTCCATGTAGCGAGCCTCCTCCAATTGCTCCACGCAAATCTTCATACCCGTTCCGTCCGCACCAACAGCCGTTCTCTCCCGGTCCGGTCATTCGACCGGCCTTCAGTGCCACGCGGCCTGAAAAGCTAGTTCCTATCTAAGCGCCGGTGTAACTCCATCGGGCTTGTTCAAGCCTGGCTAGCATTGTGGCTTCGCACAAATGCTAGCCTTTTCCGTTCGTCGACGTTCGTTGCATGGATGTAGCGTCCTGACTATGCGACTCGACGGCGCGATGGAAGCGCGACGAGAGTGGAGAGCCAAGCAACAATGGCAAGGGGCACGAGGAGAAAGAGATCGACGCGAATGAGTGGGTCTCCGGGGCGAGTCATGAAACGCAAATAAAACTCATAGGCGAACCAAAGGAGCGTCGCCGAACCAGCAGGCAGAAACGCCCCGGAAGCATGGATGCGCCGAACGGCAGAAAACCAAGGAGCACCAATCGCGAGAACAAAGAGAGCCAGGACGACGACCAGAAACTCGTTTGGCCAATCAAATGGTGGAGACTCCATGATGAGGGATTATCGTGGATTCAGAATGCGTGTGAAAGTCGCCGAACGCCCGCAAAGTCAGCGACAGCGGAGGGCGCCACGGCCGCTGCGTGGGCGAAGGTGGTTTGAAGCAGCGGACGTGACTGGAGCTGTTCGCTGGACTGAGGAGTTGAACTAAGCCGCTGCGCGGCGGTGGGAGCGCGGTGGGGCATGGAGTGCTGGATCGTGTATTCTGGCCGGTGATGAAAAGCCCTCTGATCCACACTACCCATCCATAGATTGCTTCCGTCACTTTGTCGAGTTGCGGGA
>JANMSW010000054.1:0-9645 GCA_031389825.1 Spartobacteria bacterium
ATCGCCAGAGATCAAGTTCCCGAACGGCCGGGAAGAAGCGAGCCTCGGGCAAAAAAGCGACGACCGAAAAACTTCCATCAACTCACGAAACCACGGCACCTCATGGGCAACCTTCCGCACCGCAACTACCCCTCCAAAAAACCCCCAAAAGATCCTAAATCGCTCTTATCTTAGTGCCATTCAGGTCATATCCGAGTGGCCCACGTGACCTGGATCTCGAAAAATCGGCCTTGCTGCATCCTCCGAGTTCGACCAGGCAGGAGTCTCCGAAGTGCCCGAAAAGAACTGCCACTCCGCCCGTTCCAGGATCTTGTCTCGGGGTACCCGCGCTAGATAGAGGTGATCACCGCTTTCCCAATTCGAGTCGTTCGAAACTGCATACACATACTCGCCCAAGTCCTTGGGAACGTTCGTGTAACCTGGGCCAAACCCGACAAATTGAAGGTTGCCATAGTTTGGTCCCAAAAAGCGCGGGGTATCTTTTGTCGGAGCATTGCTCCATGTCTTTCCGCTATCGCGTGACAGGATGATCCCGGGGATGCCGCCGTGCTTGGAGTAGCGATCAACAGCAAGCATATCCTGGCGCTTGGAGACATCCTTACCCGGAAGTCGCCAGTCGTAGTCGTATAGACAAACGTAAAGATCGGTCCCTACTGCAACTGGTCCGCACATGTAGCGTTGCATCCCGTCCGCAGAATTCTTTCGGACATCTAGTTCTTGGAACTGGGTGATCAGTTCAATCCGATGGTTTAACGGAGTTCCAGTGATCCGCGAGAGACTTACATAGTAATCTTTGCCGCCAAAGAAGTTGCCGTCACCATCCACAGAGTAGATCGAATCGTCTGCAGCCCAGGTTTGCCAATGCATGTCCGATTCAATCCCGGGATAGCGATGTGGTTCACTGGTCCACTCCAATCCCGCCAGGACCTCACTTGCCGGATACGGAAGAGGACGGAGTTCCGCCGCGCGGGCCAGCCCTAAAGCAGTATAGAGAGTAACCGCAAGGAACGTGAGCTGTTTCATGGCAATTGTTGGATGTGTCCTCGATTAGACTCAGAAGGGATCGTTAAGTGAATAGTAGGCAGGCCTGTCGCCAGAGAGGTCGAGCTACATCGGAGGTTGTCGGCGGCACTGGGAGGGGAGAGCGACGCGAGTTCTGACTCAGGAGTTCACGGCTGAGATTAAATCTGGTTTATTCGATTTGAGCTCCCTCCAACAACCCAGTTCTTTGCAGAACTCGACCCATTCGAAACACGATCCTACCCCAGTCACTGTGTCACCAAAATGAAACAGATTATCTGCACCACCTTCGGAATTTTCCTGCAGGTTCTCTCTCAAACGGGCTTCGCCTCCGACGCCTCCGCGACATTTGGGGACCAGAAGTTTACCTTTCCTGCTGATTATACGCTGGAGCTTGCAGCCAGTCAGCCGCTGGTGGAACGCCCGATCGAAGCATGTTTCGACGATCGCGGTCGGCTATACGTCACCGAGTCCTCGGGCTCCAATGAGGCACCAGAAAAACAGCTCGAGAAGAAGCCGCATCGCGTACTACGACTGGTGGACTCAGATGGCGACGGCGTCTTTGATCAACGCACGGTATTTGCGGATGCACTGATGTTCCCCGAGGGCTGCCTTTGGCACAAAGGCGCGCTTTATGTGGCGGCGCCACCACAGATCTGGAAGTTCACAGACGCTGATGACGACGGTGTGGCGGAGAAGCGCGAGGTATGGTTCAACGGTAAGACGCTGACCGGCTGCGCGAACGATCTACACGGCCCTTATGCGGGGCCGGACGGCTGGCTTTACTGGTGCAAGGGTGCTTTCGCTGAGCAGACGTACGATCTCCCAGATCAGCCGGGATGGAAAACGTCAGCGGCGCATGTTTTTCGCGCACGACTGGACGGCTCGGGAGTGGAGCCCGTCTTCACTGCGGGCATGGATAACCCAGCCGGTGTCGAATGGACGCCCGAGGGGGAGATGATTGTAGCTGGAACGTTCTTTCAGGAGCCGTCGGAAGGTCGGCGCGACGGCCTCATCCATGCAGTCTATGGCGGCGTGTGGGGAAAAATGCACGACGTGCTCAAGGGGCACCTGCGATCCGGTGGGCTAATGCCGCCTATGACCCACATGGGTCCGGGAGCCCCATGCGGCATTGCGCGGTACGGGCGCGATCTCTTGGTCACTCAATTCAACCTACACACTGTTTCACGCCACACGTTGATCCCCGATGGTGCGACCTACCGTACCGAAGACAGAGCATTCTTGGGCTGCGACCACCCCGATTTCCACCCGACTGATGTGCTCCAGGCACCGGACGGCAGCGTGCTTATCGTGGACACGGGTGGCTGGTACAAGCTGTGTTGTCCCACGTCGCAACTCGCCAAGCCGGACGTGCTTGGAGGTATTTATCGGATGCGCAAAAAAGGCGGTGAGGTGCCCGTCGCATCTCCGCCGCCGCAGTGGACGATAGGTGAGCCCGACGACTCGGAGCTGCAGATCAAGAACCTGCGTGCGTCGAATCCTCACATTCGCCGCCGCGCCGCCGAGATGCTTGGTCGCGCCCGAGTTGATGCAGCTGTCCCGGCGCTTCTCAACGCTCTCACCGAACCGGATGTGGATCGCTTTCTTTTCCACTCGCTGACCATTTCATTGCAGCAGATCAAGAACGTCACGGGCACGCGTGCTGGCCTTTCGTCGGCTAACCCGACGCAGCAGGCTGCAGCGCTATATGCACTCGAGCAGATGCCCGGAGGGAGGCTCGTGCCAGATGAAGTAGTAGGGTTGCTGGGAGCCACTGACACACGTTTGCAGGAAGCCGCTGCCTTCGTAGTCGTGCGACATCGCGAGTGGGCACCCGAGTTGATGCCATGGTTTAGCCAGCGCCTGGAGTCGCTAAGTGGCGATGATGTAGTCCTAAGGAATGTGCTGCGCAGCTTCATTAGCGAACCTGCTATTCAGAAGTGGATCGGCGACGGGCTGACCTCAGCTGCGACGCAACCGAACCGGGATTTTCTGCTGAGTGTCATGGCGGAAGCGCGGATGAAGCAGCTGCCTGCCGATTGGATTGCACCGCTTACTAACATCCTTTCCAGTGGTGATGTCTCCGAAGCCGTTCTCGCTGTGTTCGCCGCTGCCACCCCGCCTGCTGAGTCTGGGTTTGACGTTATCCTTGGTCGGTTTGGTGCCGACTCGACGAAGCCCGCCTCCTTGCGTCTCGCCGCTCTCGCACAAAGATCCACAGCGGCACTGGACGATTCAGAATTCACCTTCGTACTCGCGCAGCTCCGGGCGAGTGCACCTACGGCCGCACCGCTCCTGGCGAAATCAAGGCTATCCATCTCACAGCAACTGGAATTGGCTCCACTTGTCGGCAGCGCTGGAATCATGGAACGTCCGTCCCTACTTAAAGCATTCGCCGGCAGCAAGGATGCCGAAGTCGGCAGCGCGCTGCTGCGTTCAGTTTCAGCCGCCTCGATCCTTGCCACGTTGTCGCGCGATTTGCTGACCGAAGCCTTTGCCGCATTTCCTGAAAACATCCGGCAGGAATTGGCAGCCGCCCAGCTTGCCGGCACTCCGCCAGATCAACGGACACGCCTGGATGACTTGGAAAAGGCCCTGCCCGTCGGGGATGCTCAGCGAGGTTCAGTCCTCTTTCAAAGCGCTAAAGCCACCTGTGCGACGTGCCATCCCGTAGGCTACGTTGGCAGTCACTTTGGTCCTGATCTAAGCAGGGTTGGTGCGATCCGCACGCGACGCGACCTCATTGAGGCAATTGTTTTCCCCAGCGCTAGCTTTGTGCGCAGCTACGAAACTGTGCAAGTTACCCGTCACGATGGCAGCGAAGCTTTCGGCATCGTCGCCAATCAAAGTACGGATAGCCTGACTGTTGCTGCCGCGCCGACGGTCCCCCCTGTCACCATCCCTCGCCACGAGATCAAGGGTATTGTGCCTGCGGCAGTCTCGCTGATGCCACAAGGCTTCGACCAGCTCCTGACCCCCGCGGAACTGGCCGACATCGTCGCTTACCTGCAGTCCATGCGCTGAGTTCGCCTCAAACCATGCTGTCGTAGGAGAAGGGCTTGCGCTGCTCGCGGGCGATGTAGCCGTTCGCTTCCTGATCATCGCGGAACTCTTCCTTCTCAGGGTTCCACTGGAGTTTGCGCCCGAGGCGGACCGCAATTACGCCAAGGTGACAGACACTGACTGAGCGATGACCGATCTCTGCTCCGCAAATTGGCTCCTTCCGCGAGCGCATACAGTCGAAGAAATTGCCCATGTGATCGTTGCTTACATACAGCTCCACGGCCTTGGTTGTGAGTGGCTCGTCGATTAGTTCCTTCCGGCTGGCCTCGATCTTTCCGCGGGTCACAAATATCCATCCGTCGCTGCCTTCAAACTTCACTCCGTGCTCTGGCAGTGTGGCAGCTTGATCTTTGGCGGTGGATCCATCGAAGCGGTTGCGCATTGTGCTTTCCGTCGTCTGCGTGACCCCATTGGCGTAGGTATACTCGATCCGATACTGGCTCGGCGCGTCATAGCCACCGGGGATTTCCTCGATGAGCCGCTTGCCCTCGATCGTAACCGGACCGGTACGGTCGAGGCCCATGCCCCAGAGCGCGATGTCGTGATGGTGCGCACCCCAGTCAGTCATCGTGCCGCCGGAGTAATCCAGCCAGTAGCGGAACTTGGAGTGTGCGCGCTCGGGTACGAACTCCGTTGCGGGAGCCTGCCCCTGCCAGGTATTCCAATCCAACTCAGCAGGCACTGGGGCGGGCGCAAACGGCCCGCCATGCAAACCAGCCGGAAGGATTACCGTGACGTGCCGGAGTTGGCCGATGCGTCCGTTGCGCACCAATTCGCACGCAAGGCGAAAGCGCGCATCGCTACGCTGCTGGCTACCGGTTTGCAGAACGCCTTTTGAGGTCCGCACAGCTTCCACAAGCCGACGCCCTTCATCTAGCGTCAGGGTCAGCGGCTTTTCGGAATACACGTCCTTCCCTGCGCGCAGCGCCGCGAGATTGATGAACGTGTGCCAATGATCCGGTGTGCCGTTAATGACGGCGTGCAGGTCTTTGGTTTCTAGCAAGCGGCGAAAATCGCTGAAGATCTTCGCGCCGCCAAACTGCTGAGAGGCCGCCTCGGCGCGCTTGGTATCCACGTCACAGACGGCGATCACATTCGCAAACGCAGACGCCAGTTTTGCATCCTGTCGGCCCATCCCGCCGCAGCCAATCAGCGCGATGTTCGGCTTATCGTTTGCCGATTTCGGGGTAGGCGTGTCCGCTGCATTGAGCGACTGCTCGAGAAACCACACGGGAATGCCGGTTGCGGCAGCGGCGAGTGCAGTTCTCTTGAAGAAGCTGCGGCGAGTGATTCTGGGGAGATTCATAAGGTTAATCGACGGACGAGGTTGGCTTGCGTTGTACCCTGAGATCACGGAAGGGTCGAGTGCCAGGAAGCGGAACCCTCCTCAACCGCGAAGCGCCTTCGGCAAGCTAGCATAGCGATAGGCTCAAGAGCGTGCGTCAGGTCGGGATGAGTCATTGCAATCCGCTCCGGTTTAATGATCTCTGTTGCTAAGTAAACGTCCACCATTTCAAGCGGTCAGGGCCCGCTACCGGAAGCCAAATTCGTCGCCTTCGTTCCGGAAACAGAAAGATGGTTGGCCTAAACTTTTCCTTCGGAAATGTCGAATGCTCGCCCGCGCAAACGACATCTCGGTGTGCACGACATTTTCGAGCACTAAAGATCAGCTACTAACCACACGCTTCATTATGCAATACATGCTCCTCTTCACCGAATCAGCCGCCGACTTCGCGCTGCGGGATAATCCCGAGAAAGCCCCAGCCTACTGGGGCGCATGGACGGCCTACTGCGACGCGCTCGCGCAGTCCGGCATCATGATTAGCGGCGCGGGACTGCAGCCGCCGGAGACTGCGACAACTGTCCGCATCCGCGACGGCAAACGGCAGGTCCACGATGGCCCTTACGCTGAATCGAAGGAAATGCTCGGTGGCTTCTTCATTGTAGAAGTGCCCGATCTCGATGCGGCGCTCGAATGGGCGGCTCGCGCGCCGTCGGCGAGCTATAGCTCGACCGAAGTGCGTCCGGTGCTGCCGCCGCCTCCTGTTCCGGCGTAGGCTCCCTTGGGTACGGTAGGCGTTCTGCCTGACGTGCGATCAACCGCGTGTCTTCTTTTTTGGTTCGCGGATCCCGTCGTTCGCTCTGAAGTTTGTTCGGGCAAGGCAACCATCCTGCTCGAGCTTTCCGCTGCATGGAGAGCCTCACCCATCTTGCCATTGAAGCCGCGGCACGGAGTTCCTACGCACAGCTTCTCGCCTTCCTCGCGAGTCGTGCCGGGGGCGATGTGGCGGGTGCAGAGGACGCGCTGAGCGAAGCCTTTGCCGCCGCGCTGCAGCAGTGGCCAGCGGAAGGTGTGCCGCAAAAACCGGAAGCATGGCTGCTGCAAACCGCGCGACGAAAGCTCATCGACTCGCAACGTCGCCGCCAGCGGCAGGCCGATCACATGGACGCTCTGCAACACGCTCTCCAAGCCGCACAGGCGGCGGTGGATTCCGGGCATGATTTCCCTGACGAGCGTTTAAAGCTGCTCTTCGTCTGCGCGCACCCCGCCATTGATCCCGCGGCCCGCACGCCGCTGATGTTGCAGACTGTGCTGGGGTTGGATGCCGAGCGCATCGCCCCGGCCTTCCTCACCTCGCCTGTGACGATGAGTCAGCGGCTCGTGCGAGCGAAGGCCAAGATTCGTAGCGCCGGGATCCCCTTCGACGTGCCGGAGAAAAGCGCTTGGCCGGAGCGCCTGAGCTTCGTCCTTGATGCGGTCTACGCGGCATTCACTGCGGGTTGGGGAGATGCGACGGGCGCTGCCACCGGCGGGTGCGATCTCGCTGAGGAAGCCATTTGGCTGGCCCGCGTGCTTGTTCATCTTCTGCCCGAAGAACCCGAAGCCCTCGGCCTGCTCGCGCTGCTGCTTCACTGCCACGCCCGGCGCGCGGCCCGGCTGTGCGCTGGCCTATATGTTCCGCTGCCCGAGCAGGACGTCACGCTCTGGGACGGCGCGCTCATCATGCAGGCGGAGACCGCGCTCACGCTAGCCGGCCGTCAGCGGAGCCTCGGCCGATTTCAGCTCGAAGCGGCGATCCAGTCCGTCCATGCGCAGCGGGCGTGGACAGGCGAGACAAACTGGTTGGCGATTGCCCAGCTCTACGACGCGCTGCTTCAGCACACGCCAGCGCTCGGGGCGCGAATCGGCCATGCTATCGCCCAGGCGAAATCGAACGGTGCCGCTGCCGGGCTGGCTGCATTGGACAAGCTTCCGAGCGAATCGCTTCAATCGCATCAGCCCTACTGGGCCACCCGCGCGTGGCTCCTGCGCGAACTCGGAAAAACCGCCGAAGCCCGAGCCGCCTTCACGCGTGCGATCGGACTTACGGAAGATGCGGAGGTGCGAGCCTATCTCATGGGACAGATGCCGCCATAGATTTCGGCACGATTACGTGGAGAAAAGGATGCTGGCTGTGCCAGCTTGGCGTACGACTAGACCACGCACATTCCCTGAAACCACGCTTAACGAGGGAGCCGGCAGACGGATTCGAACCGACGACCTACTGATTACAAATCAGTTGCTCTACCAACTGAGCTATGCCGGCGTGACTTGGGCTACGATGGCCGCTGCTGGGGGATTGGCAAGGGGAAAGGACGCGGTCCTCTTCCGAATTCCTAGCACTGCTGAAGCTACCCTTAGTAGCGGTAGTAGCTCCGGCGATACGTAGGCGCCACGTAGTAGGTACGGCGGCGGACGACGACGCGGTCGCGATCATCGTAATACCGGCCCTCGCGGTAGTGGCGTGCGTCGTCGTAGTAGTAACCATCGCGGTCGGCGAGACCCTGCTCGTAGTACCGGCGGCGATCGTTCTCGATGACGCGCCCTGCCAGGTACCCAGCTCCCGCGCCGATCGCAGCACCCGCCAAGGCTGCGTCACCTGTTCCGCGGGTGATTCCCCCAATGGCTGCTCCCGCCGCAGCACCAGCCATCGCACTCTGTCCCGGCGTCTCACATCCTGTAAAAGTGAAAGCCGCCAAAAGACTTAGGCTAATCGCCGGGATTAGCGGTGTGAGGGGTGTTTTCATCACAATGTAATCGCGCGCGTGATAGACGACGCGCTTGCACCAGGAGAGTCGCAATCCCGATTGCGGGCCGGGGATGCAGCTCGCACCATTCTGCGGATGTGAGCGAGCGTCTTTGCTTTTGGAAGCAGGCACGTCTGGCTTAATTGCGCGCTGGCTTCACCGGTGGCGTATCGCGGATCGGCCAGTCGGGAGATTCGGTGCGCGCCGTGCGCAGGTATTCGGCGGCGTGGCTGACCACTTCCACCTTTTCATCGGCGAGATTGCGGCTTTCCGACACGTCGTTGGCGAGGTCGTACAGTTCCAGCGGCTCTGCGGGTCCGGCATGGCGCACTGCTTTCCAGCGGCCATCAAAGAGCGTCGCTTGTTGGAAGCCGCCTTCGTGGAATTCCCAATAAAGTCGTGAGTGCTTTTGCTGTCGGTCCGACTGATCCAGCAACTCCGGGAGGAAGGAGACGCTATCGAGACCCTCCGGAAGAGGCGCGCCTGCGAGTTCCGCCGCCGTCGCCATCAAGTCGCCGAAGTAGCCCACGTGTTTCGATACCCGGCCCGGGGGAATCTTCCCTGGCCAGTTCGCGATCATCGGCACACGGATGCCGCCTTCGTAGAGCGCACGCTTCAATCCCCGCAGGGGCCCGCTGGCCTGGAAGAACGCCGGATCGAAGCCGCCTTCCTTGTGTGCGCCATTGTCCGAGCTGAAGAGAATGAGCGTGTTCTCCGCGATCCCCAGTTTGCCGAGGCGCGACACGAGCCGACCCACATCCCGGTCCATCCGCTCGATCTTTGCCGCGTGCCCCTTCTGCGGAGTAGTCCATGGCTTGTCCGCATACGAGCCGTAATCCGGGACTTCACTTCCATCGCCGGTTAGCCGCTGCGCCTCGTTGTTGGCATGCGGCGTCGTGAGCGCGAGGTAGAGGAAGAACGGCTTCTCGCCCTGCGCCTCTACCCAGTGCAGTGCGTCCGCCGTGAAGAGATCCGGCGCAAACTCCGCCTTCTCGCTCGCCACCCCCGCGCCGAACTCCTCGTACGCTTTTCCCTCTCGGCGCAGCTTGTTCTTGAGCGGCCACCGCTCGCCATTCCGGATCAGGTATTCCGGGTAGAAGTTGTGTGCGTGGACCTGATCCAGGTAGCCGAAGAAGTGATCGAACCCCTGCCGGTTCGGATGCCCTTCATCCGTTTCGCCTCCGAGCCCCCACTTGCCAATTAGTGCTGTCTGGTAGCCAGCCTTCTTCAGGACCTCGGCGACTGTAACATCCTCCGAACGCAACATTTGCGCGCCTGGTAGCTGTCGCCCCGCGTTGCCCCGGACTCGGGTGTGCCCGAGATGCTGACCGGTCATCAGCACGCTGCGAGATGGCGCACAAACCGTCGAACCGGCATAAAATTGCGTAAAGCGAACCCCGCCGGCTGCGAGTTTGTCGAGGTGAGGCGTAGCGATCTTCTGCTGGCCGTAGCAGCCCAGTTCGCCGTACCCGAGATCATCCGCGAGGATGAAGA
>JANMSW010000016.1:0-163271 GCA_031389825.1 Spartobacteria bacterium
GGAACTCTTTGGGTGGTTGAAGACCGTGGGCGGGCTGCGCAAGAGCCGCTACCGCGGAGTGGCACGCACGCACATGGCAGTGCAGTTCTGCGCGGGTGCAAGCAACCTGCTGCGGATGGCTAAACTTGCGGTGAATGGTCCACCGGGCGCGGAGGTGGGCGCGTGAAGCGCCCGGGTGTGGGGCAGTGTGCCCCAGAGATGCCGAAAGGCAGTAAACAGGCCCGTGCGGGCCTGCGTTAACGCCCATTTTGCCGCAATTTCAGCCTGCTTTAGCTAAACACGCGAACCTTAGCCGACTCTGCCCCTACTTTTCAGCAACCTGTTAGAGAGTTCAAGGCTACTGACGCACCGATCGTGAGAGCAGAGGAGATAGATTGTGGGTGGTCCTTACTTGAAGTGATAGAAGCAGTAACGCCCTCACAACGCAGCGGTCACGGACACAGGCCTTCGATCCACCGCGCTGTGGGCCGCTGAACTCCTCCCCCTGGAACTAGGGTTTGCGGCGTGTGACCAGCACGCAATTCTGCGGTGTGCTGGGTATGAGCTTGATCACTGCGCGGCCGATTGCGCGCGCTAGCTAGGAACTCGACATGCACCATGATTAACGATGACTCCATACCGTCGGAGATACCACCGGGGATTTAACGTGCGTCCCCCCGGCCCCGATCTGGGGGAGAATGCTTGTAAAGTTACTCACGGCCGATTGCGCCGCGAAGGCCGTAGAAAGCGCGGAACTACAAGCACACTGCGCACTCCCCCGTCCCCTATGCCTACCCCGTTGTTCTCACCGCTCCTGCATCCTCTCACCCGAGCCGGCACCATCCTGCTCCTGCTTGCGCCGTTGCTCCGCTGCCAGGAAACGACCGCTGCCGCTCAGGCACCGGGCAAGGGGCCAGCAGAAACCCACCAGACCGCGGCTGATCTGAAGGCGACGATCACCACTAATCATGGTGTGCCGATTTCAGATAATCAGAACTCCTTGAAAGCTGGAGTGCGGGGCCCGGTGCTGCTCGAAGACTTCGTGCTGCGGGAGAAACTCACCCACTTCGATCACGAGCGGATTCCCGAGCGGGTCGTGCATGCCCGCGGCACGGGTGCGCATGGCTATTTCCAGGCTTATAAATCGCAGAGCGATATCACTAAAGCGGCCTTCCTCCAGGATCCGACGGTGAAGACTGAAGTTTTCGTCCGCTTCTCGACCGTTGCCGGCAACAAGGGCTCTAGCGATACGCCGCGCGATGTCCGGGGATTCGCCACCAAGTTCTACACGAGCGAAGGAAATTATGACCTGGTCGGCAATAACATCCCGGTCTTCTTTATCCAGGACGCGATCAAGTTTCCGGATCTCGTTCACGCGGTCAAACAGGAGCCAGATCGTGGGTTCCCACAAGCAGCCTCCGCGCACG
Organism: Spartobacteria bacterium; assembly: GCA_031389825.1. Lineage (GTDB taxonomy): Bacteria > Verrucomicrobiota > Verrucomicrobiia > Chthoniobacterales > Chthoniobacteraceae > JANMSW01. The sequence goes on from JANMSW010000016.1 coordinate 1,407, forward strand.
ACACCTTCTGGGACTTCGCGTCGCTCACTCCTGAGATAAACCATATGCTTCAGTGGGTGATGTCTGACCACGCCCTGCCGCGTTCATATCGTATGATGGAGGGTTTTGGTGTTCACACGTTCCGAATGGTTGATGCCAAAGGCGGAGCGCGGTTTGTGAAATTCCACTGGCGTCCAAAGCTTGGCACCGCTGCTCTGCTTTGGGATGAGGCCGTCAAGATCTACGGGGCTGATCCTGATTTCCATCGACGCGATCTGTGGGAAGCCATCGAGCGCGGCGATTTCCCTGAGTACGAACTCTCGGTCCAGGTGATCGACGACGCAATAGCGGCCAAGCTGGATTTCGACCTGCTTGACCCCACCAAGTTGATCCCCGAGGAGATCGTCCCACTGCGACCCGTCGGCAAGATGGTGCTGAATCGAAACGTCGACAACTTCCATGCGGAAACGGAGCAGGTCGCTTTTCTGCCCACGAACATTCCGCCGGGCATCGAGTTCTCGAATGATCCGCTTCTCCAAGGGCGGCTATTCTCTTACCAGGATACGCAGCTCCTTCGCCTGGGGGGGCCTAATTTTCATCAGATTCCGATTAATCAGGCAAAGGGCTGCCCAATGGGCGTGTCGAACTTTCAGCGCGACGGGCTACATCAGATGAGCGTGCCAAAGGGTCGCGTCTCTTACGAGCCGAACAGCCTCGATAAAGGCGCGCCGCGTGAGAACCCCACGCGGGGGTTTGCCTCCGTGCCCGAGGAGATGGACGGCGTAAAGATCCGCAAGCGTTCCGAGACCTTCGCCGACCACTATTCCCAGGCACGGATGTTCTTCAGGTCCATGAGCGAACCCGAACAGCGACATATCATCAGTGCCTTCGCCTTTGAATTGGCAAAGGTGGAGAGTAAGGCAATCCGCCTGCGCACGTTAGGCCATTTAGCCCACGTCGACACTGCACTGCATGATGGCGTCGCCGGTGCCCTCGGCATGAAGGATAAGATAGAGGCAATTGCCCCCGCTCTGCCGGTAAAGGATCTTGCGCCGTCGCCGGCCCTTAGCCTAATCGCCAAAGGACCCAAGACGCTGGAAGGACGTAAGCTTGGCGTGCTCATTACAGACGGCTTTGATCCCGCACTACTCGCCGCTATTCGTGCCGGAGCAAAAGTCGAGAAAGTCACCGTCGTGGTGGTTGCTCCCAAGGTGGGCGGTGCGACGGACTCTAATGGCAAGTTAGTGGAGGCGGATTTCTCCATCACCACTGCGCCCTCAGTCCTTTTTGATCATGTGCTCGTTCTTGCCTCCGAGGCCGGTGCCCGCGACTTGGCAACGCAAGCCCCTGCGGTTGATTGGGTGCGGGATGCTTTCGGGCACTTGAAGGTTCTGGGCCACTCTGCCGAGGCAAGGCCGCTGCTGGATAAAGCTGGTGTCACACCCGACGCTGGGGTCGTCGACCTCAAGGCGGAGAAGGCTATCGATGCGTACCTTAAGACCGCCAAGGAAGGTCGTATTTGGGCGCGCGAACTCACGTTGCGCCGTCCGGGTTAAGCACGAGACGACTCAGCGTCGATCCTGCTGCGAAGTCTTTGGGGAGTCACTATCGCCGGTTGGAACCTTTATCGAGGTCTCATCCTTTGGCGATAGTGTGAAGCACTTCCCCGTCGCCGGAACGCCGCGTAGTGACTTCGCGGAAACGCGCCTCGTAATCGCGATGATTCGTGCCCATCAGCCGATCCCACACATTGAAGTATAAGCCGTAATTGCCCCGCATCTTTTCGTGATGCATGATGTGGTTTGTTGGCGTGTTAAGTATTCGGCCCAGCCACGAGTCCATTAGCCAGCGCGGATGGAACTCATACCCCGCGTGTCCCAGGACGTTATAAACAATCTGCCACAACATGAAGATGGCAAAGGCGAATGGATGCAACGGCATCACTGTTGCAGCAATGGGGAAGATTGCCGCATGAACCGCCGCCTCCAGCGGATCAAAGGAGTATGCGCTCCACGGTGACGGGTTGTGCGAGAGATGATGGACGCGATGGAAGTAGGGAAAGAGCGCTCGGCGGTGCATTAGCCGATGGGTCCAGTAAAACCACGTATCATGCAGGAGTATCGTGGCTCCGATCGAGAGCCAGAACCACGGCCAGCCATACTCCCCAATTCGCCAGTAAAGCTGGGTCCAGCCCGCCTTCGCTAGCTGAATGGTCGCTGCCCCGCTCAGGCCGAAGATAACGAGTGATAGGAGCGAGTAGCTGATGTCGCGCCGCACTTCGCGTGAAGCTGGGAAGCGCGCGATGATCTTCCGGTGGAACCAACGGCGTCGGAAGACAACATAGCAAAGCAGCCAGACGCTTCCGGCGAGCAGTCCATATCGAAACCCCAGATCAACAAAGCTCCCGGCTGTAATCTCGAGAAACGACGGCAGGTTTTCCATGATATCAGGCTATTAAGGTGGGTGCCCTGTCACAGTTTACCGAGCTTGAGCATAGCATTACCTCGAAAAGAATCCTCTGGAATTGCACCGCGAAAAGTTGGTTAACGAAGAGTTCCCCGAGACGAGCTGGAGCCTGTCCTCCCGCCTGTTGCACACTTAGGTTCGCTGGGATCAGCGCGCCTTTCTGTGAGAGTGCTCATTGTGCAGAAAGGATTCTGATGAGCTGCGCAAAGTCGATCGGCTTCACCAGATGATGATCGAAACCAACTTCCGTTGCGCGGCGACGGTCCTCTTCTTGTCCATAGCCAGAGATTGCCACGAAGATCGTGTGTTTACAGTAGCTCTCCTTTCGAAGCCTGCTGGCTACCTCATAGCCATCCATTCCGGGCAAGCCTATGTCGAGTAGCACAAAGTCCGGGTGGAGGGTCTGCGCCGCGTTAATCGCATCGGGGCCGTCCAATGCTGTGCTCACGGTGTATCCTTTTCGTTTCAGCAATCGTGCAAGCCCCTCTGCAGAATCCGCATTATCGTCCACTACGAGGACCTTTGCGCTTGGTGCGGTGTCTTCAAGGGGACCAGGAGGCCGAGTTGAGGCCAATGTCCCACTCGGCTCAAGCGCGGGGAGCCGCACAATGAACTCGCTGCCTTGACCTACACCGTCGCTGCGCGCAGTGACTGTGCCGCCGTGCATGCTGACTAATGTACGCACTATCGTCAGACCCAAGCCCAAGCCTCCTTCTGATCGAGCAATGGAACGTTCCCCTTGAGCAAAAAGCTCGAACATCTCAGGAAGCTTTTCCTGTGGTATGCCGACTCCCGAGTCACGGACCGAAATAACCACTTGTGATAGTTCACGGCGAGCACTGAGCCAGACTTTGCCACCGGGTTCAGTGTATTTCGCGGCGTTGGTTAGCAAGTTAACGATGATCTGCTCCAACCGCGTGGCGTCAGCATGTACCACCAGCTCACCGCTTCGATCATAGTCGGTCACCAGCTCATGATGTCGTGCCGAGATTAGCGGGCGAACGACCTCCGCAGCATGGTCGAGCAGTGACGTAACACCAATCACTGTCTGCTGTAGGCGGATTTTCCCTGAGGTGATACGCGCTACGTCAAGGAGGTCATCTACGAGCCGGGAAAGCTGTGCACTCTGCCGATCTACAACTCCCTTCGCCCATGTGGTAGAGTCTGCGTCACAGTCTGAGGCCTCTGAGACCAGTAGCGCGCTACGAATGGCCGCGAGCGGATTGCGCAACTCGTGAGCGAGCATGGCAAGGAATTCATCCTTGCGCCGGTTTGCTTCCTTCAGGAGATCCTCAGCCTCTTTCAGCGGAGTGATATCGCTGTAGGTACCCAGACATCGGACCGCCCGGCGCTCACCATCTTCTCCTTCAAAGAACGCCTGCCCAAAGACCCGGATCCACCGTACCACGCCATCTGTGCGGATGATGCGTTGCTCCAAGCCAAAGCTGCCCGATCCCTTCGGATCGAGCGCAGCACCGACCTGTGTCAGCACTCCCTCGCGATCATCGGGATGAAAGTGCGTTTGAACTTCTGAGAATGTGATCGGAGCATCAGCAGCCCAGCCGTAAATAGAGCACCCGATATCGTTGACTTTCACACGGTCGGAAAGCAGATCGAGGTCGAACGTACCCAGCTGCGCGATTGATATGGCGAGCTCGAGCTGAGCCTCGCGGTCCCGGAGCGCCGCCTCGGAGCGATGACGCTCGGTTACGTCGCGATTACTCTCCAGCACGATGGACTCACCATCCGGGAGTTGGATGACAATCTGTCGACTCTCGACGTGAAGAGTGTTGCCGTCTTTGCAGGTGTGGCAAAGCTGCCCCGTCCATTTTCCCTCACGTTCCAGGTGTTCCGCGGGATCGGTCATGCTGCTGGGATACTTAGTCTCAAGCAGCTCCTGCGGATTGCGTCCTGCGGCTTCCTCGCGTTTGTAGCCGTAGAGCTGCTCAGCTCCGCGGTTCCAGTAGCTAATGGTGCCGCCGAGCTGCCACACGAAGATGGCATCGTGACTCAGATCAAGAAGATTGGCTTGTTGCTGGAGCGCCGTCTCGGCGCGGCGATTTTCTGTGATATCCTGGGCAACCTTGATATAGCCTACGAACGCACCTGCTTCGTTGAACATTGGTCGCACCATCCCAGCGACGAAGAAGCGGCTCCCGTCCTTGCGCATGTGCCAGCGTTTGTCCTCGGCGCGTCCATCCTGAAGAGCCCTTGCAGTTTCCATCTGTGGAATGCCGGTCGCCTGATCCTCCGGCGTGTAGATGCGGTCACCGAGATGGCCTAGGATCTCATCCTCTGCGTAGCCGAAGAGGCGTTCGGCGCCGGTGTTCCAGCTCGTCACGCGGCGCTCCGGATCGAGAGCAAAGATGGCGTAGTCCTTTACGTTCTCGAGCATCGTTCGCAGCAGCTCCTCGCCTTTTCTCCACGACTGTTCGCCAGCTTTGCGCGCAGTCACATCGTGAAAGCTCACGCACAGGGAGCCATCGCCCAAACCTTGGGCTCGTACGGCAAACCAGGCGCTGAGCGCAGGATAGAATACCTCCATACTGAGGCTCGACTCGTCCGCGGCGGCGCGTCGGTACGTACGCTCCACATCGGTCCCCAGGATATCCGGGTATTCGTCCCAGATTATTGTTCCGAGAAGCTCCTTGTGCTTTCTTCCCAAGAGCAATTCCGCGTCATCATTGACGAACGTGAACCGCCAATCCTGATCGCAGCGGAAGACGCCCTCCGAAATGGCGGGGGTAGAGACCAGAGCAGGAAAGGGGTCATTGCTTGAAGTCGCATCCGAGCGCTCGTGGGCTTTATCACCTGCAGAATCACCGGCTCTCATTAGCGCTCAGAAGAATGTCTTTGGCCACTTTGGGCAGTTCACGGGAACTATCCACCTGAAATAAAGGGAGATGCGAGTGAGGAACTGGTAAGGCATTCCAAGCTGCGCGCGCCTTGGGGCCTCACCCGATGCACCTATTCCGCTGCGTGGGTGCCGAGCCCAAGGGACTTGCACCAACCACTTGCGCTCAACGCGTGCATTGATGCTGCCTCTGAATTCTAGAGGACGTCCCCCCGAATCGGGAGGACGTTCTCTGAATTCGGGAGGGCATTGCGCCACATTGGCACAATGGACACTGAAATTGCTCGGGCATTCTCTCAAATCGGGAGGACGTTCTCTCGATTCGGGAGGGCATTGTGCCAAAATGGCACAATGATGCGCCAATTTGGCACAACGACGACCCGATTTGCTCAGGCGACCGAGCAAGTTGAGACGATGTGACGGGCCCCACAGCCCACTTCCTGTCGAAGCCGGTGGCAAGGCACCACGTTATTGGGACCTTTGTGATCTCTGCTCAGCTGCAGGCAACGCTCTGGTCGGCGCGGGGCTCACAGCTGCCTCTATCACTGCGCCAGAGATAGGATTACCCAAGAGCGCATCATCACAGAATCTGCTGAGCAAATCTCGCGAGTCGCTCATCAAAGGAACACGGTATGGGGCCTGTCCCCGTGTCGCCGGGTATGCCGATCGCTAAACTTTTGGATCTCCTGGAGAATACGGTGATCAACATCTGCCTGTAACTCGCCGCTAGCCTTGAGCTGTGTCTTCGTGACAAGCAGTGAGTGGTCGCCGCCCTCGACAACGTGCAGTTCGTTCACGGCAATCATACCGCTGCGGACATTCGCAAGCACATCCAAGGGACAGAGCGAATCCCGCGTGCCCTGCACGAAGAGCACTGGAACCGTCATTTCACGCAGCACTTTATCGCGCAGCTTGGTGCAATCACCTCCCCCGCAGAGCGGGTAGCCAAGGCAGACCACCGCCGCCACGGGTTCCTGCAGAGAAAGGTGGCATCCTACCCGTCCTCCCATGCTCTTGCCGATCAGCACGGTGGGCCCACCATGCAAGTGGCGTGCTCTTTCCAGCGCCTCCCGATGCTCTTCGACAAGTTTTGGCAGAGGGTCAGGCCGCTTCCGTCCTTCCGTGAGATAGGAATAATCAATCGTAACGACGTTCCCGATCGACGCCAAAAGTTCCGCCCAGCGCAGCATCCATGGATGGCTCGACGAAGCGCCCGCGCCGTGGGCAAAGAGGAACGTTGGTTTGTTAGCTGAAGTCATTCCTCCGTCACGCTCGGGAACATCAGTGTCTCTGACAACGCAGCTTCGGGTTGTTAGCTAGTAACTCCCAACTATGTGCGACTCTTGTTGTTGCGCGTTCAGCGTGTGGTCGATCACGCCTTCTGATCTAACTTCACAGCGTCGGACGGACGTGATTCCTGGTCTCAGGTCATTTGATGTCCGTATTGGAAAGCGGCTTTACGATCTCCTCGACGGTTTGCTGAATCGTTGTGGCCAAGTCCGACGCGATCCGGCCATAAGGCTCTGAAGGTAGGCCAATCGGCGACTGTTTCATCAGCATTGCGAAGTAAGTGCAGCCAACCAGGTAGGGGCCAGCCTCATTCAGATGAATGCCGTCTTTGTAGAGCTGATGAATGCTCGTGTAACCCGGCACACTGCCCGTCTTCATCTTCTGGTGGAGTGCGTTCATCACGTGCCCGACTGGCACGAGCTGGATCGGCTTTCTGAGAAAGGGCGTCTCTGTCCGTAACTCCGCAAGCAGCTGGTCAAAGTAGGCGCGCGTCTCGTTGGTATTGTCCCAACCCCCTGAATAGGGAGTCTCCCAGCGCGCGGTGAAATCATCCACCTTGGATAGATCATTGCCGCTGCCTGGCTTTGCTGGATCAAAGTCATTCTTGTCAAAGTCCGCGCTCTTTCCGCCGCTGGTGACCCGCGGCCAGCGCGCATAGATGTAGATCTGCACTTCGGGGTTCTTCTGCGCCGCCATCTCTGCCCATTCCTTGATCAGCGCCACGTCGCCCAGATCTTTGCCAGCATCGTTCTTCCCGTGCAGATGCCGGTCGAAAGGCTGGAGCGACACTGCGTCCCATGCGAACTCCGTAAGCGCTTTGTTCCAGCGCCCGTACGGCTCCTGCTGAAAGCCATCGTTCGGGTGGGTGTATATCCATTCAAGCGGCGCCCCGGGTATCATTGTGCGACCCACCTCCAGTTTCACTCCGCGAGCAGCGGCGAGCTTCACCAGCGCATCGTAGCGAACAGTATCTGTGACGCTATTCCCGATGAAATAGACACGTTGCGTCTGGGCCTTTTCACCCAGAGAGGTGACGGCGAGGGTGAGGAGAGCGAAAGCGTGGAGGAGATACGGCTTGAGCATAGCGTTCGATGGTATCCGGCGGAGCGGAAAAGGCGACACCGGCGAGGAACACGCGCACGTCGCCGCTTCACAAGGATGTACCCGTCAGCACACAGACGCCAGTCCAAGACATTGTCGACCCAGCGCCGGAGCGCTTACTCCGGCAGCTGATTCAGCGTGTACCAACCCGTGTCGTTTGAGAGCCGCATGCCATCTGCAGCGCTAACTCCAGCCAGGGTGATCCGATAGACTTTCCTCGGGACGAGCGGGAGCTCCAGATCCACGACCGTACCATCCTCGGAAAGGTTCATCTTGGTCGGAAGCACGGTCTTCTCATCCACTTTTGGGCCGCCGTACTCAGCTTGGTAGCGGTAGTGCCAATGCTGAATCCGATAGTTCTTCGGGTCCGCTGCTTGTTGGCGGTCCACGGGCTTGGTGAAGGTGATGCGGAAGCCGTTCTTAGTTACGTTGATCTTCTGCATCTCCATTGGCGCGGACTTGGAGTCATAGGTGATGCGCTGCAGCCCGTAGATTTCTGGACCCACGGAACGCCAACCGCGTCCCGTCTGGCCGACCCACAGCCTGCCCTCGGGGTCGAAGGCGGTGCGCAGACAGCCGCTCTGGAGAGGTGAGATGAAGTTGAAGACCACGCCTTGGTATTGTCCGCCGACTTTCTCCAGGTAAGCGCGCATGATGTTCGAGCGGGTCTGATCTCCGATGAAGAACTGCCCCGCAAACGGGCCGAACTTCCCTTGCGTAGAGTCCACTGTAGGCTCGCCGGGCGAGTTCGAGAGATCGCCATGCGGAAGGAAGAGCGCCGGCAGGGTGCGTAGACGATCGTATTCCTCGACGCTGATCTTGTTGAGATCCTTCCCGGTGAAATCCGGGTGATCCATGAGGGACGAGGGATGCCCGTGGAAGCGCCCCTGCACCGTGTGTTGCAGACTGGAGGTGCCATTCCAGTCGCCTTGATTGTCGGTGTAGAAAAGGTCGCCTTCCAGATTCAGGCCGAGGCCTGCGGGTGAGCGCATGCCGCTCGACCACGGAGTGAATGTGCCGTCCGGCGCGATGCGGAATGACCACCCGCGGTACTTCGCAGCCCGGCCCATCTTGGCGTCGTGCACGCGACCCAGGTCCCAGCGATCGCTGCCCGCCCAGCCGGGCCAGCTCAACGTTGTATTCAGTGTCCCGTAGAAGTTCCCCTTGGGATCGCGGATCGGACCATAGGCATACTCGTGATAGTTGTCCGTGAGACCCCAGTCCGCGCTCACCGTCTGGTAGAGATCCGCGCGCCCGTCACCATCTTCGTCCACCAGCTTGGTCATCTCCGGACGTTGCACGACCCAGATCTCGCCGGTTTTCTGATCCAGATGAATGCCGAGCGGCTCGTGAAGGCCATCGGCAAAGAGGTGCCACTGATTGTCCCGGTACTTCCAAACCTCGCCCTCGCGAGTGCAGATCAGCAGCTCGCCGTTGGGTGCGAAGGCCAGGCCGCCCACGCTCAGCGTGATCCCGTCCGGGATCGGGATTGTCTCAACCCGATAGCCAGCAGGAATCTTATCGGGAACCTGTGCACAGAGGATCAGGGGAAAGGCGCAGGCAGCCACGCAGGAGAAGAATGTCTTCATGACTCGGATTAGCGGCGGGTAAGAGTAACAGTGAATTGCCGGGCATCAGCAGCGGGGATCTTCAACACACCGCTCGTCCAGGTGCCGACGGAGGCGGTGAGGTCGAGGCCTGCGGGATCCACGACAAAGAAAAGATCTCCAGGTGGCGCCTGTTCGACTCGGAATTCGTACTGCAGGCCCGTCCCGCGCGGTGCAGGCCGGATGCGCTGCTGGACGGCGACTCCTTCCAGCGAGAAGAGGAACACCGGAACGTCCTCCGCCGCTGTTGGCGCGTGATGTTGATGCCCTTCGTCGGTGTGTGCAGCCGCTACAGAATGCCCGCCCCCGGGTCGGCGATAGCCACCAAATCTCACCACCGGCTGCCTGGCTGGATCACCGAAGCGCAGCGGAAAACCAACCGTGCCGACTGTGAACTTCTCGCCCAGAATCTTGCACCAGCCGCCCCCACGCGCGCCCTCGTCTTTGCCACGGTCGGGTGCAACATCGAGGAAGTCGCCCGTCCAGGCAAAGGCGACACTGCCGGTCCCGGCGTCCAGGCAGTAATGCGTGCCGCCGGGGAGGCCTACAGAGATGGCGCGAGCCGGGCCGCCATCCACGAAGGCGCGAATCACGAGCGGCCGATCCGTTATCTGCAGACGGTGTCGGTTCTCCGTGAGGGTTGCGCTTGGGGTGCCCGTAGAGAGCATGGCTCGGGCAACTCCGGGACCTTCCCACGCGACATCCAGTTGCTGCCCCTGCTGCCCCTCGAAGAATTCAAGGCGGAACGGGTGCGCGCCTTTCGTGAGCCGCACCTTGCCGATGCGATCGCCCTCTGGCGCGTGAATGCCATCGTACTCCACCACCTGCTGATCATTGATCCAGATGCGGGAGCCGTCATCGGAGTTTATGTAGAAGGTGTACTCCCCATCCTGCGGCACATTTAGCTTCCCGCTGAAAACCATGCCGAAGTGATCCGCCCGGCCAGCCACTGACAGGTCGATCGTGTTCTTCGGCAGCTGCCCGGCACTCTTCGGCGTGAGAGCAGAGAAATCCGGGAGCTTGCTCCAGACACCCTCAAAGTAGTTGTAAGTCAAATCGCTGAGGCCGGTCGCAGATCCGCCCACCCTCATTACGCCCCGCATGAGATAGGCATGCCCGGGCAATGTGCAGACGTATGGATAATCACCATCTTCCGCAGGCGCTTTGAAGATGATCGTATCCGAGTTCTGCGGGTCTACGACCTTCGTGTGGAAGAGCACGTTGCCGTCGTCGGGCACGAACTGCGCCTTCACTGCCTCAGGTCCGAGCGCCCAAGCCTTCTGCGCTACCTGCAGCCAGGTATCCTTGCCTGGTTTGCAGATCACCACGTTGTGCTGCATCTCGTCGGTGTTCTTGAAGACGAGCTTCACCGTCGCGCCTGGCTTCACTTGGAAGAACTCGCTGTCGTACTTCATCTGGCCATGCAACGTGCCGAGTTGGATGACCTGCTCCTCAGCTATGCCTTCCCGCGGCGCTGCATCCTGAGCGTGGAGAGATGCGTGGGGTGGCAAGAACGAAGCAGCGATTGCAAAAGCAGCCGCTAAGATGGTTGAAGTAACGCGAGAACGCGGACCGGCGGGAGACATGACGCGGAACGTAGGGTGATCGCGCGCCTAGCGCCAGTCCCAGCGCAGAGGTTCCTTCGACCAAAGAGAATACCGCGCGCAGCCCTTTGGGAGCCTGCCGAACCGTTCTTTGGAGCTACGCAGCCGCCCTGCGCTTCTGTTTCACGAGCTGTGCGGTAGAGCGGGGGGCTTTGCCTTTTGCCGGTGCCTGCTCACGTTTGCCGGCCTTGTTCAGACTTTCCTGAAGGACTGCGAGAAGATCTACCACGTTCCCAGGAGCCTTGGTCTTAGCCTGCGGTGCAGCGGGCGCACGGTTCTGTACCTTCTCCTCGATCATCTCGCGCACTGCGTTCTGGTACTGGTCCTTATACTTCGTGGGTTCCCATTCCGCAGTCATTGCTCCGATCAAAGACACGGCCATCTGGAGCTCCTTTGGTGAGACTTCCTTGTCCGTCACGGTCTTGAGGCTATCCGGCTCGAGCACCTCGTGCGCGAAATGCATCAACTCCATAATGAGGAACAAGCCGTCTGGTTTGACCGCTGCAAGGTGCTCGCGACCCGAGATGGCGACTTTCGCAATGCCGACCTTGCCAGTCTCAGTGAGCGCCCGATAGAGCAGGGCATAAGCTTTCTCACCGCCTTTCTGCGGCTCCAGAAAGTAAGGTTTGTAGAAGAACTTCGGGTTGATCTGCGCCTGCTCAACAAAGTCGGTGATTTCAACCGAGTGCGTTGACTCGATCCGGACCTTCTGGAAGTCCTCGTCCTTCAAGACCACCCACGTGCCCTTCTCGTACTCGTAACCCTTCACGATCTCATCAGCCTTGACCTCTTTCTCATCAGCTTCCGCAATCTTCCGGTACCGAATCGGACTGAGATCAGTCGCCCGCAGCTGCTTAAAGCTGATCTTCTCCTCGCGAGTGGCGGGATAAACTCCCACCGGTATATTCACCAGGCCGAAACTGATGCTGCCTTTCCAGATAACTCTCATGGGTGTGCGGTGAGTTGTGACAAGGTAGTTTCGCACCCCGTTGCTCAATCGCGCTGAGTACTAGTGTTCACCCCTAGTACGGTGCCTCTAGTCCTCGGATCCGTCTGCCTTGAGGTGCTTGTCGAACCAGTCGGCAATCAATTGGTCGTCCTCGCTCATCTTGGGCCAGCCGTGATCGCCACCGACCTTCACTTCCAGCTTAGCCTCTACGCCGACCGACTGGAGCTTCTCGATGAAGACATTTGCCTGTTGGATCGGGACCAGCCAGTCCTTGTCGCCATGGATGATAAGCGTAGGCGCGTCGTCGGCTGTGACATGAGTGACTGGTGAAATAAGCCTTCCGATCTCCCGTATTCTTGCTTCATCCGTGATCGGCGCCAGCCTGCCCCAGGAAGGATCGAGCTCCCGGAAGTCGAAAGCGCCAAAGTAGTTCCAGAGGATTCCTCGGCCTATCGCCACTTCGCCTGGCTTCCCATAGTTGAGGAAGTCCGTGGGTGGGAAGTAGCAGGCCACTGCCTGTACCCGGCTGGACATGCGGTCAATCGGATCCTTGGCCTCCGGACGGCCCAGGTCGCCCGCCATACCCTGCATGAGCGAAAGATGCCCGCCTGCGGAGCTGCCCGTTATGCCGATGCGATCTGGTGCGATGCTGTGTTCCCCGGCGTGGAAGCGGATGAAGCGTACCGCGCGATGGAGGTCCTCCAGGATCTCGGGGATCGCGAACTTCGGTTGGCTACCATGCACCACCGCAAAGACCGTGTACCCCCGGTCGAGTAGAAAGCGGACACGACGTGCCTGACCGTCCGTCGAATGGGCAGAGTACCAGCCGCCGCTGACCACGAAGACCACACCCAGCCCATTAGCTCCCTCCTTTGGCTGGAGAATGTCCATGGTGAGCGCCATGCCATACTTCTTGCCGTAGATCACGTCTGCCTTGCGTGAGTAAGTCTGCTCCTGGGCAAAAAGTACTGGTCCAGGGGCTAAGATCAGCAGCGCAGACACCGTGCGGAGTGCCGCCGCAACGAGCTGAGTGGCAGGCGTGCCGAACGCACGTTGAAGAGAGGAACGGGTGAAATCTTTCACGTAATGGGGATCCCGCGTTATACCTCTCGAGTGACCTACGGCAAGAATCGAGCAGCCGCGTTCTGGCTCAGGTAGCTTCGCCTAGCAAGGCGTCAAAGGTGACGTGAAGCTGCTCAAATCAGGTTCTTACGCGAAACAGGGATGATCCTATTCTGGCTCATTGCCGCCTAGGATCTTACCGGCGTTATAGACGGGGAGGCGAGGGGCCAGACGCATTTCGGAGTCCAGCGCGGCGTGGGACCAGTCATCAGCGGGGTTCCAGGCTGGTGCGGTGAGTTTAAGCCGCACCCGGCGGGAGTTGGTCTGGTGCGTGCCGGGGTGCAAGACTTCGCCCGGCCACGAGACTTCGACGTACTGGTCACCTGTTGGCTCGTTTTGCACAGCGCTGACTTTTGCCCCGCCACCGTCGGAAAGAATCGCGCCGACTTCGCCTACATGGGTGAAGTAGTATCGGAAGCTGAGTTGGTCGGTTGCCCGCGATGGCCAGCGGCTGCGGTTCCAGATCGTCGCCTCGATCTCGGTACCCTCAGAGCTGTCACCGAGCACTCTTGCTGCTACAAAAAACTCTCGATCTGTCGAGCGGAGATCCAACGATTCGTTCTTCGTCTCGGGCGGGGGAAAGGCGGAGTCGGGTAGCGCGTTTCCCGTGCTCAGATCGTGCGCGCAGAGCCATGCGAGGTTCGCAGTGAAGCCGGCGTTGTAGTCGAGCGCGACTTCGTTGAACTGCGAGTCCATGACATCTTGAATCGGCTGATCAGCGGGATTGAATACGTAGCCAGCTTTACGCACCGGCTTCTCGCGGTTGGGGAACTTGTAGAAGAAGTCGCGCGCCTTTCCGTCCTCCAGGAGCAGGTAGGGGCGGTTCTCTTTGCCGCATAGAAAGACGTCATTGTGGTCCGGCCCGGCAATCAGCGCGCCGTAGAGGACATGGCGTGCCTCGCGACGGAACTCGGGTTTCCCGGCAATGACGTGCTCAAAGCCCGCCCACGCGCCGAAGGCTCCGCGGTGATGCGAGTTGTTGAACGGCTTATTCCCGAAGCCGACAAGGTAACTTCGACCGTAGGGATTCGCTCCCAGCGCATAGTCCACCTGTCGGCGCGCTGCTTGGATAAATGACGCCTTCAACTCGGCATTGCTCTTCGCGCCTTTCCACCAGGTATTTCCCGTGATTGCCGGCGCTTGCTCCACCAGATCGCTGTAGTAGAGCGCGATGGCGGCAGCGTTGTTGGCGTGGCGAAGGCTGCCGTATTCGTGTGAGTTCCACTCACGCAGCCGGAGGCCGCCCGGTGTTGTCTTGTAGTCCGTAAAGCGCACCGCAAAGTACTGCAGCTCGGCGTGATACTTCTCGGTCGCCGGATTGAGCCGCAACATATTCAAAGCGCCAATGCGTCCGAAGTTTGTCAGGCCCGAGTCTTGCCACCAGTCGTGGTAGTTCTCACCTTTGTACGGACCCTCGTAGATCTCCTCCGCGAACGTGACCCAGCGCTCGCGCTCTAGGCCTGCGGGCATTGCGCGGGCGAGCCAGGTCGCCGCGGCGAAGACCTGCGGTGCGAGTGCACAGCGGTAGCCCACTTCGACAATCTTGCCGTCAGCACGCAGCGCCTGGAGTCGTTGTCTCCGAATGGCCGCCTTCTCTTCTTCGGTGCCCTTCTCTGGCACCATTGGCCCCATGTTGGCCCTGGCGAAGAGAGTGAGCTTGGCCGCGCGATCGAGCAGCGTATCGCAAAACACAGCCGCATCGAAGTCCTCATACCCACGCTTACCCTTCAGCGCCTCCGTATGGTCACGTATGACCATGGCGCTAGCCGTCATCGCTGCTGCCATCGCCGCGGGGATATCCCCACCGGGGCATTGCTTGTTCAGTCGAAAGGTCGGGCGATTGGTCATCAAATGAGCCAACTCCGCGCCGGCCCACATCGCGTGAACTGATGGTGGCTCCACGCCCTCACGCCCGCCGCACCCTATCACTACGTCGAGATCATGCGCCGGGTCCGCGCAGTCTGGGTTCAGCACGCACTTCACAAAGTATTGATTCACGTGGATGAGCGACTCCAGCAGCTCATCCATCTGCCCAGTCTTTACCCAACCCTGCGGCTGCTCCACAGCGCTCCACGCCAGCGACATCGCCGCGAACGACATCGTAAGGTTTGCCGTCCAGTGATCGCCAGCATCGAACCAGCCTCCGGTGAGATCACGGCCAATGTCCTTCCCATCTGTAATTCCCGAAGGTCCGCGCCACGTCACGCGATTGTTCGGGGATAGCGTGCCATTCTGCTGCGCCTCATAGAAATAGAGCGTCTTCTGCAGCGCCTCTGCATAGTTGAATTCGGCGGCGGGAGCGCTATTCCCCATGGGCAGGGTGAGAGCGGCTGCAATCAGGGCGGAAAGGGTTCTCATGGCACCGCGTAGAGTCCGGGAGTCTCGACGATCTTTGGTCGCGCCGCGTTTCAGGTGCATGTTTGTTTCTGAACGCTCGCGGTTTCCCGTCTGCAGGACACATTGCCTGCCGATCCTTTCATCAGACCGTGCATGCTTTCGCTCACCCTCCCAGCCCATAACCCCCGCATCAAAGTCGTACAGAGCTTCGCTGAACTTGTCGGGACCCCCTTCGGAGGCGGAATCAACGCGCTCTGCTGGCACCGGAGATTGACCGGGGATTTCGACGAAATCGTGGAACAGCTCCGCGTCACTGAGGGAATCACCACAGTCGACGAACCCCTCCTCGCAAACCTCTCCCTAAGCGCGGCTGGTGCAGTTGCCAGAGCCACTCTTCTCGAAGACCAGCAGCTTCTTCGGGCTCACGGACTGCTACCGATCCTCGACTGCATCCATGGCTACCCACGTGACGAGGGGCCGGAGGCGGTTCCCATCGACGTATACTCCTTCCATGCCGATAGCGCGACAGTTGAGACCGACACCTACCTTTGCAGCTACAACCAGATTGCTTCAGAAGGGCTGAGCAATGAGCAGGCGCGACGGCGGGTGGACATCCCAGAAACGCGGGCTGAACTGCTGAAGCTATACGGAGGGGATGACGACGAAGACTTCCTCCGGTTCCTGACGGACAGTTGCTACGACCTTCACTACGCTCCTCTGCCAGGAGCCCAGCCTTTCTCCTTCGGCCTGGGCAATCTCTGGCGAATCGCCGTTGATTACCCAGGCAGCCCGGTTCCTCCTTGCATCCACCGCGCGCCTACGACCCGACCCGGGCAGCCACCGCGGCTGCTGCTAATCAGCTGAGGGACAGAGCAGGCATCTCGATAAGCGAGACTGGGGCGCTTTAGGAGGAATTGCCCTCGTCTTCGCAACTGCATCACGCCTGTTTACGGATCGCCTCGAGCTCCTCCCACCGTTTGTACAGCTTGGCCACTTGGTGGCGCTCTGCGGTGAGTTCGGCTTCCAGCGCTGTGACTTTTGCGGCCTGCTTGGTGTACACTTCCGGGTCGGCGAAGATTCCTTCCAGACGGGCGACTTCGTCTTCGGCGTGCAGGATGATTCCTTCCATGGTCTCGAGCTCTTTCGTCTCCTTGTAGGAAAGCTTGCGCGCCTTCTCCATGCGCTTCCCGGGCGTGCCCGGCTTCACATCTCCCGCGGGTGCCGCGGCGGCCAGACGCGCGGCCCGCTTTGCGAGATAGTCGTCGTAATTACCGGCATCGTAGAAGATCCGGCCTTCTCCTTCGAAGGCGAGAATGTGCGTGCAGATCCGGTTCAGGAAATAACGATCATGGCTGACTGCGATTACAGTACCCGTGAAGTGCATGAGCGCTTCTTCGAGCAGGCGCAGCGTGGAAAGATCGAGATCGTTCGTGGGCTCATCGAGGACAATCACGTTGCCGCCGCGCTTGAGTATCTTTGCAAGGATGACCCGCGAACGCTCACCGCCGCTGAGGATGCTGATCTTCGAGTTAATCCGCTCCTCCGTGAAGAGGAAGCGCCGCAGATAGCCCCGCAACGAGACGTTCTCGTCGCCGAGACGCACGTACTCCAGGCCCTCACCAACTTCCTCATAAACCGTCTTCTCCTCGTCGATCTGCAATCGTCCCTGGTCGACGTAGTTGATCTCCGTACGGGAGCCCATCTCCACAGTGCCGCTGGTGGGCTCCAGATCCTTCAGGATCATTCGTAGCAACGTGGTTTTCCCGAGACCGTTGCGACCGACGATCCCGATCCGCACAGCCGCTGGGATATCCAGGGAGAGATTGTCCACGAGCAATCGATCACCTTGCAGAAAACTCACCGCCTTGAGTTCGATTACACGATTTGCAAGTTTTGGTGCGGGTGGAATGATCAGTTCCACATCCAGCTCCTGCTCCGGCCCCTCTTGCGCCGCCATTTCGAAGTAGCGCTCGATTCGGTCCACCGATTTCGTTCTACGGGCACGCGGGCCTTTTCGCACCCACTCCAGCTCGCTTTTAAGGAACTTCTGGCGCTTGTGCTCCTGCTGTTCCTCCATCGATGCGCGCTGCGCCTGGCCAAGTAGGAAGTCATTATAGGAGCCTTGGTGCGAAGTGAACTTCCCGCGCTGCAGCTCCAGAATCCGAGTCGCCACCTTATCCAGGAAGTACCGGTCGTGCGTCACAAAGAGGCAGGCCCCGGAGTACTGCGCGAGGAAGTTTTCCAGCCACTCGATAGACTCGGTATCGAGGTGGTTGGTCGGTTCGTCGAGGATCAGGAAATCGGGTCGTCCAAGCAGCGCCCGGCAGAGCGCTACGCGGCGTTTCTCGCCCCCGCTCAGCGACGAAACGATCCGATCGGGCTCCGGTGCATGAAGATTGGTGATGAGGCTCTTGATCCGATGCTCCAGGCTCCATCCGTCCAAATGATTAATGAGGTCGAGCACCTCAGAGCTGCGGGCACTCTCGGGCGGCGTGACATCGTACTCCGCAATCAAATCCAGTGCACGCTGCGCGCCGGAGAGGATGTTGGTGTGGACGTCGCTGGCCTCATCGAGTTCGAAAGCCTGGGGGAGATACCCGGTGATGAGCTCCCGGCGGCGGGTAATGAAGCCCGAATCCGGTTCCAGTGAACCAGCTGCGATGCGCAAAAACGTGGATTTCCCCGCGCCATTCCTGCCTACGAGACCAATGCGCTCCCCCTCGTTGATCGAGACGGTAGCCTCATCGAGAATCGTGTAAGCGCCGTAACGGACGGTGAGCTCTGTAGCGCTGACGACAGCGTTTGCGGAAGAAAAGTCGGACACCCGAAGACTCCTACAGCCGCTGCATGGGCAGGGCCAGCCCTGTCACAACACTTCTATGAGATGAGTAGCAATCCAGATGTCCTCCTGCTGGAAGCGGGATTTTAACCGTTCTTTCGTTTCCCGGAAGAACGCAAGGTTGTCATCGGTATTCGGCACGTCGGTGAAGAAACGCACAAGTTCATCCTCCCCGTCCCCAGACTCACGATCGAAGCCCCGGATCGTTTGACCTTCCGAGGAGACAGCGTCGAAGCGCTCCTCAAGCTCAGTTTGAGTCTGCGTGAGAAGCTCCAGAGGGACCGCAGTGCCGTCGTTAAAGTGCAACGGCACCATGATCTCGAAGCGTCGCAAAACTTTCATTCCACGCCTCCTCGGCTCAAACGTCTGTTACGCAGCCTGCCGAGAGCTGTCCTCACTCGGATCTTTGAGACCTTTCTTCAAGGCCCTGGGGATTTCACCGGTCGTTCGTTGGCTTTCGACCGCCTTTTGTGAGGTGATTCGGGTCTTCTTGGTAGTTGCGGTCTTCTTCTTGCGCAGCTGCCTGGAAAGTTTTGCAGTCACGGCTTCGAGCGCAACATAGAGGTCACTCGCGGAGTGCTCTGCGTGGATATCCGGGCCACGGACTGCAAGATGCACTTTGACACAGTAGCGATCGTCCGGACTGGCCGCGTCCGCGTGCATCATCACGACATGGGCGGCAAGGAGTTCTGTACCGTGTCCTTCGAGTTGCGAAATCTGGTTGGCGACTGCCGAGTGAATCGACGCGGTGAGGGGAATATTACGGGGACTGACGTGTATTTGCATAGTGTAGCAGGCTAAGAAGTTTGGCCGATCGCGGCTGCTGGAGGTTCCAGCGAGCGTACGAGGCGGGTTCCTCAGGCGATGGACTGCCGCTCGTTTTTGAACCTTTGAGCCGAGCAGGGGTCAGATGCATCGTGTTAAGAAAGATTCGTCCATGAAACGCCAGCTGCATGCACCCCAGGACGAAAGGGGAGTCGACTCCTTGCTCACTGGGCTGATTCGCTTCCTCTAGCGTTGCGGTCCATCCGCACGTTGTTCCTCGCTTCGCAGGCGCTATCTGTGCTTGTGAGACGTATCTCGTCCTGTTCGCTGCCACTTTCCCTATGCGCTGGTCTTTCCATCTCGCCCGAATCACGGGCATCGACGTCAAAATCCACTTTACCTTCCTGCTCCTGCTGGCGTGGATCGGCGTTACTTACTACCGCCTGAGCGGGGCAGTTGCCGCTTTTGAAGGCGTCGCTTTCATTCTGCTCGTTTTCCTCTGCGTGCTCCTGCACGAGTTCGGCCACGCCCTGGCGGCTCGCCGCTACGGGATCGGCACCCAAGATATCACGTTGCTGCCGATCGGAGGTATCGCGCGCCTTGAGCGCATGCCCGACGATCCCCGCCAGGAGCTGGTCGTCGCTATTGCGGGGCCGATGGTCAACGTGGTGATCGTCGCGCTGCTCTGGCTAGGTTTGGGCATGCCTGCCCTGCAGAACCCCTTCCTTTTCCAACCCATCACCGGGAGCATCCTCGAGATGCTGCTGCGGGTGAATGTGGTGCTCGTTTTGTTTAATCTCGTCCCTGCCTTTCCCATGGATGGCGGCCGGATCTTTCGAGCGCTGCTCGCCATGCGCATGGACTATGCGCGCGCCACCCACTTCGCCGCGACGGTCGGCCAGGGTCTCGCGATCTTTGCTGGGTTTTGGGGCTTCATGAATGGGAACATCATGCTCGCCTTCATCGCTCTCTTTATCTTCTACGGGGCGGGGAACGAAGCCGCCATGGCGCAGCTCAAGAGTGCTACCGCTGGCCTGCGTGTTTCCTCTGCCATGGTCACGAAGTTTGGCGTTCTCTCCCGACAAGCCACTCTGCAGGAGGCGGCCGATCTTTTGCTGAGCACCTCCCAGCATGAGTTTCCGATCGTCGAGAGTGATGGGACGATCGCCGGCCTGCTCACGCGGGACGACCTCATTGCCGGGCTGCGCAAACATGGCGCGGATGCCGAGGCCGCGCTGGTCATGCGTACGGACATCCCTTCCGTGCATCAGTCGATGCTCTTTGATCGCGCCTTCGGAGTCATGAATCGCTGCAAGTGCCCTGCGCTTCCGGTGCTCGACTCGAAGGGGAGGCTAATCGGCCTCTTCACCCCGGAGAACGTGGGCGAGATGATGATGGTGCAGAGTGCGCTGGCCGATGCTCCTCGGAATACCGCAGTCGCTGCTTAGCTGGAGAAAACTCGTTTTTATTCGAACCAAACGCCATCAAAACTAGTCACCTGAAACTATGATATTCTGGATCATCATCATCGGAACGATGCTCATCTCGCTCTGGGCTAGCGCCCGGGTGAAGAGCGTGTACAACAAGTACAGTCAGGTGCCCGCCTCGTCTGGCGCGACCGGCGCAGAGGTTGCAGCTGCAATTCTGCAACGTGCGGGGATCGACGATGTCGAGATCGTAGCTCACGACGAGATGCTCGGGGATCACTACGATCCCCTGAACAAGCGCCTCGTCCTCTCGACGCAAAACTACTATGGCCACTCCGTAGCAGCACTTGGGGTATCCGCTCACGAGTGCGGTCACGCCATTCAGCACAAGATCGCCTACGCGCCTCTTCAGTGGCGCATGACGTCGGTCGGCGCGGTGAACTTTGCCAGCCCTATTGTCACCTGGCTGCCGCTGCTCGGTCTCTTTGGTTTCTTCCCATGGAGTGGGGTTGTCATGCTCATGGCTGCGGCCTGGGGTGTGATCATGCTCTTCAATCTCGTCACCCTGCCGGTCGAGTTCGATGCCTCACGGAGAGCCAAGCAGATCCTCGAGGGCATGGGCTACATTGGAACTCCCGAGGAGATCAGTGGTGTGAAGAAGACGCTCGATGCCGCAGGCTGGACTTACGTGGCTGCCTTCATCACCTCGCTCGCCTACTTCCTCTGGTACCTCCTTCCCATGCTCATCGGCGGTCGGGACGATTAAGGCTGAGAGTAGCACCCCTGGAGGGTGCATGATCATCATCGTTGCCACATCGGTATGAGGCGGTAGCTTTGCCGTCTCATGCCTAACCGCCCGCGCCGCTGGCGGATCAGCATTCGCTGGAGCCTGTTCATCAATCTGCTCCTGCTGGTTGTCCTGATCTCAGGGAGCCTCCTCGCCTATAGTCTTGCGGGCGCGCGTCGGGCGGTCCGGCGCTTCTCTGTTTCGATCATCGAGGAAGCCGCTGCAAAGGCGCAGGATCGACTGGGGCGTTTCTTTGCGCCGGTTACGACTTCCATCGGCATTGTTCGGGACTTTGGCGAGATCGGCACGTTCTCACCTTCGGATCCGCGACGCGCTGGCGAGATCCTGATCCCCGTGCTTGCGGCCATCCCGCAAATGTCCGCCGCGAACACCGGGGATCAGCGGGGTGATGCGCTCCTGGTAGTGAAACGGAAGACCGAGTGGCTCAGCATCAGCAAGCGGGGAAAAGGCCAGCAAGCCGACTGGGCACAGGTGGACGAGCGCGGTGCAGTCCTCAAAAGCTGGCGACAGGAGTTGGATTTCGATCCGCGCTCCCGGCCGTGGTACAAACTCGTGGATGCTGGTGCCTCCGAGAGCACCATCTACTGGACCGCCCCCTACGGCTTCGTACCTACCGGCGATCCCGGGATCACTGCGGCAGTCCGTGTCGTCGGCCCGAAGGAGCCTTACATTCTCGCATTTGATGTGCTTCTCGAAGATCTCTCGGATTTCGCGCAGAGCATCGAGGTCTCACCAAAAGGGAAAACCTTCGTGCTGACAGAGGATCTCCGACTTCTGGCACCTCCGGCGGGGATGGGCACCGATGCGCGCGGACTCCTGCTCAGTCCGGCAGCGGAATCCGGCATTCCGCTGGTCGCCGAGAGCGTGCAGCTCTGGAGGGAGCAGCCAGGACTGGAGCCGTTCCAGTTCACTCAGGATGGCGCGACTTGGTGGTGCGGGTTCCGGCCGTACGCGCTCAGCGAGGGCCAGCGCTTCTGGATCGGGGTGCTGGTGCCGGAGGAAGACGTGCTGGGAGAAACTCGTCGCGAACGGGTGGCCCTGCTCTACCTCACGGTGGGTGCGCTGCTTGTAGCGGTCCTCATGGCCCTGGTACTTTCGCGCTCCTACAGCGCGCCGCTTGGCCGGCTGGTGGAACACAGCACCCGGTTGCAGCGGCTGGAGACGAGTCAGGAAGTGCGCGTGCCTTCCCGGCTGAATGAGGTCCGACAGCTTGCGGATGCCCAGGAGAACATGCGTCGTGCCCTGGATTCATTTGCGCGCTACGTACCGATCGAGGTCGTGCGCGAACTCCTGGACCGTGGTGAGGCTGCGACCATCGGAGCCCGTTCTGCGGAGGTCACCGTGCTTTTCACCGACATTGTCGGCTTTACCGCGATCTCCGAGTCCATGAGTGCAGCCGATCTCACTCAGCATATGTCGAGTTACTTCGATGAAGTCCTCGCCGTCCTGCAGAGCCACGGGGCGACCGTGGACAAGTTCATCGGAGATGCCGTGATGGCCTTCTGGGGTGCGCCGCACGCGCTGGATAATCATTCCCGCCCGGCAGTCGAGGCGGTACTGGAGATCCGTCAGCGGCTGGGTAAGGCGAATCAGGCATGGATGGCGCAAGGCCTCCCTGCGCTGCAAACGCGCTTCGGTCTCGCTTCTGGAACCGTCGCAGTGGGCAACATCGGTGCCCATCACCGTCTCAGCTACACCGTCCTGGGCGACCCGGTTAATCTCGCCCACCGCCTCGAGGCCCTGAATCCAAAGTTCGGCAGCTGGGTACTGGCAGACGAGCGGGTGCGTTCCGCAGCCGGAGACGACTTCGCCTGGCGTGACGTAGACCCCGTCGAGATCAAGGGAAAGGCCGGGCTCACCAGGATCTTCGAGTTGCTTGGGCGCAAGTAGCTTGTGGCGTTTCCCGCATTGATCGCACGGCTATGTTCCACAGGCATGCCGAGAGGTCCCGCTTAGGTGGCAAAGCAGTTCCGCAAACCTGGCCGCCGAGTGTTACCTGCACATTCGGAGTCGCTTGCACCTATGGTGCATCGATCGCCTGACCCAATGTGCCAGTGCTCGAGGACACTGCGTACAGTATCCGAGTACTCAGTGATCTCACCCGCAGCACTCAAATCTCAGTCACTTCTGCCTGTCCGGAGAGTCCCTCACGCCTCTACGGAGAGTCGCTTGTGCCTGTCCGATCACTCCCCGGGACTGTTCACACAGTCTCCGGATGCTGTCGGGACAGCCGTTTCGTCTGCCAGTCCAAGCATCTGCCAGGGTGCGACAGTGCCGCGGCACTCTCTCGACAGTAGTCCGCCACTGTTTGAACAGTGGCTTACCCCTCACCAATTACCTCCTCAGGAATGTTCCACACGTGTTCGCTGGCTCCCCGAATTGTCAGATGAACGTGTGGAGCTTCTATGGCGCATGCTGCGCCTGCCGGACTGCAGCAAGAAGCGAAGCGGCGATCCCCTGGCAACGTGCGTGGAAGCAGTTGTGCTCGATCGCTGCAGTGAGCGAGTTTCTAACCGACTTCGCGCTCCGCTCTGGACCAAATGCCTCACGTGAAGCACAAGTCCGGTTTGAGTCGATAGAAAAACTCTCTGCTACCCTCCTCCGCGAAGCATTCAGCGGACAAAGCTGATCCAATGGCGGACAAGGAATACCTGATCTTCTGCGACGACTCCGATGTATCTGGGGCGTTCTACTCGAACTTCTACGGTGGGGTGATGGTGGGGTCGTCGCAATACGACCGAATCACCTGACGTCTGAACGCCGAAAAGCAGCGACTGAATCTGTTTGGAGAGGTGAAATGGTCCAAAGTGTCTTCACCATACCTGACAAAATATCAGGAGTTGATGCAGGTCTTCTTCGAGGAAGTGCGGAAGGAGCATCTGAAAGTGCGGGTGATGTTCCGGCAGAACATTCATCATCCGACGAATCTCACAGAAGACCAGATCGAGGGACGCTTTTCCGGCTCTACTATCAGTTCATCAAGCACGGGTTCGGGCTCATGCATCGCCCAGAGGGCAGTCCGTCAGCGAAGCTGAGGCTGCTTTTCGACGAGTTGCCGGAGACTCGTGAAGCGGTTAGCCAGTTCAAAGGTTTCATCCTGGCGATGAGGGACAATCCGCAGATCAACCGCGCAGGATGGACGCTGGCTAGGGAAGACATCTCCGAGTTTCGCTCGCACGAGCACGTACTTGCGCAGTGCCTCGACGTGGTGCTGGGTTCGATAACGTTTCGCCTAAACGATAAACACAAGCTGATCCCCGCTGGCGAAAAGCGGCGAGGGAAACGTACGGTGGCGAAAGAGGCTCTTTATAAGTCGATCCTTCACGAGATTCACCGCATACGGCCAGGGCTGAATATCGGCATATCCACCGGTCTGGCGGGCGATGTGGAAGAGAAGTGGAATGCGCCTTACCTACACTGGCGTTTCGTTCCCGCCGAAGTGGAGATCCGCGGTGAATTCACCAAGCCGAAGAAGAAAAATGGCCCCACCCGACCTACATAAATCTCTGACGCAAGGCGTCAGGCTTCGGTCGTGGCAGAGCCGCTGCTACAATTCAACACAGGGCAGATAACCACAAGGCGAAATCCAAAGGAGCCCGCGCAGCTTCCGGCAAGTGCCACGGCATGCAACAGTCGCTCAACAGCGCAGTCAAAAGCATCAGCAGCGTGATGCGGCGATCCAATTGCGCTGGGTCGATGAACGCGGGCGTTCGGTCGCTCGCATCCGCTCACGGCAGGTATTGCCGCCGTGTACGGTGTTATCCAGCTCCTTTTGCTGCGTTACCGTATGCCGGTGAATCTTCAGAATGTTTGTCCAAAATCTCTCGTTCGCCGGAAGTAACATGACGGCTCGAGCATGTCCCCAGAACCCATTCGCCCTCTCGAAGATCCTGCGGCGGCGCAGCAGCAATTTCTTTCGCTGTTTTTGCGCAGCGAGCGGGAGGTCTTTCGCTATGTCGCGGCGCTGGTACCGAATGTGGCGGACGCGGAGGACATTGTGCAGCAGACGGCCGTGGTGCTCTGGGAGAAGTTTCATGCGTACGACCCTCGTCAGCCATTCACCCCTTGGGCTTGCCGGTTTGCATTGAACAAGACTCGGCAATGGATGGAGCGAAAGCAGCGGTGGCAGGCCCTGCTCGAGGGCGGGTTGGCGGAGGAACTTGTGCTGCGCCGTGAGGAGTTACGACCAGAGATAGATTCTCGACTCCGCCATTTGGAAAGCTGCCTCGGCAAACTTCCCGATGCGCAGCTTTCGCTCGTGGAAGGTTACTACTACCGGCGGGACGGCATCGAGAAACTGGCGGCAAGCTCCGGCCGAACAGTCGCGGCCACTTACAAGATGCTACAGCGAGTGCGCCTGGCACTTCAGACCTGCATCGAAGATGCAGGGAAGCCGGCGGAGGGCGCAATGGCATGAAGCTGAGCTTTCCCTCGCCCGAATTCGATGAGGCCGTGGCGGGCGTGTGCCATGGCTCCTTCTCGGAGGAGCAGGCACTGGCGTTGAATGAACTGCTCCAAAGCGATCCCGGGGCTCGGGATGAATATATACTACGGGTCGAGTTGCATGCGCAGCTCGCATCGAATGCGGATCTTTTCGCCGCTACAGCTATGGGGGCAGCAGACGAGGGAACTTCGGGCAGCATCCTTGGAACCGAGGCGAAGGTTGTTCACCTTCCACTCCCGGCGCACGGACGGAGGCAAGTATTCGGATGGGTGGCGGCACTCGCTGCCTGCATCGTATTGCTGGCCGTCGGGTGGTGGGGATGGCGCGGGGGGCAGCAGACTGAGCGCCGGGGGGCGACGAGCAAGGCGGTGGCGATGCTGAATGGCGCGGTGGATGCACAGTGGAGTGCCCGCGACGAAGCGCCGCAACTGGGCGGACCGCTGGAGCCAGGGTGGCTCCGGCTGGAGTCGGGGTTGGTCCAGGTGGTTTTTTACAGTGGAGCGCGGGTCGTACTCCAAGGGCCTGCCGAATTTCAAATCATCTCGCCGAACGAGGCGTCCTGTCTCACGGGCAAGCTCACCGCCGAGGTGCCGCCGCAAGCGCAAGGGTTTCGGGTGGTTACACCGCAGATGAACGTGACCGATCTGGGCACGGTTTTCGGCCTGGACGTGAGCGAAGGCATGACGGAATTGCACGTCTTCAAGGGCAGCGTGGAGTTCGCGCCCGCGAGCGGCGGCTCCACGAAACAGCAAGTGACGGAAGGAGCGGGCGCAGTGGCCCAAGGTGCGCGTCCGCCTCGCTTGATTTCCGCAGATGTGGCGGCGTTCGCGTCGCTCTTCGACCAACAGGATCGATCGGTGGCAGCGAAATCTTCGGGGTACCAGCAATGGCGCGCGGCCAGCTCTCGGCTCAATCAGGATCCCTCTCTGCTCGTTCACTTCGATTTCGATCACGAAGCGTCATCGGACTGGCGGTTGCCCAACGCGAGCGGCGCAAGGGAGGCGGTGACTGATGGCACGATCGTTGGCTGCCTATGGGGCGAAGGCCGCTGGCCGGCAAAACCAGCGCTGGAATTTCTCGGGGTCAGCGACCGCGTCCGCTTGACCGTACCTGGCGGATTCAACTCGCTGACGCTGGCGGCCTGGGTGCGGATCCGCGGGCTCGATCGCCAGTTCAACTCTCTCTTCATGTGCGATGGCTTCGACGCGGGGACCCTGCACTGGCTGATTCGCGATGATGGCGTACTGGGGCTGACGGTGATCGGCCCGGGAGTGGGTAATTACCAAATTGTCGCCAGCCCTCCCGTTGTTGGTCTCGATCAGTTTGGGATTTGGCGGCATCTGGCGGTGGTGCTCGATGGGAGCGGAAAGCAGGTGTCCCACTACGTGAACGGCCGGCGGGTGAGCCAGAAGGCGCTGAAGATCCAACCGCCGTTTCGTATTGGGCCAGCCGAACTGGGGAACTGGAATGGGCGCGGCTTCCCCGACAACGATCCTTTCATGATTCGGAATTTCAGCGGCGCGATGGACGAATTCTGCCTGTTTAGCCGGGCACTATCTGACGCAGACATCCGTGCTCTGTATCTGGGTGATAAGACACAGCACTAACCCGGTCCATGCCCCTTGCGACCAAACTCGATCGCTAACTCTAGATACCCACAACAATCCCCAATGAATACCCAACGATCTCTACTCACTTGCGCCTTGATAGTCGCCAGCCAGCTTTGTCTGGCTCAGGAAAGTCCGCCGCCGGTGGATGATTGGAAGCCGGCGTCCACCAATCAGAAGGGTAAGGAATACCCGCAAGTGAATTGGGAGGGGCGCGTGAAGTTCCGGATCGTTGCACCGCAGGCCCAGAATGTCGGCGTGAGCTTCAAAGATAGCAGCACCTTCACGAAGGGCGAGGATGGTGCGTGGATCGGCCACACCCGGCCCCTCGACGAGGGCTTTCACTACTATACGATCAAGATCGACGGGGCAGAATTTCCAGATCCCAACAGTCGATACTTCTTCGGGGCAAATCGCTGGGGGAGCGGCGTGGAAGTGCCCGCTAAGGACCAGGACTTCTATGCACTGAAGAACGTGCCCCATGGCCAGCTCCGGGAGGTTTACTTTCATTCGAAGAGCACCAACTCCGAACGGCGCGTCTTCGTCTATACACCGCCGGGTTACGATCAGGAGCTGGAGAAACGCTACCCAGTCCTCTATCTGCAGCACGGCTGGGGCGAGAACGAATACGGCTGGGGCGAACAGGGCGGTGCCCCGCTGATCATGGATAACCTCCTCGCGGAGGGGAAAACCAAGCCATTCATCATCGTAATGACGTACGGCATGACTAATGACACTCAGGCCGGCGGGATCAGGAACTTCGACATCAAGCCATTCGAGACCGTCTTAATTGACGAGTTGATTCCCTACACGGATTCCCAGTTTCGCACAATATCAGATCAACCCAATCGGGCGATGGCCGGCCTTTCCATGGGCGGTATGGAGACCAAGACGATCACGCTGAAACACCCCGAGAAGTTTTCACACATCGGGCTCTTCAGCGGTGGAAGCATCAGCCCGGAAGACATCGCCGACATGGCTACGTTCAAGCAGGCGAACAAGCTGGTCTTTGTCAGCTGTGGCAGCCGGGAAGTCGGAGGCGGGAATACCCCGCGCCGCGGCGGAGACCCGAAGGCGAACGTGGATGCGCTCAAAGAAGCCGGGATTAACAGCCACTACTACATCTCCCCGGAGACAGCTCACGAATGGCAAACCTGGCGTCGAAGTCTTCGTGAGTTTGCTCCTCTGCTCTTCACCGCCTCCGTAGGCACCGGGGGAGTGACATCCGCAGCGGCCAAGGAAGCTCCGCCAGTTGCAAACCAACTGAACGTCACAGGAAGCTGGAACGCGGTTTTCGATTCGCAGGTCGGTCAGCAGAAATACACCTATTCCCTCCAACAGGAAGGTACCAAGCTAATGGGCAAAGCGGCCTCGGAGGTTCGCGAGCGTAAACGCGAAGCCGAGCTGAAGGATGGCAAAGTCGACGGCAACAAGGTGTCGTTCGTCGAGATGATGGATTACGAAGGCCAGGAAATCCGCATCAGCTACACAGGCACCATTTCGGGGAGCGAAATGAAGCTGACGCGGGTGGTGGGTGACTTCGCCAGCGAGGACATCGTCGCCAAACGTGAGGGGGGCGCTCCTGCAGAGCGGCCAGCTGCTTCGGCCCAGGTTGCGGCGCAACCCGAGCCCACGAACCCCGAGGCAGCCGGTGCACGCGCGGGCCGTCGCGGCCAATTCGGCGGCCCGATCACCCTCGGTCCGGACGACAAGCGCGCGGTGCCGGAAGAACCCGCTGGCTTCGACGAAAAGCAGGATGGTATTCCACACGGCAAGGTGGAGCTGGTGGAGTATGATTCCAAATCCGTAGGCACCAAGAGGAAGGCCCACGTTTACACGCCGCCGGGCTATTCTTCAGACAAGAAGTATCCCGTGCTCTATCTGCTGCACGGCATCGGTGGCGATGAGCATGAATGGCTGCGCGGTGGCCGCCCTGAGGTCATCCTGGATAATCTCATCGCCGACAAGAAGGCCGAACCGATGATCATTGTGATGCCTAATGGGCGCGCCCAGACGGATGATCGCCCCGGCCCCAACGCAATGGGCACGGCTCCGGCTTTCGGCAAGTTCGACAAGGACCTGCTGGGCGACCTCATTCCTTTCATTCAGTCGAAATACTCGGTGAACCCCGACCGTGCGAGCCGAGCCCTGGCCGGGCTTTCGATGGGCGGGGGCCAATCATTGAACTTCGGGCTGGCGAATCTGGACACCTTCGCGTGGGTCGGAGGCTTCTCGTCGGCACCCAACACCAGGCCGGCTGCGGAACTGGTCCCAGATTCGGCCAAGGCCACCGGCCAACTGAAACTGCTCTGGATTTCCTGTGGCAATAAGGACGGCCTCATCCGTGTCAGCCAGGGCGTCCACGACTATCTTAAGGACAAGAACGTGCCGCACGTCTGGCACGTGGATGCGCACGGCCATGACTTTCAGCATTGGAAAAAGGCTCTCTACAACTTCGCGCAACGGATATTCAAAACCGAAGCCCACTGATCCTCCGCCCTGTTTCGTGAAAAACCTTTTCCTTCTCCCCACCTGTCTCTGCCTTGCGTCTCTCAGCATGGCGGACGATGCCACCACCAAGGCTGCCCCGGCCGGAGTTGCCAATGCAGGAGCCACTTCCTCCTCGCGCAACCCATCGGACCAGCGCGGTCCGATTCGCGTGTTGTTTCTCGGCACGGAAGCGGGCGGCAGCCGCGCGCATTGCCACACCGTCATGCGGGACTTCGGCCGCGATGCCTTGTGGTTCGATTACACGGCAGATCCCGCGCAGGTCACGCCGGAGTGGCTCGCGAAATTCGACGCGGTGTTGCTCGACGCTCCCGCAGGGAATTTCCCGGCGTTGAGCGCAACCTCGCCGACTAAGGTGGTGACCGCAGACTTTTCCGGCAGTACCGGCAACCCCGCTCCGGAGGGTTTTCTAAATCCGCTGAAGGACAAGCTCCTGGCCGCTGCCGGGCCAGAGCGTCGGGCGGATTGGGAGCAGTTCTTGAAAAACCGCGAGGCTGAGGAACGCTCGGTCAATCCGAATGTAGCGAACTACGAGCGCCGCCCGCAGCCGCTCACCTTTCAGCATCCGCTCAGTGTAAAGGCGAGCATGGAACGGACGCAGGTCGCTCCGGACTTGCGGCTGGAGCTTTTCGCGGCCGAGCCGGAAATCTCCAAGCCCATCGCCTTGGCTTGGGACGAGCAGGGCCGCTGCTGGGTGGCGGAAACCAGTGATTATCCCCACGGCGTGAAGCCGGGCGGAGAAGGCAACGACCGCATCAAGATTTGCGAGGACACTGATGGCGATGGTAAGGCGGACAAGTTCACCGTCTTCGCCGAGGGCCTCAATATCCCGACCAGCCTGACGTTTTCCAAAGGCGGCATCATTGTCGCGCAACCGCCGCGGTTTCTCTTTCTGAAAGACACCAACGGCGACGATAAGGCCGATGTGCGGGAGGACATAATGACCGGCTGGGGCATCGGCGATACTCATGCTCAGGCGAATAATCTCCACTACGGCATTGATAACTGGTTCTACGGCTGTGTTGGCTACTCGGCCTTCGATGGCGTGGTGGGCGGAGAGCGGAAGCGCTTTACGCAGGGTACTTATCGCTTCAGGCCCGATGGCTCGGTTCTGGAGTTTCTTCATCAGTTCACGAATAACTCGTGGGGCCAGAGTGCAAATGCCGCCGGCGATCAATTCGGCGGTACCGCCAATGGTGCGCCCATCTTCTACGGCGGCATTCCCGCCACCCATGTGCCGGCAGGCTTACGGGCGATGACGGCCAAAAAGATCAACACCGAGGAAAAGGTTCACACCATCAACCCGAACTATCGGCAGGTTGACGTGCTGGGCGGTTACACTGCCGCGGCAGGGTCCAGTTTCATCGAGTCCGCCAAGCTCCCGGCCCGTCTACAGGGCATGGCGATGGTGTGTGAGCCAACGATGAAGACCATTGGGCTCATGGACGTGCAGGCGAGCGGTGCAGGGGCCGTTGCGGGTGACGCTTTCAATCTTGTGGCGAGTTCGGATGGATGGATGTCGCCTGTTTTTGCGGAGGTGGGGCCGGACGGAGCAGTGTGGATTGCGGATTGGCAGAATTACATCATCCAGCACAACCCCACGCCCAGCCAGCGGAGCGGCGGCTATGACGCCAAGACCGGTCCCGGCGGAGCCCATGTGAATGACCTTCGGGATCATTCACGGGGCCGCATCTACCGGGTGGTCTCGCGCGACGCCAAAGATCCTGCCGCGGTGCAGAAACTCAATTCTGCCGACCCGGCTCAGCTCACGGCTGCACTGAACAGCGACATCCAGGAGCGGCGGCTTTTTGCGCAGCGCCTGCTCGTGGAGGGCAAGCAGACAGCCGCCATCGCGGATCTCAGACGGATGGCTACCGCCAACGACGGGTCCATTGGCGCACTGCACGCCCTCTGGACGCTGCAGGGTCTCGACGCGCTCGATGACGCCACCACGAATGCCGCGCTCCTGGCCAAAGATTCCCGTCTGCGCCGCAATGCGGTGCGCTCGCTGAATGCGGACGAAGCGGGACAGAAATTGTACTTCGGCTCGGGCGTCGTGAGCGATCCGGATCTGGTGACCCGGCTGGCGGCGCTGGTCAAGCTGGCCGAATTC
The DNA here is from genome assembly GCA_031389825.1 of Spartobacteria bacterium. Taxonomy (GTDB): domain Bacteria; phylum Verrucomicrobiota; class Verrucomicrobiia; order Chthoniobacterales; family Chthoniobacteraceae; genus JANMSW01. The sequence continues at coordinate 33,227 of JANMSW010000016.1, forward strand.
CCCACCACCCCGGAGATTCAGACCCTGGTGAAGAAGCTCGCCGCGGACGACACCTTGCGGAAGGACGAATGGCTTCGCGAGGCCACTCGCGTCCTGGCGCGGAAGCACAAGGCGGAAGCTTTCAAGGAAGGCCCAAATCTCCTGTCCAATTCGGGTTTTGAACTAACTGGAGCCGATGGCCTGCCCGAAGGCTGGACGCGGAACGACAACCTCGGGCGTCGTGGAGGGCCCGGTCGTGGACCAGGTGGAGCGGAAGAACGGCCTTCATCGGCCAAATGGCAGATGACGGAGGCCGTCGGCACCACGCACAGCGGGATCATGGCGGCCCATTGCAACGTCGCTGAATCTGGCGGCTCCGGCCTGTATGCGGAGGCGGACCTGAAACCCAACACGGAGTACCGTCTCAGCGCTTGGGTGAAGATTGCCAACTTTGGCGGTGGCGGCCGGGTCGGGATCAGCGATCGCCTCAATCGCGTGGAAACCGAACGCCTCAATCGCAACATGGATTGGACGTTCGTCGAGGTAACCTACAACAGCGGCAGCAACCCCAAGGCCGGGATCAGCCTGTCGCACTCTGGCCGAGGCGATAGCTACTTCGACGACGTGAGGCTCAGCGAACTCATCCCCGAGACGGACGGCGAGGCTCTCCTCGCTGGCGACGCCAGGCGCGGCGAAGAGATCTACTGGAAGCACCCAGTCGCCGCCTGCGTGAACTGCCACATGATCGGCGGCAAAGGAAGTGCCGTTGGCCCCGCGCTGGATGGAATCGCGAAGATCAAAGACGAAGCGTATCTCATCGAGAGTCTCGCTGAGCCGAATGCCAAGCTTGCCGAAAGCTACACGGCCACGCCCATCTCACCGATGCCACCCATGCGTCTGATCCTGAAGCCGCAGGAGTTTGAAGACGTGATGGCCTACCTCAAGACCTTGAGATAAACCGCCAAGCTCCCGCGCCGTATGAATACTTCGCGTCTTTGCCGATCCGTCGCTTCCCTTCTGCTGTTCCTGACAGCCGGTGCAGGTCTGGCCTGTGCTGACGCTCCTTTAGTCACGCTCAAGGGTGTCTTCGGCGAGCACTTCAAGGTAGGAACCGCTATCAACAGTGCCGTAGCCACAGGTCAGTCCACCCGGCGCACCGCTGAGCAGATACAAGCCGATGTGGCGCTCGTCAAAGCGCAGTTCAATCATGTGGTGGCGGAGAATGAGATGAAGTGGGAGTCCCTACATCCCCGGTCAGGGAAGGACGGCTACGATTGGACCGCAGCGGACGCGTTTGTGGAGTTTGGGACCAAGAACAACATGGAGATGGGGGGCCACACACTGGTCTGGCACAGCCAGACTCCTAATTGGGTATTCGAAGGCACGCATTTACCAGCTGGATTCAAACCCGCTGAAGAAAACACGGCAAATGTGGCTCCAGCCACTCCTCCGGCGTCGGGTCCAGGCACAAGGCGCGCTCGTCGCTCCCGCGGATTCGATCTCGACGGCCCTCGCGCCTCCCGTGAAGAGCTGCTCGAGAGAATGCGGGAGCATATCCACACCGTCGTGGGCCGCTACAAAGGCAAGGTCAAGGTGTGGGACGTCGTGAACGAGGCGATCTCCGACGGCGGCCCCGATGTCCTGCGGAAGTCTCCGTGGTCCGTGATCATCGGGCCAGACTTCATCGAAAAAGCCTTCCAGTTTGCCCACGAGGCCGATCCCGACGCGATACTGCGATACAACGACTACGGACTGGAGAACCCGGAGAAACGCAAGAAGCTCCTCACCCTGATCAAGGAGCTTCAGGCAAAGAAGGTGCCCGTCATGGCCATCGGGTCACAGGCGCATCTCAATGTCTCCATCACCTTCGAAACGATGGATTACTCTCTGGCCGAGATGAAGTCGCTCGGCCTGCCGATCCACATTACGGAATTGGATGTGAATAGCGCCACAGGCGGCCAGCGGAACACCTTAGCGGACATCGGCGACAATGCGGCTACGACGGAAGGCGGGCTCGTCGCAGAAGCTGACAAAAAGCTGGCAGATGCTTATGTCGGGACCTTTCGCGCCTTCCTTAAGCATCGCGACGCCGTGAAGCTGGTTACCTTCTGGGGGCCAAACGACGCCAACTCCTGGCGCAGCCGCGGACGCCCGCTTCTCTTCGACGGCGACAACAAACCAAAGCCAGCTTTCGATGCCGTGATCAAGCTAGCCGCGGCGCCCATCGGCCCTAAGCAGTGACCTATCCCAGCAATTCCGCTTCTCATAGGAGCGTGCTCGCCAGGCACCTCTCCCTAGGGTAGCGCTCTCCGCTGACTCCACCTAGACCGGCCCGCGGTCTTCCCGCGCTCCGCAAGGCAGTCCGATCACTCCTTGGGCGGCAATAGCTTCTGCTCCTGGTCGAGCAGCTGTACCCGCTCGGTGCGTTGCCCTGCGGACATCATCAGGCGCTCGACCTCGTCATCTACGGTGCCTGCTGCTCCGCCGTACTTGTCTTCGAGCGAAGCGGCCTTTGCCTCCGGGGTATCGAGCGCGAGTGTCTCCCATGCTTCGGCGGCTGCGAACTCCTTGTTGCTCGCCTCCTCCAGGCGGTTCAGCGCAGAAAGTCCTTTGGCCTTCCCCGAGAACTCCACGGAAGCTTTCGCAAGATTGCCGCGAAGTTTGTTGCCGGCGAGGTTTGCGGAAAGGCGGGCCTTATTCATCTCGGCTGATGCGATTCTGTGCCGAGCATCGGCCAGTTGCTGGCGAAGCTTCTTCTCCAGGGTCCGGTTCGCCTCGACGTTCTGAGTTAGCGTGGTGACCAGTTGCTCCGCTTTCTGCTTGGCGGCCACGGCGGCGATAACGTCCTCCCGATTGCTCGCAGCGGCGGCCCGGCGGGAGATCACGTCGTACTTGTCCGCATCAGCTCGCGCATTGCGAAGCTGCGTCTCCAGGAGACCGGTATTCGTCATCAGCTGGTGGATCTGGCCAAGGAATTGATCCACCTCCTTTTGAGCGTCCCGGATCGCTAGTTCACCATCGCGTACGGGATCCGCCAGTGCATCGGCAGCGCGAGCGTCAGCGCTGCGAAATAGATTTAAGAGAGCAGGAACGAGTTTCATACGAGTAGAAATTATAAAGCAGGCCGTGCTTCAGGCCATCTGGCTAACCCGGACGGCGCTGGAAATTGCATTAAGAGCAGCGATCAGTGCGCTTTGCAGCTTCTGCAGATCCCAGAGTAGCTCGTCCTCGCTCAAGTCGGCGGTCGAAACGGAGTTGATCAGGACCAGCGGCGAGTTCTCGACCGAGTTCAAATCGGCGCCATCGCCCGGTTTGATGATGGCGAAGGCATAGGGGAGCATCTCGACGTTGGCTGCGAGCGCATTAATTGTGACGAGCGAGAGCTGATCCTGTCCGAAGTCGGACAATTTGCCGAGCTGGCAGGTGACGTGAAGAGCATCATCCTGAAGCTGGAGGACTGCCGGGTAAAGTTGGCCTTCGTGAGCTATCTCCACGAAGATTGCATTTTCGTCGCGCGTGGCGGTATAGCCAGCCTCCTCCAGAGTTGAGGCGATGGAGTTCAGACTCTTCAGTTTCATTAGGTATTGGTGGGCAGGTGGGAAAGTTAGGGTGCACGAAGCGTCCGGCCGACTCAGGCAGGCAGACTCCCGGTGCGAGTGGCTTCCACGATGTCCACCTCCGACTCTCGTACAGGGCACCCGAGGTAGAGGGCAACCTCGCCCGTCTTGTTCTTTGCCGTTGCGATCTCGAGGATCAGGAGTTCCGGGTTTTCTGTGGGATCGGAAGTGGAATACTCAACTACAGTCGAAACGAGTAAACCAAGCCCGGGGACCGTCGGCTTTTCTGTGTACTCACAGTGTCGTTCACCATGATCCTTGCGGAGGTACAGGTGCTCGCTGCGCCCGACAGAATAGGGGATCGCGGCTGCGTACTGGAGATGAGACACCTTCTGCTGTTGACCTTCAGGATGTGCTTCGAAAAGCCAGCGGTCCCCACGCGCGATCACATTCTCCCTCTTCGCGGGGCGGAAGTCTTCCGTCGCGTAGTACACGCGATGCTCGATGTGTGCATCGTCGCCTTTTACCATCAGCAGGAGCTTCTTGTGACCATCGTTCAGGAAGGCGAAAACCCAGGTGGCGAAACCATCAAAGTCCGTGGCAATGCCGGTCTGCTCCACGGTGTAGTCGATCCCGCGGACACCCTGCCCTCGCTTTTGTGAGTCTTCGATCGCCTGCTGATCGGAGAGCGTCACGAATGCGCCCGGCTCCAGGCGTTTCCAGGACTCCAGCGGGCTAAGCTTCTCATCTGGCACTGCTTGCGGCGCTTTCTTCCCGAGAGCAGCAGCGAGGTGAGCGGATGGACTTCTCCCCGGGCGAGGAGAGCGGCCCATCCGGAAGACGTAGATCCCACCGAAGATGAGCAAAGCCAGGATGAGCAGACCCAATACCGAGAGGAAGCCTCCGCCACCAGAGGACTTGGCGCGAGCGCTCTCCGAAGACGCGCTGCTTCCCCCATCGGGAGCTGCCGCATACTGTGGCTGGTACCCGTGGCTCTGGTTGTTGTTGAGGATGGACGAAATGAGCATCCATTTGCCCGCTGAATCCCAGAAGCCGTACCCGCCGCGCGACTGATCCATGCTGACTGGAGCAATCCGGCCATCCGGAAGTCGCATGGATTGCGGGATGGAGGATGAGCCGGTCCGTTGATTGGAAGTGCCAACGCCCGTCCGATTACTCCCGGGTGAACTTCTCGACCCAGCAGCGCTCCCGGTCGACGATGGTGATGAGGACTCTCTCCCGTCCATCGCTTCGCCGCGACTCTGGAAAGAGCCTCCTCGATTGACCCGGGTCGAAAGGTCGGAGTCGGCACGGCTGGAGCGACCTGAGAAGATGGGCTTCGACGACCTGCTGCCTCCGGAGAAAGATCTTCCAAAACCACCGCCGCGGCTCCCTCGGGCGTCGGACTCCAGAGCGGGCAGAAGGAGGAAGAACGTAAGGGTGAAGATCGCGACGAAGTGACGGGACAGTCGGAACATGGTCGTGATGGGGAAAGAGGTCAGGATGACTAGTGCGCAGTCACCGCAGCCGCGAGGAGCAGCGCAGTGAGAATGCTCGCCGTCGCGCAGATCATTCCTGCGGCGGAGTTCTTCTGGACGGAGATTTCGTTTGCGAGATTCACCTTTGGAATGATCAGCCGCTCCGCCAGGAAGCGAGTGAGCAGGAGCAGGCTGCCCCCAATCATCAACTCGACTACGGTAATTGCCAACTCATCCCAGATGCTACTCGATGCGTATTGGAGCACCGCTCCAAGGAAGATCCCCAAGGCGATGAGAAAGCCACCGAGACTGATCCCCGTCGCGGGGTTGTCCTGATGCTCGAGGGAGCTCTGAACATTGTAACCAGCCGTCGCGTAGAAAAGATGTGCGCCGGCAACTAACAGCGCCTGCCCGATTGCCCAGTAGATCAGGATATCGCGGATCGCCAGCAGGTAGGAATCGCTTTCCCCAGTGATCGACCCTGCCAGGATGAGACCCGTGGCGATGCTGCCTCCGGCAACTGAGAAGCCCGTCCCGAGGTTCTGATCGCGGAGCATCTCCTGGTTGATGTTGAACTTGTGGAGAATGAAGCGCTCATTCACCGCGATGCTCAAACGCAGGAGGATGATTGCCAGCAGCCCACTGTAGGTCATCGAGACAAACGCCTCCCCGGCGCTCGCTGCAGTATCTGGAAAGGCGGCCGCCAGCGCGAAGACGAGCCCAATCATGTAGCCGGAAAGGCAAACCGCGAACGCGGGGTTGTCCTGGACCGTCAGTTCCTCGGTGAAGGAGAAGTCGCAGGTCTTGCGGTAGAGCGAACAGCCGGCAAAAGCCAGCAGCAGCGCGTACGCATAGAACGGTATGTAGGTGAGGAAATTGGTGATGATTTCCAGCATGAGAAAGGGGCGCGCGGTCCTAATCCGTACCGCGGGGGTTCAGCGGATGCGCGAACATTGTCAGCCGCGCAGTGAGTAGGGAGTTAGCCAGGATAATAACGATCGTTCGAAACGGACCTTAATGCGACCGCATCCCCGAAATGGCTACAGGAAGATCGTGGCCAACCCAAGAAAGGTACCCATGCTTGCCACGTCGGTAGCGGTCGTAAGAAAGATGCTCGATGCGGTCGCCGGGTCGGCACCCAGGCGCTTCAGCGTCAGTGGGACAACCGCACCAAAGACACCGCTCAAAACGCAACTCGCGATCATTGCGACGCAGACGATGGCACCCAGAACGAAGGGAGACTGGGGCGTCGCTTGAAGGGTCGCATAGATCATCATTCCTAGCCCGGCGGTGATTCCCACGAGTGAGCCGTTGAGGAACCCGAGCCAGGCCTCCTTACCAACAATCATCTTAATCCGACCTGGATGGAGTTCTCCCAGCGTCATTCCCCGCAAGGTGACGGCCAGCGCCTGACAACCGGTATTGCCCGACTGCCCTGCGAGGACCGGGAGGAAGACTGCGAGTACGACGATCTTCTCGATCGTTCCCTCGAAGACGCCAACGACCGCCGCCGCAATGAAGGCGGTAAAGAGATTCAGCTGCAGCCACGGGTGCCGCCACTTCAGGCTGCGCAACCAGGGTGTGGTGAGACGCTCCTCCTTCTCGACACCGACCATGGTACCTGCCTGGGCACTGAGTTCGATCGCCTGAGCTTCGAAGAGCATCTGCCCACGCAGCACACCCACCAGGCGCCCGGTCTCGTCGATCACAGGATAGACCGGGAAGTGACGGGTCACCGTTGCCTTCATGGCATCGGTGAAGTCCATTTCTGGCCGCAAAGCGAAAGGATTGCGGATCATGATCTCCGCCAGCGACTGATCCGGATCGCCTAGGAGCATCTCGCGCATCGCCACGACTCCGAGCAGCCGTTCCTCTGGATCCACTACAAAGATGTACGTGATGAATGCTCGGGCGACGAGGGAACGCAGGCGCTCCGTCGCTTCACCGATCGTCGCCTCCGGCTGGCAGACCGCGAGCGCTGGCTCCATCAACCGACCGATGCACTCCTCTGGATAAGTGTCATTGCGCACCCACTGGCGGCGGTACTCTGGCGCCGCGGTAGCCAGGATCAATTCCCGGCGAGCTCTGGGAAAGGCGCGCAGGATCTCCTGCAGCAGAAGCGGATTAAGCGTTGCGAGAACGGCCTCGATCGTTGCATCTGGGTAGGAACTCAGCAACTCGGCGCCTCGCTCTGCGCTGGTTTCGGTAACGGACTGCGACAGGCGTTGGATCTCCGCAGTCCGCTCGCCCGTGTGAACCTGCATGGTCTCGACGGCACTCATAAAGCGCGCGGAGGGTAGCCGCGCGATTGCAAACTGGCAAGGCTCCTGCCTTCCTCCATTGCCCCCGGTCTGTGCCAGTGCTAGAAAACGCCCGCTTTTGCCCACATGCCTCGCGATAACACGATCCACAAGATTCTCCTCATCGGCTCCGGACCCATCGTGATTGGGCAGGGCTGCGAATTTGATTACTCTGGTGTCCAAGCCTGCAAGGCGCTGAAAGAGGAGGGCTACCAGGTGGTGCTCGTGAACTCGAATCCGGCGACGATCATGACCGATCCGGAGTTCGCGCACCGGACGTACATCGAGCCGATCACTCCTGAGGTGGTGGAGAAAATCATCGAGCGGGAGAAGCCAGACGCGCTCCTGCCAACGCTGGGCGGCCAGACCGCGCTGAATTGCGCGATGAAGCTTCATGAGATGGGCGTGCTCGCGAAGCACAACGTCCGAATGATCGGAGCCAAGCCGGCGGCGATCCACAAGGGCGAGGATCGCCAAGCCTTCAAGGAGGCAATGATCAAAATCGGGCTGGATATGCCGCAGTCCGGCACCGCCCACACTCTCGATGAAGCCCGTAAGGTCGCGGCAGAGATCGGGCGCTTTCCACTAATCATCCGGCCCGCTTTCACGCTCGGCGGGACAGGCGGTGGGATCGCGTACAATCGTGAGGAGTTTGAAACGATTGTGGCGCACGGGCTGGATATGTCGCCGGTCAGCGAGGTGCTGGTAGAGGAGTCGCTGCTAGGGTGGAAGGAATTTGAGATGGAGGTAATGCGCGACCATGCGGACAACTGCGTGATCATCTGCTCAATCGAGAACGTCGATCCGATGGGCGTGCACACGGGCGACTCGATCACCGTCGCTCCGGCGCAGACGCTTACGGACAAGGAATTTCAGATGATGCGTGATGCGTCTTTCGCGGTGATCCGCGAGATCGGCGTGGAGACGGGTGGATCGAACATCCAGTTTGCCGTGAACCCGGACAACGGGCGAATGATCGTCATTGAGATGAACCCGCGCGTCTCGCGCTCGTCCGCGCTGGCGAGCAAGGCGACGGGCTTCCCGATCGCGAAAATCGCCGCGAAGCTGGCCGTGGGCTACACGCTTGACGAGGTGAAGAACGACATCACGCGCGAGACGCCTGCCAGCTTCGAGCCGACAATCGACTATGTCGTGGTAAAAGTGCCGCGGTTCACGTTCGAGAAGTTCCCGCAGGCCGATGCGACGCTTACCACGCAGATGAAGAGTGTGGGCGAAGCAATGGCGATTGGGCGGACGTTTAAGGAGGCTTTGCAGAAGGCGCTGCGGTCGCTGGAGGTAAAGCGGTTTGGACTGCTTGGCGATGGGGCGGATGTCGCAGTAGATGACCAGACGCTGCGGCGGAAGCTGACGGTACCAAATGCAGAGCGGATCTTCTTCGTCGCGCAGGCGTTCCAGAACGGGATGGGCATCGAGGAGGTGTTCGAGCTAACGAAGATCGATCGGTGGTTCCTCCAGAACATCTGTCAGATCGTGGAGGAGCATCAGAAACTCGACGACGAGGAGTGTGTTTTTCACGGGATGACCATTACCGCAGCCCCGGCTGATGAGAAATCTGACTCAGATATGCAGGCGAACTGGCACGATTTGAAACGTGACCTTCTCCGCGCGAAGAAGCTCGGGTTTTCAGACGTTCAAATCGCTCATGTAGGTCGGGTGCGTCCAGAATGGGTGCGTATGCAGAGGAACGCCGCCGGAATTGTCCCCACTTACCGCCTCGTCGACACATGCGCCGCCGAGTTCGAAGCTTACACGCCATACTACTACTCCACCTACGGCGATGAGAACGAGCGCCGTGAATCCGGCAAGCAGAAGGTCATCATCTTGGGTGGCGGGCCGAATCGCATTGGGCAGGGGATCGAGTTCGACTACTGCTGCGTCCACGCCGCCTTTGCGCTGCGGGAACTCGGCTTCGAGACCATCATGGTTAACTCGAACCCGGAGACCGTCTCGACCGATTACGACACCAGCGACAAGCTCTACTTCGAGCCGCTCACGCTCGAGGACGTGCTGAATATCTGCGAGCAGGAGAGCGAGAATCTCTTCGGTGTGATCGTGCAGTTCGGCGGGCAGACTCCCCTGAATCTGGCCGCAGGACTGCAGGAGGCGGGCGTTCCGATTATCGGCACGTCGCCAAAGAGCATCGAGATCGCAGAAGATCGCAAGCTCTTCTCCGCGATGCTCGACAAGCTCGGGATCAAGCAGACCCCTGGTGGCACCGCGCGCAGTGAGGAGGAAGCCGCCGCGGTCGCGCAACGAGTGGGGTACCCCGTGCTCGTGCGGCCCTCTTTTGTGCTTGGCGGGCGTGGCATGGAGCTGGTCCACAACGAGACCGATCTCCGCCGTTACATCCGCGCGGCCATCGAGGCTGGCAACAGCGCTCCTACCTCCGCAGGCCAGCCGCCTAGCCTCTCCGCCGATCGCCCGATCCTCGTGGACCGCTTCCTCGAAGACGCCACCGAGGTGGACGTGGACTGCATCTCCGACGGCACCACCGTGGTCATCGGCGCGATCATGGAGCACATCGAAGAGGCGGGCATTCACTCTGGTGACAGCGCCTGCGTCATTCCACCCTTCTCGCTGAGCGACGCGGTCAAAGCCGAGATCGCCGACGCCACCAAGAAGATGGCACGCGAGCTGAACGTCATCGGCCTTATGAACGTACAGTTTGCGGTGAAGGGCGAGGAGGTCTTTGTCCTTGAAGTGAACCCCCGCGCAAGCCGCACCGCCCCCTTTGTCTCCAAGGCGATCGGAGTCGCACTGCCGAAGCTCGCTGCGAAGATCATGGCCGGCAAGACGCTCGTAGAGCTCGGCTTCACGCAGGAGATCAACCCCGCGCACTTCAGCGTAAAGGAGGCCGTCTTCCCGTTCACGAAATTCCCCAACGTGGACGTGATCCTCGGCCCCGAGATGAAGAGTACCGGCGAGGTCATGGGCATCGGCGCGAGCGTCGGTCTCGCCTACGCCAAGGCGCAGATGGCCGCCCAGCCTGCGCTCCCGCAGAAGGGAAACATCTTCATCTCCGTGCCCGATCGCGAGAAGCCGCGCGCAGTCGAGATCGCCCGCGGCTTTGACGAGCTGGGCTTCTCCCTCTACGCCACCGGCGGCACCGCCGCTGCACTGCAAGCCGCTGGCATCCCCGTCCACAAGCTCTTCAAGATCGCCGAGGGCCGACCCAATGCACTCGACATGATCAAGAATGGCGAGCTCGCCCTGATCATCAACACCGCCAGCGGGAAATCTGCCCGTGAGGACGAGGTGAAGATCCGCTCAACCGCGAGCAGCACCCGCATTGCGATCATGACCACGCTCCGTGCCGCCCGCGCCAGCCTCGAAGGGATTCGTGCACTCCGGGAACATGGGCTGGAGGTGAAGTCCCTTCAGGAGCACCACGGGCTGTAATCGATCGAGCAATGCTCAATCGGCTACTGCTCGTCCTTGCCGATGGCATTGCGGCGTATCGCAAGAGTACGGCAGGGAAGCTAGAGGAAGCACCTACCGGGGCCTCGTGGGCTCATCCAAGAGTGATCGTCGGCCTTTCGAAACGGCAGGTTGTCCGATCGAATTAGTACGTCGTCGTATCAAAAGTGATGGGCGTCCTATCGAAACGACAGGCCGTTCGCTCGATAATGATGGAGATCCCTTCGAAATAATACGTCGTCCTATCGAAGGTGATAGCCAATGTGTCGGAAGTGAAGGATCGCGTGTCGAAAGCGTAGGTCGTTTTGTCACTTCGAAAGACCGTTTCGCCGTCCGCACTCGCTGTAAGGGGCTCTGCAAGAGCGGGAGTATCCCAGGTATTACGTCGGGGCAGCGTGCCCTACGCTGCCTCTAGCAGCTTCCGTAGATTCGCGCCTTTTTGCTCCACCTGCGTGCAGGTGCATTGGCGCGGCGCTTTGTCCGGGCGCCAGCGCAGCAGGTTCGTGCCGTGCCGGAACCGACCGCCGGAGAAGTGGTCGTACGATACTTCCACCACCAGTTCGGGCCGGAGCGGTTTCCATGGATTTTCCTTACCTTTGCTCCAGCGACTGGGACCACCCGGAGCGTTGCCGGTGAAGCCGGGTGGCTCAATCAGCGTCTCGAGCTTCTCCGTAAGTACTGCGCGCCCCACCCGCGGAATGTTCGAGGTATATCCCACATGGTCCAGCGTACCCTCGGCATTGTATAGCCCGAGGAGTAACGAGCCGACCGTCTTCGCTCCAGTCCCGTAGCGGAAACCGCCAACCACGCAATCAGCACTCCGGTAGTTCTTGATCTTCACCATCCCATCGCGCTGATCCGCCAGGTACGGAAGATCGCGCCGCTTTGCGATAATCCCATCCAGGGTCTCGCCGACGCGATCGAGCCAGCTTTTCGCCTCCTCCAAGTGGGTCGTGGCGGGAGAGAGTAGAAGTGATTTGTTCTGCCGGAAGTGATCGTCAGCGAAACTCTTTAGCTTCGTCCGTCGAGCTTCCAGCGGGCACTCGACCAACGACTTGCCATTTGCATCCGCCAACAGGTCGAAGGCGATGAAGACCGCTGGAGTCTCTTCGGAAAGCTTCCGCACGCGACTAGCGGCGGGATGAACCCGTTGCAGTAGCTGATCGAACGAGAAGCCACCACCCGAAGGAATGGCTAATTCGCCATCGAGAACAAAGTGCTTCGGGGTAAGCGCCGAAAAGATCGCCACCATTTCCGGGAAGTAGCGTGCAAGCGGCTGCCCCGCTTTGGATTGCAACTCCACGCGATCGCCATCTCGAAAGACCAGACAGCGGAAGCCATCCCACTTGGGTTCATACTGCCACATGTCACCTGATGGGATTTCATCCGCGGAGCGTGCCTCCATGGGAGTTAGAGGTGGCTGGAGCTGTAGTGCCATCACTCGGAAATCGAGTTGGCGCAGCTGCTCGTCCGTCCGCCTCCTCGGTTCACCTGAAGAAAGCAATCTTGAACGGATTCGAACCGACACGGTCTTAACTGCTGTTCCGGGGGGAACAAATTGGGGTCGCCGGTTGAGTGGGGTTCATCATGCACGAATGCCGGCGGCCCCTCCCTGTCTCTCGGGAGTGACCTGTCACCTCGGGTAGAGAGCTTCTGGTTTAAGGCCCGGGGCGTGAGCACGATCAGAGATTTGTCTGAACTCATTCAGTTCTTGGGCTGAGTGTGCGTCGTCAAAGCTTGAACTTTAGAAGGCGGTAAGCTGGGGCTCTGCGCCTTGAGATTTGAGTGCAAGGACCCTCGCAGATCTACGCAATCCGAACGGAGGCTGAATGCAGTGATCTGATAGGCTGATTGCACCCAGCGTCTAAGACCCTTGGAATCAGCTCACGTCACGAGCTTCGTTCCCCCGCAAGATCCATACGTAGACCTCCAATGCTGATTACGTTCCGGCCAAAGGGCGAACGCATCCACCACTGAAAATGAACGAGCGCTTTAAAGCTGTCGTGAATCAGCAAACACGGGACGCTAAGTAGTTGCCACTGGTCTGATCACTTGTCGCCCCGCGCCCTTGCGCTTACCGTAGCGCCCGATTCCGGTACATGAAAGCTCCTTCGCTCTTTCGATCAGCTTTCATGGTCCTTCTCCTAAGCGAGAGCATGCTTTGCGCAGCTCCCCGGGAGCAGAGCGCTTTTGCGGCTTTGAAGCTCATTCCCGCCAGCGAAGGCCGGCGCCTTGCCCGGGTGTTCGCCTTCGGAGCAGCTCCGTACCCTGAGCGCTGGCACTTTCTGGTGCATGCTCCCGAGGCGGCAACTGGCCTCCGCGAATACGTTGTTGAAGGCGATGAGGTAGCGGAACCGAGTGATGTCTCTCAGTACGCGCAGTCGCTCACCAAGGAAGACGTGATTGGACGTAAAGCAGTGAAGATCGATTCGGATCGGATCTTTGAAACGGCAAACCGCTACGCCTTGGCGAACGGGGTACAGGTAGCTTCGATGAACTACACCCTCCACCGGGAGGGTGACGCCGGCCTGCCAGTCTGGCGTGTCGATTGTTTGGATGCCGATGGCTCACGGGCGGGTTCGCTGGTGATGACGGCGGGCCGGGGACGAGTTTTATCCCACGAAGGTTTTGCCATTGAGCCTCCATCTTCCACTCGCGAGAAGAAGGTAAAGTCCAACGACAAGGAGAAGCTGGAGACTGAGGCGCAGCCCCAGGTTGCAGTAAATGGGAATGCGGAAGAAACGGGGGGCCCCGAGGACAAGCCGACCGAGAGCGCAGGTTCCAGCGAACGGAGCAACGAGACCAACTCCCGCCAAACCGCGCGACGTCCAGGTGCTGGAGAAAGGAATGCTGTTCGGAGTGTTCCCCGACCGGTCCGTAGGATCCTTCGCAGAGTGCTGCCTTTTTGAACGACGCTACTTGCGAGGACGAGCACACCGTTCAGCCGCGAGAAGAATGCCAGCCGCTTTATCGAGCGTCTCCTGCCATTCCTGTGCAGGTACCGAGTCAGCCACGATGCCTGCCCCAACGTGAAAGCTGGCTATATCTGGCTCGATGATGACGGTCCGGATCGCAATCGAGAATCGACTCTCCCCGCCGAAACCAAACCACCCGATCGCCCCCGTATAAAGGCCTCGCGCGGAGCGCTCCAGTTCCGCTATGATCTCTCTCGCGCGCTTCTTTGGCGCGCCGGTGATTGAACCTCCTGGGAAGCAGGCCTGAAATGCAGATACGTGATCTACCTCCGGGCGAAGCCGTCCCTCCACTGTGGAGGCGAGATGGAAGACCTGTTCATATTGCTCCATGGCGGCAAGCTCAGTCACAACGACGCTGCCCCATTCGCAGACTTGCCCGAGATCGCTGCGCTCCAAATCAGTGATCATGACCAGCTCGGCCAGCTCCTTGGGGGAGGTGAGGAGATCGGCCGCTGACTCTTTGTCAGCGCGGGCGTCGGTGCGTCGAGGGCGGGTACCCTTGATTGGCCGGGTTCGAATCACGCCGCCTGATATTTCCAGGAATGCCTCAGGCGACGTGGAGAGAACCACTCGGCCAGCCAACTCGAGGAAAGCTCCGTAAGGGGCTGGTGAGCAGAGCCTCAGGGCGGTGTAGAAGGGAAGGGGATCGCCTCGCCATGGCGCTGTAAAAGCATGGGAGAGATTTACCTGATAGATGTCCCCGGCTGCGATGTACTCCTGCGCCTTTCGCACCATTGCGGAGAACTCGGATTCACTCATCTGCTGGCGGAAATGTAGTTCCAGCGTTGCACATGGTGCGGTTTCCCTCTCCCGCAAGCGGTGAGAGAGCCTGCCCCTCTCCAGCCACTGGCCATCGCGGTGGCGATAGATCAGCAGCTCGTCGAAGACGCCAAGGCAGAACTCGCCATCATACTCCACCCATCCGGCTGCAAACCCAGAGGGCAGTCCGTCGTCGGCTGAAGGACCTCCCTCCCGGCTGGCCAGCAACGTTCGCAGCACGTCGGCATCGCGCTCCAGATTGCCACGCAGGATTTGCGAAGGGGCCGCGGCAATGATCGAAAGCTCTTGGAGGCTGGCGCGCTCCAGCGCCGAGTCGAAGAAGACAAGCCCGCCCAAGTGGCGGAGCCGCGCCGCGACATCCAGCGGAGCAAGCCCCCCCATGTTCACCGGGCGGAACGGTGAATCGACGGCGTGGGCGGACATTGATGAGGCTGATTGCGGTAGAAGCGCGCACTTTTCAAACCAGATCTTTCGCGTACGGTCAGCACTTCGTTTATGAAACCTCTGTCCGCCTCGCTCCTCCTCGCCGTTCTCCTGGCTCCTGCGCTCCCCGCCCAGGAAGCAGTTGCGCCTGCTCCAGTTGTCGAGGCGCCAGCCGCGGTGCAGCCCGCAGCTGATCCAGTTCCGCCGATTTCCGGACAACCTGCCGACCTCACGCCCGCAAAGGAAGAGCCCACAGCGGTGCCGGAGCGCAGCATGGAGCTCCTTCCATCTGCTGATCCAGGGCCTACTCAGGTCCTGCCAGAGCCGGCACTGATCCCCGAGTCACCTGAGCTGACTGAGAAGCCGGAGGGCACAGCAATTGCCCCGCCCGGGCGCGAAGGAGCATCGCGGAAAATCCAGAGGTCCAAGACGGAAATTGCTGCCAACGAACTCGCGATCAAGGTGCGCTACCGCCAGGTGAAGACCCGCGCTCTGGGGGATCCTGCAGTACAATCCGAATGGAAGGTTGCTCAAACTGCGCCGACCGATGCTCAGAAACGCGACGGTTTGAGACGCTACTACAAGCTCCTTTACGGTCGTATGGCCAAAATAGATAAATCCTTGAAGAAGGAGATCAGCGAGCGCGAGGCCCTCGCACTGAAGCGCCTACAGCAAAACCGAATCGACCCAAGTTCGCCGATCGATACTGTCGACCGCGAGCCTCGTGGGCAGATTGACCCGGACGACCGTGAAGGCAGGGTGCAGATTCGGGCAGACGCGCTGTAATAACACGTGGTCGGACAAATCACCCGGAGTGGGAAGTTTCGCGTTGCGCTCTGATGGCGGCGCGATAGCTTTGCGGCCCTTCATCGACGGCGCATTCGTCTAGAGGCCTAGGACACAGCCCTCTCAAGGCTGGTACACGGGTTCGAATCCCGTATGCGCTACCACTTGTCATCAGCATTCCAGCATAGCCAGATGCGGCTGGTCGCGGAATTGCCGGTGGCCGTAACGCTGCCAGATGCGGCGCGACGCTACTTGAAAGGCGGTGCCCTCCGCCCTATCTGCGCCGACGATCAGCTCGTAGCCAAAACGAATCTCCGGCTTTGCGAGATGGCGGATCATGGATGGATTATTGACCCGCTGATAACGGATGTGGTGTCCCACCACGAAGTCCATCATGCCATAGGAAAAAACCGGCTGCCCCGTGAGTCCGGACGCGACGTTCAAGTCGAGCGCCGTCGGCATGGTGTAATACTCGTCAATGATGGGCACCGAGAACTGGTTGCGACGCACGGCTTGCGTCCGCCGGGCGTCCGGCGACTGGAGGGCATGGGCGTTGATCATGGCGAGATCGGGCACCATGCAGGCATACAGGCCACTTTTTGGAGCACGATGGCGGGCGAATTAAAGGTGTGGTCGCCGGTCACCTGATCGACGGTCGGACCCGAGCGTTTCTCGTCTTTTTTGGCCGTCGGGCTATGCACGACATCCGGGGCGCCTGCTGGCCTGAACTCCCACGTTGAGAGGAAATAATCCAGCAGGGGTTCGTGTAGTGAGGCGGAGACATCCACGTGCAGGCTCGTGCCAGCATGATCGAGAGTTAGCATCTGCTCCGCGACGATACGACCGTTCACTTGGCCGCTCATTTTGATTTTCACCTGCTGGTCGCTCTGTGATGCCACGGAGAACCGGGTGAATATCTCGTTGGCCTGGTAACGATGCGGAGTAACCGAGGTATCGAACAGCTTGTTGGTGGTGGGTGTTTTCGTGAAGTCGGGTCGCAGCGTGCGGCAGACTGGTTGTCATCGACCCGCCGCATCTGCCGCAAGCAGCGTGACGCTGACCGGTTGGTTGACCCCTTGTTTCAGCTCGACCGAAACTTTGTCATTGGCGACGCGAAGCTGCCCATCTTTCTCCACAATCTCCCATACTGCGGCTTCGGCCAAAGGAGCCGTCGATTATCAGGGTTGCGATCAGGTAGGCTACGGTTTTCTTCATGGTGGCCGCCGCGCCGGCGGAGAGGAACACAAGGAGCGTGATGAGTTAGAGGAGGTGCTTCACGGCTTCGGGATTTCATTCAGGGTGTAGTAGGCCCGGTCGTGGAGCAGCGCCTCACCGTCGCGGGAGTTGAAGGCGGGCAGGTGGAAATCGTGGATGTGGCCTTGCACGAGTCCCTGTACTCGCAGATGCACGCTCAACCCGTCTAGCGCGACTTCGGCGGCGGTGATGACGGGGCGCGTGTGGTCCACTTCGGGGCTGCCGTAGCCTTGCTGGTAGATGTGCGTGTAGGTCTGGAGCGCGTAGCTCTCCGGGCGCGCGGCTTGCACGGCGTCGACGGGGCGCGTGAAGCGCACGAGGAAGCCGTCGGGCTGCGCGCGGATGTCGAGAATCTCGAATGGCGTGCGCCCGGTCCAATCGATGCGCTGGAGCAGGTTGTCCTTCATGCCGCGCACCGGCCAGCCGCGGTTCGTGCCGCCGGTGATGAGCTTGCCGTCCGGCATGAAATGCAGCGCGAGCAGGCCAGTCCCGAGACCTTCGCGGAAGGGATAACACGCGCCCTGCCACACCCCGTTCACCTGCTCAGTTGTCGCGCGCATCACGATACTCAGCGTGTAGTCGCCGACGAAAATCTGCCCGTCGAAAGGCCCGAAGTTCCCGCCGGCGCGGCACACCTCGAAGCCGGAAATCGAGCGCCCCATCTTTTTGTAGGGGAAGACGACCGCGTAAGGCACGAGTTCCTTCACGCGAAGCCGCTCCGTTTCCATGCGCGACGGTGAATTCGGCATCACCGGTGCCGCGCCCATTTCTGGCGCGAAGGGATACCAATTGAAGCTGATGGGATGCCCCATGAAGCCACCTGGCTTCAGATGCTTCAGCGAACACGACCCATTCCACGGCCCTTGACTCTCCACGTAAAACATCTCGCCGCTCTCGTTCGCGCCCACACCGAGCGGACTTCGCAGCCCGCTGCAGATCGGCGTCGTCTTTCCATCGGGCGAAATGCGCAGCGCCCACCCGCGAAACAGCGCCTTGGAGTTGTAGGATTCAGACAGCCCCAGCGCGACATACAAATTACCCGCCGCGTCGAACTTTGATCCGAGCGCATACTCGTGGTAGTGCCCGAAACCCCACGCATCGCTCACCGTGTCGAATCGGTCTGCACGCGCATCGCCATTCGTATCCGCGATCCGGGTCACCTCCGTCGCCTGCGTGGCAAAGAACGCCCCGTCCCGCCACGCCAGCCCCAGCACTTCATCCAGCCCGCTCGCAAACGTGCTCACCTGCGGCTTCGGGCGCTCATCGCCCACCCCGCTGAACAGCAAGATTTCCCCGCGCCTTGTGCCGACGGCGACGCGTCCATCCGGCAGCGAAACGAAACTGCCCGCCTCGACATACGTGCCCTCGGGCATCGGGATGTCCACGATGCGGTAGTAGGCTGCCTCCCGCTCGGCCGTGCCCCAAGTGTCCCCGAAGTCCTCCGCCACCGCGGCGAGCGGGAGCAGACAGAGGAGGATGAAACGGCGAAGGCTCATGGTTTGGTGGCGAGGTGATATTCCAGCTTCAAATCCCCACGCACCGGCAGCAGGAGTTCCTTCGTGCCGTCCGCGTCGCGCAGGATCGGATCGTCGGGCAGGCGGACGAGGAGGGTCATGCCGATGGCGAATTCGTTCGAGCCACGCGGCTCGATGACCTTTTCCACCGCCACGCGAAGGTACAGGCCTTGGGGCGCGCCGGCGGGGAACTTCAGCGCCCGCTCGAGGAATAGCTTTCCAGCGGCGTCACGGCGTTCGATGAAGAAATCTTCGATCGCGAGTCCGTCCACGGCATAACGCAAAGTGGGGCGTTGCTGAGCGTCGAGCGTGTAGCCATTGAAAGTGAACGGTGTTCTTTCCGATGCTGCGTCGACAGCGGGCCAGACCGTCGTCGGGGACTCCAGCACGGCAAAGGCGCGGCCGGGGGGGAAGTTCACCACGTCTTTGCCGAGGAGACGCGCCTGCCCGGAGCCCTGGCCGCGCCAGAGGGGGGAGGCTTCGATGAAGCCGCCGCTCCACACGCTCGCGAGGCGCATCTGCGCGGCGTCAAAGGCGAGGTTGATGCCGCCGGGATAGCCGACGCCGACGCCGCGTTTGCCGATGCCGGGGAAGGCGCGGCGCGCGATCACGGCCTCACCACGCACCTCGACGACGAGCGGCTCCAGCACCAGCCCGGAGGGTTCACCGGCCTCGGGGCCCCGCGCGAGGAATTTCCAAAGCGCATCGCGCTGCTGGCCGGGGTCCCCACCGAGTACGGCGGGCAGCACGGATCTTCCATCCGGCCAAAATCCGGGCATGACCGTGAGTGGGGCAAACCGCTGCGGCTGCGCGAGGAAATGGTGGAACCAGTTTTCCTCCAGCCTCTCGGTTAGCGTCGTGAGTTCCAGCCCCCGAATGGCGGCGGCGCGCCCGCGAAAGGTGTGGCAGGCGATGCAGTTGAGGCCCTTCGTTCCCGCGAGTTCGCGGCCCACGTCGTGAGGCTTTGCGGAATGCGGCACGCGCTCGAACTTCACCGTCGGCAGCACGTCGACTTGCTTCAGCCACGCGACGAGCGGCGCGGCGATGGCCGCTCCGAACTTTGGCATCCGCGTGTTCATGGTCGTCCGCACTCCCGCGCCGTTGGCGATGACTTCGCGCATCCACTTCTCTTTCAGCTTCGCGCCCACCCCTGTGAGCGGTGGCGGGATGCGGCCCTGTTCGCCGAGGCTCTCCTCGCGTCCGGTAAAATACTCGCTGCGATTGCTCGCGACACCGCCCAGGCCATCGCGCGCGTGGCATGCCATGCAGTTCAGCTGTGTGAGCGTGAGCTGTACGTGCTCCGCTGGCGTCCACACTTTCTCCTCGTCCGCGAGCGCCGCCTTCATCGCCGTGCGCTGGCTTTCAGAAACCTGATAGTGCGGCCAAGCTCCGCGCTTGTCCGACAAGCACCCTTCGTCCAAGCGCACCTCGCTTAACGCCGTCAGCGCAGGCGGCGCAAGCTTCTCGCCCGTGCTGTGACACGAATGACAGCGATGCTCCATAAACAACTGCTTCCCGCGCGCCGCGAGCACCGCGTCCGGCTGAAAAGTTTCCCTCACTGCCTTCTGCTCGCGTAGCAAATAGCTCGCGATGTCTTCCGCCTCGGTGTGTTCCAAATGCGAATCCGGCATCCGTCCACTGGGACGGGCGGCTAGCGGGTCTTTTAAAAAAGCCGTGAGACTCGCCAGCGTGTATTTCTCCGCCAGAGGCCCGAGCGGCACCGAGTCAGGCAGCGCCTGCTCCGGCGAGTGACACGCCACGCAGCCGACCGAGTGATACAATTCACGCCCGCGCTCCACCGCCTCCACCGCAGGCAACGGGGATGCCGTTTGCTTGCCAAGCGACGAGAGGTAATGCGCCAGCTGATTGGCCGACTCCACGCGCTCCGCCTCCGGCAAATGCGCGAGCACATCCGGCATCGTCGTCCCCGGCTTAACTAGCGGCGGATTCACAAGGAACCGCCGCAAGTGCGCCCCATTCACCCGCGCCCCGACCACCGATAAATCCGGCCCCGCCTTCGCCGCAAACGCCGCCTGCGCCGTGCCATGACATGCAGCGCAACTCAACTCGCTCACTAGCACCGCGCCCGCAATTTCGTCGGCCCGGGCGCGCTCCAGCCCGCCTACTACCGGCGGCTCCACTGCGACCGCGCTGCACAGCACGGGAAACAGACAGGCGATGAAGGCTGCGGCGGATGCGTTCATTATTGGGAATCTACGGTCCGCCGCGGCGCGGTTTTCTTCGCGAGAGCGGTGAACTCGTCGGTCTGCCGCTGCCATGAAGCGGTGAGTTCCCGCACCCTTTCCGGCATCTTCTCGGCGAGGTCGTGCTGCTCGGCACGGTCGCTTTTCAGGTCGTAGAGTTCCCACGGCGTGCCGCTAGCGGCCACGAGCTTCCAGTCGCCTACGCGGATCGCGCGGTGGCCTTCGTGCAACCACCACAGGCTGTTTCGCGCGATCGTCAGATCCTTTTCAAACGCAGGCACCAGATCCTTTCCGGGTGCGGCTGGGACGGGCTCGCCTTCCCATTCCTTCGGTTTCTCGATGCCGGCGAGTTTGAGCACGGTCGGCACGAAGTCGATGACATGCGCGGGGGTGTGGCGCAGTTCATTTTTCGCAGCGATGCCCGCCGGCCAATGCGCGATCAGCGGCGTGCTGATACCACCTTCATGGACCCAAGTCTTGTGGCGACGGAAGGGCGTGTTGCTGAGGCTGGACCAGCCAGGGCCGAGTGAGAGATGGGTCGCGGCGCTGCCCGGCTCGGCGTGCGGATCGTGGCCGCCATCGCGCACCAGCATCTCGGCGGTGGCGCCATTGTCGGAGGCGAAAAGGATGAGGGTATTTTCAAACGCACCCATTGCTTTGAGCTGCGCAATCACGCGGCCGACCTCGCGGTCCAT
Organism: Spartobacteria bacterium; assembly: GCA_031389825.1. Lineage (GTDB taxonomy): Bacteria > Verrucomicrobiota > Verrucomicrobiia > Chthoniobacterales > Chthoniobacteraceae > JANMSW01. The sequence continues at coordinate 54,610 of JANMSW010000016.1, forward strand.
GCGGTCCACCATCGCGGCGTGGATGGCCATCTTTGTCGCTTGGAAACGGCGCTGTTCCTCGGTGAGTTCGCTCCAGGGTAACGGACGGTTCACTTCGCCAGGGCCAAGTCTCTCCAGCACCCCGGCCTGGACATGCGGCGGCCCCACCTCCCGCTCCAGCGGCGAAAGAGTGGTCGTAGTGACACCCAGTTCCTTCTGCCGTGCAAACCGCGCGTCGCGCATCGCGTCCCAGCCGCCGAGATACCTGTCGCGATACTTCGCGATGTCCTCGGGCAGCGCGTGCAGCGGAAAGTGCGGCGCGTGGAAGGCCAGGTATTGGAAGAAGGGTTTTTCCGCGAAATTTGTGGCGTGATCCTTCAAGCACTCGATGGCGTGATCGGCCGTGGCGATGGTGATGTAGAAGCCTTCTTCATCCGCAGGCACCGGAATTGGCACGTCATCCCGGAAGGAGCCACGAGCGGTGAAGCAATTGCCCGGGTTCCGCATTTCGAGTGAGCGATCGAACCCGGCCGCGAGCACCTTGCCGTCGATGTGCCACTTGCCGCTCATGTAACTGCGGTAGCCGGCCGGTTTCAAAAAATCCGGCAGCAGCCGCGCCCATGGCTGGCGCACGCCACCCACACCCCCGCGCAACTCCGGGAGCGAGTCACGACGGATCTGCTGCGCATAATAACCGGAGAGCAAAGCCCCTCGCGTGGGCCAGCAGCGTGCCGTGTTGTAGAACTGCGTGAAGCGCAACCCGCCCTCGGCCAGCGCGTCGAGATTGGGCGTGTCGATCTCGCCGCCGTAGCAGCCGAGGTCGGAGAAGCCCATGTCATCGACGAGAATGAACACGACGTTCGGCTTCGGCGCGGCGACGGCATGACCGTTAAGGAGCGCGACAATCGCGCAGAGGATGGTGAGTAATGTTTTCATTGGTTCATGGCGTTTTAGAAAACTTCCGTCATTTCACTGGCACATCGTTCGGAAGCGATCACTTCAGTGCGGTGTTGCCACGGGGCACCGTACGACAGCTTCCTGTTAGGGCGCGGAGCCAATCCGCCGGGTGCGGATGGTAGCCCCACCGTTGCGGGTGAATTCATCGGCAGCGCCCACATTTCCGACGACTACCCAGTAGCTGATGTCGCCAACACCGAAATTGGAAGGATCGTTGACGTCGCTGGCTGTTGCCTGCCAACCATTGCTAGGAATGGTTTGCCCCGGGCCGGCCCTCTCGATGTCCAACTGCTCGATCGAGAAGCCATGCTTGCCCGTCACCGTGACATGATGGGTATTGCGATAGGCACCGACCCGGGAGAAACGGGAGGCATGGTGGGCTTGGACGAACACCAGACCGTGGATATTGCTTGCAACTACGATGTTGTCACCGTCCGTGTGCTCATTGCACTCGATGCCGGTAGAGTAGCCGGTCACCACCACGTTTCGCAGGACCGTCCACGCCGCGTTGTTGATTCCCGGCGTGATCAGACCTTTCGCCCCTTTGACTGGCTTGGCGGCCTGCACATTATAGAGACCGGTGTTGACGAAGACATTCTCCAGCTTGCATTGCATGGCCCATTGCAGGTCGATCCCGCCGATGCCGGGGTTGTCATAGGTGCGGACGTCCAGGTTTTTGATCACGATGTTGACTGCCGAGAAGTTCCCGTAGAGCGCCGCCTTATCGGTGAGTTTGGGAACAGAGATGACGGCATCCCCCGATTCGGCCAGGCACTTGATGATGGTGCCTTTGTTCTGGAGCGGAAAATCTCCAATGGTGCCGAACACGGGAACCGGTTCGACATCTCCGACAATTTCCACAGTGATCCAGCTTGGGATGGGTTTTGCAACCAGGGGAACCATGATCCGACCGCGATAGACACCGGCGGGAATAACTATTCGGCCTCCTCCGGTCGCGATGACCGCGTCGAGACATTTCGAAAACGCGGCGGTGTTGTCCGTCAGGTCGTCGCCCACCGCTCCGTAATCGCGGACATTGAACACGCCTGCATGCACGGGAGTTACGCCGGCTAGGAGCCAGCCGCATATCGTCAGCAGGGCAAAAGTAAGTGACTTAACTACTTTCATAGGGTGATTAATGGATCAGAGCCCGTCAGGCTAAGAGTAAGAGCAGCGATGTTTTCATGGCAAAGGAGGTGGCTAAAAGAAGTGCCTGAGTTGTTTCGCAGCCAGCGCTACCCCGGAGAGACCGCCAATTTTTCGTACTCCCAGGGTGCAGTTCACTTCGTCGCGGACAGCGCGATGGCTTCGGCGACCGTCTTCTTGCCACTGGGCGGTTTGTCGTCGAAGGGGCCGTCCACGTTGCCTTTCGGCCAAGTTGCGGCGTCGGCATAGGCGCCGTCGTCGTTAAACTGTTTCTGCAGCCGCGATAGCTCGGCTTTCAACTCGGCGAACTTGGCGGCGACTTCAGGACAGGCCGCATTGGACGTGGAGTGGAGCAGGTTAAGCTGCTCGGTCGGGTCCGCGACGAGATCGAACAGTTCCCACGCATCCTCCTTCCAGTAGTGGATGAGCTTGTGCGTGGGGGTGCGGATGCCGAGGTGCGCGGCGGTGTGGTGATGACCCGGGGAATGGTAGTAGCGGTAGTAAATCGATGTGCGCCAATCCTTCGGCACTTCGCCGCGTAGCAGCGGCGCAAGCGAGCGGCCTTGCATGGAGTCCGGCACTGGCAGCCCAGCGAGGTCGAGGAACGTGGGCGCGAGGTCGAGATTGGAGACGAATTGCGCCGGGGTGATGCCGGGCTTGATGCCGGGGCCGCGCGCTAGCAGCGGCACGTTCAGGCCCGGCTCATACATGAAGCGTTTATCGTACAGGCCGAGGTCGCCGAGGAACCAGCCGTTGTCGGCGGAGTAGATGACGATCGTGTTTGCCGCGAGACCGGTCTCGTCGAGGTAACTGAGCACGTGGCCCACGCTGTCATCGACGCCCTGCACGCAGCCGAGGTAGTCGCGCATGTAACGCTGGTATTTCCACTTCACCAGTTCACGACCTGTCAGCATCGTGCCGTCCACGTCGACCTCAGTGGGTTTGGTTTCCAGCCATTTTTGCCGTTCAGGGCCTTTCAAGTCAGCGGGCGGCGCGAGCTTGAGGTCACGACGCGTAAGGTCGCGCGCGATGGTTTGTTCGTTGGCGGGCAGCGCGATCGGGCGCGTAGCGTAATCATCGAAGAGCGTCTCCGGTTCGGGAATGACCTTGTCCTTGAACATCACGACGTGGCGCGCGGTCGGCTCCCAAGGGCGGTGCGGCGCCTTTTGATGCAGCATCAGGAAGAACGGTTTGTCCTTGGGGCGCGTTTTGATGAACTCCAAACCGAGTTCGGTGGTGAGGTCAGTGCAATGGCCTTCGAGGGTGAGCTTGCGGCCTGGCGCGAGGAAGGCGGGGTTCCAGTATGCGCCCTGTCCCGGCAGCACAAGCCATCGGTCGAAGCCAGTGGGATCGCTGCCGAGGTGCCACTTGCCGATCATGCCGGTGTGATAGCCGCCCTTTTGCAAGTGCTTCGCGACGTGGTCGCGCGCGCCGTCGAAGCGATTAAAGACGGGAACGCCATTGAGGTGGGAATACTGCCCGGTGAGCAGCGTGGCGCGGCTGGGCGTGCAGATGGAGTTCAGGACAAACGAACGGGTGAAGCGCGCTCCTTCCTTCGCTAGCCGGTCAATCTGTGGAGTCTGGTTGACTTTCGAGCCATAGGCCGAGATGGCGTGCTGCGCGTGGTCATCGGAGAAGATGAAGATGATGTTCGGCTGGCCCGCCGCGCGGACGGAAACGAGTGCGAGGAGTGCGAGAGTTACGAAAAGTCGGTTCATGGCAGTGGCGATCTTAAGTTTGTCACCCGGCGCAACGGTTCGACGCGCGGAACGAGTTGTTAGCGGGTGGCTTTCGATGGCGATCGAGGAAGTTTTGGCCGGGTCGCGATGCCGTCGTGGATCGTCTTCAAAACCCCTTTTCGCTCCTCGCCCTTGAGCACGAGACGCGGCGCGCGGACCCATTCGGAACCGAGCCCGGATTCCTGCACCGCGAGCTTGATGTATTGAACGAAGCGCGTGCTGGTGTCGAGTTTCATCAGCGGCTGGAACCACCGATACAGCGTGCGCGCCTCGTCCCACCGGCCCGCGCGCATGAGATTCCAGAGATGCTGATTCTCGGCCGGGAAGGCAATGCCCGAGCCAGCAACCCAGCCATCAATCCCCATCACGCTCGACTCCATCACGAGGTCATCTACGCCGGTGAAGATGGCGTAGCGTCCACCGACGGTGTTGTGCAGTTCGGTGATCCTGCGCGGATCGCCCGAGCTTTCCTTGAGCGCAACGAGATTCTTCTGATCGGCGAGCTGCGAAAACATCTCCGGCGTGATGTCGTTCGCGTAGCTGATCGGGTTGTTGTAAGCCATGATCGGCAGGCCAGTGGACTTCGCGACGGCGCGGAAATACGCGAGCGTTTCGCTGGGCGCACCTTTGTAGAGCATTGCGGGCATGAGCATCACGCCGTCGGCCCCGAGCTTCTCGACATCGCGCACATAGCGAATCGTCTCCGCAGTGCTGGTCTCCGCCACGCCGCTCAGCACCTGCACGCGGCCACGCACGGCCTTGACCATGGACTCGATGACCAGTCGTTTTTCGTCGCCGGTCATCGGCTGGTTCTCACCGAGTGAGCCGAGAAAAACGAGGCCGCTCACGCCCGAAGCGATCAGCACCTCCGCATGGCGAGCGGTCGCGTCGAGATCGATCGCGCCGTGCTTGTGCATCTGTGTCGTGATGGCGGGAAAGACGCCGGTCCAGTGTGGTTTCATTTGTGGAATTCGTTCGGGGCTGGCGGCTATTCCACGACGAGGACCGGCTTCCCGAGCACATCCATGTTTGGCGTGATACCCAGACCCGGCGCGGTGCTCGCAGACATGAAGCCATTCACACGCTGCGGCGCGCCCTCGGCAGTGGAGACGGTGACGTAGCTATTGAAGTCCGTGCTCGTGAAGCGGAATTCTTCGGGCGTGCTGTGCGCGAGATGGGCGATGGCGGCAGTGGTGACGTCACCGCCCCACGAATCCTCCAGCGTCATCGCAATGCCCATGCTCACGCAGAGGTCGCGGGCCTGCCGAATTTTCGTCAGCCCGCCGAGCTTGCTGATTTTCAGATTCACCACGTCCATTGCTAGGTCCGCTTTGGCGCGGAGCAGCATGTCGAGGCCATCCACATTTTCATCCAGCACGAAGGGGTGCGCGCACTGCCGACGCACAGCGAGGCACTCCTCGTAGGTGAGGCAGGGCTGCTCGAGATACACGTCCACATCCCGCACCGCTTTCGCCACGCGCACGGCTTCGTGTTGCACCCAGCCGGTGTTCGCGTCGGCCACGAGCCGGTCGCCGGGCTGGAGCTTTTCCGCCACGGCGAAAATGCGCGCGATGTCCGTATCCGGATCGCCGCCCACCTTGAGCTGAAAACGTGTGTAACCCTCCGCGCGATACCCCGCGACCTTTGCCGCCATCTCCTCCGGCGACTCCTGCGAGATCGCGCGGTAGAGCCGCACTTTCTCACCGAACCGCCCGCCGAGCAGCTCACAAACAGGCATCCCGGCAAACTGCGCGAGGATGTCCCAGCACGCGATGTCGATGCCGCTCTTCACGTAAGGGTGGCCTTTGAGCGCGGCGTCCATGCGATGATTCAGCTTCGTGAGCTGGCGCGGATCCTCGCCGAGCAGGTGCGGACCGAGCTCGCGCAACCCCGCGCGCACGCCCTCCGCATACGCGGGCAGGTAAAACGGGCCGAGCGGACACACCTCACCGTGGCCGACGATGCCCGCGTCCGTCTCCACGCGGACGATGGTGCTGTCGAAGACGGTCACGGATTTTCCGCCAGACCATTTGTAAGTCGTCTCGTGAAGCGGAAGCTCGACGCGATAGGCGAGGATGCGGGTGATTTTCATGCAAAGGAGAAGCCGGGTGCCCGGCACAGTTTTCTTTCGCGAAGAGTACGCACCCGCCACCGCCGCGTCTTGGCACGGAAAGGCATGCTCGCATGAAACTCAGCACAACCAACCTTTCCGCACCGCCGCCTCTCACATCACGGGAATGCCCCAAAGCTTTACCAGTAAGGCAAACATTTCGGGGTCGTGCTGCTTCAGCTCCTCGCGGGTGAAAGGGAAAAAATCGTTGCGGGCGAAAAAGGCCTCCGTGCACTCGGCGAAGTATTCCTTGGCATTGGACATGGCGTAAGCCTTGTCGAGCCGCCTCCGACCTTCCGAGTCCTGGCGTAGTACCTCATCATACTTGCCCGATTCCTTCGCTTTCTGAAACGCTGCCTCGATCTCAGTGTTCTCGAAGCCAAGAACGCGGTCGTGGTAGGCATGGGCGAGCTCGTGCAGCGCGAAGTTTGGCATCCGGCGTGTCTCGGCCTCGAAGTTGCGTACGTTGGTAAACTCAACCCCTTTTTCCATCACCGGATCGCGACCATTGGCACGCAACCAGCCCGCACCGGGATGGTATTCGGCCCCCGCGCCCTGACTCGTATACTGGGGATTAATCCACAGGGGCACCTTTCGCATTTCCGCTACGGCCTTTGCGGGTACGACGCGGGTGATTTCATCTAGTTGCGCCTGGAGCAAGGTCAGCGCCTTTTCCAAGGCGGCGGCTTCCTCCCGGATCAGCTTCACACCCACGTGCACCGTCCATCCGGCGATCATGCGCTCATCGTGCGTCTTCTCGTTCGCAGCGTTTTCAGAACGCTTTAGAGCGGAGGTCCTGATCACTTCCTGGGCTTTGCGCAACCGCTCCGGCCAGGTGAACCTCGGCGCTTTCGAGGGGTCGTAACCCTCGAGATGGCCGGTGAGTCGGGTTTGCGGCTTGGTGTATTTGAGGAGCGTGTCGCCGAAAACTTCGCGGCACAGCGCAGCCAGTCCGGGGTCGTATTCGATCAACTCCGCGCGGGTGTTGACGTGGTTGTGGTCGTGATCGTTTTCGCGGTTGTTGTCGAACCAGCTCTGCACGCCTTCCGCGAAGTATTCATGATGATTCACCGAGGCATATTTGCCCGTCCACAAGCCCGCCGTCATCGCAGCGCCATAGGCCGCCTTCACGCGCTTATCAAAGCTGGCGTCCACGTTGCTCATGCCGCGCAGGTGAATGTTATGGGCAAACTCGTGAATCAGAATGTTCTCCGTGCTGTAGGGGTCGCCGTCGTACGCGAGCAGATTTTCTTCCGCGCAGGAGCAGTAGGGATCGGTGGCGCTTCCGCCCATGCCGCGGGCCCGGGCATCGCGGTAGTCGCGAGCGGAAATGTTTTCAAAACCTGCCACTGGTTCCTCGCCTAGCCAAGCCCACTCGGGATGATCCGTGGTGAATTCATCGTGCGCCAGGATGCTCAGCCGCGCGCCGCTCTTGATCATCGCCGCTCGCACGTCGGGCCGACGGGCGAGCATCAGGTCAATGATGTAAACCGCCTCCTTTAACGCATAGGCATTCACCCTGGCAGAGGCGACGACGGGAAACCCACCTGCGCTGGCCTGCTGCGTATAGAACGCCGGAACACCACCCACACGCACCGCCTGCACAGGGACCTCGGACACCACCGCGAGCTCGCTCTTATCGTCGCGACTTACGAGGACGAAACGGTGACCGAGCGTCGTGCTGATGATGCGGTTCTTCCCTGGATGAATCTCGCCGCTGGGTACGCGTTTGCCGTCGGCAGCGATCCAATGCACCTCCACAAGGTTGGGCGTGCCATTGATGATCTGGAGCTTAGCGCGGCGCTCGGCCTTGTCCTTCTGTTTACTCCGCCACCATTCATCCACGCACTGCTCGAGCAACGAGAGGGGCATCGCGCCGCCGAGCAGGATGATGTCGTGAAATTCCTTCACGTCGAAACGGTCGCCGAGCTGCTGGGTGGCGCGGGCCCGCAGCTCCTTGATCTTCAGCTCGCCGAGTTTGTAGGCGAGCGCCTGGCCGGGCCACGAGATGTAGCGATCGACTTCGTTGACGATCTCCTGCTCGGACTTCGGCACGTTATCGCGGAAGAACGTGATCGCCCTTTCACGATCCCAATGAAATGCGTGAATGCCTGTATCGATGACGAGACGCACGGCCCGCCACATCTCGAAAGTGAGCTGGCCAAACTTGCTGTAAGGATCGTCGTAAAGCCCGAGTTCGTCCCCCAGCGACTCGGCATAGAGCGCCCAGCCTTCGGCGTAGCTGGTATAGCCGCCGTGTTGACGAAAGCGCGGCATGTCACCCTGCTCCTGCGCGAGCGCGATCTGGAGATGATGCCCCGGCACCCCTTCATGCAGCGCGAGCGCCATCATCTCCCAGCGCGGCCGGATCTCGGGTTTGTAGGTGTTGACGAAGAAGGTGCCTGCGCGCGAGCCGTCGGCGGCGGGCTGGCGATAGTAACCGGCCGCCGTATCCGGTGCGATCTTCGCGGGGATCGCCTCGACACCGTAGGGTGTGCGCGGCAGCGTGCGGAAGAGCTTCACGAGCAGCGGATCGATACGCTTCGCCGTCGCGAGATACTCGGTGAGGAGCTGCTTTTCCTCCGCACAGTAGAAGCGCCGATCGGTACGCAGGAACGTGAAGAACTCCGCGAGTGTGCCAATGAAATCAGCCTGTGCTTTCACCTTCTCCATCTCGCCGCGAATGCGCGCGACCTCGGCGACGCCGATCTCGTGGATCTGCTTCGGCGTGAGATCCGTGGTGGTGAAGCTGCGGACGAGGAAGGCATAGCGCGCGTCTCCGTTGGGCAGGCGCCAGGCTCCAATTCCATCGAGGCAGGCGGGCAGGTATTCGTCGGAGAAGAACTTCCTAAATCGTGCATACGCGGGAAGCACCGATTCTGCGACCGCGGCTTTGCCCGCTGCGCTCAGCCGCTCGCGATCGGCGGCGGAGATATGAGCCCCAAATTGCTGCAGCGGCTTAAAGAACGGGCTCTGCTCCGGTGCAGCGACGATCTGCTTCTCGATCTGCGCTGGCACGCGCTGCATCGTCACCTTCGGCTGCACGATCCCGCGGCGCACACCTTCGCGGAGCAGCGCGATGTTCTGATCCATGTAAGCGCCGAAGCTGCGCAAGCGCGCGACCCAGTCCTCGTAATCCTTCACTGTCTCGAAGCGCAGCGCGGAGCCGAGTTCATCCTCAGTCTGGATGCCGCCGCGCTGGTCGAGTGCGATGAGGTGGCGGGCGAAACGGAAGCCTTCGAGGGACTGTTCGTAGTTCAGTCGGAACATGTCGAGGTTCAGCCGGTCGGCGGGGGACAGCGCGGCGCGATCGATCTTCGCGAGCTGCGCCAGCACCTCCTGGTCGCGGGCGTGTTCGCGCTCGATCGCGGCAAGACTCACGTCGGGCCAGCGATCGTTCCAGCGCCGGTCGCCGAGCTGCGAAGCCCACGTCGGCGAATGCTCCATCGTGTGTTCCCACTCGGCGGCAAAGAGGGCATGGAGCTTCTGACCCTCATCCGCGAAGCACGGCAGAGCCAAGGCAAAGAATAGGAGGAGTGACTTCATGAAAATTAATGGGCGCAGGTCGATTGATCGTCGCCGCTCTCAGGCAAACCTGTCGGGCGAGAGCAGTTGCAGGTCGTGGGATGGGTTTTCGCCGCTGAGGATTTCTCCCATCAGCCTGCCAGTGATCGGCGCCAGACTCAGACCGAGCATCGCGTGTCCCGTCGCCAGCGAAAGGTTGGCGAACTTCGCGGTGCGGCCGACATACGGCAAGCCGTCGGGCGAGCACGGGCGCAACCCGCGCCAGGGCTGCACGCCGGCGAAGTCCGATTCTGCCAGCGCGGGAAAATAGTCCAACGCGGCTCGAATGATGCCGCGCACGCGGACGGGGTTGATGCGCTCATTCAGTCCCGCGATCTCCATCGTGCCGCCGATGCGGAGCGTGCTGCCTATCGGCGTCACGGCGAGCCGCGCTTCGGCGCAGATGGAGCAGAGCTGTGGAACCTGAGGCGGCTTCGGCAGTGTGAGGCTGTAGCCTTTGCCGGCCTGTAGCGGAATCTTCAGACCCAACTCGCGAGCGAGCACCGGCGACCAGGCGCCGCCGCAGATCACGAACTCGTCGGCCTCAATCTCTTCACCGGCCGCGCGGACCTGGGTGATGCGCGACGCGTGATGCGTAATCGAGGAAACCTCGGCATTCCACTTGAAGTCGACACCGAGCGCCTCGCACTGCGACTGGAGCGCGGCAGTGAAGCGCTCCGGCGAAAGGTGGCAGTCCTTCGAAAAATAGATCGCGCCCGCCACGTCCATCGTCATCCCGGGATCAAGCGCAGCCGTCTGCCTGGCGTCGAGCGCTTCGGCGGGCACGCCAAACGCATTCGCACGCGCGGCATACTCCGCTTCTTCATCAAGCGCGCACTGCGTCTTGCACAGCATCAGCAGGCCGCGCTTCACGAGGCCGAAATCGCCGAGGCCACGGGCGGGGTCCGCCAGCTCCTCGAAGCACGCGCGACTCGCGAAGCTCAGATCGCGCAGCAGCGGCGCCGCGCGCTCCACCTGTTTCGCATTGGCAGCGCGCCAGAACTTGAAACCCCAACTGAACAAGTCCCAGTCGAACCTTGGTTGGATGTAAAAGGGCGACTCCGGATTCCACATCCATTTGAGCCCGAGCGCAACCATCCCCGGCGCGGCGAGCGGCACAAAGTGACTCGGAACGATCATCCCTGCGTTACCGAACGAGCAGCCGTCGCGACGCGCCACATTGCGCTCCAGCACCGTCACGCGATGCCCGCGACGGGCGCAGTAATAGGCGGTCGAAAGTCCGATCACCCCCGCGCCGATGATAAGGATGTGCCTGGCTTCAGCCATGAATCCCCCAGCAAAAAGGATCGCCCTCATCGAGCAGGAGCGTGGTTTCCGCCGTGATGTGCGCGGTTCCGGTGATGTTCGGAATGATCTTCCCCGCCGGTCGATCCAGCCACTGGTAGCGCCCGATGAAGCGACTGCCGATGACGCTTTCCTGGATGAAGGTGTCGCCCTCGGCGAGGCGGCCATCGGAGGCGAGGCAGGCCAGCCTCGCGCTCGTGCCAGTGCCACACGGTGAGCGATCGTAAGCCTTGCCCGGACAGAGCACGAAGTTCTGCGCGTGGGCATCTTTCGCGCGCGGCGGCCCGATCAGGACGATGTGATCCACCTCGGGGAATCCCTGCGCATTTACGGCCTGGCGGATGCGCCACGCGAGATCGGTGAGCCGCTCGACATTCGAAAGCCTAAGCGCCTCTCCGTGCTCCTCGACGAGGTAGAACCAGTTGCCGCCCCACGCCACGTCACCGGCAATCTTCCCCACGCCCGGCACTTCAATCATCGCGGCCTTCGCCTTGCGCCAAGCGGGAATGTTCGTCACTGAGACGGACCCGTTGCCCATGAGTTTCGCCGTCACCACGCCCACCGGCGTTTCGATCCGATGCTCGCCTGGTGCGAGACGGCCGAGATGCGCGAGTGTCTGAACGAGCCCGATCGTGCCGTGGCCGCACATGCCCAGGAAAGTAACATTATCGAAATAGATAACGCCGGTGACGCACGACAGATCTGCCGGCTCGACGAGCAACCCTCCTACGAGCACGTCGGAGCCGCGCGGTTCGTTGACTATGGCGCGGCGAAAGTCATCGTGCCTTTCGCGAAACACCGAGAGCTTCTCGGACATGCTGCCGGGGCCGAGATCCGGTCCACCAGCGATGACGACGCGTGTCGGTTCGCCGCCAGTATGTGAATCGATGACCTGGATCCGCTTCACTTGCGCTCCTTGCCCGCGGCGGGGGCGACGTCGGCCGAGTGAGATTTCATCAGGGGTTTTGATGGCTGGATCTTGTCGGCGCGGGACGCTCGCGCGCCGGAATCTCGTGATTGGAGAGATGCTTGTGCAGGTAGTCCGTGAGGACGGAGTAGGAATGCAGCTCGGTGCTTTTCCCTTCACGAATGGAATGCGAACGGCCCGGATAAGGCATCACAGCGAAGAGTTTATTGTGGGTGATTAGCTCGTTCATCAGGCGCTCGGTGCCCTGGTAGTGACCGTTGTCATCGCCGGTGCCGTGGACCAGCAGCAGGTTGCCTTGCAAATGCTCGGCATGGGTGATCGGGGAACCGTCGCGATTGCCTGCGGCGTTGTCATTCGGGAGGTCCATCTATCGCTCCTGATAGATCGTGTTGTAGATAAGCTGGCTCGCATTCGGAGCTACAGCAATCGTTGTGCGGTAGAGTCCGGGTGACGAAGAGGCATTCAGACTCATGCTCCCGCCGCCGCTCCATCGCGGATGAGGCTCGGCTGCGGGCTGGGCGCTCATCACTGCTTACTTACGCCGCACGTCGGCACGCGGGAGCACGTTGATTTCAACGCGCCAGGTGAGGGTGCGAGTGATTTCATGCAAAGGATACGGAACATTACGGGCTCAATTTTCTGGAAATACTACTGCCCCGCGCCAATCCGTCTTGGCCCGGAAGATCACGCCAATATGAAACTCAGCACAACTACCGCCCTTCGCGCCGCTGCGTCGGGCGTAGACATGCGGCTGCTCGAGCAACTTTTCGACCACACGCCCGACACCGCCTTTTTTATCAAGGACGCTGCGGGATGCTACGTCGCGGTGAACCAGTCGCTCGTCGAACGTCATGGCCTGCGGCACAAATCGCAAATCCTGGGACGCCGCCCGAGTGACGTGTGCCCTGGTGACTTTGGGCGCATCCCCGCCGAGCAGGATGCGTTCGTGCTGCGCACTGGGAAGCCCATCATCGAGCGCCTCGAACTCCATTGGTATTCGCCGCACAAGCCCGTCTGGTGCCTCACCACCAAGCTGCCCATGCGCGACGCTGCAGGCAGCGTGATCGGAATCATCGGCATTTCCAAGGACGTACGCTCGCCCGTCGCCCCGCAGGAAATTCCCGCCGGTGTCGCTGCGGCCCTCGCGCGACTGGAAGTTGGCTACTCCGACCCACTCACACCTCCCGAGCTCGCTCGCATCGCGCAGCTCCCCGCCGCGAGATTGGCCCGCATTATCAAACGCATCTTCGGCGTCACGCCGGTCCAGCTCATTGCAAAAACGCGCATCGCCGCCGCCTCGCGCCTCCTCCGGGAAACGGACCGCTCCATCGCCGAGATCGCGCACGAGTGCGGCTTCTACGACCACAGCGCCTTCACCCGCGCCTTTCGTGCCGTGGTCGGCGTGGCTCCGACACAATTCCGCGCGGGGTAGGTTGCGCGTCACCAACCCCGCACGCGGCAGAAGCTGCTCGTGGTTCTTTTAAGAGGGGGCGCTGTCGTACACGTGATCGAGAAATCATGCACATGGCTCGTAAGCGGCGAGCAGCTACGTGAATCCTTTGGGCTCAAGCCACTCCTGCTATGCAGATTGCTTTATGGACTCGAAGAATCACGTACGTTCTCTTGGTTCTGGACCCGACACTGTAGCGAAGGACAGCCCTGCGAAATTGCTTGGCCATGCAAAAGTAACGGAGGGGCCGCCGTTGGTGACGTGAATCGTTAGCGCCAACTTCGTGCGACTGACATGGCCGTAGGCGTGGACACCATCGGCAACTTTTTTCCGCGAGGTCTTGGAGCAGCGAATGCCTGCGTGTCCGATCCCTCTACGGCGCGGCCTGTCCGACCGTTGTCCGAGCCGTTGACGGCACGCAAAGTGGCCGCATCGAGCAGGCCGCAGTCCATTCACTGTGGTTCCACCGGATGAGCAACGCACTTCTGGACCACCCGTAGGCGCACCCGCACCTCCGCCGCCCATCGACGCGGCAAATACTCAGGATCTGATCCGCGATCTGACGAGGCCGTTCTGCTCACTTTTCCTTTTGTTGTTTTCGACGCCGTGCTCGCTGCATCGCTCATAAAAACCGTTAAGCTCACTACCAACCGAGAGGTTCACAAAAACGGAATGGTGCACCCGACTTGGGAAATCACGTTCAGCAGAGGGAGACCTGAGCCAATGATGGATCGGAATGTTATCCACCTGCCGGCATGACCAAGGGTGAGCACTGCAGGGAGCCGAAGGTGCCCTGAGCGACCCCAGCATGATCGCATCTCCACTAGCCAGCACGATCCTCAGCGCTGCGCGCACTTGTGGGAATGCTGGACAGAGCTGATTAAAACCCAATGCTTCGGGCGAGTTCTCCAATTAGCGAGCCGGCTGGCGGGGCATGTGTGTCACCCGCCACGCGCAGCCAAGCAGTGCTACTACGTACAGCTGAATAGATGCAATTTGCAGAGGGAAATCGAACACAGCATGGATGGCGACCCCTAAGAGACTAAGTAGAACGGCGCTGTCGAGTAGCCATTCTGAAGAAGGCTCAATGCCTCCATGCGCCCTGTTAATCTTTTTCTTTTGAATATCGTTCTCACCGCTCAGGCAGAAGATCGCCACCCTACAGATTCCTCCCATGAAAATGCCTACCCAAAGCAGGCAGCCCACAATTCCCCACTCAACCAGCGTTTGCAGATAATCCGTGTGCGCATATCGCCAGTACCCGGCGAGTTTGTTGCCGAAGGAGTGGGAGTAAAAAGGAAACACGAGGGAGAAGGTCCCCGCTCCGAACCCAAACCATGGCCGGTCCTGCGAAATTTCCAGGCAGGCCTGACCGATCAGAATGCGTGCTGATTGACTGTCCGCATCGGCAAGGAGCGCCTGCCAGCGGTGTAAGCCTTCTTCGGAGCCAAGAATCAGCACCAGGCTCGAACTAACGAATACGGCTGCAATTACCGGAGGTAGCCACTGCTTCCAGGACAAACCGCGCGGTCGGTACCGTCCTATCGCGCGTATTGCCACCATGATTCCCATTAAAAGAATCAGCAGTGCCACTAAGTGCCCTCCTTTCGAGAGATTGACCGCAACCCCGACCAGAATGATGATTGTTCCCGTTAGCCAAATCGCCCGTCCGACAAAAGCCCGCTTGGCTTTGAATGCTTCTATAGTCAGAGCGGCACATAGCGGCCACGTCAGATTAAGATAAGCAGCCGCGTTTCCTGGGTAGCGATACATCCCGAAATTGTTGACGCTGAAGCGTTCTGGTTCCCAGAACAGCAGCGGACTCCCGGAAAGCTTCTGGGCGATGCCAAATACAGCAATTGCGACTCCCGTCCCTGCCATGGCAATGATCATGCGGCGACGCCACGGCAGACGGTAAGCCAGCCAGACGCTGAAAAGCAGAGCGAGGAGCAACGCTGAGATCCGTGTCATGCTGCTTTGGCTCACCGCGCCGTCCACGCTGCCGGGCCAAGCGGGTAGCGGCTTCAGCAGGGGGATATAGTGCTGAAGATACGGATCCAAATAAGACTCGGGGTTAAGCGCAAGGCTCCAGCCAACCGGACAGAGCCCTCCGACAAGAAGGATCAAGACGCGCGGCTGAAGCCAGCGAGACCGGTCATCTCCGCCCCAGCGCCTCGCGAGTGTGCCGATGATCCAGGCACCACTTATCACGAAGAGCGCGATGACCATCACCGTCACCGTCCAGTCGCGGGTGCCACCAAAAAGCCAGGGCACCCCAATCAACACACCCAGGAAGAGCCATCGGGTGGCGCTGGTCATGGTGCGACCCAGGGAGGCGAGGATCATCGGCGTGAGGGAGGGTGCTACCGGGGTTGAGTTCGCAGTGCTTTTGCAAAGCCCGCGAGGCATCCAAAACCTTCTACGGGGAGACTCCGACCGGTTCCTCCTTCGGCTCTCGTAAGGATACCGGTGACTGAACGTTCCTGAGCTGCTCGGGAGGTAGCTGGGTGTCTTCGTACGGCTGATACTCTGGGACGATAGCCTTGATCATCCGTTTCAGCTCGACCGCATTTGCCTGCACCAGGCTGATTCCCAGTCCGGCGAACTTTGCCTGGATTTCTTCCAGTATTGGAGCTTTGCCCACGAACCGCATTATTTTCGGGTGGCTCGTGGTCACATGATTTTCGTTCGTATGCTGGAGCTCCTCATAGAGCTTCTCTCCGGGGCGTAGTCCCGTAAACTCGATCGAAATATCCTCGCCCGGACGTAGCCCGCTAAGTTCGATCATCTGCCGCGCTAGGTCCGCGATCTTGATTGCCTGCCCCATATCGAGCACAAAGATCTCACCTCCGGTTGCGAGAGTGCTGGATTGAAGCACCAGCCCTACCGCCTCGGGAATGGTCATAAAGTAACGCGTCACATCGGGATGGGTAACTTTCACCGGGCCGCCCATCTCGATCTGCTTCCGGAAAATCGGAATCACGCTCCCGGAGGACCCAAGAACATTTCCAAACCGCACTGCCACGAACCGTGTTACGCCGGGGTTGGCTGCATGCAAGGCCTGCATGAACTGTTCGGCCATTCTCTTGGTGGCGCCCATGACGCTCGTTGGGTTGATTGCCTTGTCCGTGGAGATAAGCACGAAAACAGCGACATCGAAGTCTCTCGAGGTTCGGGCCAACACAGCCGTGCCAAAGGCGTTGTTTTTAATGGCCTCCGAAGGTTGATTCTCCATCATTGGCACGTGCTTGTGCGCGGCAGCGTGAAAGACGATCTCCGGTTTGAACCGCTCAAAGATCGAGCGCATCCGCTCTTCGTCCAAAACATCCCCTACGAGCGGGACGACAATGCGCTCGGCACCGAGTTCGATGAGTTCCTGCTCCACTTGGAAGAGCAGCACTTCGCATTGCTCCACCAGAATAAGCTGCTGGGGGCAAAACGTGGAAATCTGTCGGCAGAGCTCGCTCCCGATGCTCCCGCCAGCACCAGTCACCAGCACCTTGCGCCCAGCGATAAATTGTTGAACAGCGTCTGATTCCAGCTGGACTCCGTCTCTTCCCAAAAGGTCCTGGATTTCGACGGCCCGCAGCTGGCTCACCTTGACCGCGCCCGTGGCGAGCTGTTGCAGCGATGGGACTGTCTCGAAGTGGAGATGCGCCTGATGCAGTAAATGGATAACCTCGCGCAACCGCTGGGCTGAAGCGCCGGGCATCGCGATGATCACCTCGTCCAATTGAATCCGTAGTCGCTCCTGGGTGAGCAGTTCGGGCCTCCCGGCGACCGGGAGGTTGTGAACGCGTGAATTCCAGAGCGCAGGATTGTCATCAAAGAAAGCCACCGGAACCAATCCGAATCCCGGCTTTGTCATCAATTCACGAGCTAGCGACGCTCCCACATCCCCCGCACCGATGATTCCAACTCGCTTTTGATTGCTCCGATGACGCCCATTTGCGGCTACATATTTTTCGCGATAGAGCCTGATCAAAAGGCGACCGCCCGCTATGACAGTGACGAACAGGACGAGGTCGGCGAGAATGACACCGCGCGGGGGTGCACCCCCACCGGTGAAGGCAATCCGATGGATGAGAATGACTGCGCTGGCGCTGAAGCATGCGTACACAGTTCGTTTCAGATCCGGGATACTAAAATAGCTCAACAGGCTATGAAATTGGCCGAAGAACGTCAGCATCCCGACCTTCAGGGGGACGATCCAGAGCAACGCCTGATAGTATTGCAGCTCGTATGCCCGATCCATCTGGAAGTCGAAGCGTATCTGGTAGGCCAACCCGAGGCTCAACAATGCCGCGACTGCGTAATGTGCCGTCAACAGAGTGGTCCGCCAACGCAATGCGAACTTCAGAATCCTTTCGATGATCGAATTCATCTATCTTCCCGTATTTCAGACATTGAAGGATTCGGCCCCGCGTCCTCTCGTCAGCGTATTTGTAAACTAATAGGGCTACGAAGCCTATGGCAAAACAGTCCGCACTCACCACTACGACCTGCGGGCTGCCATAGAGGCTTCCCGGACTCGTTCGATCACGAACTGCTGCTGCTCTGACGGTAAACTGCTCGAGCTTGGCAGACAAATTCCCCGCCGGTTGAGATCCTCCGCGACGCTCCCACCGACGCACTCCACACTCCGGTAAAGCGGCTGGGTGTGCATCGGCCTCCAGATCGGGCGGCATTCGACGTTCGCCTCCTTCAGAAAGGCGATCAGGTCAGGCTGAGACATTCCGAATCGGCGCTCCTCGAGCAGAAAGCAGCTCAACCAGTTGGTATGACGACCATAGGGTGCCTGGGGCATGAGCGAGATGCCCGGGAGATCCGAAAACGCTTCCTGGTACCGGAACGCGACTGCCCGCCGCTGTTGAACCCGCTCCTCCAAGACCTCGAGCTGACCCAGCCCGATGCCCGCCAGTACATTGCTCATGCGGTAGTTGTAGCCCAGCTCCGAGTGCACATAGTTGATTCCCGGATCGCGGGCCTGCTGACTCCAGAATCTCGCCTTGTCCACCCACTCCTTGTGCCGTGAGATGAGTGCACCACCGCCAGTCGAAGTGATGATTTTGTTTCCGTTGAATGAATAAACCCCCACGTCGCCCATAGTCCCCGGCACGTTGTTCTTGTACGAGGCGCCCACCGCCTCTGCCGCGTCCTCGAGCAGCGGCAGTTCGTACTTTTCACAAAGCTCGAGGATAGGATCGAGGTCGGCACACTGTCCGAAGAGATGAACCACCACGATCGCCTTGGGGAGGCGGTTGACCGCCGCTCGTTTTTTCAGGAAGTCAGCCAGAAGCTGAGGATCGAGATTCCACGTTGCATGATCGCTGTCCATGAGCACCGGAATGGCGTGCTCATATAGGATCGGATTGCAGCTCGCTGCAAAGGTCAGAGTCGGAGTGACCACTTCATCGCCAGGCCCGATTCCGAGAAGCTTGAGGCCCAAGTGAATGCCGGCCGTGCCACTTACGAGCGCCGCAGCGCTCAAGCCGGTTAGGTTCTCGAGGGCGGCTTCAAATCGGTTGAGATTGGGCCCAACACTCGACAACCAATTGTCTCGAAACGCCTCCTGCACGTACGGGAGCTCATTCCCTCCCATATGGGGCACGGAAAGGAAGATCCAGGAGGGATGACGAGCTGATGGAGTCACGGCTGAGTCATTGGTTCCAGTTATCTGTTCGGAGCTTTGGCTGCATCCTCGCTGTCATCCGTGCTGCGGCTGCCCGTGAATTCCGGCATAGTTGCATGTTGGTGAGCGTTGATCCCCACTGGCCTTAGCAGCTTGTGCACCGTCAGCAGGAGGATCCTAAGATCCAACAGGATGGTTCGGTTCTGCACATACCAAAGATCGAGCGCGAACTTCTCCTCCCAACCCAATGCATTTCGACCGTTGATCTGCGCCCACCCGGTAATTCCCGGCTCCACATCGTGGCGCCTTGCCTGTTCAGGACTGTAGCGCGGTAAATACTGCATCAGGAGAGGACGCGGTCCTACCAGGCTCATCTCGCCTCTCAGAACGTTGAACAGTTCCGGCAGCTCATCGAGACTGGAAGAGCGAAGGAAACGGCCGAACGCTGTCAACCGCTCCGAGTCCGGCAGTAATTGCCCGGTCTCGTCCCGCCGATCGGTCATCGTGCGAAACTTGTACATCGTGAACGGCTGCCCATGCCGTCCGGGCCGCGTCTGCTGAAAGAGCACCGGCGAACCGAGTTTCACGCGCACCAACAATCCGAGCACGCTCATTAGAGGGAGAAGTAGGACAACCCCCGGGATTGTCAGCAAAAGGTCGAGAGCGCGTTTCATGGAGCGGCTACGCCGCTAGTGTAAGTTGAGAGTTCAAGTTCAAGTTGAAGAACCCTTGAGAACGGCGAAGCCGCATACTCCGCTTAAACTTAAATTTATCACTTCAACGAGCGCGGAGCGCTCTAGCCGGTACCCCTGCCACCGTCACACCGTCTGGCACGTCGCGAATGACGACGGCACCGGCGCCGACCACAGCGTTGCGACCGATCCGGATTCCTTGAATCACGCTGCTCCCGATGCCTAGGAACGCCCCTTCCCCGATCGTAATTCCACCCGCTAGGTGTACTCCTGGCGATAGGTGGGCGTAGTCGCCTATCGTGCAATCATGGTCTACTGTAGCGCCCGTATTGATTATACAATGTGCCCCGATTGCAGTCTCGGGCTGTACGATTGCACCCGCGAATACGACCGTGCCGTTTTGGATGGTTACGGTATCATGAACATACGACGAAGCGTGCACCGCAGTCGCCCAATTCAGTTTTGAGCGGAACCGCTCGGTAATCTTCCGCCGTGTCTGATTATTTCCCACCGCGATCACGGCGCACCCGCCCGACTTAGCTGCAAGCGCTTCGCACGGGCCCTCGACATAGACCCCCAACACCAGAGATCCCTTCAACGCTAAATCATCGTCAAACACGCCTGCGACTGCTGTTCCGCATGAGCGAAGCGTGCTGATGACCACCTTGGAATGGCCTCCGGCGCCAATGATATAAATCCCGTTCAAGACTGTAGTCGCGCTTCTGCCATCGAGGTTAGCTTCGTTGAGGTTGAGGTTGTTAAGAGAAGATGACGAAGCGACACGAGTCCACTTAAACTTCCCACTTCAAGTCGCCACGCAGGCTACTGAGTTCCGCCAAGATTACGGCGTTCACCTTATGCACATCGAAACGAGTTTCCGCATAATCGCGGCTGGCGCATCCCATTTCGATACACAGCGTCGGGTCTAAAATAAACTGCTCCATGGCCGAAGCGAGCGACTGGGCGTCCCGGACTGGAACGAGGAACCCGTTCTCGCCACGCATTACAGAGGACGAGACAGTAGCGGTACGACTCAGCGCAACACCGGTGTCACCGGCCCTAAAACCATTCGCCTTGCGAATAGTCTCCCGGCATCCAGGTGCGTCGGTGGTGATAATTGCCCTGCCCACTGCCATCGCCTCGAGAACAGTCCGAGGAGTGCCCTCACGATAGCTCGGCAGCACATACACGTCGCAATTCTGCAGAGACGGCCGCACATCCTCTGCTTCCCCCAAATACTCGACGGAACCCTCGTCAACCCAGGCCTTCACTTCCTCCGGGTGCAGCGCTGCCGGATTGGGGTCATATGGACCTAGGAGCTGAAATCGGCACTTTGGATATTTCGTCTTCAGAGACTGTGCCGCTTCGGCAAACTCGACCGTCCCCTTGTCACGTAGCAGTCGGGCAATCAAGAGGAAGTTCAATCCGCAAGCTGACGCTGGAGTTCGCTCCGCGGCGGCAGCTCCCTCCAAGTCGGTGTCAGCGTGGGTCCTTACTGAGCGTTGCCCTTGCAGCGGCATCGCCGCGAAGTGCTCCAGATCCACCCCTGAACCGCTGACGACCACAGTTCTAGGCTTCGCAAGCTTAGCTTCAAAGTTCGGCCCCTCTGTAGCTCCGCCACCTCCACTCAAGATCCCCAGTGTCCGGAACTCCGCCTCATCATCTCTGTTCTGGAAGAAAACAAGTTCGTTTCGCTTCAATGCCAACCGGTACATCCACCGCACGATTCGGTTGAGCGGGGATACTGTAGTAAAGCTGTAACCTAAGCCGGTAATGATGGAACAGATCTGTGGTACTCCCGCGAGCCACGCGGCGAGGGGACCGTAGATTACCGGTTTGATTGTATAGCTGAGGAGGAGGTCTGGGCGGAGTCGGCGGAGCAGCCCGCACAGGTGTATGATCCCCTGTAGATCCGCTACTGGATTCATTCCGGTCCGATGCAGGATCAGTGGTTCATAGACAGCCCCGAGTCCCCGCACAGTGTTTTCCGTCGCCTCATGCCGCCCCGGTGCGCAGGCGATCACCTCATACCCCTCCGTGACGAGCGCCCTCAGAAGGGGCCCGCGAAAATTGATAAGCGAAGGCGCGTACCCGGCTAAGACGACAATCCGCATCTATTCGACTTAAACTTAGGCTTCACTGCCGAGACGCGGATAGAGGAAATCCGCCTCACCGCAGTGTGAGTCCGTACGCAAAGAGATAGTAGCAGGACTTTAGCACTTCGGATTCGACAACATCTCTTCCGCTTTCCGTCATCCACCAGTCCTGATCATCATATCCGAGAGGTGCTACTGATTGATGGAAAAAGGCGACCTTGCGTCCATTTGCTCGTTTCTCGACCGACCGGAGTGCTCGCCTTCCGTGATACCAGCTGGTGACAATCAACACTCGTTGCGCCCCGGTCTGGCGAATCGCTTCGTTCACCTGTTCAGCGTCTTCCCAAGTGCTGTTACTTCTCAGAAAGCGCATGGCATCCCTCGGCACCTTTGCCTTAGCTGCCTGATCCACCACACCGGGGTCAGTTCCGGTGTGCCAAAATTCTTTGGCAATCCCTAGATGAAAAAGGCGAATGCCTTCCTCCAGGCGGCCGTTATCGCCAGCCAGCACCACGATGGCATCGACAGGGGCGGAGGGCCACAGGTTCCTTGAGGTCGTCCATGAACCTATCCCCGCAAGCCACCATGGGAACGTAGCCCAAATGCCGACCGTAGTGACGATGATGATCGTAGCCGCTAATCGTCCGCGCCGCCAACCCGCCGCCCTGCTGCCAATTTCAATATGTGAGCTCGTGGGGCTTTGTTGCACAAGGCGAGCGGAGTGGGCAGGAGGCTGGGCCTGATTCGTGTCAGGTGCTCCGGGATCTGGTCGAGAGCCGCTGCGCAGTTTGCTATCAAGCAGACTGTGCTATGCAGGGACCTGAGCCGAAGACATCGCCACAGGCTTCTTGAAACCGTTCTTCGTCAGTCGCAGCCAAACTTCGAAAATCAAGCAGTACCAAAGGATCTGTGACCGATCATGAACCCCCTTCTGGTGCTCGGTGAAATACCGCTTCACCGTGACTTCCTGAAGGAACTCTCTGCTCTGGGACGTAGGCGATAGCACCTGGTCAGCGAAGTAGTCTTTTAGATCGCCTCTGAGCCAATGGCTCAATGGCACTGCAAAGCCGCGTTTCATCCGAGTGAAAACGCGCTCGGGGACCAGATCTTTGAAGGCCTCCTTCAGTAGCCATTTTCCCTGTCGACCGCGGATTCGAAAATGGTCGGGCAGCCCATTCGCAAACTCCACCACCTCATTGTCCAGGAACGGCACCCGCACCTCGAGGGAGTGCGCCATCGCACCCTTGTCCGATTTCTCCAGGTAAGTGTCCAGGAGCCAGAACTGTTGATCTGCCCGGCAGAGAGCCGCTACCGACTCAACACCGCCGAGATCATCTGGATACAGCTCCTCGAGCCGGTCTCGGGGATCAAAGAGGGAGTCAGCAGATGGCAGCCATTCCGGCCGGATCAGCTCTGTAAGGTCGATCCCGCTCTCGAAGTAGGCCGAGTAGCGGCGGCCTGCGCTGCGATGAGAGAGAGAGCGTAGCAGTATGGCGACGCGTCGGGGCAGGTTCCGCATCTCTTGGAGCCCGGTAGTCTGGATGAGCCTTTGAGCCAACGAGGAGAACGGGCCGAACCGACGAATGAGGCGCTCCACCTGATACCTGCGGTATCCTCCAAAGAGTTCATCCGATCCTTCACCCGCCAGTGCCACCGTCACCTCGCTTCGGACTAGCCGACTGAGTACCATCATGTTGAGCGAAGCTGCGTCCCCAAATGGCTCATCATAGTGCCAGACCATCGCTTCCAAGGTATCGATCAGATCCTGTGAGCTCGCCTCATAGATATAATGCTTAACGCCGAGATGTCTGGCCACGGCCCGCGCCTCCTCCACCTCATTAAAATTGAGATCAAAGCCCGTATACCCGAGGGTGAAGGCTTTGGTCGCCCCCGGTCCCAGCGACTGAGCGCACAATGCTGTGAGAATTGCGGAATCCACGCCGCCGCTCAGAAAGACCCCCACTGGTACATCAGCTACTAACTGGCGTTCCACTGCGCCCGCGAGGATCTTCCTTAAGGCAACGGAATAGGAATGATCCGACTGCGGATTCCGGCGGGCCTGAGTGTCGCCGGCACCTCTCGAGGAATCTGAGCGGGTCGGGACGAACGAAGTCGAGGAGGTCTGGCGAGATTCGACGTCCACCTGCAGAAGTTCGCCGGGCCGGATCTGTCGAACGTCTTTCAAAATCCGGTTCTCCCCAAACCCGTGTCCATAGATGAAAAAGGAGGCGAGGCCGGTCGGATTCAGCTCTGGCTCAAAGCATGGTATGTCATGGAAGAACTTGGCCTCAGAGGCGAAGGCCAGCGGCGCCCCTCCGGGGGGCTGCCAGATGTACAGCGGCTTTATCCCCATCCGGTCGCGGGTGATAGTCAGCCGCTTTTGCCGCTGATCATACACCGCGATTGCAAACATGCCATTCAGCCGGGCCAGGAAACTCTCTCCCCAGAGGGCAAAACCTTCGAGGATCACCTCGGTATCAGAGTGTCCTCGCCAGGCGACTGACATTCCGCTGTTCGCGTGCACCGCAGCGATTTCTGGCCGGAGATCCTCGAAGTTATAGATCTCGCCATTGTAACAGATCACATACGCTCCGCAGCGGCTGACCATCGGCTGATGTCCAGCAGGGCTGAGATCGATCACCGAAAGACGCCAGTGGTAAAGGTGGACCCCGTCAGCATGCCACGTTCCCGCGTCGTCAGGCCCGCGGTGCCCGAGGGGGCTCCGGACCGCGCCGGGCTCAACCGTGCCTATGATCCCTGCAATCCCACACATCAGAAATAAGCCTTCACTGCTCTAGCTTTGACCTTTGCGATACCCGACCGCGCACCAGAACGGCTCAGCCGGACTGAACTCGATGCGCTCCAGTCCTCCTTCTTCCATCATCCGTTGGATCTGTTGCTTCGTAAAACGTTGCTCCAACCGCGTCCCGAATCGATCTACTGAGTCGGTCCGCATAGTGTAAAAGCTCTTGTCTCGGTAGCTCGACAGAGGAATGACGCTCACCAGCGCGCGTGACACCCGGAGCTTCTCCAGAACGAACGCGGACCGAGCCAGTGGTAGGTAAACGACAGTTGCCAACAGCGTGCAGAGGATGTTCTTTAGCACAAACGGGAGACGACATATCACTCTGCGGGCAACATCGCTTGTTCTCCAGATAGCGCGAAACCAGAATGGCCGATTCTCGCATGCGTAGTAAAGGTAAAGGAGTAACGGCGCACCGGGTTTAAGCTTTTCCACACATGAGCGAACTCCGTGTGCGGTGTCTGGCACGTGGTGGAGGACCCCAAGTGAGTAGCCAAAGTCCATACTGTCATCAGGCAGCGGAATGGCATCCACTGAAGCATGATGGAATCGGACGTTCTCCTGGCCATGCAGATTCTTTTCCGCAACAGATAAGGCTTGATCACTGGCGTCAATGCAGTGCAACTGCCCAACCTTTGGAGCAATACAAGCGGCCCATCGCCCACTGCCGCAGCCGAGATCAAATCCGATTGCGTCTCGCGAAAGGACGTGTTCTGGAAACACACGGAAATAAGCCTGCAAGATCGCCTCTCTCTCGTCTGCACGAAGTAGCGACTGGTCGTAGTGTGACCACTCCTCACCGAATCCTTTGACTGTCTCCCTCTCGAGGTTCTTGTTCATTACTCCGATTGCATTTCGAATCTCATTATTGATCGGAGATCACTTTGAACTCCCGAGGCCCGAAGAATCGCTCTTTGTCCGCTTATCCCGCGCGACATCAATGAGCAATGCGCTGATTTCAGACGCCCAGAAATGCATGTCATAATGCTCGCACGCCTTTAGTCGCGACCGTTCGCCGAAGCTGGTCCTCAGCGTTACGTCATCTCTCAGCCGTCGCAAAGAGTTGCACCAGTCTTCTGCCGTGCTTGGCAGGAAGCCATTCTCACCATGATCAACGATAACCGCGTTTGCCCCCACTGGAGAAGCAACCACAGGGAGCCCACAAGCCATATACTGGATCAGCTTGAAGCCGCACTTGCCCCGGGCAAACGAATCCTCCATCAGCGGCATGATGCCGACATCCAGACCGGCTAAGAAGCTCTGCTCGTCGTCCTCCCGCCATCGAACCGACTTGATCGGCATATCCCCGATCAACGCACTGTCGGCACCCATCGCAACGAACTCGATCTGCTCCGTCGTAAGCATGCTTATGACGGGCTGTAGCAGGCGAAGATGCTTCGTTGTGCTCGGACTCCCAAGCCAGCCGACACGCAGCCGATCGGAAGGAGCATGGTTCCGAATGATGTATCTACTTGTATCGACAACCGTCGGTATGATCGCGACTTTTGAAGCTCCGGAACTCCGTGCTCGATCCGCGATGTACGCATTTCCAGCGAACACGACTCGCGCCCCTGCCATGAGTCGGTCGATCTTGCCATTTAGAAGCCAACGAGGAACCGTGCTTTCCAGCGCTTCGTAACTGTGAAAAAAGGCATCGTCGATGTCCAGGACGTACGGAGTGTTCGACCAGCGGATTAAGGCATTTTCTAGAACATGGGGCACCATCGGAAAGGCTTCTATGTGCAGCCAGTGGGCGTCATAGCTACTCGACCGCAAGAAAAGGCGGATGCGACCGAGATACGCTGCGAGAAGGTCGGCTCGGGACACCTTTGTCCCGGCGTGTTTGGAACGGAGGTACTTGTCAGAAAGCAGCGGTAGTAGATCGACTTCGATCCCTCGCTTATGCAACGGTTCAATGTATTGATGGAACCTGTATCTCGTACTCGCCGCCAGCTGCCCGTATCTCGGAAGAGCAGCGACTTTGATCCTGGTTTTCTCCTGCCTCATCTCGATTAGAGCGCGAACAGCTACTCGCCTTTCGGCGGTAGAGGTGCAACCGTCGTTTCCGAGATACCGTCTCGCCGCGCACCCCTCCGTCTAGCCCGGCTCCGAACTGCTCCCGGCACAAAGACAGCCATTACCAGAAGCGGCAATATAAACGATCTCTGGCGCGAGATTATGCCTAAGTTCACAACCGTCATGCCGAGGAGAGTAGCATATGCGCACACCAAGATTACGCACCCCACGAAGACTGTGGATCCCGAAAGTGAATGGACACGCCGGAAAGTTTGCTTGGCTCGAAGAGCCACCACGCCCCAAATGGCCATGATTTCAAGTGAAGCCAGTGCGCTTGTTACGTTTCGGATCTCCCAAGGCAATGGGCGGAAGAGCACGTTCGCAAGTGCAACCGGCAGTGCGGCGGCTCCGATGCCGGGCGCCACGACAGCTGTCGTTCCCGCATCCGCGCGGCCGATAGCGTCCTCGATGTAGCCGGAGGCTCCCTGCAACCCGGCAGACTGCAAACCAAGTGCTCCCGCTCCTTGAACCGCGATGAAAACTGCACCTGCGGCCAAGGTGGTAACAACGGTGATACCTCCAGGCGTTAAGTTCCTCCATTCAGCAAGAAGGTATGCCGCTGCCAGTGCTGCGGACACGACAGCCGCGACCTGGGGGCGGATGGCAAAAATCAGAGACAGACCTAGGCACATCCAGAAGAGGCTCCGAGCCCGCGGAAGTCTGGCGAAGCCTCCGAAAGCAAGGCCTACTCCCAGCAGAATAACCGCTTCTTTCCCTATGCTCGAACTCCAAAACCACACCGAAGGTAGCAGGAGGACCAGACATCCAAACTTAAACCACTCTCCGTGGGGGTACTTCTTACGAAAGGTGAGCACGAGAAACCAGACACCAGCAAATGGTAGCAGCGAGAAAAGGAAAAACTGTGGGAGCATGAGGTCACCAAAGACGATCGCCGTCCCAGAACAGACGAATACGATGAACTGCGATCCCCACCATCGCTCTGCCCACCAGTTTACAGAACTGAAGTAAAAGTCATATTCGGAGTTCCTCAGTGCGTCTGCAAAAATATTACCGGCTTCGAGGTAACCCAGCGCATCCCCTCCACCGTACGTGTAGACGACCGTGATGAACATCGCGACCGCACCCAAAGCTCGTGTACCTACCGCAAGGAACAGGAGTTTGGCCAATCGCCGATCCCCGAGTGCACGCCCATAGAATAGCGCCCCGACTAAAACGAGAGCAACAAGGACGGCGAACCACAAAACATTTGCGCCTAGTGAGCCGTCAATCATGCGTCCATAATGCGCGCGTGCGTTCTCGTTAGTCGGCGGTTTGGTTGGGCCTTTAGCGAAAAGAACCCCGGCAATGTGAGCCACCTATCCCAGTGCAAATGTTTATTCATCAACGGCGAGGCCTTACGATGTCCAACGCTGCACGATACTGCATTGCGGAATGCTCCAGGTTGAAATGCCCCTCCCCCTTTGCGCGGCAGGAGTTTCGATATTGGTCACGGGCAGGTAGCACTTCGTCAATGAACCAGTCGGCTGCTTCATCCAAAGCGGGATTATTGAGCTCTCCAATCAGGCACCCCGTTGTGGAATCAAGCTGCTCGTCGAGGTCCCCGATTCCACTGGAACTGAGCACCGGAAGACCGCATAAAAGGTATTCACCTACCTTTATCGGAGCAACCGCCTGCTGTGATATGCTCGACGTTCGGAAAGCCAAACCCAGGTCCCCGGTTGCAAGATAACTCGGGACTTCGTCAGGCGACACCCGAAGGACTGTAAGGCGCGCCGGAGTTAATCCAGAAGGCGCGGAAGTTACCATTTCTGGTGTTCCGGTCATAATCAGGAAGTGAGCGTCAGGACGACGGCGGAGAACCGCGGTAACGAAGGCGAACATCGCCTCCAGATGGTAATGAGTTCCCAGTGATCCAGAGTAGATGATCAACGGCACAGCGTCCGAGAGTCCCAACTTACGTCTCGTTGCCGCCCTCTCTGCAGGTGAGAACTCGCGAAAGAGGTTGCTGTCTTTTCCATTAGACACGACGACAATATTTCGCCCGTCGCTCAACTGTGCCCGCTGCATGAGGATTGCTTTGGCCCTCCTCGTACGTGTTATTACTGCATCTGCTCGCTTCACTATAAGGTTATCGATCCATCGGAAAAGCCGATATTGCAGACCATCTCTTTTCCACCCGGCGAAGTCGGCCCGTTCATCGGCCATCAAGCCATCGGCATCATAAAGCAACCTACACGTCGGTAGCATTGCAATCGCCAGCAAACACATTGCCCCGGGAATCGAACTCCGTGGCATCACTACTGTAATTTCATTCCGCCGCACGTAATTCGCCAAGGTGATAGCCCCTCGCATGATCATACCCATAGTGGCGAGCGAAACAGGTTTTCTCCACGTTCGACGCGCCGTGTACTTGAACCCAAACCTTTTCGCCGCATCCCGCACGGAAGCAGTACGCTTTGCTGCATCCCAGCAATACTGAATCATGTGGATCTCGTCGCCCGGTCGTCGACAGCCGGCGAAGATAGGCATAAAAACAGATTCGTGGTAGTTCGTCCCCGGCCCATCCCAAGTGATGAACAGCAGCTTCATTCGAACATTCTGAACAACCCCGCCCTCCTCATATCAACCTCTCGGCTCCTGTTGAATTCCCGGAGCCCGCGCGGGCCCCGCTGCGTAAACGTAGTACGGAACAGCTACACCCCAGTGTCGTCGCGGTTCAAGCGGCTTCAGTCCGGCCTCTTCAAATGATCTGATAACATCAGCGTGCGTTCGCATTTCGGGACCAACTTCCGCAGCAATGAAATCATGACAGGAAACCACCCAATTCCTGACCGTTCTCCAACCACGTTCGACGCCCATCAGTGCCGGCCTCTCGGCACCCTCTATATTCATTTTCAACAAGTCTGGAACCGCAGCGATTTCATCCAACAGATCATCCAAGCTCAACGCCTGCACTGTAACACCGTCGCGAACACCTATTCTGTTACCTATATGATGAACTTCATCATCGGCAATCATCAGGGTCTCGCGTCGGTCGCTTATCGCAACATTTAATGCAATTACGTTCGTAAGACGATTCATCGAAATTGTCTTCTTGAGGCACCTGAACGTACGAGGGTGCGCCTCTACTGCGATCACTCTCCCACTCGGCCCGACCATTCTGGAAAATGCAACTGCCTCGTTTCCAATGCCCGCCCCGATGTCCACAACGGTATCTCCCGGTTTAGGTGAATACGCGTAACACCAAAACTCCCGAACGTTCCGTTCAACCGCCTCGAGAGAGAGCGACCCCGCTATAGGACTAAAGAACACAGCATCCGTGCTTCGATCCACCCAATCGCCGTCTCGGTCCCGGTAGGAGAGATTGAACTCGTGCCGATCAATCGTTCGGTAGATCGACAATATCGGCCAAAGGAGAAATGCACTGCGCCTTTTTTCCAGTGCAAAGGCCAGGCGGCGGAGAAATCTTTTCATTCTGTGTTGAAGTGCCGTACGCGTACAGAAAGCCAACTAGTATATGCTTGTTTTAACTCCAACTCACGCGGCCTTTGTGCTGAGAAGGTTATAGATATTTCTGCCCAGTAACCCTCGCGCGCATAACCGCGGAAACTCACGTCCTAACAGCAGCGGCCAGTAACGGAGCGAACACATGGCCGACCTCATAAGCTCGCGCATGCCAATGTAGGAGTAGCCATTCATATAATAGACTCTCCCGGCGAGGATATGGGCAGCTGCGCGGGCGCGACCAGGTACAATACGAAAGCGCGGATACACTTCAGGGTTACTAATCGCGTTCTCAACCAAGCGGATAATTTCAGGCGCAAAGCCAACTCCACTGCTGACACTCTTTGAAGATGACTGAACCCGCATTGCGGCGAACGGCTCCTCAACTGCGACAGCTGTAAAGTTCCCTAGAACACGTAGGAAAAACTCACCGTCTAACCCATAGTGGAATGATGCGTCCAACATGCCGACCTTTTCAATTACGGAGCGGCGCACGAACGCAGCCGGCTGCGGAATGGCACTGGAAGTATAAAGGTCATAAAGTTCAGGGTACGCTCCGGAGTCCATACGGAAACCTATGGTACGGAGTCTTTCGCCTCCTTCACTCACCCATACACCTTGGCCACATACCATCCCAACATGAGGGTTCTGCGTGAAGGCGGCTACTGCCTTCGTTATAGCTCCCGGGTAATAGTAGTCGTCAGAGTTGAGAAATGCCAGTATCTCCCCCGAGGAGCGGCTCCATCCTTTGTTGATCGCGTCGGCCTGCCCCTTGTCCGGTTCGCTGACCCAACCGGAGATCTGCGACTGATACTTCTTGATGATCTCCACGCTTCCGTCAGTTGAAGCTCCGTCGATTACCAAGTATTCAATCCGCTGGTAGTCCTGCTCCACCACCGATAATATCGCTTGTTCGATAAACTCCGCCTGGTTGAACGACGGAGTGACGACCGTAACCAATGGATGCTCCATGTTACTAGCGCGCAAAGATCGCGTCTCCCTGTAGCGCTGCACCATCCAGTGGCCCGATTAGTTGGTCAACAAAGCCCTGGAAGAAGTAACCTCGATCTCTCATTGTGCTGTAGATCTCATCGAAGTTTGGCGCTCCGAGGTAAAGCGGTTGGAATGACACCTCCATGATCACCATTGCCGCGCGGTCGAGTACCGCCTGTCCTCCGGCGATCACCTCGTTCTCGAATCCCTGAACGTCGATTTTTACTAGAATCTTCTCCTTGAGTTCATTGCCGCCGAGCACAGCATCCAATGTTCGCACCGGGACAGTAAGCGGCGTATCAAGCCCGTCGGTGAATGGAAACTGTTGCTTATGAAGGTCGGCCATAGGCCGGAAAGATGACGAGTCAGCGTAACGATTCCTGTAGAAAGTGAGTTCTCCCTCCTGCCGCCCCAAGCCCACATTGAAGGTTTTTATCGATGAGACTCCGTTAGTACTCTCTGCCAGGAGTTGGTAAAGGTCTGGCAACGGCTCAAAAGCAAAGATATCCGCCTCTGGCAGTAGCGCATGAGTCAAGTGCGTAAACTGACCTCGATTGGCGCCGATATCAATAATCGTGCGGAATCCGGCTGAAGTAATCCACCTCCCCGAAAAGCGGTCGAAGGTATCCGGGCTGACTCCCTTTTTGTGCAGCGCCAAGAGGGACGGCCGCTCCAGTAGCTGAGTGAACTTACGGAAGCGCCGGTGGAAGGTGGACAGAAGCGTCATCATACGTGTGCAGGAGAAGGGTCAGATAGCATTCTAAGGACCCGCCCTCCTTTCTCAAATTGAAGGCCATTCATTGTTGCGAGGCCTTTCTCGCCACAACAAAGATATGGTCTTGGTCAAGGGCAATCGAGCTTGGAGGGGCAGCCGCGCTATCCGGACGCAATGTCCGATTCAACGAACGCCACAACCTCCCGGTTCTACCCCCGGCTGTTATAGTCAGAAAGGCCGCAAGTGAGAACGCAGTGCGTACCCGCACAGCGGGACTAACGGTTGTCTGGAACACCTTACCCCACCGGATTACCTCGAGATCGTATCGGCCGAATAAGTGGCTCAGGGCTTTGATGTTGAATGCTTGGAAATGTTCGAGAAAATTCATATAATACCACGCGCCCCCAAGTATCCGGGCGCTTAGTGCGCTCGAGTTTCCGGTTTCGATGACTAACAATCCACCAGGCCGTAATGCGCGGGCGATGCGGCCGCAAGCAAGGTCCGGATCGGCGAGGTGTTCAAAAACGTCAAATGCAGTAACCACTTCGTACTTCCCTAAACCGATGTCTTTCTCCTCAAGGAAGCCGGACAACATCTCAATCTCATCTCGACGTTGCTCGCTGGCGCAGCGCATTGGTTCCAACGCCGTTTTCCGCCAGTTTGAGTCTAGCGTGTCGAGAAATCCTCCCGTATGGGCACCGACATCCAGCACTGACCCGCCGCGGCTGAAAAACTCGTGAAGGACCTCGCGGGCGCGCTTGAAGGCGGGACGGTCGGAATGACCGGCCCAGCGCGTGGCTACAGCGGGGTTTTCAAGGAGATCACGCAATGTAGCGGTCGATGGGATAATATTGAAGTGCCAAAGACTGCATTCCATGCACATTCGAATTCGTCTCTTCCTACCTGCCTCTTCCGAGATAGCCACCTTCCCACTAGGAAAACTTTCGCATCTCGAGAACTTAGGGAACCGCGTTAGCTCGCGAAACTCCCCAGATCGACAGCTGGGGCAATTCGTGCGGGAAGTAAAGTTCGAAGCACGTAAATAGTTCATGCAACAGGGGGTTTATAGGCGTGAAGGCATTCGTGAATCATTTCTTTGCGCGTGCGTTAGTGAGCGCCTGCTGAAAACGGCTCGGACGCGGCGCAAGTAATGTCTCGCGGAACTCGGAAGGGATGACAGGATGGCGTGCCTCCCGGCTAGGGCGAGAAACTGAACCATTGGAACACAGCTTTTCGCCTCCCGGCCCGCCTTCCAGAAAGCTTTAAGCGAAAGTTCAAGGTTTCCCGCACCGGCGGCGGTGGCGCCAAGATGCCTGTAAATGGAGACAGAGATTCTCGTCACCTCATTCTGGCTAAATCGATCCTGATACTTGCGTAAAGTTCTATGGTGAACGTCAAACCACCTATGAATCTGCGCCCCCAAGTTGGACTCTCCGACAGTCTTAAACACCAGAGGAGTTGGGTCGTAGGCGAACTCGTAGCCGGCAGCCGCGATGGCTGCATGAAAGTCGACGTCTTCCGCTACCATTGTCTCGTCGAAGCCGCCAATCGCATCATAGGCTGCACGTCGAAACATCACTGACGGCGCAACGATGCGCGACTCCAGCGCCAGGATGCCCGCTAAACAGCTTCCCTCTGCGGGTCTATATCGACCGCTGTTGCTAACGATTTTGCCTGAAGTATCCACGTCGTAGCCCGCTGAATGGACGAGTGCTACCCGCGCTCCCAATTGGGTAATTAGTTCAACCTGCCGCTGAATCTTATCGACAGCATAGTAGTCGTCAGATGCGAGCAGTGCAATGAACTCACCCGTGGATTGGGCGATTCCGAAGTTGAGGGCCGAGGATACTCCACCGTTCGGCTTGGAATAGATTGCGAAACAACCTCGGACCTGCTCCCGAAAGCTTCTAACGCGTGACAGAGTTGTGTCACGCGAGCCGTCGTCGATGACAACGAGCTCCACCCGTGGATAGGTCTGGTTCAGCACACTCTCCAATGCGCGCACCACGGTATTTTCGTGGTTGTACGCGGGTACAATCACGCTAACCAGTGGCCCCTGAAATGGAACTCTAGTCGAAGATGCACTCATCCTACCATTCAGAGCGGCAAACTAATCTGATTCCTGGCAAGCGATGTAGACCCCGCAGCATAGGATGCTCGAAGCCGACCCGGTCGACGAGCTTCCGTAGACACACCAGCGAGGCGACGCCCGTCACAACAATTCCCAGCAATGCGGCTGCTTCGGCAGGTAGCAGCCGCGTAGCAAGAAACATAGCAATCACAATTGTATAAAGAAGCCACAACAGTCTGAGGACCTCCCGAGTCCACACAAACCCGATCATCTTTCGAGCCACAGAGTGCCCCATGAATGTTGTAAACACCAGTAGCGCGCAAAAGGCGATTGCGACACCGATTAATCCGAAGCATTGCAGGCCTATCCATAGCAGCGCCAGATGGACGAACTCCGCCAATGTAGTTATCACAAAGTATAGTCCGCTTTTGTCCAAAGCCAGAACGACATAGCTCAGTGGGAACGAGACAACCCTGCCGAAACAACCCAAGACAAACCACTGCAGGAGGTCGGCGGAAGCGGAAAACTCCGAGGTATAAAAAACTTTTATGATCCATGGAGCTAATGCGACCGTTGCGAGAACCCCAGGCAAGGCAAGCAACATGCCGATCTCCGTCTGAGCGTTAACTAATTTTCGCATCTGAATATGGTCTGAGGAAGCCGCCGCAAGTGCGGGATAATAATCCGCCGCCATCGCAGCAAGCAGGAAGTTCACGAATAAGCCCGACAGTACAAAAGCCGCAGTGTACACGCCTAACGTGGGGAGATCGAACTCTCTGAGAATAAACAGTCGGGCCAAATACATTACGAAGGTACTCAGTGCTGCAGACCACATGTACGCCACGCCGAGCCGTAGGATATTTCCGCTCCCGCATAACGATTCCCTCCATGTAACGCCGGTAGTGCCGGGGTGAATTCCGCGCGAGACCGACCTGCTGCCAAAATAATCTATGGCGGCGATTGCAACAAGTGAGGGAACGATCCCCCTAATTCCGAGACACCAGTAGAGCCCAACAGTGGAGATTGTTGCCGCGAACGCTGTGAGGATCAGAAGTTTGGAAAGAGCCCGGATTCTGCGCATTCCTTGGATAACGGCGCGCTCTCCCTCGCCCATACATGCAAGGAGAACCGCTATGCCGAGGAGCGCAATGTCCGGGGCAAATGCCTCGGTATTGAACGTGAGTTGGCTTAATGGGAGCGATGCAATCACCAATAGGAATCCCCCGACGAATCCGCCGATCATGGATAACCGACGAACCATTACGATCGTCTTCGCCCTTTCATCGCGATCTGCGTTCTCACCTCGTTCCGCAATGTTCCGCACCCCACTACTTGCGATGCCCATCCCTGCCACTGCACCTGTGAATCCTTGGAGGATCTGGAACGTTCCTAGCAGTCCCAAGCCGGCCGGTCCGAGGATAATGGAAATACACTTTATCCGGGCCATGTTGAAGAGCAGGTGAATTCCCTGCGCCCCAGCGAACATCGACGATGCCCTAAGAACAGTCGAGTATGTCTCCTCTTGTTCACCGTGGTCGACACGGGATTCTGGCTGCACGTGATCTGTCACGTGCTTGGAGCAGTTGGACGAACTTTCGCTCCCGCCCCGTAGATGCGTGCGACGGCTCTCAGGAAGAAGTAGGCTGTGATATGTTTTGGGTGGAATTTCACCGCGTGGAGCACCGATTTGGTTTTGGAGAGTTGTCCTAAAAATTCTTCAAGCTTTAACAATGTGTGGGCTTGGCCGATCTCCTTCCGTTTGCACCAGAAATACCATGCGTTACCGATTGCGTTCCTGACTACCTTCTGTTGGAGAGGTAATGGTGCAGCAAAGTCCTTCGCAAATGACAAAAGATAGAGGTGGGTGTCGAGTTCGGTGAGACGGTGGGGACGGAGACGGAGGCTTGATGAGCTGGGATTTACCCGGTAGAAATATCGCTTGTGGCACCTTGTCACGCTCAGGGCATATGAGAGAGCGAGGCGACTTATCAGTTCGTCCGCATTGCACCCTTCAGCAGTGAAGTTTCGATACGCGTTGGTGAAAAGCGCTTTCCGGGAAACTCCGAGGCCATGGATGCGCCACGTACCTAAGGTCATCAAGGTTGCCTCGCGTCCCGTTAGGGGGAAGTTGACGTCCTCGAGTGGATGTCCGCACCATTCACCTCTGTGGTCTGAACGCCACATATCCCAAAGGCAGACTTCGGATCCGGAGGCAATCGCCCCCTCCCACGCTGCCTTGACTGCACCCGCTTCGAGGTAATCGTCGGCATCGACAAAGGCAACCCATTCGCATTTCGCCGCGGCAATGCCATCGAACCGCGCCTTCGCTATTCCGCCGTTTGCATCGCGGGCGAGCACGCGAATGTTGCTGTGCAATTTCGCGATCTCCCAAGCTTCGCCAAGTGAGTTATCTGTTGAGGCATCGTCCACGATTAGGATCTCCGTAGGCGCCGACACGCAGTTGATAGTACCAATGCACTGGTGCAGAAAAGATCCTGAGTTGTAGTTTGGTACGATCACCGACACTGGAACCTCTGCCTTCGAATGCATAGTTGGATTTCCCATATGGGGGGCTCGCTCGCTGGGACTTGCCTCGCTAGTACGAGCCTCCGTCAAGTCTGCTCAGAGTTAAGCAATGGAATCCCTGCCGCTTGGCTGCTTGCGAGGGAGGCGAATGTAGTTCCTCTGGACCCGATCAAGCTCAAATCGCGTGAACCGCTATTGTACTGTAGCAGAAATGGGATCGTATATTGCTTTGAGTTGGCTTTCCCAGGCGCGGTCGCTTTTCTCCTGGACTTGTTTGGGATCAGCGCGCCAAACAGCACTAGCTTAAGAATCACCTGCGGACCGGGGCCTGCATAAGCGAGGGTGGATCAAGGCGCTACCAGAGGGGCGGCTGAAGGAGGCGGTGCAGGCCCTGGAAAAAGTCGAAGCACAGGTGCGCGCGCTCGTGGAGCATCCCTTTCACGTGCTCAAGAATCTGTTTAGTTATCGAAAGGTGCGCTACCTGGGGCTGGCCAAGAATGCCGCGCAACTACAGACGCTCTTTGCGCTAGCTGAGCAGCCAGAGCAATCAAGTCGATCTTCGGCAGAAAGTCCTTATTGCGCTCGTCACCGAAAGCGCTTGCTCAGTGGAGAGGTGAGGACCTAACGGTAGGCTGAGGATGGTTTGGGAGAGTCGCTCGGCCGTTGGAAGGCTCCATCCCGCCCCGGCAAGATCGCTGTATGCGCCGCTTAGGTGCGGGGGTATTGGGTAATGGACCAATGCCTGAATGCCACTTTGCGCAAGGTGCTTTTGCAAAGCGTTTCTGTCTGGATGGCGGATGACGTAGAGATGCCAGGCTGCTTCGACATGATGAGAAACGCCTGGCAGAACGAGTTCTCGACAGGTCGTCAATGCATCAGCGTACGTTCGTGCGATTAGTCGCCGCCTTTCGTTCCATTCTACTAAAACGCGAAGCTTCACTCGTAAGAACGCTGCCTGCAGTTCGCCCATGCGAGAGTTGAAGCCTTTTTCCTCGTTCAGGTATTTCTGCTGGGATCCATAATTCCGCAAGATCCGTATTCGATGGGCGAGGCTGCTATCGTCTGTTGTTACTGCCCCAGCGTCGTCAAATGCTCCTAAGTTCTTGCCTGGGTAAAAGCTGGTTGCAGCGGCGTCGCCCAGCCCTCCGGTTCTCCTGCCTTTGTACTTGGCACCCTGCGCCTGTGCATTGTCTTCGAGTACCTTCAGTCCGTGTCGGCACGCAATAGCGTTGATAGCGTCCATCTCGGCAGGCTGCCCATAGAGATGGACTGGCATAATAGCTTTGGTCCTCCTTGTAATCGCCTGCTCAATAAGCGCCGGGTCGAGGTTGAATGTTGTAACATCCGGTTCCACTGGCACGGGAGTGGCCCCTGCGTAGGATACTGCTAGCCAACTAGCTATGTAAGTATTCGACGGGACAATCACTTCATCGCCCACACCGATGTCGAGTGCTCTGAGGATCAGATGAAGAGCATCTAAGCCGTTCCCAACGCCAATGCAGTAACGTGTTCCGCAGAAGGTAGCATATTCATTTTCGAATGCCTCCAGTTCCTTGCCGAGAAGGTACCATCCCGATTCCATGACCCGATCGTAGGCCGCGTCAAGCTCGCCCTGCAATTCTTTGTAGCCCGGCTTTAGTTCCAAAAACGGGATATTCATCAGGTGGAGAGTAGCGCGTTCTGATAGGCTGCGTAATCCCGGTAGTAATCGTACTCGTCGTATAGATTGGAGGCTAACACCAGGCAAACAGCCCCTGAAGAGAAATTATCCATTTCACGCCAAATCATTGGACAGACGTAGAGTCCGAAATACGAGCGGTTTAAGTGAAAGCGCTGCTTACGTGTGCCATCGTCTAAAACAATGTCAAAGCTGCCGGACATTGCGATGATAAGTTGGCTGAGGGCTTTGTGGGCGTGGCCGCCACGCTCGGCGCCTCCGGGGACGTCATAAAGGTAATACACCCGCTTGACCTCAAAAGGGATATGTCTACCACCTTCGATAAACGTGAGGTTTCCCCTCGGATCGGAAATCTTCGGGAGAGAGACGATTTTACACTCATCTAAGCTCATAAATTCCTAACAGTAGGGCTTTCCTGTAGCGTCGCCCGCACTTGCACGCGAGTTCTGGCGAAAGCTTCTCGCCGCAGCGGCAAATCCATCGAACGAACTTCGCCGGATTGCCTACCACGAGTGCGTGCGCGGGAACGTCGCGTGTCACCACCGCCCCCGCGCCTACCATCGCGCCAACGCCAATCCTAACCCCCGGGACAACCGTTGCATTTGCGCCCACGGAAGCACCTGACTCGATTGTGGTTCTACTAGCAACAAATGAGTTTGCCGATCCTTGCGTCGAGCGAGGCAGCTTGTCGTTGGTAAAAGTAGCATTTGGGCCAATGTGCACATCATCCTCGACCCGCATGCCGTCCCAAAGTTGCACACCGCACTTTACTGTTACCCGATCACCGATTCTGACATCATTCTCGATAAACACGTGCGAGCAAATATTGCAATCGTTGCCGATTTCCGCATCAGGCAGCACGACACAGAACTGCCAAACGCGTGTGCGTAAACCAATCTTTGTCCCCTGTACATCCGCCAATGCATGGATGAAGCTGTCTGTGTTCATGTTGGGATCTTATGCAAATGTGAGGGCGGTCGCGCGTGATTTTTGGCGTAAGCTAGCCCGTATAACGCAGAGCTATGGAGTAGCGGACGCAGAGAAGACTGGGTGCGACGTTGCGGTAGTATGGCGAACATACCACGGGAAGGCTTCGTCCAGGCCGTCGGTGATCCGATGGGTGGGTTTGTAGCCGAGTCGGTGGCGGGCTTTGCTGATGTCGGCCTGCGAGTGGACGACATCGCCTGGTCGGAACGGTCGATAGGTAAGGGCGGCAGCAGAAGACGGGAATTCAAGGTTCAGGAGCGAAAACAGATCTTTAAGTGTCGTTAGCTCACCGATAGCCACGTTGTAGATCTGGTTGATCGCTTCGGGAGCGTCCGTGGTGGCGGCGAGGAGGTTGGCCTGAACGGCGTTGGCCACGTAGCAGAAGTCTCGGCTGGTTTCTCCGTCCCCGTTGATGAACACCGGCTCGCTTTGGAGCATTGCGGCAATCCACTTAGGAATGACGGCGGCGTAGGCGCCGTCGGGGTCCTGGCGCGGTCCGAAGACATTGAAGTAGCGGAGGCCGATTGTCTCCACGCCGTAGCAGCGGGCGAAGGCGTCGGCGTAGAGCTCGTTTACGTATTTAGTAACAGCGTAGGGGGAGAGAGGCTTTCCGATTACGTCCTCGACCTTGGGGAGACCAGGATGATCGCCGTAAGTGGAACTGCTGGCAGCATAGACGAACCGCTTCACTCCGGCGTCGCGGGCGGCCACGAGCATGTTCAGGAAGCCGGTGACATTGCTGTCATTTGTCCGGATGGGATCTTCGATGGAGCGGGGGACAGACCCCAGCGCCGCCTGGTGCAGGACCACGTCCACGGCGGCAGCGTGGCCATTAAAGGTGGAAAGGTTGCCTTGAGGCGGGGCAGGATGTTGGGTTGGGGAGGTGGGGAGTGGCGGCGCGACGGACGGCGCGAGGTGCTGGTGGGAGGGAGCCGCCGTCCCAAGGGCATTAGCGATAACGCCTGAACCGTCGTGGGTAGTTCCGTTGTTCTGCAGCGCTGCCTTCCCGACGACTGACCGGCGGCACGTCTCCAAGTCGCAGATGTCACCCTCAAAGAACTCGAACCGGCTCCATTGCTCCGGCGTGACAAGCGTTTCGACTTCGTCCAAATTCGCCTGCTTACCGGTGGAGAAATTATCGAGGCCAACAACGGACTGATCCAATTTGAGGAGTTGCTCGAGGAGGTTCGATCCGATGAAGCCGGCGCAACCCGTGACAAGCCAGCGGCGCGGGGCAGACTTGAGTTCTTCCTGAACTTGCTCGTATCTGGTCATTCGATTGGGCTGGGCGAGAACTGCGGGACTGCGACAGAGAGGGGAGATGCCGAGAAGAAATCGTCGTTTTTGATGCTCCCGAGCCCAGGAGAGCGGCCTCATCCACACTAGAGTGGACTAACGAAGCACAAGGCTGGCTAATATCTGAGGCTCGAGAAGACGCCACGATCTCCTGGTGACATGCGTTGCAAGCAGCGGTTGATCTGGAGATTAGAGGAGCCAAACGAGCAGGAAGAGCGTATCCTGGAGTTGAAACCTCGACTTCTTTCGCAGTCACTGAATCCGAAAGGCATTCGGGTTCGTAACATGCTGACGCCCTTGGTCGTTTGCGTATTCTTCGCAAGACCCATCGGCTGCATCATCAGATCGGTACCGCGTTTAGTTTTCCCTGTTTAGCACTTCAGGGTTTGCGTTTCGGGAGACGGCGGATAGTATGTATGAAGTTCCTAGGTGCAAAGATTCTTTTGCCTCCTGCCGAGCCGGAGTGGCGCGGAGTAGGAAGTTCTTTGAAGACGTCGTGGTGAGTGAATGCAGCTCGGTGCGAGCGAGTTGGAAGCTGCCGCTGGTCAAGTTCGCTCCTGGAGCGGTGCCTGTCCCGGGCTGAATGGCCGGACCTCGTGAGCTGAGCGCATCGACGTTCAATCGGTGCACGCGAAGGTTCCGACGTGTGGTGCAAAGCCCTCGGAGGTGAACTTTAGGAGAAGCTGTTCCGACCACAAGAACGCCTCGGGCTGAACGCGAGAACCCGAAGATGGGCAGGAGCAGACGATCACTGTTGGGTACACGACCCTACGCAGCTGAATAGAGACAGCAAAAGATTTGAGCGAAGGCCGAAACATACTGAGCGCGTTGAGCGGAGCGCCCGAGTGCAGGGACGGGGTTCAACGATCAGCAACTATGTGCCTGTAGGTTAACGACTATCCAGTAGGGGATGGATTCACCCTCGCAGAGTACAAGAGTAGGTCGTCCGGAGTGCAGCTTGGAAGTGCTATCCCCACCGCTGGCTGTTCCGTAAGACAGTACCGCGCACTCTGGAGATGCGGCAAATCCTCACTGCCGCCGCTAGAACCACCCCTGTTGGCATAGGCATTGCTCAACCATAAGCCATCCGCAACCTCCCTTGTCCACCAGCTATGAATGTGCAGCGTCACTCGCTGCGTACCCTGCAAGAGGACCTCGAACCGTATCTCTGTAGCGTGAATCGTAAGGGAGCGCTCGGGAGTTGGGCGGGCCTCGGAGGCTCTGGAAGGCGCGGCTCCTGCGAGGTCTTGTTGGACTCAGCGAAAGGCTCCAAAGGTAAGGGGATGCCCTGACTAAAGCCTAATATCCCCGATTTTCGCCAAAACATGGTTTGTCAGACATCAATTCTCCTCTCAGTCTCCGTTATACCTACAGCGTTCGCTCCAGCTCAACACCACCTAGCTCCTATGCCACAATCCCCTACATCTCTCCTGCAGCTCGCTGGGAATTTCGGAATGCGCCTTTGTGCGGCAGGCGTAACTCTTTCCCCTCTGGTTGCATCTGCCGCCACCGCTCAGGAAGTCTCGACTACGGTTCGCCGCGAAGTTGCCGCGCGGCCTGACGAAGGGCCGGCAATCCTAAATCGGAACCTGCGGGCACTGCCGGCAGGCGAGCGGACACGTTTTGCGACTTCAGCTTATGCAGCATCGCTCGAGGGAGTGCCTCGGAACTCAGATCGCGTTGTATCTCTCTTTGATGGTGCCGTGTCCGCTGCGCCTCAGGCCGTCCTGGGCCTCATGGAGGTGGCGCACCGCGCTGCTCCAGATCGAATTGTGGAGATTACTGAAATTGCTCTGAAGCACGCGGGTGGCCGAGGACCTGAACCTGATTTCAAGGGGGAGCGTGATTACAAGGGGGCCAACATGAGTGACCAGATTGTGGCGAAGGCGATTGAACTGGCACCCGGTCAGCGGTTGGCACTGACCCGGCTCCTGGGCGGCGGCGTCTCTGGAGGCGGGCTTGTCATCGGCCCTGCGATCA
The DNA here is from genome assembly GCA_031389825.1 of Spartobacteria bacterium. Lineage (GTDB taxonomy): Bacteria > Verrucomicrobiota > Verrucomicrobiia > Chthoniobacterales > Chthoniobacteraceae > JANMSW01. Next base: position 96,798 of record JANMSW010000016.1, read on the forward strand.
TCAGTGGCGCAGCTATCAGCGGAACTATCAATCCTGCCAACATTGGCGGGAACGTAATCGTTGTAGACGCCCCGTCTGAGGAGGTTTCCCCCTCCGAGTAAAATCATGTAGTTCGAGAACTTACGGTCATGAATCGAACATTTGGGGCAGGAGCGGCGCGGTTTTTCTGGAGCACGGGAGCAGCCCTGTTCCTCCAAGGCGCGGTCGGGAGCGCACAGTATATTTCTGGTGATCTCCCGGAGGGCGAGTTACTGCCAGAGCAAGGGGTCCAGGTATTCTCACCAGGAATGGTTCAACCAATGGTGGAGCCGAGCGTTGGAGGATATCCGGTTCTCGCCGAGTCGTCGCTATTCCCGACAGAAGCTGCCGTGGTGGAAAGCGCCGACGGTAAACATGTGGCCGCAGTACAAACACCCAGCCGGTGGAGGTTGCTGCTTGGTTTAGGTTTTTCAGCCGTCTACGACGACAATATCTACCTGGAGAACGACGATACCGATGAAGATTTCATCTTTACGATCTCGCCCTCGATTGGATTTGATGTCGGAGATCCGAAGGGAAATTATCTTTCGCTGATTTACACTCCGAGTTTCGTTTTCTTTGCGGACAACTCCGAGGAGAACGCTGTGGAACATGCGGTGGATCTCCTCTTCCGACGCCAGACAGAGCGCTGGCTTCTTGAGGCCAACTTCGGGTTCCGTTCATTGAGCGGGTCGAGTTTTGGTGATGAAGACGACGAAGATGATCGCGGGGAGCTATTGGGCGAACGAGTGGATCGAGATACGTACGTCGCTGGTTTGCGCGCCACCTACTCGGTGAGCGACAAAACGTCCGTTGAAACTGGCATCGCGGCAGCGTTCACGGATTACGAAGAGTTCCTGGACACGCTGGACATCGTGAGCCGGACGTTCGTTGACTTCAGGGTGACTGGGAAAACTCGCTTGGGTTTTGGCTTTGGCTTTGGGTATGCCGAAACAGAAGGTGGTCCTGAGCAGGTGTACGAGCAAGCGCTCCTCCGGGTGGAGTACAATCCGACCTCGAAGATCACACTCCATGCTGACGGCGGTTTCGAGTTCCGCCAGGTGGATGGTGGCGACAATCAGACCAACGGGATTTTTGGTCTGGGCGTGGTCTATACCCCGTTCGAGAATACCATTCTCTCACTAAATGGCTACCGGAGGGTTCGTCCGTCGTCTGCAATTGAGAACTCAAACTACACAGCGACGGGAGTCACGGCCTCGCTCAAGCAGCGGTTCCTTCAGAAATACTACGTTTCAGTCGCGTCAGGCTACGAGCACACCGAATACGAGTCTCTTGGCGATCACGAGGACCGTGCGAATTCCGCGGGGGAGTACAATTACTTCTTTATTCGGCCCGCCGTGGAGTTTCGCATCCGGGACCGAGCTAACATCGAGTTCTTCTACGAGTACCGCAACAACGAGTCTGATTTCGAGGAATTCGAGTTTGCAAACAATCGGGTTGGGGTGAAGGTCGGGATCACCTTTTAGACTCCTATGGTTCGCAGACGCTGTGGATATCTCCTCCTTAACTTTGCTCTAGCGCTAGTTATGGCTCATGGGGTGAGCTTTGGCCAGCAGCCCGTGCCAGGAGCGACCGGGGTGCCCACGGCAAAGGCTGTGCCCCTGGCGGACGGAAGCTACCAGTTGGCACCGAGTGAGGTAGTGAAGGTGACCGTTTTTCAGGAGGACGACCTGACTGCTACAGCGCGGATCGCGGAAGATGGAACGGTGCAGCTTCCGCTGATCGGCTCTGTCATCGTTGGAGGGAAAACGATTAGGCAGGCGGCAGCAACAATTGAGGCGGCGTTGCGTCAGGACTATCTTGTCCATCCTCAGGTTTCAGTGACGATTGCGGAGTTTGCGAAGCGACGCTTCGCAATCCTGGGGCAGGTGCAGCGGCCAGGGACGTACGAGATACCAGTGAATGAGAGCCTCGATGTCATCCAGGCAGTCGGACTGGCGGGTGGCTACACGCGATCTGCTAACCCCAGCAAAATCATCGTGAAGCGGGTGGCTGAGGGGAATGAGCGTGTGTTTCGGTTGAATGGGAAGGAACTTGCGAAGAGTGGGCGGGAGACGTTCCGGGTGATGCCCGGCGATACGATCACCGTTGAAGAAAGCTTCTTCTAGGAGGCTGGCGAAAGGCACGCGGCTTCATAGAACAACAGGACGATGAAAGGATCAGAACTGGACGAACTGCTTGGCTCCGGAAGCGAAAAGTCGTTCGATTTTCGCGCTACCTATTACGCAATCAAGGAGCGACTTTGGCTTGTCGTACTTTCCGTGTTGCTTCTCGGGACAGCGGCGGCCGTGTATGTGACCAAGGCTCCGCTGATCTATGCGGCCCAGACCGTCTTGATGGTGGAGCAGGAGGAGTCGAAGGTCATTAAGATAGAAGGCGTGACCAACGAGAATCTTGGGTCCGCTGAGCTGGTAAATACGCTTCTCCAAACATTAGAGAGCCGGGTTGTCCTCCAGCGAGTCGTGGAGCGGCTCGGCTTGCACAAGAATCCGGATTTCCTGTTGGGAACCGGGCTCACTACGACTTCTCCAGAAGTTGCTCTCGAGAAACTCAAGAGTGTAGTGAAGGTTACTCTACGGAAAGGGACGCGGCTGGTGAATGTCCTGATCGAGCACCGAGATCCCGAGGTTGCTCGAATAGTGGCCGATGGGCTGGTCAAAGAGTTTCTCCGGTATCGTTTCGAACAGAAGTCGGCAAACACGGTTCTCGCCAGTGAGTTTCTTATCGGAGAGGCGGATCGCCTGAAAGAACAGCTCCAGAAGTCCGAAGAGGCTCTCCATAAATATAAGGTGCAGGAGAACGCGGGATCGCTGCAGGAAAACCAGAATACCGTCGTGGCCGTGCTGCAAGACTTGAATGAGAAGTTCACCCAAGCGCGTTCAGAACGCATGCGCCTGGAGGGCGATGTGGCCCGCGCTAAGGAACTTGCCGGCAAGCCAAACCAACTCGTCCTCCTGCCCAGTGTGGCTGCGCACCCCGCAGTCGCGAGTGTCAACGCGACCATTGCTGAGAAGGAGGCGGAGATTGCGGTGCTGAGTCAGCGTTATAAATCAAAGCATCCCAAATACGTCGCGGCGTATACGCAACTTGCCAGCCTTCGCGACCAGCGGAATCAGGTTGTGGGGAGTGCGGCTGAGCTTTTAAGCGCCTCCTTCCGGAGTGCCCAGGAGACGGAAGCCGAATTCGCCCGAGCCCTGCAGGATCAGGAAAAACGCTCATTGGAACTAAGCGAGAAGGCAATCCCCTATAACGTCCTCACCCGTGAAATGGAGTCCAACCGGACCATGTATGAATCCGTTCTGGCCCGCCTGAAGGAGACCGATGTAACTAAGGAGTTGGATCAGACACAGGTTCGCGTGGTGGAAAGTGCCTTCTCGTTCGGGCCAGTCCGGCCAGATAAGCCAAAAATCCTGATCGCCGGCCTGTTGGGTGGGTTGATCGTGGGTATCGGTCTGGCTTTTGGGCTCTCGCTACTCGACACGAGCGTCAAAACGGTGGATGACGCGGAGGAGGTGCTTGGGCTGCCGGTGCTTGCTGCTGTTCCTCGGCTGAAAGGGGGAGGGAAGAATGACGCAGATGGCGGCGGCTTTCCGGTGCTTGCTGATCCAAAGGGCACTGCCGCGGAAGCGTTCCGCTCGCTCCGCTCCTCACTTGCGCTACTTGGCCGGCAGGATTCGCGTCGGACTTTCCTTTTCACCAGTGCGGTGCCATCTGAAGGGAAGACCTTCACCTGCAGCAACTATGCACTCGTTTCTGCACAGCAGGGTATTTCGACGCTTCTGATCGATGCGGATTTGCGCAGACCATCTGTTTCGAAATTGTTTTACGGCGAGGCCCGTAAGCCGGGACTTTCTGATTGTCTCGCTGGTCAGGCCGGCTTGAAGAGTTCCGTCTGCGACACCGACCTTGAAAACCTTAAGGTACTGACGGCTGGAAGCACCGCCCCAAATCCGGCTGAACTGCTCGCCAGTGACGACTTTCCGGCTCTTTTAAAAGAGGCGTTGCTTCACTATGATCGAGTGATCATCGATACGGCTCCGATCAATGCAGTCAGTGACACCCTGATGTTAGCGCCGCACGTGCAAACGATCTGCCTAGTCGTCCGGGCGGCTTCAACGCCGAAAGCGGCGGCGCAGCGGGCGTGCAAGGCACTCGAGGCGATCAAGTGCAAACCGGCCGGGTTGGTACTCAACCGGTTGCCGCAAGGCCATGGGGCCGGGTACTACTACTACTACTCGGCCGGGGAGTATGGCAGTGAGGGTGTGTACGGGGCCAAGGCTTAGATAGATTGGGAGTGAGACGACAACTCGGTTCGTCCTATGAGGTCGTTGCTTTGGCTCTCAATCCAGTCGCCGTGGCGCTGATCGCATAAGCTAACTACAAAGCGCCAACAGTAGGTTAAGAAGTGAATTCAGCCAAGGGCAGTGCTGAAGTGCCCTGTAGCTTCAAGAGCTCTACCCTTTGCGCGGGATGTGGAGAGTCAAATGAAGTGGATGACATGCTAGGAAACTCTGCTCAGCAAGTTGCCGCTTGACCCCTTCGGCGGTCTCCCGAAGGTTGCGACCGCTCGATGCTTTCCATCGCCAAGCCAGAGTCCACTACTCACGCACGCTGGCACGAGATCCTCTCGGCCGACGGCGCGGCGCGTCCGCTGTACCAAGAGGTGCTCGGGACCCTGCGCGGGATGTCTCCGGTAGAGATCAGAGGGATGGAGGACCGGATGGCGGCGATCCTCCGCGAGATGGGGGTGACGTTTGATATGATTCGGGACAATCCGTGGGGGCGTCACCCGTGGTCATGCGATCTGCTCCCGCAGATCTTCGGTCCCGAGGAATGGACGCTTATCGTACAGGCTTTCCGTCAGCGGCTACGCGCTTTCGAGGCCTTACTGGCAGATGTCTACGGCCCCTGCGAAATCCTGCGCGCCGGAGTCATCCCTGTGCAGGCCGTGCGTGGGAGTCCGAATTACGTGAATGCTTCCGTGGGGCTCCCGCGCCCTCGTGATGCCTACCTGCACCTGAGCGGGATGGGTCTGGCACGCGGCGCTGGTGGCGAGTTGCAGGTCAAGCAGCACCACTTCAGCTATGCGATGGGCATGTCGTTCATGCTGCAGAATCGCCGCGCCCTGGCACGAGTGGCTCCGGAACTCTTCGCCACGGCGGCCGTGCAATCGCTTACTGAATCCTCAGTGCTGATGCTGGAGCAATTGCGGGAGGCGGCAGCGGCTTTCGGTGATGAGCCGATGGTCGTGCTGCTTTCGCCGGGCACAAATACGGCGGTGAGCTCGGAGCTGAGCTTCCTCGCGCGCCGCATGGGCATGCCTATGGTGCAGGGCGGCGACCTGCTGGTACTGGAGGATTGCGTCTGGCTGAAGACAGTCCGTGGATTGGAAAAGGTGGAGGTTATTTTTAACTGCGTCCCGGATGCGTGGCTCGATCCACTGGTTTTCCGCAGGGATTCCACGCTCGGCGTGCCTGGTCTGGTGCATTGCCTGCGCAAAGGGACGGTCGCACTGGTGAATGGCGTAGGCAGCCAGCTCGCCGATGATCGAAGTCTGCTTGCCTTTACCACGCGGATCATCAGTTTTTACCTGCGGGAGGCGCCGATCATCCCAACCGTTCCAACACTCTGGATGGGGGATATCGATCAGCGGGAATTCGCGCTCGAGAACCTTCAGCAGTGGCGGATCTGCCCGCTTTTCCCAAGCCAGCTCACAGAGAGCGCGGCGCACGCTATATTTAAAAACGAGGAGACGCTGACTTCCGAGGTGCGGCGGAACCCGTCCTGCTACGTAGCGCAAGCTCACGGCGATGGCGCCACCACGATCGGCTTTGAGAAGGGGCGGGCACATGAGCATACGCAAGACCACATCGTCTATGCGGTCCGCTCGGGCACGGGATTTGACATTCTCCCCGGTGCGCTTACCCGCGTCATGGAAGACGCGGGTGCACTCGGCGAGCACAATCGCGAATGGAAGAGCAAGGACACTTGGGTGCTAAGCACGCCCGACACGGATTTGCTCATGCCACGGTTGGCCCGCCGTACCCCGGATGCACATCTCCCTGCACGTCAGGTGACGAGCCGCGTAGCCGACGCCTTCTATTGGATGGGGCGGTATTTGGAGCGGGCGCATTCCCAGGCGTACCTGATCTCCGTGGTCGAGACGCTGGAGACGGAGGAGCTGAATTCCGCTGAGCGGAAGCACTACCGTCCGATGTGGAACCGCCTGCTCCCTCCTATTGAGAAGCATGCAGGAACGAGCCGTCGAAGTATCTCCAATCGGATTGATCGCTATCGGCTGGTACTGCTGCAGGAGCCGGGCTCTGTAGTGCGCACCGTCCTGCGTGCGATCAGCAATGCAGAGTCCGTGCAGGATAGCCTGAGCCCGGAGGCGTGGGCGACAATCAACGAACTGCGCGCTCGCTTCCAGCGCACCCGCTTTCGCAACACGATCGCGGAATCGGATGCAGTCCGGGTCACGCGGCGCATGGCCGATGCGACGACGCAGCTCATTCCGCAGTTCTTTGCCGTCGCAGCGAATACGATGCTTGCCGACGATGGATGGCGCTTCTGCGAAACCGGGCAAATGCTGGAGCGCGCAATCATCACGGCGAACGCAACGATCTCGATAAGCAACTCCTTTACCAGCCACAACGAAGCCGGCGGGCAGCACAAAACGGAGCTGGAGCTCAGCGCCTTTCTCCGGCTACTCGGTACTCGGGACGCGTATCGCCGCATTTATCAGATGCGCGCGGAACCGGCCCATGTTCTGGCTCTCCTCTGGCAGGATGCAGAGGTCCCCCGCAGTGTAGTGCGCTGCCTCGCGAGGTGTGCGGATTTGCTGGGCCGCTCGGTGGTGGCGGATGGTACTGCCACTGATGCACCTGCGGCGATTGAGCGCCTCATCCAGCAGATCCGCCGGGTCGACTGGACCTCCTTCGTGCATCGCCCTGAGGATGAGGACCGCCTCGCCCACCTGAGCGCGGACGAGGTTGAGCCAGTTTTGCGCTCTCGCGAGCTGGAGCCGCTGCTCCGTCGGATGCTCGGGAGCACCTTGGAGCTGCACACCGTGATTGGCGATAGCTTCCTTAATCACCAGGCGCGCATAGCGCAGTTTGGCCAGCCGATGCTCCGCGGCTGGCAAGGCAACGAGCGCCGCGCATGAGTACGCTGAGTGCAAGCACGCCTCGGGCGCTGCTTTTTGAGATCACCCACATCACCCAGTACAAGTACGGGCATCCCGCCGCGGAAGCATACGGAGAGGTGCGGCTGACCCCACCTGATCTTCCCTCCCAGACGGTGCTTAGCCACACGCTAACCATTGAGCCGCGAGTGCCGACTTCCGCCTATGTGGATCACTTTGGCAATCACGTGGACTTCTTTTCGCTGCCCTTCCGGCACAAGTCATTGGTCGTCCGCAACGAGGCCATGGTGCGGACCACCCCACCTCATCTACCCGCAAGCAGCCTGGAGGTGACGGTTCAGGAGGCGCGGCAGATTGTGTCCTCGAAGCTCACCGATGTCTTTGACTACCTGCAGCCGACTGATGTGGTGGTGACGGGACGCGAGGCGGTGCTCTGGGCTAAAAAGTACCTCGCTGGCAAGGGTGGGCTAGGCGAGTCGCTGACCCGGCTCAACGAAGCCATCCACCATCACTTTACGTATAAGTCGGGTTCCACGGAAAATAGCACTCCACTCGCTGAGATCTGGAAGACGAAAACTGGGGTTTGTCAGGACTTTGCGCATGTGGGGCTAAGCATCCTACGTACGGCCGGATTGCCCGCTCGATATGTGTGCGGGTACATCGAGGCATACGCGCCGGACTCAACGAGTCGGCTTACAGGGGCAGTGGCCACACATGCGTGGATCGAGGTGCTCGTCCCCGGGATGCACTGGGTGGCGATTGATCCGACCAATCGCCAGTGGTGTACCGAGCGGTACGTAGCGGTTTCTTTTGGACGGGATTATCGCGATGCCACTCCTCTCCGAGGTACCTTCAAAGGTAGCGGAGGACAGAATATGAAAGTGCACGTTTTCATGAAGCGACGCCCAGACAAGACCACGCCGTGAAAACCAAACCAGCACCATCGTTCGAGGAAACTGCGGCTCAGATTGAACGCGTCCTCGCGCAGTACGGGGTGAAGCTGACCATGGGCGGAGAGCCTACTTACGTGCCGCTGGAACCAGAGGGCAGCGAGTGGCACATCACGGCGTTGGGCCCGACCAAGCTCGGCTATGGCTACGCACTGGCTGATGCGCTTGTCGCGGAGTTCCTTCCGCAAGCCACCGCGATCCTTTCTCCTGGCAAGACGTACCCAGGTGAGTTGAATCCGCGGTGGGTGATCAATCTCGTGTGGCGGACCGACGGCGCGCCGCTGCACCCACGAACAGCGACTCTCCAGCCCGGCAAGCACACGCCTGCAGTTCTCAAGGCGTTTCGAAGTGAGCTGCTTCCCGCGTTGCGGGTGAAGGGGACCTGGCTGCGCGGGCGGGATCCGTTCATACCCGAGCGGCAGGTTTGGATCCTACCGCTGGACCACAACGGAAAACGTTTCGCGAGCAATGACTGGCGGATCGGGCGAAACGTCGAACTGCTCCGCGCCGAAGGATCGGCCGGCTTGCGCCTACCGCTGGATGTTATTGCGGAGGGCTTGAGCAAGCGGGCGCTGGTGCTGGAGGTGATTGGCCAGCGGGTGCACGTCTTCCTTCCGCCGTTGCTGCAAGTGCCGTTCACAAAGCTGCTGGAGACGATTGAGAGCGTCTGCGCGAAAACCGGATGTGAGGCCCCGCTTTTCGATGGCTACCTGCCTCCCGACGACGCTGGCCACTGGACGAAGCTCGGGATTGCCTCAGACCCAGGCGTGTTGGAGATCAATCTTCCGCCATGTGCTACCTGGCAGGAATACGACCGCTGGATGCACACGCTCGAGAAGGCTGGCGCGGCTTGTGGGCTGCGGTCCTTCAAGCAAGTGCTCCCCGATGAACAGGCCGGTACCGGGGGTGGTAATCATTTGCTCTTTGGCGGTCCAACCCTGGAGGAAAATGCGCTCTTCACCCATCCGGCCTGGGTCACGTCGATCCTCCGCTACTGGCAGCATCATCCCTCCCTCGCTTATCTCTTCACCGGGCACTATGTCGGGTCTTCTTCACAGGCTCCGCGGCCCGATGAATCCCGCACGTCACTCTACGATCTCGAGATGGCGTATGCGTTTCTGGAGAAGCTGCCCGCTGGCGATCACCGGCAGATCATTAGTGAAACGATCCGCCATCTGCATACTGACGCGTCGGGCAATACCCACCGCAGCGAGATCAGTTTCGACAAGTTCTGGAACGTGCATTTCGACGGCGGTTGCCGGGGACTTATCGAGTTTCGCGCAGTGGAGTCGCTACCGCATGCGCGATGGATGTCCACGCTGGGCCTGCTCTGGAAAGCGCTCGCCGCGTTTCTACTCGCGAAGCCTTTTACCGCTCGTCTGATCGACCAAGGCGACCGCCTCCACGACGCGTACTTTCTGCCGATCTTTCTTTGGGCAGACTTCTCCTCCGTCCTTGCCGATCTGCGCCGCGCGGGTTTTGTACTGCCGGAAGCTGTCTTTCAGGAGATCGTTGACTGGCGGTTCCCGGTGATGCTTCGCCACGGCTCAGCTGGCGCGGCGTTGACCGTGCGGAAAGCACATGAAGGCTGGCCGCTGCTCTCCGAGACGCCATTGGAGGGCGGCAGCACAAGTCGCTTCGTGGATACCTCCATCGAGCGCTTGGAGTTCGTTGCAGACGCGGACTTCGCGAACCAGTTCGAGATCCGGGTGCAAGGTCGTCGGCTGCTCCTGGAGACATTTCCTGGGGGCAAGCTGGGCAGTGGGCTCCGCTACCGTCGGACTGCGCTCTATCCCTCCCTTCACCCGGGCGTAGAAACGCACATGCCGCTGGTCGTCGAGATCATCGAAGGCCGCAGCAGGTCCACGTACCTCCTCGATGGCGAGCGGCGGGAGTTCCGCTTGGGGGATGTATCTCCTCCTCCGCGGAAAGGGCGCCCCTGCCAAAAGCTGCGCCCCACTCTCGTGACCTGCGACCTACGCCTGCCTTAGCCGCGTCGCCGCCGGTTCAGCAGAGCGAGTCCGCCGACGAGTACCAGCGCGGCCGTGCCGGGTTCGGGAACTGGTGCGGTGGTGAAGGTCGCGAGGTAGCCCTGACGGGGTTCACTCGTCGTGGAGATCGAGTTCCCACCCAGCACGAGCGTGTATTCACCAGCAGGCATCAGCATCGTCGCAGTTACGAGATGCGTGCCATTCGGCTCGAGGTGGCTGAAGTACTTCGTGTCTTCGGCCCACGCATTATCGGCGCGGTTGACGTACGCGTGCCAGTCCTGGGTAGGCGTGCCGCCATTGTTGGCATCAGCAAACGCTTGCGAGACCGAGTCGTGATCCCAACCGGAGTAGATCGTCATCCCCGGATAGAGGTTGTTCGGCGCGATGTTGTTTGGATTCTGCGTCGAGGGATTTGGAACTCCAGCTGCATTCTCGAGCCGGAGTGTGACCAGCGCGGGGACATCAAGTTTGAGCGCCACCCAGTCCGAATTGTGCGTCCAGCCCACAGGCGTTTCACCGCTGCCAAAGAGGCCAGAATCCTCCCACGCCCAAGCGCCCACGTGACGGGTGATTGAGGCGCTGTCTGTCTCTCCGAGCATCACGGTCCAGCGGTAGCCGATGCCGCCCACTTGCGGATCGGTTTGAGAGACGGTGCTCGCGAAGGAGGAAGCGGTGCCAAGCACCAGCGCAATCGCCAAGGTGTTGCTGTAACTGTATGTTTTCATGGTCGGAAATAGAGGCAGTGGAGAATGTGCTCGGGAACTCACCAGGTCCGCCGGAGCCGGAAGAACGCGGCCCTTGCGGATGCTGGATCAAAGTCGGCTCGCACCGTGCCGTTGGCGCGGTTGAAAGGACGGAGCACCGTGCTCCACGGGCTGCTCAGGCCAGGGCTGCGCTCCAGAACCCAGCCGCCCGGCAGCTCGGGCCAGGTGAGTCCCACCATCGCACCCGCTGAGCGACCGACGACGAGCTGGGGCTTTGCCTCGTCGCCGTCCAGAATGCCGTTGCGATTCCGATCTCCCCCACGGCGCAGACCCTGTCCAATCAGAGCGCCGCTAAAGGTCACCGCATCGTTCGGCCCGAGCAGTGCCAGCAGCTGGTTTCGGGTGAGCGGGGTTTCGCCGACTGTGTCCGGCACGTAGCGGAAGGTCGTGCGATTGTAGAAGAACGAGCGCGCCTTGCCTGCTGCGACTCCTTGCACCACGAGGTCGCTGGAGGAGGATGTCGACTGGCTCTCCAGCAGACCCATGTCCGCCACCACTTGCGCGTCCGCTTTGTTCGCCGCGGTGACCGTGCGCGAGACCGCGGCAGATTGCGGCGTCCCTGTGTCGAAGCAAAGTACGTACGCCTTTACGTCGGCGAAGTCCGCCACTGTCTCCAGCATGTCCAGATCATAGGCGTGCACGGTGGGCAGGAAATTTCCCGGTCCCGTGCCATCCCGCCCGAGGCCGTAGCCCGTGATGCTCTGTGCCCCAGGCGTGCGCGTCGCGAAGATCCGCTGGTACACCGTGCGCATTGGCGGCGTCTTTACCTGGTCGCGCGAATCTGTGAGCCGGAAGTCGTCGAGATTGTTGTTCGAACCCTGCGGCCCGGCGTGGCAGGTGATGCAGTGGCTCTTTACGTGGTCATCGAAAAGCGTTTTCCCGATGCTGGGGTTCCCGCCCGCGAAGGTAGTCGGGAGGCTGTTGTTCAGGTTGCGATTCGGATTGGGGTGATGCCGAAGCGTCAGGAGATAAGCGGCAAGCGCGTTGATGTCCGCCGGCGCGAGCTGCGGGCCGCCCATCAACTTGTCGAAGGTCGAGTTGAAGCTTTGCAGCGTTGGCCGGTCGCCGCGCCAGTGAAAGGGAGCGCCGGTCTGCATTCCGCGCAGCGTCTGCGTGGTCAGCGGTCCCTTCATCGGGTGCATGGTGCGCGCGATTGGCGCGTTCTGATGCGCGGCCGCATTCGTGCCCATCACGGTGACCATGTCTCCACCCGGATCGCCCAGATCCCACGCGATCCCATCGAGATCGGCGTCCAGGTGGCAGGTTGCGCAGCTCACCGTCCCATTGCCGGAAAGCCGCGCGTCGAAGAGAAATCCCCGGCCCTCCTTGATGGCAACCGGCATTGGGTCGAAGCCGCCTACTGGGATCTCCGCGAGCACCGCGAGTCCCGTTGCATCGACGACGCTCACCGTATTCGAGAGTTTGTTTAGCACGTACAGCCACTGGCCCGCGCTATTCCAGGCGAGCCCTCGCGGCCCGCGCATCTTCCGCGAGCCATTGTCTCCACCACCCACGGGCGGCGTGCGCACGTCCACTCGCGCGAGCACCGCACCGTTCGAGCCGACTTTGGCGATCCGGTCGCTCCCAAAGGCGGCCACCCACAAGTGGGTTCCATCCGCCGCGAAGACTGCTCCTGCCGGCTGGGCGATTGCCGTCGCCTGGGCGGATGCGTTCGGCAGCTCCGCGTAGTTCACTCCCACGTTCAGATCGTAGGGCCAGGCACCTCCCGTCGCGGCGACCAGCTTAGTTACCCGATTGTCTGCGAAATGTCCGCGCAGCACCGGCTCAAAGCGGATCGTGTTCAGCGCCTCGGTGTTTGGAATCCAAAGGTCTCCCGTCCCGGGCTGCACCGCGATGTCGAAAAGATTCGTACCCGCACCGGTGAAGTACCTGGTCACCACGTTCGTCGCCGAATTGATCTCCACCACATCGTTGTCCAGCACCGTGTAGGGCACGCGGGGATCGTTGCCAGCGACGATCAGCCCGGTATCCGGTGCAGCCGGCAGAGCAGCGTTCGTCGGCGCTGGCTGCGCGGGTGCTTCATCGGGCGTGAGCACCGTTGTGCGGTTCCCGGAGTGTAGGAAGGCCGCGTAAACCTTCGTCCCATCGGTGCTCGCGGCGAGCGCACGTGGATAGAGCCCTTGCAGCGGAACAGTTGCGACCTCCGCCCGAGTCGTGACGTTGAAGACCTTCACGGTGTTGCTCCGCGCACAGGTCACCCAGGCCTTGCCCGCAGCAAAAACAACATCCGCAGGTTCGTCGGACGCGCGCAACGTGTCGATTACTACGCCCCGGCTCAACGAAACGACCGACACACTGTCCGAGACTTCGTTCACCACCCAGATCTCGTCATTGGTTCGCGCCCGCACCGAGACCGGCTCAGTTCCGACAGGGATCTCCGCGATCAAGATCGGCTCGGGGTTCGTCGCATTGGAGACATCGAAGACAGAGAGCCGCCCTTCCGGAGAGTTGAGTGCGAGCAGCCGCGTGCCGTCTGGTGTCAGGGCGATCGGATGGACCTGCCGCGCCTCGAAGTGAACAAAGCTCTGCGCCCAGGAGGACCCGGCAAGCAGCGTTGAGAAGATCAAGCCGAGCGCTAGAGCAGAGCGGCGGAGGCGATGAGCGGCTAGGAAAGTGAGCATGCGGGGTCTGCTGGCGGCATCTCCTCCGAGTCGCGGGCTCGGCTCCGGGATCGAGGCGAGACTGATGAAGCGGCGGCCGATGCCGAGCGCTTGCGGAGGGGGAGAGAAGCGGCCTCGTAAACGGTGCCCTACGGACACGGAAAAAATGCGGTCTATTTGGACGGGCGACCTTTAGCGCGATCCATGCCAGCACCTGTTGCGGGGCCGATGAATGTCGATTCTACCTAGGTAAAATTGCGGTTCTGGCCTGGAGAGAGGTCGATTCGCGACCCGCTCCGCTCTGGGCAGATTTTAGCGAGCCGGTCCAATGCAGCCACCGTGATGCTTGATTTCAAACACTTGGGTGGAGAGCCGAAGACCCCTCAAAGCCGCGCGTTTGTTCCACGATCGAGAGAACTCAGGTGAGGAGCGGCTCAATTCGAGGTAACCGGCACAGGGTGAGTTGGTAACATTAGGTGGACTCTTCATCTCGTCTCTCCTGTCACGGTCAAAACGGCAGAATCTGCCCATCGAAATGACGCGCCGTTGCGTCGAAATGACGCGTCGTTCCGTTAAGACGACGCGTGCATGCGTCGAATCAACGCGACGTCGCGTCGCACTGACGGGTTTGTGCGTCGCGATGACGGGCCGCCCCGTCGAAACGACTCGTGCGCGGATCGCAATCGCGCGCCATCCCGTAGAAATGACGGACCCGCCCCCCGCATCAACGGGCCGTTCCATCCCGTCGACGGGGCACTTCAGAGCGAAGTGTAAGCTGCAGCACTGATCCCCAGTGAGTTGTATCTAGGCGCTTACCTCCGACCGGAATTCGTGGGACTGGAGGGGATTTGAGCGAACTTGGGCGCTGGTTTGTGGAACATCCCTGCCAGGCTGTCGGACGCGGTTGAGGCGAGCGTAAATCGAGATCGCCGCCGCGAGTAACAAAACGTCGCGCAGGATGAGCAACCACAGCGGCTCGGATGTGCTTGCGCCAAAGCAGGAGCAATCCACCTCAATCCCGCGGAGCCCTGCTGAAGCCAACCCCACGAGGAAGACGAGGCAAAGGATAGTGACGCCGAGTGCCGCCTGCCGTTTCCAAGGCCCGAAGAGTAAGCTCAAACCGAGGAGGATCTCCAGCGGCGGAAGGCCGAGTGCCAGCGGATGCACCAGAAGCTCCGGGACGAGCTGGAACCGGACGATGCTGGCCGCAAACGCGGCGGGATCCCAAAGCTTCAGCGCGCCCGCATAAAGGAAGATCCCGGAAAGCGCGTAACGCATCAACGTCCAGCCGAGGGCGGGCCAGCCTGATGTGCGATCGCTCATGGGGTGGACTCTACAGGCCAACCCGCTTCCTCCCAGTCTGCGAACCCGCCGGGAAAGATCAGCAGCGGACCGACGCCGCGTTCCTGCAGCCAGCGCGCAACGATGGCGCTATCCTCGCAGCTCGCGTCTGAGCAGTAGATGAGCAGGGTTGCACCGGGCGTGCGCAAGACTGGTTCAAGCGCGCGGAAGTCGGACTCGAAATCCTCGCGCGAGAGAACTTTTGCGCCCGGAAGATGGCCGAGTTCATGAAGCAGGCGAGGACGTGCATCGAGTAGGAGGACGCCGGGCTTTCCAAGGAGTGCGTCCAGTTCGTCCAAGCTCACCAGGTTGATCGAAGTGGAAGCAGCCTTCGGCGTGGTGGCGAGCACGCGCTGCGCAGCGTTGACATACTGCAAGCCGAATGGTGGGCGGCGGAAAAGCTGGTCCCCAATGACGCCAAGGGCAAGGGCGAGCACTGCGGCAGCGGCGCACCAAGCCGTGTCCCGCAGGAGTAGGCGAGTCCAGCCAGCGGGGCCGACGGAGAATGAGTTCTCCGCGGCGCCACTACTTGACGACCACATAGATCTTGGCCCGCTTGAGCTGACCGTCCGCCAGTTTGGCCTCTACTTCCACATATTGGGATTGCGGGTTCTGGCCGCGCTTGGGCTGGATCCGGAGCGAATAGTTTCGGCTGTTCTCGATCCGCGCGACTTTCGCTTCCCACAGAGGATTGATCGGACGGACGCTCAGGTCGTTCACAGGATACTGTTCGTCTGTGACGATGGTAACCGCCTTTGGCTCGAGCGCTTCCTCCGGCCCCCAGCGCAGGAAGATCGGCTCGGGACGAACAATCTCCGGGATATTCACGGTGAGATACAGCGCCATGCGGGTCTGCGCAGGATCGTCGAGCTGCACTGCGACGGGTCGCTTCTGACTGCCGATGCGGAACTCTGGCTTGAAGGTCACCGTAACCTCGCCAGCTCCGCCCGGAGGTACCTCCATGGTGGTGGACGTGACGGTCACGCAGCTGCAGCCGCTCTTAAAGGACCTAAACTTTACCGGCTCCTTGCCCTCGTTAGTGAAGGGATAAGTGGCACTGACTTCCTTCTCCAGCGGGGTTGCGGCGAGCGTTACTTCCTTGTGCTTCCAGACCAGCTCAGCCTGAGAGGCAGCGCAGGTAAGGAGTAGGGCAACCGCGAGCGTGAGTCGGGAGAGAGCCTTGGTCATCGAGTGCATGTCGGGAAAGTCTCTAGAGAGCGGACGCACGACGCTTCCGATTGCGCATGCCGAGCAGGGCTGCGCCGACTGCGGCCAGGCCGAAGACGCCCGGCTCGGGAACGCTGCCCACGGTGAGCACTCCAGATTGTGGGTCGAAGGTGCCGGCGTAGTTAGCGGATGAGAACACGATATTAGCGAACTGTCCGGATTGTGAGCTGAAGCCATTGAAGAGGTCGAAGGTCGCACCGTCTTCAGGATCAAAGCCATCGAGGAAAACAATCTCCAGGGTACCCCCGTAAAGGAGCGCTCCGGCGGCATCGACGCCGTCGAATTGCACCCCACGAACCACCCCGCCGATCTCCATGGTCACAGTGCCAGTGGACTCGAGGCTGAGATCGCCACCAAAGGTGAGCACCCCTGCGCTCGTGCCTGGTGCGAGGACTCCCTGGACGGTTGTCTTGCCCTCAATGAATCCGCTCCCGCTGAGCGTGCCGCCGCCCAGAACCACGGTCGTGCCGACGGTGCGTTCGATGAAGACCTCGTCCTCGACGGTGAAGCTGTTCGTTGTGCCCTTGAGCAGGCCGTTCACGACGAGAGTTCCCGCGGAAATTGTGACCGTGCCGGCCAGGTTGTTCTCCGGCGCGGAGAGGACGGTCGTGCCTGTTCCGTTGTGCAGCAGATTCAGGTAGCCGTTGACCGTCCTGGCTCCCGTGAGCTTTGGGGTAAAGGAGAACAGATCGGTGCTGTGATTGAAAACCACAGTGGCCTTGCCTTCGCCATTCAGGATCTCGCTTGCACTGACCGTACCAGCCAGGCCGCCATTGCCGATGAGCAGATCTCCCGAGGAGACGGGGTGGTTCGCGAGCAGGATCTGACCGGTGCCATTAGCAACCATCAGCGAAGCGCCATCCTGAACTCGAATTGTGCCGGTCCCATTAACGCCCACCGCCATCTCTGATCCCGTGATCTTCCAGCTCGAGCCAGTACCGGAGACGGTAGCCACGCCGACGCCCAGATAATCACTGCCGATCGGCCCACCAAAGGTTGTAAGCTGTCCGCCTCCCATGATGTTCAGCGTTCCCAGAGAGTTCTTCGCGCCCACGATCATCGTCGTGAAGCTGGCCACGCCTGCTCCTGAGATTTCGAGCGTCCCGCTCGTGTTCTGCTCCGAGCCCAGATAAACGTAGGGGACCGATTGATCCGTCACCGTGTTGATCCGGGCGGTTCCGCCATTATCGATCCGGGCGTCCAGGCTGCTGTTCGGAGTTCCCAGCGTCCAGTTTGCGAAATCGAAGAAGTCACCGCCAGGCGTCCCCCAGAAGGTGGCAGGACGATCGGCAGAGGCTGTGCCCACGCAAAGGCCGGTCGCGAGCAGCGCGATCAAGCGGGAGCGTGAACGGACCCTGGCGAACGGATTGGTGACAGAGACGAGGGAAAGACGGGATGGGAAATTCACGTGATGGGATTAAGCTGAAGTAAGGAAAAGTCCGGGTCTGACGACCGGGCGTGAGTGGGGCCGCCCTAGGTGCGCGGAACGACTTCGAACTCGGCCATCATGGCGAAGTCCTCGTGCTCCAGGTTGTGACAGTGGAAGACGTAGCGACCGGTATACTTGCTGAATTTGGCGAGGATCGTGACCTCACTGGCCGGCGGAACAACGACGGTGTCCTTCCAGCCGAACTCCGAAGGCTCCTGCGGAATGCCGTTTATGTTCACCACCTGGAACTGCACAAGATGCAGGTGCATGGGGTGGGGATGAGCGGTTGGATTGACGAAGTTCCAGTGCTCAATGCTGTCGACCACAGGGCGGGCCAGGGGAGCATTGGCGGAGTCGTAAGCCTGACCGTTGATCGTCCATGTAAGCGCGCCTCCTATTGTTTGCCGGGCGAGATTGAAATTCCGCAGGACTACCGATTCGCTCTCAGGAATTTCTTCCCACGCTTGGAGGAAAGCGGGGATCTTCTTCTTTTCCGCAACACGCTTGGTGACATCGAACCGCATGATCTGCGACGTGCTCCCGGAGCCGTTAAGATTCTGCAGGACGACTTGGGAACCAACAGGCAGCTTCGTGAAGTCGAGAATAACGTCGCAGCGCTCGGAAGGTGCGATCTCGAGGCTGGCAAGTTCCTTGGGGCGCTGGAGCAGTCCGCCGTCAGTGCCGATCTGGATCAGCGGGTCACCGTTGCTCAGCGCCAACTTGTAGATGCGGGCGTTGGAGCCGTTAAGAATCCGGAAGCGGTAGAGGCCCGTCTCGACTGCGAGGAACGGCTGAACGATGCCGTTCACAAGGAGCTTGTCGCCTTGGAAACCCATCTCCAAGGTCGGCGCATCGAGGGCGTAAAGGAAGCTGCCATCCGCGCCGAAGCTGCGATCCTGGAGGATGAGTGGGATCTCGCGTTGGCCGCTGGGAAGCTTGAGCTTCGCTTCCACGGAAGCATCGCGGAGCAGGTACATTCCCGCCAGGCCCTTGAGCACGCGCTCGCCGGTCTTTCCATGGGTGTGATCGTGATACCAGAGCGCACAGGCGCGCTGCTCGTTCGGATAAAGGTAGTCGCGCGTCCCTCCGCCGAATGAGATGCCGTCGTTCGGATGCCCATCGCTACTCGGCTCCACCTCGGCACCATGCAGGTGCACCGCCGGAAGCATATGCGGAATCGTGCCGCCTTCGTGGCCTTCATGCGAGATCGGCAGGTTGTTGATCTGCCTGACGGAAACGGCGCGGCCTTTCGACGCAATGATGGTCGGTCCCGGGAAGATCCCGTTGTAGCCCCAAATCTCGGTCGGGGGCAGGTCACGGTGACACTTCGCCACGCCCGACTGCATCGTGATGCTGTAGGTGTCGACCTTCTTGATGGTCTTCGGCTTCAGTACCGGAGGGATCGGCAAGGCATCCACGAAGGGCGCGAGTGTTCCAAACGCCGAGGGAGTGACGCCGCTGTGGGCGTGGCCTTGCGCCAACGCGCGCAGTCTTGGAAAGCAAAGAGCAGCACCGCAGGCGGAAGCGATAGTCCGCACGAAATGTCGTCGGGAGGAAAGCATCACGGTGTCGGAAAGAGTCGGACTTGCGGGATGACCTCCAGCGGCTGACTCGCGCTGGACCAGCGGAGATGCATGGAAGCTTTCCCGGTGGTGTCGAAGTACTGAACGCGGATCACTGCGGGGATCCCCGCTTCCAGAAGAACGGTGCCGCTGCGATAGAGCGCGAAGGTCGTCGCAACAGGATCGTCAATTACGATGTCGCCATTGATCCAGAGGCGCACGCCACCATCTGCTTTTACCCGCAAGCGGTACTCCTCGGAGAACTCAGGTACGATGCGCCCTTCCCAGTAGATGAAGAAGTTGTTCGCGGGAGTGGAGGGATGCGGTTTGCCAAGCGCCCAATCGAAATCGAGTACTGGATCCACGCGAGCGCCCACCTGCTTCGTGATGATGTCGCGCTTCGCATCGTAGGCGAAGTACGTCCCGTTCAGGCCGGTGCCTGTGCCCAATGCGCCGGCCACGGTGAATTGCGTGGGAAGCGAGTACGCGCTCCAGGCCCCGCGATCATCTCGGTAGCGGACCTGCCACGCATACGTTGTGGCCGGCTCCAAGTCGGTGATCCTTAGTTGCGTGAGATTCGCCGTATCTTCGCCGGTATCGAGGAGCGGAGTCGGGTTCCCCGCCACGCTCACCAGCCACTGGCTGGCTGCGTGAGTATCATCAGAATCCGCGTCATCGAACGCGGTGGCTTGCAGGAGCGGGCTGTTCGAGAGACCAGTCGCACCCGAGGCGGGCGTCGAGTTCAGGGGCGTTTGCGGAGCGGTGTTCGCCGAAGGATCAGCAACGCGGATGACTGCCATCATGGCATCGTCCGGAACGCTGCGTGGACCAATCGCGCGGGGAGCGGGCGCGGCTCCGACGGGCGTTGGAGTTCCGTGAAGCCGGCAGTAGTAGCGGTTTACCCCAACTCTTGTGAACGTATGCGAGAACGTCGTCCCTACGGGGATCGTGACGACTTCTGGCGGAGGGGAGGAATCAAAGCTCCCATCGTCTGCAGTCACGGTGTGATCAGCCGCCGCTGCGTACCAGATCACCGTGTCTCCGGGTGCGATCACCAAGTTTGACGGAAGAAACTCGAAGTCGACGATTTGCACCTCGTGAGTAGCCGCCTGCGACCACACCGGAAGCAGTGCCGCCACTCCAGCTGCGAGCATCCTCGGGGAAAATCCCCAAAACGCATGGCGCTGGCGCCTTCCCGGCCTGACAAGCGAGCTGATCACCCTCGACGGATCAGTTACCGCTATTTTGAGCCACCCAGTTGCGGAGAGGAGCTTCCCATTGCGCCGGGTTCGGGCCGTAGTCTTTATCCAGGTAAGCCTCGAAGATTTCGCGGATCTCCTGCTTCTCTTCGTCACTGGACGAGGTGCGCATTAGCTCCAGGAGATTGGGCAGACGAAGTTCTTCTCCGCGGGTCAGCGAGTCGTCCATTACAGCCACGCGAAGATCCGCTGATTTTGCGAGCGCCAGGAGTTGAGCCCGATACTTGGGATAATCTGTATCTGGAATTAGCGCGGTGGCATTCTCCATTGCGAGCGTCTGCGCATCAGGCGGAAGCGAAGGAATCATTGCCAGAAGGCGCGCCACTTTCGTCGAATCAGGGGTGCCGCGCTCGCCGGCGAGATCAAGGACGGCTTGCTCCTCGGGATCGCGCTTTGGATTGCTCGAGAACTCATCCATCGAGGTCGCCTCGGGCGACAGCTTGCCATTGAAAAGCTTGGGCGGAGTGGTCACCGTCACCATCGACCCCTCTTCGCCAGCCAGGGATTTGACGGGCGAACTCGGGACCGAAACGAGAGGCGCCGAGACGGAGGAGGACGTGGAAGTGGGAGTCCTCAGGTAGAGGGTCACACCGGCTATTAGGATGACCGTGGCCACCACGAGGCCGATCACGAGGATGCGTGTTCTCATATTCAAAAAGGGAGATGGGGATAGAGGCATGGGACAGGGTATCGCTCCGGGGGGAGCTGCCGCGGTCTTGGGGAGAACGGGCGGAGGAAAGGTGGAGCGGCCCCGACGTGAGACCGCTCCACCGAGCTTTCAAGGGATGAACCCTTAGTTAGTCTTCGCGGAGGCAGTCAGCAGACCCGCCTTCTTCAGCGACTTGATGCGCTTGTCGATCTCGGCACCTACCACTGCAACCTTCGCAATGCTCGGCACGCCGGCGTTATCGAGGATAAAGAGGTAGTAGTAACCACCCACCGCGGTAGCTGGCAGCTTCGGCGGATACACCGTCAGCTTGACCATCCCATTGGTGGACTTGCCGGCTTTGAACTCGACTTCAACATAACGCACATCGGTATTCAGCGAGTGAGACATCGAGCCGGTCCGGATCAGGGATACGGACTTGATGCCCTTCTTCGAGTAGGCCGAGACGGCGAACGGCTTGCCGTACTTGATCGAATCCGGCGCACTCACGATCACCGGACGCTCAGCAGGCTGACCGGTCGCGGAATCGAAAAGGTACGGTGGCGAGAAGAGCTGGCCGCAAGGAACGCCCAGATCTGAATCGCCCAGCGGTGCCGCAGGATCACCGGCACGGACCAGGCCGTTCCGATTCTGCCCACCGAGGTACACAGTACCGTCCGGCATGAGCTGGATGATGCCGTGCTCGTCACGTGGGATAAGCGACTTTGCCAGGCGATTGCACATGTCCATGTCAGCCATGGCCAGCGGGCTGTGGCTTTCCTTCGGAATGAAGTGCTGGAGGTGCAGGCTGTGGTTCTCGATCGTTCCCTTGTTCGCGAGGGTGCCGAGATTGCCGCCGTTTCCACCCAGGAGCACCGTGGTGCCATCTGGAAGCGGCGTGGCGTAGTTCTGCCGGCCTGGCTGGTACAGCGTAGGCGCGAGCACAGTCCAAGCTGGAGCGGCACCAGGCGTCGGGTCCTTCTTCGTGACCTTCTTGCTCATCCCGGCGAAGTCGATCTGCTCGATTTCCTTCGACGTCGCGGACTGCCCTGTCGGAGGAGTGCGCGTGATGGCAATCTGGCCACCGAAGTGGGTCAGCTTGTGCGAGAGCACGTTGCCCAGCTTGTCAATCTTCATCACGTTCGAGCTGCCTGTGAACGAGGTGTGACTGTTCTGCGCATCGCTGAGCTTCGTGAGGAACTTTCCTTCACGCACCTGAGGCGTGTTTACGTCCGGATCCTTGAGTGCACCCTGGACGTCGAGCAGCCACATATTGTGGAATGCCCGATCGGCCAATGGTTCGCTGAGGCCAGGGCTCGCATTGCGCACGCCGTGCGGCACGTCTTCGAGAAGCTTGCCGTCGTTGATGCCGACCTTCCAATCGTCGCGGCCAGGGCCCGTCTGAACAACGAGGCCGTTTGGATACCATCCGCCAGTGAAGAGGCGCGCGTTCTCCAGCGGCGTCATGGTGTCGCGCGTGCCGTCGTAGATCTCAGGTACAGGCTGCTTTACCCGGCTGTTCAGGAACGCGGTGTCTCCTCGATCTTTCATGAACCCGGATAGATGCGCCGTTGCAGGAAGATCCGGATAAAGCGTCGGGTCAGAGGCTTTCGCATCGATGAACGGCTTCATCGCGAGCGTCGACGCAGCGTTGCCGAAGGGGACTGGCGGGTTGCCGGTCGTTGGCTCTTCAGGATAGATGGACTCGTCGCGATCCCAGCCGGAGTAGATGATCAAGCGGTTGCCCGGAAGGGCGACTTGTCCTGGATACCAGCGCGCATATCGCATGTCGGAAGGCAGACGACCTGGCTGGGTGACTGTGCCATTCGCGCCCATTAAGCGAATCGTCTCGTAGCCGGGAGTCGTGGAGTAATGTGGGAACTCAGCCGTAGTCGGAAGCAGCACGTGTGGATCACAGTCAGGCAGATAGAACTTTGTGATATCTGTGGCGGGAAGTCCGGCCGCGGCGAGGCGCTGGATCTCCGACTGGAAGAGTGTCTCGAAGTACGGATCATTCGGATCCGAGCCGAAGAGATCGCGCATGCAAGAAACAGGGCGCGGTGCCCACTGCTCGAGATCACCGTCGAATACCTGAATCCGGTACATGCCGTTCTGGCTGTTTAGATCATGTCCGCCGGCAAAGACCGGACGACCATCCTCGAGTGTCGCAAAGCCTGGGCAGTACATATCGTAGTGCAGGCCCTTCGAGTGTCCCATGTCCTTGAACGCGGCGATGTTCACCTCGGCGTCCGAGTTATCCAGCAACGCTGCAGAGTGGATCGGCGCACCGAAGTTGAACTTAAATGCGTCGGGATGGTTCATGTCCCACATCTGTGTGATCTCGCGTGTCTGATCCGCACGAATCCGTGTCGGTACACTCTGGCTCACATCATGGATGATCGTGTAGCCGCCGTAAGCGAGCTGCTGGAAGGTCCGCCGCATCGCGGAGTTGAACTGTGTCGCGTTACTTCCGAAGGCATTCAGTCCGGTTGTCGGATTCGGGTTGTCGATCAGGAAGTGAATGACATCCGGATTAGCAACCTCGTCTGCCCGATAGGCAGAGTGGCGATGGAACATCAGCATGCCTGGCTTTTGGGCGCCGCGCTTCCAGACGAGCGTATTATGCACGCTCATGGTGTGCATCGGGAGTAGGGGGCCGACGACGCCGTCCAGTGTTGGATTGGTCTCGAGATCGGGCAGCAGGCCTGTTTCCCCAACTGGGAAGACCTCTGGGTCGACTATATCGCCGGTGTGAGCCTGGAGGCTGTGAGTTCCCGTCAGTAAGGTGGCGATGGCGGCGCTGAGGATGAACTGAGTAGTGGTGCGTTTTCCCATGAATTGAGGGCGCTTGCTGCGTGTGCTTTTCATTATGTCGGATGGACTGCGTGTGTGACTAAACAGGCGACTAAAGTGACGTATCTCTAGGGTGCGGCGTGCGACAGGCACGTTGCGTCGGCGCTTCTAGCCGGTCCCGTGCCAGAACTCCGCTGATGGGCGCTTCGCCTCCGTAAAAATGCTTAACACGCGCGATTTCCGACTCTAGCCAGCCGGATTTATACGAACGTGATCTGAAGCCTTTTGCACACGTTGCACGATTGTCCTGTCACCGAATCACCACTCGCCGCTCCATTCTTGCGCCGATTTGAACGCACCTTTGGAATGTCGATCTCCATTGACCGTGCGGCAGCGGCAAGGTAGCCGTCGCCCACCTTGTTCAGCTTGCTCTTCAGAATCGTTGCGCTCGCCGTGGCCCTCCAGATCAGTGGCGGCCATTGGACCGTGCTGCAGTCCGTGGCCTGGCTGGGCATGGTGGTTACCTATGCGCAGGAAGACAGCTCGCTCGCTGGTGCGGTAGCGAAGACCTTCGATGGGCAGCACCCTTGCGATCTATGCGAAGTGGTGAAGACCGGGCGCGCTGTGGATCGTGATCACGACATCACAAAGCGCGTGATCAAAATGGAGGTGGTGCTCATCGCGCACTGCGAGTTGCTGCTTCCTCGCGTCACGACGACGCGGTTGAAAGAGCACCCGGTGGTCTTTTCTGGACGTCTTGCGGATAGCGTTCCGACTCCGCCGCCGAGGCTGGCCTGAAGACCGCGCCTCCTGGCGTTATTCCATCAGAGCGCAGCTGTCTGGCCGCGCATTCTCCTGTCGGCACCTCTTGCTGACAGGCTCCCTTCATTCCCGCGCTTGTTGCGCACTCCATCTCTCTGCCGGGGCCGTGCCCTGTGCTCTCCGCATCTTCCTGAAATGTCTTCTTTCGAAAAGGCTGCACTCCTCGCCGCCTTCCTCCTCGCACCTGGCGTCGGCCGATCTGCCCCGGACCTTCTCCCCGAAGTAATCGTCACCGCTGGATCATCCGACGAGTCACTCACCACCCAGACGCCCGCTGAGGCGCGGGTGGAACTCAGCCAGACTCCGGGTGGCACAGCCCTGGTCGACAGTGAAACCTACAAGCGCGGGCGATCTTCCACGTTGAAGGACGCGCTGGATTTCGCGCCTGGCGTCTTCGTTCAGCCGCGCTTCGGGGCCGAGGAATCGCGGCTCTCGATCCGCGGCTCCGGGCTGCAGCGTACCTTCCATGGACGCGGTCTGAAGCTCCTCCAGGACGGTGTCCCGCTGAACCTTGCGGATGGCGGCTTTGACTTCCAAGCCGTCGAGCCGCTGGCTACTTCGCACATCGAAATCTATCGCGGGGCGAACGCGCTCGAGTTCGGTTCCACCACGCTGGGCGGTGCGGTGAACTTCCTCTCGTACACCGGCCACACCGCACCTCCGCTGGGGTTGCGCCTCTCGTTCGGCAGCTTCGATACGTGGCACGGCCAGGTCAGCTCCGGGCTGGTGATCGGCCCGGCGGATTACTACCTCAGCCTGTCCCACTTCTCGCAGGATGGCTTCCGAGAGCATGCGCAGCAGAACACGCAGCGGCTCTTTGCGAATGTCGGGTACCGCCTCAGCCCGGAGTGGGAGACGCGTTTCTACATCACCTATGTGCAGACCGACTCAGAGCTGCCGGGGGCAATCAGCAAGCAACAGTTGGAGGACGATCCGCGGCAGGCCTCCCGCGTGGGACCGGACGTCCGAGGCTTCCAGCCAGTTGCCCGATTCGATCAGGTAACCAGCAATTGGAAGCGCGATTTCGAGCTCTTCCGTCTGGCGAATGACACCACTTATCGCTCTGGCGATCACCGGCTCTCGATCTCGTCGTTCTGGGCGCACAAAGATCTGGATCACCCGATCCTCTTCGTCATCGACCAGCTCTCGAACGACTTCGGGCTCAACCTCCGCTACGACTATACTGGCGATCTCTTCGGCTACCGGAACCACTTTACCGCAGGCGTCGCTCCGACTTACGGCATCTTGGAGGATAACCGTTTCCTGAATGTCTTTGGCAACCGCGGCGCGAAGTTCGCGGACAGCCATCAGACCGCGCTCAATCTCGACTTCTACGTTCAGGACAGGTTCTACGTGCTGCCGAAACTCGCCCTCGTCATCGGCACCCAGGTGACTCGAGCTTCGCGCGAGAACGAAGATCACTTCGCCGCGAGTGCGGGCGATCCAGACAATAGTGATCTGCAGAAATGGTGGGGCTTCTCGCCCAAAGCCGGGCTGCTCTGGGAAGTGGCGGACGACGTGCAGGCCTTTGCCAATGTGAGCCGATCGTTTGAGCCACCGAGCTTCGGCGAGTTGTCGAATCCCGCAAACGGCGGGGCAGGTTTGGTGGACCTGGAGGCGCAGACTGGCACTACGGCGGAAGTGGGGACGCGCGGGCGTCGGGGGCGCTTCACCTGGGACCTCGCATACTACTACGCGTGGCTCGACGACGAGCTACTAGGCTTCGAGGTGGAGCCCGGACTCACTCAGACCGTGAACGCTGGGCGGACTATTCACCAGGGCGTGGAAGCCGCGCTCGATGTCGAACTATTCAACGGGATTTTCACTCGGACCTCACCGCGCGCTCTATTGGACAGCGATTCGAAAAACCCCGAGCCGCTCGTCGAGCCGAAGCGCGACCGCCTGCTCCTGCGACAGGTCTACCTCTGGAACGGCTTCCGCTTCGATGGTGACTCCACCTTCGGCGACAACCGCCTCGCCGGCATCCCCGAGCACTATTTTCGCGCCGAATTGCTCTACGAGCACCCGTGCGGATTTTACGCGGGGCCAAACGTCGAGTGGGTGCCAGCCAAGTATCCGGTTGATTTCGCGGGCAGCCTTTCCGCTGATCCCTATGCGCTTCTCGGCTGCAAGATCGGCTACCGGACTGAGCATGGTTTCTCTTTCTTTCTGGAGGCCAGGAACCTGACCAACAAGCGGTACGCTGCGACCACCAACGTGATCGTCAATGCGCGCGGGATCGATTCCGCGCAATTCTATCCAGGCGATGGCCGCAGCTTCTATGGCGGTGTCGAGTGGAAGTGGTGAGCTATTCGTAGGATCCGGGAAAAGTTGCGCTGAATTCTACGACTTCCGCCGGTGGGTCTTTTCCGAAACTTCCCTGGTCCGCCAGAGTTTACCCAATCACAGCAACGCGGATTGGAATGGTTCGGATACGCCGCAGCGCTGCGCATACTCAGTAAACAATACCCCACGAAAATGAAAATCCTCCCCACAATCATCGCTGCTCTCCTCGCGCCCGCGGCAATCGCAACAGCCGTCGACGAAGTAAAACCGGAGGGCAAGAAGCGCGACCCCGAGGCCATGTTCAAGAAGATGGACACGAATGCTGATAACACCCTGACGCTCGAGGAGTTCCAGGTGGGCAAGAAAGACCCGGATAAAGCTGCAACCAACTTCGGAAAGCGTGATAAGGACGGCGACGGCAAGGTGACGCTCGAAGAGTTCAAGACGATGGGCAAGAAGAAGGAGTCCTAGGATCTCCCTGCTCTGCATTTTAGCGCCGTGCTTGGGATTTCCCCAAGGCGGCGCTTCTTTTTGACCGGTATCAGAAGATACGAGAGGAAGTGCGCCGGGTTAGCCCCCTCCAATGGAATGATCCACGAGTCGCGCGCGAGCTTGGAGCTGCAGCCCTGGACAGAAAGCGACAAGTCTGGAACCTATCGGCCTAGCAAAAAAGCCTACCTGGGTAGGTAGAATACCTGTCGAGATAGGGAAAAAACCTACCCGGATAGGAAAAAAGCCTCCCTATCCAAGAAGAAAGTCTATCGCGTCAAAAGTTGAAGCTACCTCGCTTACAAATAAGCCGCCTCAGGTAGGAAAAAAGTCTGTCCCGCTACGTTTCAAACCAAGCGCGATAGGAAATTTGGAGGCCATTTAGCGGAGGAAGAAAGACCGGCCCGCTAGTAAGCTGCCGATGCGCAACGGCTTGCGTTGGTCTTGAGGCGCCGCTCGCGCAATGGCCGCTTTCGCTCGATTCACCCCCTTCGCCGTGGCTGAGAGCGAGGGAAAACTTTGAATCGAGGGCGGCTCTCGGCTCCCGATAACTCACCCGGTCACGCCGTTACTGGCGTGCTCATTTATCCTATAGCGCGCTCTTCTCCTTCAATCACCCCAACCTCGCCATCGATCGGCCCAGCGTACATGTTCATGGCCTTCTGCACTGCCTGCCGAAGGGTATCCAACCGGAAGGGCTTGCGCACCAGAAGATCCACCGAGTTCAGCTGGTCGTGGGCATCTGTGATTGTTGGTGCAAAACCAGAGATCATTACGATGGGGAGGTACGGAGCGACAATCTTGATCTCCGCAGCGAGCCGCTCACCACTGAGACCAGGCATCGCCCTGTCTGTAAGAACCAGATCCCATGCGCCGCGACGGAAACGTTCCAAACCGTCCAGGCCATCGACGGCGGTCTCCACAAAATGACCATCGTCGCGAAGCGCGCCGCCCACGAATTCGCGGATGGTGGGCTCATCGTCGACGACGAGAATGCGGAGGAGTCTGTAGAAAGTTTCGGGGTGAGCCATGGACTCGAGGCGAGACCGCCCTGCAGTATAGAAGTCGTTGATGGGCATTTGCCTTTGGACTTAATCGCAGCATTTCGGGTCGGTGCGTGTTTACGAGTTACATTAGGCGGGCTAACATATGACTTCTGGGCCGTTCAGGCACCAAATGCCGCGCTGCCAAGGCCTTAAGCTACCCGTGAAAAGGGCTAAATCATCGCTTTTCCGAGAGGCACTGTGGGACTACCTTGCTTCTACACTTGCAGGAGGGGGCTTCGGAATGTCCATTTGCCCGCTCTCGAGCTGACCGCACTCTAAGTTCAGCAGCCTGCATGCATCCAATACCATGAGCTTACCACCCGACGGCAGCAAACCCCTGGTCGCGAACGAAGGCATCAAAGTCGCCTCGAACTTCCTTCGTGGAGACATCCTGAAAGACCTGGCGGATACCAGCACCGGGAGTATCTCCGAGGAGAGCAATCAGCTAACGAAATTCCATGGATTGTACATCCAGGACAACCGAGATCTTCGGATCGCGCTGAAGAAGGCCGGACAGGAAAAAGCGTTCGCCTTCATGCTCCGGGTGCGTCTTCCCGCCGGGACTGCGACACCGCAGCAGTGGATCGTCCTGGACACTCTCGCGGATGACATGGCTACGCCCTCCCTGCGGCTGACCACCCGGCAGACTTTCCAGTTCCACGGCATCCTGAAAGGAAACGTGAAGCCGGTCATTCAGCGCATGCATAAAGTGCTGCTGGATTCCATTGCAGCCTGCGGTGACGTGAATCGCAACGTGGTTGCCCCGCCCAATCCCGAGCGCGATCCCGTGCTGCAGGAGGTGCATCGCCATGCTCGTGACTGGAGCGCGTATGCGCTGCCCAAGACACGCGCATATCACGAGATCTGGCTGGACGAGGAGATGGTCGCGGGGGGCGAACCAGAGCGCGAACCGATGTACGGCGCGACCTATTTGCCGCGCAAATTCAAGACGGGCTTTGCCGTGCCGCCGCTCAACGACGTGGACATTTTCACGCAGGATCTCGGCTTTATCGCGATCGTGGAAGCTGGCCGCCTCCTCGGGTACAATGTCTCGATCGGTGGCGGGCAGGGGATGAACCATGGCAATGCGGACACCTATCCGCGCCTCGCTGACGTGATTGGCTTCATTGCGCCGGATCAGGTCAACGCCGTAGCCGAAGCGGTGCTCACCACGCAGCGCGACTTTGGCGATCGTACCAACCGCAAGCACGCGCGGCTGAAGTACACCGTGGAAGATCTCGGCGTGGAGCGCTTCCGCAGCGAAGTGGAGCGCCGTTCGGGCATTCCGTTCGCGCCCGCGCGTCCGTTTGAGTTCACCACCATTCAGGACCCGCTCGGCTGGCACGAGTGTGCCGATGGGACGTACTTTTACGGGCTGCACATCCTCAGTGGGCGGATCAAGGACGTGCCCGGCTGGCCGATGAAGACGGCACTGCGGGAGATTGCGGAGGTCCATACAGGAGACTTCCGACTTACCACTTCGCAGAATTTGACCATCTCTGGCGTGACGCTCGAGCAGAAGCCAGTGATCGACGGGATTCTCGCGAAGCACGGTCTGAACAACGAGAACGCGCGCTCCGGCATCCGGCTAAACGCGCTCTCCTGCGTGGCTCTGCCGACGTGCGGTCTAGCGCTGGCCGAGAGCGAGCGGATTCTCCCGCAGCTGCTGGAGAAGTTCGAAGCCGTGCTCGATGAAGCTGGGCTGAAGGAGGATGCGATCAGCCTCCGCATCACCGGTTGCCCGAATGGCTGCGCCCGCCCGTATATCTCCGAGATCGGACTCGTGGGCCGGGCACCTGGCAAGTACGCGCTTTTCCTGGGAGCGAAGTACAACGGCACAAGGTTGAACCGACTGTTCGCGCCAAGCGTGACCATCGATGGCGCGGTCGAGATGCTCACGCCGATCATCAAGCGCTACGCACTCGAGCGGTTGGACGGGGAAGGCTTCGGCGATTTCTGCGAGCGCGCAGTGATCCCGCACGACGCCACATTGCATAGTGTAGGGGCTCTTCCCGAGATGGCCACAGCAGTACCGGTGGCCTGAACAGGGCCGCCCGACTGCTCGGGGAAACACGGAGCCACGGAGAGGGATGAAACCCGATAGCCACCGCTCCGTGGGGTATCGATGAGATTGAGCTATGACTAAACTCAAATTCCCAATTCTTACCTTCGCAGCGATGACCGTTGCGGCTGGCGTGGCTATTGCCCAAACCGGCACATCGGGCGCATCAGGCACATCCGGAACCGGCACCTCAGGCGCAAGCGGAACCAGCGGTACCTCCACGTCCGGCGCTGGAACCAGCGGCGGCTCCACTTCCACAAGCGGCACCGGCACTTCCGGCAGCAGTGCGACCTCTGGCGGTCACGGCTCCGGCGGACTCGCGGGCGCACTTAGCAGTGGTTCGGCTGCTTCTAACCAAGCACTGTTCAAGCGTCTCGACTCGAACAGCGACGGCAACATCAGCATGCAGGAGTTCAACTCAGGTGCAGCTGCCATGAGCAGCGGCAGCGGGACCTCCGGTTCCTCTGGTGTTGGCTCTGGCACATCCGGTACCGGCACGTCTGGTGCAGGAACGTCAGGCGCCGGCACATCTGGTGGGAGCACGTCGACTTCTGGTGCTGGCACTTCAGGCGGCACGTCTGCAACCGGCGGGACTTCGGGCGGTGCAGGGACTAAGTAAGCAAGAGATCTCAGTCTAGTGAGCACGGCCCGCGGCATTGCCGCGGGCCGTTTGCGTTAGTGGGAAGCGTGAGGCTTTGCCCGTGCCTTTCTGAGAACTTCCCGGCAAGGTCGTCTGCTGATGCACCCCAGGGACGCGCAATTGCTCGAAGAACTCCGGAGCGAGCAGGAGCGTCTGCACAAGCAGATGCTCGTGCTGGACCGGCGAATCGGGGAGTTGGGAGTGCGCATCGTTGAGGAGGCGAAAGCGCCGGTGGCTCCACCGGTGGCAAAACCGGTGTTTGATGCTCCAGCCGCGGTATTGATCCCTCCGCCGCTTCCGCCAGTTGCAGAAGTCGCGGTCCAACCGCGCGAAGTGCATCAGCCGCTTCCGCCCGCCGCTATCGAACAGGAAATCGTCTCTCCGCCAGTGGCGCCACCCGCGAAGGACGGTTGGGAGCTTCAGCTTGGGACGGTCTGGTTTGCGCGGATCGGGATCGTGGTGCTGATTACCGGACTAGTCTTTCTGGGGAATTACGCCTGGCAGCACGTAGTCACGCGGCTCGGCGCAGGCGGAAAACTTGCGCTGCTCTTTGGCGCTGGTGTGCTGCTCGCGGCGCTCGGCCGCTGGCTGGAGCGGCGGACTGAGGCCACAAGGAACTTCGGTCATGTGCTCGTGGCAGGCGGCGCGGCGGTCATCTACTACAGTGCGTACGCCGCGCACTTTGTCCGGCAGCTGAAGGTCGTTGAGAGTCCACTCGTCGGCGGAGGGCTGCTCCTGTTGCTGGCGGTGGGCTTCATCGTCTGGGCGGATCGCCAGAAGTCACAGACCGTCGCGGTGCTCGCGATCGTGTTCGCCTATTACACCTCGGCGATCAATCCGATCGGGAACTTCACCCTGTTCTCCAGCCTCTTACTGACTGCTGGCGCGGTCTGGCTGCTCCTGCGGCACCAATGGGACACGCTGGGCTGGGCGAGCCTTGCGGGGACTTACGGGAGCTTCACCTACTGGCGCATCGTACATCCTGCACGCAGCGCACATTGGAGTACGGGCGTTGCGTTCGTCGCTGGCTACTGGGTTCTTTTTACGGGAGCGGCTCTGCTCCAGAGGGCGGACCGGATGCCCGAGGCCCGCCGCACGGCCTTCCTCACGCTGAACAATGCAGCGTTCTTCGCGTTGGTCGCTTGGCGGTTGCTCTCGCTGGAGCAGACATATTTCGGATGGTTCGCAATGGGCTTCGGCGCGGTGCTGCTCGGGCTCTCACGAGTCGCCTACTTGCGGATCGCCACTCAGCCCAAAGTAGAGCGCGCGTTGCTTGCTCAAGGGCTGCTCCTCGTCACGGCTGGTTTCATCGCGACCTTCACCGGGGCGCAGCTCGCCCTGCTGCTCGCAGTCCAGAGTGCACTCCTGCTCAGTGCCGCGAACTGGCGGCACAGCGCAATCTTCCAGGTCTTTGCGCTACTCTGCGCGGCAGGTGCGTGGGTGGCGGCCTGGCTCCATGGAGGGACCTTGGTGCCCAGTGGAGTCGGCGCGATCCTCGTCTTTGATGCCTGGTGGCTGCGCGCACAGCTGCCGCAACTCCGCGAACGAGTGCTCGATGCGCGCGCCGCGCTCTTTTCTGGAGGCGCAGTCTCACTCTTCGTACCCGCGCTCATCGTGGCGCTCCCTTCCGGAGACCGTCCAGGTGCCTGGGCCGCTCTCGCGCTCATTGGAACTGCATCCGTGTATCTTCTCCGAGTCCCGGAACTTGCGTGGGCCACTCAGATTGTCCTGGCAGGCGAAATCGTGCGCCAATTCATCCAGCCAGGGAATACCGCCGCCTGGCACACCCTCCCACCGCTCGCCGCTGCACTCGCGCTGTGCCATTGGTGGCAGCGGCAGACTGTGCTGAAGCTGCCCGCGAAAATGCCGTCGGTGCTCGAACTCACTTGGGCGATCGGCTTCGCGCTGCTGGGAGTGGCGTGGCTCAACGGGCGCTTCACTGGCGACGATTGGATGCTGGCGTCTTCCGGCGCAGGGGCAGCGATGCTCCTTTACGGGCTGCTCACCCGTTCCTGGGCCCTCGCAGTCGCGGGACAGATCTTCGCGGTTCTTGCAGTGGGAACCTTCCTGGAACGAATGTCCGGCGGATCCGCGACTTGGTACGCGGCACTTGCTCCGATCGGGTTGCTAGCGCTCACTGCAGTCGTGCTCCGATTCGTGGAAAGCCGCATCCGCGAGGGCGGGATGCGCCCACAGGCAGCCAAGGCGGCGACGCTCTATCGTCTCGCGGCATATCTGCTCTTTGCGCTCTGGCTGCATGCGTTTGTCCCATCGGACTGGCTGCCTCTGGCCTTCGTGGTGACGGGCGCGCTCGTGCTGCTCGCCAGCCGCATGCTCCCCCGTGAATCCAGCCACATCGGCAGCAGCTTCCTGCTTACAGGTTTGCTCATCTTCGCCGTCCTCTCATGGGGCGCGCGGAGCTGGGCCGATCTGCTGGCAATCGTCCTCGCATCGCTGGCCTTAAGAGCCGCAGCCCGTCTAACTCCCGACGCTGCACCTGAGTGGCGCCGCCCGATTCTCATCCTCGCCGTCGGCTGTCTCTGGCTGTGGGTGACCCGATGGACAATCAGCCACGGCGGGAGCGGTGGCCTCACCGTTGCCTGGTCGATCCTGGCGCTAATTGTTTTTGGCACCGGCCTCGCCTTGCGTGAGCGCATCTACCGCCTCGGTGGGTTCACGTTCCTGGCACTTGCTGTCGGACGAGTGTTTCTGGTGGACGTCTGGCGGCTAGAGACCCTGGCCCGGATCCTTTCCTTTCTCGTGCTTGGAGCGGTTCTCCTCGTCCTTGGTTTTGTTTACAATAGATATGCAGAGCAGATTCGCCGGCTTCTCTGATTGGTGACCCGCTCCGCCGTTGCCGTTATCACATTTGAGAGTCTTTTCGTACCCGAAAGCTGAATATTAGTTGCGCGGTCTCAACCCTCGGGTTTAACCTCTCAAGTCGTTACAAAGTAAAAGCTATGATCGAGCTCGAGGTATATGCCGCTGGTGTCCGAGATTTGGACAAGATTCTCGAGTTGGACCATGAACTCGAGGCTGTTCCAAGTCTTCGTTACAAGGTCGATAGCAATCACGACATCGTCTATTTGAACTTCGACGAGCCCTCGATGACCATCCAGGAAGTCCGTGCGATGTTCCGGAAGCTCGGCTTGGAGCCGAGGATTGTCGGAGCAGTTCCTGCCGAACTGAATCCGAAGAGCAAGACGCAGCCTTTGCGCGTGAGCTGAGGCTCACCGGCTGCATTCTTGGCTCATCAGGGGCGTAGGGCGCTGTTCCGTGGGTTGGTGATTCGACGTAGCGACGCAGAGGGCGTCGCTCGTGCTCCGGGGCGGTTTACATCCCCATTGCCAGTCCCTAGCTTCCCGGCTCCGGATGCTCACCTTCCTTGGAAGACAAACACTCTCCTTCCTCTCCTATATGGGGGAGGTCGCGCTGCTCGCGTACGAGACGGTGGTTGCGTTCTTCATCTCCCCGGTCCGTTGGAGGTTGTTCCTCCGGCAAGTCGTGGAAATGGGGTTCCGCTCCCAACTCGTGGTTCTCGTCACGGGAGGATTTACCGGGGCTGTCTTCGCGGCGCAGACGTTCTTTCAGTTCCAGCGTCTTGGAATGGGTTCCGCAGTTGGAGCCGTAGTCGCGGTCTCAATGTTCCGGGAACTCGGCCCTGTATTGACCGGCTTGATGGTCTCGGGGCGAGTCGGTGCGTCCATTGCAGCGGAGATTGGGACGATGAAGGTGACCGAACAGATCGACGCGCTGCGTTCGTTGGGCGTGCATCCCATCGATTACCTTGTCGTACCTCGGGCTCTGGCGATCATGGTCTCCATGCCGCTGCTGGTAGTGGAATGCGTTGGACTTGGCATCGTGGCCGGCTACTTCGTGGGCACGCAGGTCCTGGGGATTTCCGGTGCGTACTACCTGGAGAACATGCTGAAGTTCACGACCAGCCGCGACATCAAGATGGCGGTCACAAAGGGCTTCATCTTCGGGCTGCTCATCGTCTTCATTGCCTGTCACCAGGGCCTGAATGCAAAGGAAGGCGCCGTCGGAGTAGGTCGTGCCCCGACGGAGGCTGTAGTCATCAGTTCGCTGGCCATCCTCGTCTGCAACTTCTTCCTCTCGTTCGCTCTGAACCTCATCTTCCCGTACGGAAGCTGACCTGCCAGCGTCGTCTTCGCGATGATCTCCGTCCGAAACCTTCACAAGACGCTCGGCACGCAGAAAGTGCTCCGCGGAATCGATCTGGAGATCTCGCGCGGCGAGACCTGCGTAATCCTCGGACGATCGGGTTGCGGCAAGAGCGTCCTGCTGAAGCACCTGATCGGCCTCCTTCAGCCAACTGATGGCCAGGTGCTGGTGGACGGCGAAGACATCACCCACTTGTCCGAACGCAAGCTCGACGGTCTGCGTAAGAAGGTGGGTATCCTTTTCCAGAGCGGTGCGCTCTTCGACTCCATGAATGTGGAGGAGAACATCGCCTTTCCGCTTCGCGAGCGCGGCTTGCGCGATCGGAAGGTGATTAGCGAGCGCGTGGCAGAGGCCTTGGAGATGGTGGATCTCGCGGGCGAACAAAAGAAAATGCCGGAAAATCTGAGCGGCGGAATGCGCAAGCGTGTCGGACTGGCGCGAACCATCGTGTCCCGTCCCGCCTATCTACTCTACGATGAGCCCACCACCGGGCTGGACCCGATCGCGACGGACTCCATCAATCATCTAATTCGCCGTCTGCAGAAGCGCCTGGAGGTCACCTCTGTGGTCGTGACGCATGACATGAAGACCGCGTTCCATACCGCCGATCACGTAGCGTTCCTGCATGGCGGCGAGATTTACTTCAATGGACAAGTCGAGGAGCTTCGCCGGTCCGAGGATCCCATCCTGCAGGACTTCATCGTCGGAAGATCCAGCGAATCCCATTCATGAGCACCGAACGCAAAGGCACTGAAATCTACGTCGGGCTCTTCCTGCTCATCGGCTTTACCTTTCTCGCGTTCATGGTCATCCACTTTGGACGACTGGGACAGGGGATGACCGATTTTTACCCGATCACCGTGGAGTTTCCGAATGCCAGCGGCCTTGTGAAGGGTTCCGACGTGCTGCTCTCTGGTGCGCAGATCGGGCATGTCGCTGCGCCACCTCAGCTCACGGGAAAGTCGTACGCAGTCGTGGTGCAGATCCAGATCCGGGAAGATGTGAAGATTCCGGTGGGGTCGCGTTTTGTCATCGGCAGCTCCGGCCTGCTCGGCGATCGATTTGTGGATGTGCAGCTCGATTCGAAGTTCGACCCAACGAAGACCATCGAGCCGGCAGCCATCGTGCGCGGGAGCAAAGCTGGCGGCGGCCTGGACGAACTCACGGAGAAGGGCGGCGAGGTCATGGACCAGCTCACTGCTGAGCTCAAGACCATCCAGGAGATGACTCAGCGGCTGAATGACGGTCTCCTCAACGAGCAGAATCTCAAGAACCTCGAGGCAACGTTCGCGAATCTTCGGGCGACTTCGGAGAGCTTCAAGGAGACGTCGCTGGGACTTGATTCGCTGATGCTCAAGGCGGGCGGGGCAATCGATTCTACAAAGAAGACCGTTGAAACTGCGGACGGCGCAGCGGCTGATCTACGCCTGGCGGTGGGCGACATTCGTGAAATGACAGAGTCTGCCGACGAGGCCGTGAAATCCGCGCAGCTACTGGTCAAGAAGGCCGCCGACGGTGAAGGTACGCTCGGGACGCTGATCAACGATCCACGCATGGCTGAGGATCTGAAGGCGCTGGTTGCAAATCTCCGCCGCAGCGGGGTGCTCTTCTACAAGGATCGCACCCCGCGTGCGACTCCTCCGCCGCGCTCGCGCCGCTAGCCGCCTGGCCAATGACTTCGCAGCTCACCCTTAATCTCCTGCGCACGCTCTTCGTGGTTTTCACCACGTACATGGGTGTAATGGTCGGCGAGTCACTGGTTCCGACCACATGGATGGGCGCAGCGGCGGGTGCAGCCTTCGGCCTGACCATTGTACTCTCGGATCTACTGCTAAAGGGCATCTCGCTCCGGCTTTTCTCCTCCGCGACTTTCGGCCTGCTCGTTGGAATCATTTTGGCGAAACTCCTCCTCGCTTCGCATGTACTCGCGAATGCCTCGAAGGACGTCCAGTGGGTCACCGGCCTGCTCGTCTACGCGACCTGCGCCTATTTCGGCATGATGCTCGCGATCCGCAGCAACCGTGATGAATTCTCGCTGATCATTCCGTACGTTCGCTTTCGCCGGGCGCAGCTTCACGAAGCGCCGCTGCTCATCGACACGAACATCATCATCGACGGTCGGCT
The DNA here is from genome assembly GCA_031389825.1 of Spartobacteria bacterium. Lineage (GTDB taxonomy): Bacteria > Verrucomicrobiota > Verrucomicrobiia > Chthoniobacterales > Chthoniobacteraceae > JANMSW01. Next base: position 134,218 of record JANMSW010000016.1, read on the forward strand.
CTCGAGCGTCTCGCAGACCGGGTTTCTCAGCACCTCTCTGGTGGTGCCGCGCTTCGTCCTCGATGAGTTGCAGCGGTTGGCGGATTCAGCGGATCCGGCGAAGCGCGAGCGTGGCCGAGAGGGGCTGTCGCGGCTGCAAAAGCTCCAGCGCCTGCCGAATGTCAGTGTGGCAATTCACGAGACGGAACCTGACGAAGGCGTCCCCACCGATACACGTCTGGTGCAGCTTGCGAAGCTCCTGGATACCAGCCTGCTGACGAACGACAGCAACCTTTGCTCACTAGCCCGGCTGCAAGGCGTCGTCGCGCTGAACTTCAACGAACTCGCCCAGGCGATCCGCTCAGCACTTGCCATGGGAGATCAGCTGGATCTCACGCTGACCAAGGAAGGACGCGATCCGCACCAAGCGGTGGGGTATCTTGCGGATGGCACAATGATTGTGGTGAATCATGCCCGCGCTCATCTCGGGAAGACGGTGCCAGTAACTATCTCTGGTACATTGCAGACGAATGCCGGGCGGTTGCTTTTCGCGGAGATTCGCGGTGCCGAGACAAACGGCAACAAGGTGCTGGACGGTTGAAATCAGGACCGCGGCAGCAACGCTCGGACGCTCACTTTCGCAGCCTCTACGAACTCCCTGGTGGCGTCCGCCAGCGACTCTCTTCGGCTGACGATCCCGACCAGAAACGGAGCCGGTGCCGGCTTCACCGGGCGTAGCTTCAGGCGACGGCCTACAAAGCAGGTGAAGCTCTGCGAGACGAGCGCCACGCCCCGGCCAGTCTCCACGGCAGCGATGAGGCTCGTGGCACTATCGTACTCCTCCGAAACCCGGGGTATCTCGCCTAACGGCTTGAAGAGACGAGCAAACCAGTCGTGGTACTCGGGGTAATCCCGCAGCGTAAAACCGAGCAGCCGCTCCTTTCCGACTGAGCGCAGACTCACTGCCCGCGAGCGCGCGAGAGGATGCGATGGGTGAGCGGCGAGGCAGATCGGGTAGCGGCAGAGCTCGTGAAAGACGAGGCTGGCGAGGCTGCTCTTGGGTGGCCGAATGGTCAGCGCGACGTGGAGCGAGCCTTCGCGCAGGCCATCGAGCATCGCCTCAGTCGAGAGATCGTGCAGGATCACGCGGACTCCTGGACGGCGTTGCTGGAATTCGCGCAGCGCCGCCGGGAGCAGTTCGACCGTGAGCGAAGGAGCGTACGCCACATTCACCTCGCCATGTTGCCCAGTGGCCATGGCGCGCACGGTCTGCGTCGCCTCCTCGACCCGCATCAGGACCGCGCGCGCCTCGGTGAGGAAGACGCGGCCAGCGTCGGTCAGGCGCAGCGACTTGGCGGTGCGCTCGAATAAGACGACGTCGAGTTCCCCTTCGAGGTCACGCACCTGCCGGCTGAGCGGCGGTTGCGAGATATGCAACCGTTCCGCGGCGCGGGTGATGTTTTGCTCTTCGGCAACCGCGACGAAATACCGGAGGTGGCGCAGTTCCATTTAACGCGAGCATACCTTTCGAGCAACCTGAGCCAAGCAAATCGGTCTTTCCGAAGATCAGGCGCGTTAGGCTAAATTCCGCTCATGAAAACCTCAACGAGCAGTGAAACCACTTCCGCAGTGCGGATGTTGAAACGGCCGAGCAGCGCTCGCGGCCATGCCGACCATGGGTGGCTCAATGCACGCCACAGCTTCAGCTTCGGCGGATATCATGACCCAGCCCACATGGGCTTCCGCTCCTTGCGGGTGCTGAACGAAGACCACATCGCAGCGGGCCGGGGCTTTCCCACTCACCCCCATCGCGACATGGAAATCTTCAGCTATATCGTGAGCGGCGCGCTGGCGCACCGGGACAGTATGGGGAACAGCGAGACGCTTCGTCCCGGCCAGATCCAGCTGATGAGCGCCGGCAGCGGCGTCACCCACAGCGAGGCCAATCCCGATAAGGACAATGCGGTCCACCTGCTACAAATCTGGATCGAGCCAGCCTCGCGTGGACTCGAGCCGACGTATAGCGAATGGCATCCCGATGCGCAGCGCGAACAGGATGCCAAGGTGCTCGTCATCTCGCCCGACGGTGAAGACGGCTCTGCGGTTATTCATCAGGATGCAAAGGTCTATCGCCTGCGCCTTGAGCCTGGCCAAACCGTGTCGCACGAATTGGGCAACGATCGCGGGCTGTGGCTGCAGGTGATCCGCGGAAAGCTGGATATCGGAGGTACGGAGTTCGAAGCAGGCGACGGGGCGAGCAGCGAGCAGCCCGGCGTTCACCAGTTCCGGGCCACCGAAACTGTCGAGGCGCTGCTCATCGACCTTCCCTGAAAACCCAACCAACACACATTATGAACAAGGAACAACTCCAGTCCCTCGCGCTCGACCTGCGCACTACACCACCACGCAGCCCCCGCGAGACTCTGGGGGGATTTGTAATCGCCGCACGCATGCTCGACAAGGCCCGGGCCGATGTACTCGGCACGCAGGGTGAGTACAACTACTACCCTTGCGGGCTCGGCGCGTACTTCTGGAAGTTCACGGGCCTCGATCCTCAAGCCTTCAAGGACTTCGCGGCGAGTGGAGCCACAGACGAAGAAGTGGACGCCTGGATTCGCGAGCACGCCACCGTGAAAGACCCGAAAGCCGCCATCAAGTGGAACAACGAGATGATCGGGCTGCGGCTCGTCGACTTGTCCGAAGGTGTTCAGGAATACCTGGCTGGCTACATCCCGGAATTCTGCAAGCCAGCGAGCAAAGTGAAGTTCTTCTTCGACGTTTACGACGTCGAGGAAGGGGTGCTCTGATCGCGGTACTTCGTCGCGAAGCGAGAGTTCGCTTCGCCGAAAGGTTACTGATGTCCGACCGGCGTCACATCGTCGGTCGGTCTTCCCTCGATCGCATCAAGTAAGTTCCCAATCGTGAAAGCAAACCGCCTCGAAGCCTTCAGTGACGGCGTCATTGCCATCATCATCACGATCATGGTGCTGGAGCTAAAGGCGCCGCACGAGCCAACCGTCGCGGCGCTCCTGGCGCTGTGGCCGGTTCTGCTCAGCTACGTCCTGAGCTTCATCACGGTCGGTATCTATTGGATCAATCATCACCACCTGCTCCATCTCTCGCAGCGGGTGGACCGCAGAACGCTTTGGGCAAACATGCACCTGCTCTTCTGGCTGTCTCTGGTTCCCTTCGCGACCGCTTACATGGGCGAGAGCAAGGCGACCCCGCTCTCAGTAGCCATGTACGCCGGGCTGATGACGATCTGTTCCTCAACGTGGTGGTTGCTCGCTGGACACGCTACGCAGCATCTCGCCAGTGAGGGTGAGCCTAGTTCTCTCGCCCGGGCACGCACGAGGAAGGTAGCCCTGGCAATTGCGCTCAACGCCGCAGCAGTCCCCATCGCGTATCTGAATGTGCCTCTCTCGCTTGTTTTGATTATCACGCCGCTCGCCATCTACTTCCTGCCGGAGAAGGCAACCGATTCGTCGGAAGTGCGGGCATGACCAAGACCGGCTGATCGCGGGTCCTACGAAGGCTCGCTTCTGCTGGCCTTCGTGACTCCAAGCTTCCGGGCGCTCAGTAGATCGAGCCGAGCCCTCAGATTCCGTCTCTCGACCGAGTGATTTTTACTCGTGACCGACTCTAGAGGGACGGGCTCGAGCAGATTTGTTCCTCAACCGAGTAAAAATCACTCGGCGTCCTGGTTGAATTCTTTGACGTCCTCCAAAAAACAGAGGACCGGGAGTGAAAATCACTCCCTCAAGCAGTTCAAACCGCTCCTGCCAGTAAAAATCACTGGCTCGAGACACGCAGGAAGTCGGCGCCCACTAGGATTTTGCCTTGGGCCGATCTAAAAACGCGTTGCCAATGGTCCCCTGGCGGCCACCGGGAGAAGGAAGATGTCTCTACTAGTTCTAGTCAAAGCCTTCGCATCGCCCCACGTCCGGTTGCAGGGCCGCGCCCACGCGCGGGCGCGAATGGGTCTATATGGCTACGAAAAAACTCTCTGTCGGAGATCGCGTTGAGTGGAATACCTCACAAGGAAAGACGGTCGGGAAGATCGAAAAGAAGCTGACTGCTCCAATGAAGATCAAGTCGCATAAGGTCGCGGCGTCGCCTGAGAATCCCGAATACCTCGTGAAGACTGAAAAGTCGAAGAAGCTCGCGGCTCACAAGCCATCCGAGCTCAAGAAGTGCAGTTGAGCGATATTGACCCACAGCGCGGTTGAGCTACTTGCGAGCTGCGCGGATCTTCTCCTTCTTCTCCTCGCAGTCGTCCTTGATCCGGCGCACTTCGCGACCGAGTTGATCGTGCAATTCGGCTACATCAGTCGAACGACCTTCATACTCTGCCTTGGCAATCTCATCGCGTAGAAACACTTCGCGCTCCGCTAGCTTGGCGCGATAGGTCGCATCGATTTCCGCAATCTCGGTCTTTTGCTCTTCGGTCAGCTGAGCGGTAGGCGACTGCTGCTCCAGGCGTTCCATGGCGAGTTCGTAGGCGGATTTCATAATTCAGTGACGTTACTGTATCGCGATGGATTGCCGGTTGCCATCCTCGGTGCAACCTTCAATATTCGCTCACAGATGGCGAAAATCCGACTGCTCAGCACTGATTTCGACGGAACTTTAGTGGATCATTTTGCAGTTCCTCCGGTCAGCCCAGCGCTCTTCGATCTGTTCCGCGAAATGCAGGCTGACGGGGTGCTCTGGGCGGTGAATACCGGGCGCGAGCTGCACCACATCGAAGAAGGACTGCAGGAGTTCGGCTTTCCGATTGAGCCAGACTTCGTGCTCACGGCAGAGCGTGAAGTTTACCACCGCGGCGCCAATGGAGAGTGGCAGGATTTCGGCGACTGGAATGCTCGTTGCTTTCAGGCGCACAATGCCCTCTTCGAGCAATCCGGCCAGCTGCTTGCGGATATTCGCGCGTATTTGAAGGCAGACACCCGGGCCCACCCAATCCAGGAGGGGGATCGAATGATTGGCCTGGCGGCTTCCACGGACCAGGAGATGGACGTGATCTGCGAGTTTTTGGAACGCGAACGGCTGCGAGTGCCCGGCTTCCACTTTATGCGCAATACCGTGTATGTGCGCTTCTGCCACGAGGATTACAGCAAGGGGACGGCGCTGGAGGAGCTGGCGCGGCTCACCGCGATCCCGCAGTCAGAGATCTTTGCGACGGGCGACCATTACAATGATTTGCCGATGCTCGACGGACGCCACGCCCGTTGGGTGGCGTGCCCGGGAAACTCCGTCGACGCTGTCAAGGAGCTGGTGCGAGGAGCCGGGGGCTATGTGGCCAGGGCGGGGTGCAGTGAGGGAGTCGTGGAGTCCCTGCGGCATTTCGCTGCGCTGAAGTCAGATGACTTGGCGGCATGAACGATGAAGCAGCGACTGCTCGAGCAGGTGGGTCGAAGTGCGCGCCTGCGGGTGCTGAATGAGCTAAAGCGGACGCCGACTGGCCTACCGGTCCGCGCCATGGCGGAGAAGCTCGGGATGAGCTACATGGGAGTGAAGGATCTTTGCATTGATCTCGAGAAGCGGGGGCTGCTCGACACCTGGCGCCTCTCAGGGTCGAGAGGCCGCCCGCAGATGCTCTACCGGCTGACGGCGCGGACTCATGAGCTCTTCCCCGAGGCGAGCAACCCGCTCACGCTCAGCATCCTGGATGTGGCGCGCACGCTCTATGGAGCAGCCGCACCGGAGAAACTGCTCCTCTTTTCGTACCAGCAGACCGGGGAGCGATATGCCGCGCGCATGAAGGGCGAGAATCTCGGTGAGCGGGTCGCGAGCCTGGCCAGACTGCGCGACCTGGATGGCTGCATGAGCGACATGGAAGAGGAGGGGGACGAACTGCGGATCGTGGAGCATCACTCCCCGGTGGTGGATGTCTTGCGGGCCTTCCCGATTGTGGCGAAGTTCGAGACGGATCTCTTCGAGCGGCTCCTCCAGACGCAGGTCACCCGCGAGGAGAGCGCAGTTTCGGGGCTGTTTCAGGCGACCTTTCGAATCTCACGAGCCGGCTGAGTCCTGCGATGCCGGGCGTAGGAAAGCGTAACAAATGGATTGCGCTTTGCAGGCGGGTCGCTAGCTTGCCCGCCCCATGCCTCGAAGCATCGCACGTCGCAAGACGAAAAAATCGGTGAGCAAGCGGATCAAAGTGACCGCTACAGGCAAACTCATGCGCCGGAAAGCCGGCCTACGACACCTTGCTTCCTCGAAAAATTCGAAGAAGAAGCGTCAGCTCGGCAAGTCTACCCTCGTCCATGAGACGATGGTGAAGCGGATCAAGGAGTGCCTCCCGTTCCACTAAGGGACGCCCGCAGCTAGCCAGCCAGATCCGTTCGCCTGCCCGGTCACTTTCCGGGCGCATCGGCGAGCGAGGCTCGAACGGATCATCACCTACCATAAGAACAGCTCGCCGAGAGAAACCGACTAGAAAACTAGACCATGCCAAGAGCCACTAATGCGCCCGCGAGTCGCGAGCGCCGCAAGCGTCTCCTCGACAAAGCCAAGGGCTTCCGGGGACGCCGTTCGAAACTGTTCCGTTACGCCAAGAACGCCATCATGAAGGCGGACTATTGGTCGTACCGCGATCGCAAGACCCGCAAACGCAACTTCCGAGTGCTCTGGCAGCAGCGGATCAATGCCGCCGCCCGCGCGCATGGTCTGACTTACAGCCGGTTCATCGAAGGAATTAAAGCTGCCGGAATCGATCTCGATCGCAAGATCATGGCCGATCTCGCTGTGACCGACGAGGCCGCCTTCAAGGCGATCTTCGACAAGGCGAAGGCCGCACTCGACAAGAAGCGCGACGAAGCAGCGAAGGCCGCGTAAGCGATTCACCAACTTTCAGCGGAGCGTAGGCGGATCGCCGCGTTCTTCCGAGTCAAACGAATCGGGCTCGAGTTCCATGAACTCGGGCCCGTTTTCTTTTCATTAACGCGAGGTGAGGTAGGCGCGCCACCCGCCGTACTTGGTGATCTCTTCACTCCCCTCCAGGGCGCAGGGCTCGCAGAGAAAGCCTTTGCAAGAAGTACCATTGTCGAGGTCCACGGTCCCGATGACCATGGGAGCAGGCACGTGAGCGACGAAATCGCCGAAGGCTTCATTGGTCAGGGACCAGAGTTCCACTTCAACCCCGCCCTCCGTGAAGTCGGGTGTGCGCACCAGGCCCGGCTTGGGCGGAGTGGTTCCCGCGAGAGCGTAGAGACGGTAGTGCCGCGCGGTGCGGGAGGAGCCGAGGAACTTTGCGTGACGGTCGGTGAGCTGGTGGTTCAGCGGCTGTCCTGTAAGGTGCGCGCCGACAACCGCGAGAGTGACTCCGCCTCGCGGAGTGGCTGACTTGGCTGGCTCGCCGAGAAGATGAGCGGCGAGTGCGCAGACGCCAGCATCGTGGAATGCCGGAGCGAGCAGGCTAACGCCAAACGGCAGTCCGTTGGATTCGCGAATACCTGCTGGGATGGCGACGCCGCAGAGGTCGAGCAGGTTCACGAAGTTCGTGTAGATGCCGAGGTTGCTGTTGAGCTGCACCGGGTCTTTTAGCGCTTCCTCGACCGTGTAGATCGTGCCCGTGGTCGGCAGAAGCATCGCGTCCATTCGCTTCCACTCGAGCACGGCAAGCTGGCGCAGGCGGGCCAGTTTATAGATGCCCCGGAAGGCGTCGATCGCGGTATGTTTCGCAGCACCCGCGATGATCTGTTGGACCACGGGGTGCATGGCATCTGCATGCTGCTCGATGAAGGGCTGGATGGCGGCCAGACGCTCAGCCACCCAAGGGCCGGAGTACAGCAGGGCAGCGGTATCGCGGAACGGCGCATAATCAATCTCGACCCGCTTGTGGCCCATGGCTTCCATTCGCGCGACGGTGGCGGCGAAGAGGTCAGCGGCTTCCGTGTCGCCGAAGAACTCGAGGTGCTCTGCGGGAGGCACGCCAAAACGGCAGCGGCTCGGGGCAGTCTGCTCCTGAGCCAGCGCGTGCCGTGAATACGCGTCATTCGCATCGTAACCAGTTGCGCAGGAGAGGACGTCTTCCGCATCAGCAACGCTGGTGGCGAAGACTGATACGCAATCCAGCGAACGGCAGGCGGGTACAACGCCACCGGTGCTGAGCAATCCACGGGTAGGTTTGAGCCCGACAATCCCATTAAAGGCCGCGGGTACTCGACCGGAACCGGCGGTATCCGTGCCCAGGGAAAAGCTTACTAGACCAGCTGCCACAGCAACTGCGGAGCCGGAGGAAGAGCCGCCAGAGATGTAGCGTGCATCGAAGACGGATCGCGGAATGCCATGAGGCGTACGCGTTCCCACCAACCCCGTCGCGAACTGATCCATGTTGGTCTTGCCAATGAGGATCGCGCCAGCCGCGCGTAAGCGAGAGACCACAAACGCGTCGTCCTCGGGAGTGTAGGCGAACTCCGGACACGCAGCAGTGGTGGGCCAGCCTGCAACGTCGATGTTGTCCTTTACGGCGAAGGGTATGCCGAAGAGCGGGAGGCCAGGATCAGTCGGGAGAGCCGCAATGACTTCCTCCAGTGGCGGGAGATGAAGCCATACCCCATCATCGCCTCGCTCTTCGATCCGGCGATAGACTTCGCGCACAGTCGCGGCGGGGTCGCCTCCGTTGGCATACTCGAGACGCAGCGCGGGTATCGTGAGAAGCGGGAACCGAAGCGTAGGCTTACGGTTCATGCGAAGATCTCCACCAGGCAAAGCGCCTGGCCGGGCGACACGAGCTTTCCAGGCAGACAGAGCATCTCGCTCACTCGGCCCGCGGCTGGCGCTATAATCGGTATCTCCATTTTCATCGCTTCAAGGATGATGAGCTTGTCGCCTTCTTTGACCAAGTCTCCCGGCTTGACCAGCACCTGCCAGACGTTCGCCGGCAAGGGTGCGCGTGCCGCGAACGTGCCTTCGGGGAGGTGGAGCGATTCGGCGGTGTTCTCGACTTCCACTTCATCGGTCGCGACAACATCCAGCCCCGCGGCCACCCACCGCTCGCGCTCCGCGTCAAACGCCGCCTGCTGCTTTGCCTTGAACTCGTCGGCCTCGGTTGCGATGGACCGGAGGAAGGTGTGATAATCGCGCAGGCGGAAAGTCGTGCTCTCGATCCGTAGCTGGAAACGACCGTGATTGAAGTCGTCGCGGAGCTGGAGCAACTCCGCCTCGCCTACGGGATAGAATCGAATCTGGTCGAAGAAGCGCAGCAGCCACGGTTTACCTGGAGCGAAGTCGGCGGTGGTGTGGAAGCGATTCCACATCTGCACCGTTCGACCGACGAACTGGTAACCTCCGGGACCTTCCATCCCGTAGACACAAAGGTACGCGCCACCGATTCCGACTGCATTCTCCGGAGTCCAGGTGCGCGCGGGATTGTACTTCGTGGTGACCAGGCGATGGCGCGGATCGAGGGGCGTAGCCACGGGCGCGCCGAGATACACATCGCCCAGGCCGAGTACCAGGTAGCTTGCTCCGAAGACGATCTCCTTTACCTGCTCGATCGATTCCAGCCCATTGATGCGCCGGATGAACTCGATGTTACTTGGACACCAGGGTGCATCAGGACGCACGCCCGTGACATATTTCTCGATGGCAAGCTGCGTGGCTGGATCATCCCAGGAGAGCGGGAGATGGACGATGCGGGCAGCGATTTCAAGGTCGTCTCCAGCGGGAACTTCGATGTGTGCTTGCTCCACGAGTGCAAGCAGCTTTGCCCGCGAGATGCGGCGCGGTTCATAGTGGATTTGCAGTGAGCGAATCCCGGGAGTGTGATCGATTATACCGGGAACCTTTCGCTCCTCGAACCAGGTCATGATCGCCTGGACTCGGAAGCGCAGGTCGAGATCCAGCACCAGCGGGCCGCACTCGATCAGCAGGTAGCGATCGCCCGCCGCGCGGCAAACCAGTTCGGGCGCTTCTTCGGACGCCGCGATGCGCAGCAGCACAGGATCCTGTGTGCGCCACGAGATCGCCGTCGCTTCCATACGGAGGCTCGATGTCACAGCCGTTCCGTCGATCGCGGCCTCCTGCGCCTCTTCCAGCGCAGCGGCCCGGGCCTCGTTGAGGCAAAGGAACCTCACGCGATCACCTGGACGGAGCTGGCCCACCTTCCACAGTTCCGCGTGCGCGACGACAGCCGGACAGACAAAGCCGCCCAAGCTAGGACCATCTGGACCGAGGATGATCGGCATGTCTCCGGTGAAATCAATCGCGCCAATCGCATACGCGTTGTCGTGAATGTTCGAGGGGTGCAGTCCCGCTTCTCCGCCGTCCTTGCGTGCCCATTGAGGACGGGGGCCGATCAGCCGCACCCCGGTGCGGGCGGAGTTGTAGTGGACCTTCCACTCAGTCTCGAAGAGCGACTGGATGTCCTCAAGGGTAAAGAAGTCCGGCGCACCGTGTGGCCCATAAAGGACGCCGATCTCCCAATTGTTTGTGTAATCTGGATGCTGTGTGAGCAGGAGCGGCCGGTTGCTCAGAGACAGGCTCTCAGCATTCACTTTCAGGATGTCACCGACCCGAAGTGAGCGCCCTGCGTGGCCACCAAATTTCCCGAGCGTAAAGGTTGAGCGGCTGCCGAGATATTCCGGCACGTCGAAGCCGCGACTGACGGCGAGGTAGGCCCGGCACCCCGCAGCCTCCAAAGCTCCAAGGACCAGCGTCTGCCCGGCCTCAACTCGCACCGCCTCCCAGAATGGCACGAGGCCCCCGGCGAGCTTTGCGTGCATGGGCGCGCCGGTGAGGCAAATCGTTGCCGCTGTATGGAAGCGGAGCGTCGGGCCGGTGAGCGTGATCTCAAGACCAGCTGCCCCCTCGTCATTTCCGAGGATCCGGTTTGCGAATCGGAACGCGAGCGCGTCCATAGGGCCGGACGGCGGGACACCGACCGCCCAATAGCCGGTGCGTCCTGGGAAGTCCTGCACGGTGGTTTGTGTTCCGCCGTCGAGCACCTCGATTGTTCGCGGGTGATAGACGAATTCCCGCAGGAACCCCGTGGCCACCTTGCCCGCACCAAACTCCGGGCTCGCGATCACCTGTGCGAGGTAGTCGCGATTTGTTTCGAAGCCCTCGACACGGGTCGCCTTCAGAGCGCCTGACATCCGGGCGATTGCCTCGGTGCGGTCTCCGGCGTGGACCAGGAGCTTTGCGAGGAGTGGATCGTAGAAGGGGGAGACTTCCGTTCCCACGGAGATCCAGTGGTCGCAACGTACGCCGGCCGGAAATTCGACCTCAGTCAGCAGCCCTGAACTCGGCTGGAAATCCTTCTGAGGGTCCTCCGCATAGACTCGTACCTGGATCGCATGACCGCTCGGCGCATGCTGGTAATTTGCGAGATCCGGCGGCGAACCTGCTGCGGTGCGAATCATCCAGTCCACGAGATCGAGCCCGGTCACCAGCTCCGTCACGCCATGCTCCACCTGGAGACGTGTGTTCACTTCCAGGAAGTAAAACTCTTCCGAGGTTGCGTCATAGACATACTCAACCGTCCCCGCCGACCGGTAGTTTACCGCCTTCCCCAGCCGTACTGCGCAGGCGCACAACTCCCTTCTGAGGTTGTCGCTGAGATTGGGCGCAGGAGTTTCCTCGATCACCTTCTGATTCCGTCTCTGCGTCGAGCAGTCGCGCTCACCCAGTGCGATCACGCCGCCTTGGCCATCACCAAAGATCTGCACCTCGATGTGCCGCGCGACGGCGACATACTTCTCGAGGAAGAGCCCATCATCCTTGAAGTTGTTCCTTCCTAGATTGCGCACCGTCTCGAACTTTGCGGCAAGCTCCTCGGGCGAATTGCACAGCTGCATGCCAATCCCTCCTCCGCCGGCTGTGCTCTTCAACATCACTGGATAGCCTATCTGATCCGCCTCGCGCTGGGCTTGTGCGGAGTCCGTGAGCAGCCCGGTCCCGGGAAGGAGCGGCACGTCGTGAATCTTTGCGATCTCCCGGGAGGTGTGCTTTAGGCCGAAGCGTCGAATCTGATCCGGAGTTGGGCCTATGAAGGCGATGCCGGCCCGCTCGCACTCTTTTGCAAAGGTGGCGTTCTCGCTTAGAAAGCCGTAACCGGGATGGACCGCCTGCGTGCCCGTCACACGGAGTGCGTCGAGGATCCGGTCAATGTTCAGGTAACTCTCACGCGCTGATGCGGGCCCGATGCAGACGCTCTCATCCGCGGCGAAGACGTGGGCCGCGTGACGGTCCGCTTCCGAGTACACTGCCACAGACCGTATTCCCATCGCCCGCAGCGTGCGTATGATCCGACAGGCGATCTCGCCTCGGTTGGCGATCAGGACCTTGGAGAAGAGCGGCATCAATGGGAATATTTTAGTCCCAGATGAGCAGCCGCACCGGAGTCGGATTGTATGCGTTGCAAGGGTTATTGAGCTGAGGGCAGTTCGAAATGAGACAGACGAGATCCATCTCCGCGCGCATCTCCACATATCGTCCACCTGCGCTCACACCATCCTCAAAAGAGAGCGCGCCTTCAGATGTCACCGGCACGTTCATGAAGAAGTTGATATTGTGGGTGATGTCCCGCTTAGTCAGCCCTCGACCCCAGCGTCCGATCATCAGCAGGAATGTATCGCGGCAGCTATGCATCGGACGTTTCTCCAGTGCGTAGCGGACTTGATTACTCTCTGCGGCACACGCCCCGCCGAGTGTGTCGTGCCGCCCACAGGTATCCGCGACGATCGTAGCCAAAGTGTTCGCTTCGCTCGAGATCAGCTGCGTTCCCGTTGTAAGATATAGGCTGCCTTGTGCTCGAATGGTATCCTGTGCCGAGTATCGATCAGCAAAGTCATGGGCATTGTAGAAGAGGGTGTCAACGGCTTGATTCCCTTCCAGATCCAAAATGCGAAAAGTCTGACCCGCCCGGATCTCGTGCATCCACCCATCGCCTGCGGATAGCGTGGAATCGTGGATCGCGAGTGCTGGATCTAGAGAACTCTCCGTATAGATAAGCATCGTCACTTAACTCCAGCGTAGAGCCGCTCCGTAAGGGTAAAGGCGCGTCCGTTCTCAGGCCGGAAGTTGCGGCAATCGTCGTCCGGTTCAGGAGGCGGAGTGTCTAGTAGTGACAACGCGACGGGTTGCGGCGCATAGACTGGGCTTGGATCGAGCGGATGCGGGCCGGCATCGAGTACCATTAGGACATCCATCTCCGCTCTTAGATCAATGTACGCTCCGGCCGTCAAGTTCTCCGCGGTGAAGTGCATGCGTCCTTGCTCGTCCACGTTCACGCGCGAGAAGAGGTTCAGGTTCGCCGCCAGGTCGCGCTTGCCGAGGCCGTGTTTGCCTAGTTCGACCAGGAAGTTGTCGTGAGTGTTCCGATACCGCTCGTTGCGTGCCTGTTGGTACGACTTCACGCCATACTTCGTTTCCACGAGGTGCGCGTTGCTGTGTCCTCCGAGTGGATCGTGCCATCCGCACGTGTCCCCAATAATCGAGAGCAGCACCCGGCCCATATCACTCATCAGGACGTGGCCGCGCGTTAGCTTTGCGGTGTACTGCGCCTTTAGCGTGTCAGGTAGATTCAGGCGCTCGAGAGGCTGAGCTGCGTTGTAAGCGAGCAGCGCCACATTGGCGCCGCCAGCCAGGTCAGTGATCCGCAGCGTCGTATGTCTGCGGACGATCCCTGACCACGCGCTCCCCCCCGGCAGCTGTTCTTCAAAAAGGGCCGTGCTCATAGGTAGACAGCGGTTCGGTGGCAGGAAGCTTCGTTTTTCGAATGCCGTGACCCTCACCCGCCCCGCGCCGCGCAACAATAGGTCGCCGGACCTATCAATGGCCTATCAAACTTCGAGGTGCGCGTTCGCTGCAGGGTGGGCAACCTGCATCATCACGAGCAAAGGCTGGAACCCCAAGTCCGCCGTGGATAACATCTCAATCCTCCCCTTATGAAACTCGCGGCTTTCGTTGCCATCCTGTCCTGCTTCCTCCACAGCGCCTTTTCAGTCCCGCCGGGGAAAACAGTTGTCAGCATAGTCGGTGAGGATTTCCATCTCAACGGCAAACCTACTTATCAAGGGCGCACATGGGCAGGACATCGCGTGGAAGGACTGCTGATGAACTCGCGCATGGTTCAGGGTGTGTTCGACGACTTGAACCCTGAGACGGCGCAGCGCTGGGCGTACGGGGGTACTGGAAAATGGGACGCCGAACGGAACGTCCGCGAGTTCATTGCGGCGCTGCCGGTTTGGCGAAAGCATGGACTGCTTGCGGTGACGGTGAACTTCCAGGGTGGCTCGCCCGAGGGTTACTCGAAGACTCAGCCGTGGGAGACGGGTGCCTTCGCCGCTGATGGCGCGCTGCGTCTGGATTTTGCCGCCCGGATGGCGCGCATTCTCGATGCGGCTGACGGGCATGGGATGGTCGTCATTCTCGGCTACTTCTACTTTGGCCAGGATCAACGGCTGACCGATGAGGCAGCGGTCATTCGCGCGACCGATGAGGCTACGAAGTGGTTGCTCGAGGGAGGCTGGCGCAACGTGTTCGTGGAGGTAAATAACGAGACCGACGTCAAAGCCTACGATCACGAGATCCTGAAGCCAGCGCGGGTGTCCGAGTTGATCGAGCGCGTGAGGAAAACTGACTGGGAAGGACGGCGGCTGCTCGTCGGTACGAGCTTTGGCGGCGGAACGATCCCGGGCGAGAATGTCGTGCGCGCCTCCGACTTTCTGCTGCTGCATGGCAACGGCGTTCGCGATCCGAAACGCATCACCGCGATGGTTGCTCAGACCTGCGCCTTACCCGGCTACCGGCCCCTGCCCATTCTGTTCAACGAGGACGACCACGAGAACTTCGACCAGTCTGAGAACAACTTTTCTGCCGCTGTCGGCGCGCGCGCTTCCTGGGGGTGGTTTGATTACCGCCGCAAAGGCGAGGGGGCGGATGAAGGTTATCAGTCGCCGCCGGTGAACTGGGGAATCAGTTCAGCACGCAAGCACGCCTTCTTTTCTTATTGCGCCGAGATCACGGGATCACCGAAGCCAGAGCGACTCGCAGACACGGGGACTGTCCGACCTGGATCTTCCACGCCGTGAACCCCAGTCGTGAGCTTTGATCCCGGAGCTGAATGCTTCGGTGCCGGAGCATTTAGCTCCAACGTTGCAGCAAAGAGCCGCGGTGCCGGAGCAATTAGCTCCGACGCTGCAGCAAAGCGCTCCGGGGTCGGAGCAAAATGCTCCGACGCTGCAGCAAAGAGCCCCGGTGTCGGAGCAAAGAGCTCCGACGTTGCAGCAAAGAGCTCCGATGCCGGAGCATTTTGCTCTGGCGTTGCAGCAAGGAGCTCCAGTGTCGGCGCACTTTGCTCCGACGGTTCAGCAAATAGCTCTGGTGTGGGAGCACTTTGCTCCGACGTTCATTATTCCACATCATCTCCGGCGGCAGTGAGCTTCACCATGGGCAGGCGCTCTTCTTCTGCCTCGAAGGGTGGGTGAATGAGCTCCTCCAGCCGGCGCTTGAGCGCCAGGAACTCGGCTCCTAAAAACTGCGCGGAGGTGCGGGGGCGGGGAACCGGATTATCGATGAACTCAACGACGCGGCCCGGATTGCTTCCCATGACCACGATGCGGTCGGCGAGGTAGGCTGCTTCCTCTAGATCGTGCGTGATGAAGAGGATCGTTACGTCCACCTTTTTCCAGATCTGAAGGAGGTAGCTCTGCATCTGGCAGCGCGTCTGGGCATCAAGCGCGCCAAATGGCTCGTCCATGAGGAGAATGCGCGGTTCGTTGGCGAGGGCGCGAGCGATGGCCACACGCTGCTTCATGCCGCCGGAAAGCTCGTGCGGATACGCGTTCTCGAACTTTGCGAG
The DNA here is from genome assembly GCA_031389825.1 of Spartobacteria bacterium. Classification (GTDB taxonomy): domain Bacteria; phylum Verrucomicrobiota; class Verrucomicrobiia; order Chthoniobacterales; family Chthoniobacteraceae; genus JANMSW01. The sequence continues at coordinate 150,008 of JANMSW010000016.1, forward strand.
CCCGACCATGTCGAGCCATTGGCGCGCTTCCGCGTCGGCCGTCCCGGGATCCTTCCCCTGCATCTCCAAGCCAAACATCACGTTCTTCCGGACAGTGCGCCAGGGGAAGAGGGTGTACCCTTGGAAGACCATGCCTCGATCAGGTCCAGGGCCGGTAACTGAGTGCCCGTCGAGCAGCACCTCCCCGCCCGTGGCGTCGTCGAGACCCGCGATGATCCGGATGAGCGTTGATTTCCCGCATCCCGAAGGCCCGATTACGCAGATGAACTCGCGCCGATGAATGTCGAGGGAGACATCCGCAAAAGCGGTCTGGCTGGCACCGCTTGCGCCAAACTTTTTCTCAAGGCCGCGTACGCTCAGGATGACCTGCCGTTGCCGGATCCGCTCGAAGCGGGCCGCGACCGCCGGGGCGAGCTCGCGGTAGTCAGGAATGTCGAACTCGACTGAGCTCATGCAGCAGACAGGGGGGCGGAGGGCACGCGCGGCGGGAGCATGCGGGGCCACCAGCGGCTCCCGGATGCGGAGCGGGTGCGGCGCTTCCACGGGAAGATGATACGCCCGATGAAGGCCAGAAGCATGTCAGACGCAAACCCGATGATTCCAATAATGATGATGGCGGCGTACACGTTCTCGAAGTTTCGGTAGCGAGCCTGCTGGTTGATGAAGAACGTGATGCCCGACATAGTGCCGACCACTTCCGCGACGATGAGATAAGTCCAGGCCCAGCCGAGCAGGATGCGCATATCCGTGTAGATGTCGGAGATGGAGGCGGGGATTACGACCTTGCGCAGGAGCTTCCAGCCGCGGGCCCCGAGCGTCTGCGCAGCTTCAATGAGCGCGGGATCGACTTTGCGCACGGTATTCCCGATGACGAGTACCTGCTGGAAGAAGGTGCCGATTACGATGATCGCGATCTTCGGTCCATCATCGATCCCGAGCACCGCGACGCAGAGCGCACCAAACGCGGGCGCGGGCAGGTAGCGAAAGAACTCGATGAAGGGCTCCTGCAACCTGGAGAAGAATCGGTAGGTCCCGCAAAGCACGCCGAGCGGAACCCCGATAAGCGATGAAATCAGAAACGCCGAGAGGATGGTGCGGATGCTGTGTCCGAGACTCTCGTGCAGCCACGGCTCATTCGGCAGACGGGGCTCGGTAGTGAAGGCAGTATAGAAGGCACGCGCTACCGCGTGCGGCGCGGGGAGGTAAGGCGGATTCGCGCGATAGCCCTCGGGGACCGTCGATCCCTCCATCTGCATCTTCGCCCACTCGCGCTCATAGTCCGCACGCGGGACATCCATCTCCTCCATGAAGTAGTCCACATCACCCGGCGCGGTGATGCGAACATACGGATGCCAGATCCACGGCGTGTAGCTGACCACGCACCAGAGGGCGAGCGGCAGCAGGAAGGAGAGGAAGGCCAGGACTGCGCGCCGCTTGGGTGGCAGGTCAGTCTTGAGCCCCAGCCAGTCTCTCCCCGAAGCGCGCCGGGTGGGCCGATGGGGACTCGGGGACTTCCCACCAGCTGACAGGGTGCGGACTTCCGCGATGGGCGGAGCGCTCTCTTGGCTGGGTGGAAGGGCGGCGGCCACGGCGCTGGGAGGCGGTCACTTCAGCCCCACTACGATGCTGGGCGTGAGATAGCCCTCCGGCTTTTGCGACACTTTATAGACCTTGTTATCGAGGTTGAATTTATTGCCGATGGTTAACGAGCCATAGATCGAATCCAGACCGGGACCCTTCTTGAAGGCAGTCTTCGCTTCTGCGAGCGTGAGGAAATGGCAGCCGGGGAGCGCTTTCAGATACTCTTCCGCACTTGCTCCCGCCTTTGCAGCCATCACCTTCACGGCGTCCTCTTTGGTCTTTTCGTCGAGGATGTAGTCCACGCAGCGATAGTAGACCTGAACCACTTTCGTCCAATCGTCCTTGCGCTTAGCCAGGCTGGTCGGGCTGACGGCGAGCACGTCATAGATCAGGCCTTTAGCCTCGGCGCTGGTGAAGAGCGGCTTCGATCCGGCAACCGCCTTGATCGCCTGGCCGGATACGGGATACCACGCGCCGACTGCGGCTACTTTGCCCGAGGCGAGCGTCTGCGGGGTGTCGTTCGTCGGTGTATTCACGAGTTCCACGTCGCTCTGCTTCATGCCATTCGCCTCGAGCGCCTTGAGCAGGAGCAGGTGCTCCACGAGGGTTAGTTCGAGCCCGACTTTCTGGCCCTTCAGATCCTTGATTGAGGTCACGCCAGGTTTTCCGATGATCATGTCCGCGCCATCGGAGTAGTCCAAAAGCGCGATGATTTTGCTCTTGGCGCCGTTTGAACCCATCACGAGAGCATCCGTGGCCACGCACACGACGCCGTCCACCTTACCTGCGCTGAAGGCGTCCAGACTTGCAAGGTAGTCAAACCAGATGAGCTCGACTTCGACCCCGGCTTCCTTGAACCAGCCCTTCTGCTTGGCAACTTCCAGGGCGGTAAAACCCATCCAGTCGGAGTAGGCGATCTTCAGCGGCTCAGCCTGGAGCGTGGTGGCGAGGGCCGCGAACGCAACGGCGATCAATGTGCTTAGTTTCATGTGCGGTGGTGTTGTTATTTAAGAGGAGCGACAGGTGGCGAAGACGGTCGTGGATCGCGTCCAGGCAAGTGGGGGCTCGTCGGCGCGGGCGCGCTCGATGAGATCAGCCAGCGCGTTCCCGATAGCGGCGATCAACGCGGCGCCCCGCTCCGCAGTGGCAAGGCTGGCAGTGCCGGTGACGCCATTGGTACTGGTGTGTGCGACCAGATGAGGAAAGACACAGGGGCCGGTGCGATCTGGATCATCAGAGGTGGCAAGGCGGTCCACGTGAACAGTTCCAGGTGCGAGAAAGAGCAGCAGCGACGTCTCCGCCTCGTTGGCATGCCAGTCCTCCGCGTCGTGGGTGAACTGCTGCGCAAGTTCCGGCGTGAGTTGCCAGGTGTTGCGCGTGGCAATCAGACAGTCGCCGGGAAAGTCAAAGCGCAGGCGATCGACCGCGCTGCGAAGTGGGGCATCGTTGCCGAAGTGCGAGTTGATGAGCAGCAGCCGCTTCCAACCGGATGCGAGCGCCCAGCGCACAATCTCGCGCACCGTGCTCATCAGAGTTTCGTGAAAGATGGCGAAGGTGCCCGGCCATTTCTCGGTATGACCGAGAGAGACAGTGAAGTTCAGGGCCGGGAGCACGGGCGCCCCAGTGAGCGCCGAGGCATGGGCGCAAGCGGCCGTGGCGATGACGGTGTCTGTGTTCAGCGGAAGATGCGGTCCGTGTTGTTCAGTCGCACCGATGGGGAGCAGGAGCACGTCGCCGAGCGTTTGCGCCACATCGGGCCAGGCCATCACCTCGAGTAGCACAGGCGCGCGAGCCGGCGGGGGAGCGAGGCGGGAGAACCACTCGGGCAGTCGGCTGGAATCAATAGAGGCGGGCATACTTGTCCACCTCCCACTGGCTGATGCTGAGGTGGTACTCCTCCCATTCTGCGCGCTTCGTAGTTACGAACTCACGCTTGAGTGTGGCGCCGAGCACTTGCTCGATGAAGGGATCTGCGTCGAAGGCATCGATCGCCTCAGAGAGCGTTTTCGGTAGAGGCTGCACGCCTCGTTCGGCGAGTTGTGCGTCGGTAAACTCGTAGAGATTCTCCGTTTGCGGCGCACCGGGATCAAGTCCCTCGCGAATGCCTTCGAGCCCGGCCGCCAGCACCAGGGCGCCGGCGAGGTAGGGATTGCAGGCGGAGTCGGCATTGCGCGATTCGCACCGCCCGCCGCCCATCGGAACACGCACCGAGTTGGTGCGATTGTTCGTGCCAAAGGAGTTGAAGACCGGTGCCCAGGAGTAGTAGCCCATCGACCCCTTCCGGATGAGGCGCTTGTAAGAGTTCACCGTTGGGGCGAATGCCGCGCAGAGCGCGCGACCGTGTTTAAGGATTCCAGCGATGAAGGAGTAGCCGAGCGGGGTCAGCCCGAGCCAGTACGGATCTGCATCACCAGGCTTTGCTTTGAAGAGGTTCGCACCCGTCTCCAGATCGCCCAGTGACATGTTGAAGTGCGCGCCATTGCCCGTCTTGTCTGCAAACGGCTTCGGCATGAACGTGGCGATCAGCCCTTCCTCCGCAGCGAGTTGCTTCGCCATCATGCGGAAGAACACGTACCGATCTGCCATGGTCAGTCCGTCGGCGAACTTGAAATCGAACTCGAACTGCGAGTTCCCATCTTCGTGATCGAGCGAGTAGAGATCCCAGCCGAGACCGTTGATCGTCGTGGCGATCTTATCCATGAGCCCGTACATATCCATGAAGCGTTTCACGTCGTAGCAGCTCTTCATGAGGTTATCGTCCGGGTTCGGTACGACCAGCTTTCCGCCCTCTAGTTTCAGGAAGTAGACCTCACACTCGATCCCGAGATTGAAGGTATACCCGAGCTCGCGGGCCTCCTCCAGGACACGACCGAAGACCACCCGCGTGCTTACCTCATAAGGTTGTCCATGGAAGGTGAGATCCGCTGGATACCACATCACCTCCTTCTGCCACGGGAGCTGCACGCCGCGAGTCAGGTCGGGCACGCTGGCGAGCTCGTCGTCGTTGGGGAGTTGCCCGAGACCTTCCAGCGCGTAGCCGGTATAGAGCTCTGACCCGCTGGCAAAATCTTCAAAGTGTCCAGTTGGAACTACCTTGCCTTTTGGCACGCCGTGGATGTCCACATAGGCTCCCAGGCAATACTTCACACCCTTTGAGATGAGGTCCTGCTTGATCGCGGCGAAGTCGACCGAAGGCGCCGCACCATTTGCGCCCGTCGCTACGCGTGGCGAGGTCGTGGCGGAGAGATCAGCGGGGAAGCGGGTGCTCATCGGTGCACTGATAGGCCCGCCTGCACATTCCTGAAATAGGCCTCCAGACCTATGGCCGATCATCGTTCCTGCAGGCCGACGAGGGCTGCCGCGTAGCGATTTTCGGTGCCCGTCTTGGCCAAGACGCGTTCCACGTGGCGCTTCACGGTGTGCGTGGAGATGCCGAGGATGATTCCGATCTCCGGGTTGCTCTTCCCTTGCCCGAGCCATTCGAGGACCTCCGCCTCACGGGTAGTCAGCGACGTCTCCGGGGAAGAGGCCGTGGTCTCTTCGATGACAATGAGGAAGCCTTCGTGCTGAGGGTGGCGGCCAAACTTCAGCCGCAGCACCGAGTTACCACGCCGGAGCGGTGGCAACTCCGCAGGCTCTCCCGTTCGACGCAGCCGCGCGACATGACCAGCGATGGAGGCAGGAAGTTCATTGTCGAGGTGGCGACCGATGGAGCGCCCCAGCAACTCGCGCGTGCGCTCACTCCAGTAGTCGATTCCGCCTTGCCGATTCAGGAAGATGAACCCGCGCTGCAGCGTCTCCTCCAGACCCAGGGCCTCTGGGTGGACGAGTTCATCGACGGCGATATCCACGCCGGTGACGCCGATGCACTCGCCCCGAAAGAAGATCGGAGCCACCTGGCTGGTGATGAACTCGGGCCGGCCCAGAAATGGGAACTCGTATGGGTCCAGCACGGTTTCCGCGCGCCGCTTCATCGGGATTTGGTACCAATCGCCAAAGCCCGGAACATCGTACCCGATGTTTGCCTCGACATGGATGGTGCCGCCGCTGCGATTCCACACTGGAATGAAACGACCTGTCCGATCGTGGCCTGGTGAATTCGCAAAGTCGCGGTCGCGACCATCGAGCGCATTCGGTTCCCATACACTCCAGACGCCGAGGTATTGAGGATTATGGGAAAGCGTCTCCCGGAGGATGTCACCGAAGATCCGCCGATCCGTAATCCCGAGCGCCCGCATCGCCGCGAAGGTCTCGGAGAGTGCTCGGGGGGTGGAGATGATGGAGGTCGCGTGCATGAGCTGCGGCTCGGAAAGTGAACGAGCGCGGCTTTAGCATGGAGGGTGCCACGAGGCCGCTACAGAGGGAGTGGCGCCGCCGCGACGCAGAGAGATGGCGGGCTGCTGAGCAAAAGTCGTCAGGGTGGCGACAAATGCGCAAGGCGCAGAGCCGAGTTCACACGCAGCGACAACTTCGTTGGCGGCCCTGTGCCGTTCGTGGGTGAATGGCGGTCTCGCCTGATTCACCATCGTCTCCGGGCTTGCTAAACCACCCGCGAAAACGCAAACCGAACCGCTCCGGTCGCAGCACGGGAGCTTCCGGCAAGCAGCGCGTGCTGCGGTCCTGCTCACCCGACCGATTTACTTACCTTGATGGACACCCAACTCGAACAACTTCGCTCCGAGGCTCTCGCTGAGATCGGTTCCGTCGCCGCCGACTCCGCGCTCGAAGCCGCCCGCGTAAAGTATCTTGGACGTTCCGGCAGCATCTCCGTGGTGAGCGAAGCGATGCGCAGCCTGAGCAAGGAGGACAAGCCGCGCATCGGGAAGCTCCTCAATGAAGTGCGCGCCGCCGTCACCGCTGCGCTGGATGAACGTAAAGCCGCGCTCACCACGGCGAGTGACGCGAAGGCCTTCGCAAACGTCGACGTCACACTTCCCGGCACCGCCGCGCCCATCGGCTCGCTCCACCCGATTTCTCAGCTGCTCGATCGCGCCACGCAGATCTTCCGCCGGATGGGCTTTGCGCTCGCCGATGGCCCGGACATCGATACCGAGTGGCACTGCTTCGACGCGCTGAATACGCCCGCCGACCATCCCGCGCGCAACGAGCAGGACACCTTCTACCTGCCTGATGGCCGCCTGCTGCGCACCCAGACTTCCACCGTGCAGATCCGGACCATGGAGCAGGTCGCGCCGCCCGTGCGCATCGTCGCCCCCGGCTTCTGCTACCGGCGGGACGAGACAGATGCCACGCACCTCGCACAGTTCACCCAGATGGAGGGCCTTTACGTGGATGAAGGCGTGAGTCTCGCCGATCTGAAGGGGACCGTGGAATTCTTCATTCGTGAGCTTTTCGGACGCGACGCAAAGTTCCGCTTTCGCCCGCACTTCTTCCCCTTCACCGAGCCAAGCTTCGAGGTGGATTTGCTGCTGCGCACCAATGCGGGCGAGCGCTGGCTGGAGATCGCTGGCTGCGGCATGGTTGATCCGGCCGTCTTCGAGGCAATCAATACCAAGCGTGGCGATGGCGCGTATGATCCCGAGGTCTTCACCGGCTTCGCGTTCGGCTTCGGCCTGGACCGTCTCGCCATGAATATGGCAGGCGTACCCGACATCCGTTCCTTTATCGAGAGCGATCAGCGGTTCCTCTCCCAGTTCTAGTTCACGCCCATGAAAGTCTCTCTTAATTGGCTACGCGAATACGTTGATTTCTCCGGCGATGCGCAGGCCCTCGCAGAACTCCTCACCCTGGCGGGCGTGGAGGTCGAAGGCATCGAAACCCGGGGCGTCGCCATTGATAAGGTGGTCGTCGCGCAAATCCTCTCCTCCGAGCAGCATCCGAATGCCGACCGGCTCAGCGTCTGTCAGGTGGACGAAGGCTCAGGCACGCCGCGGCAGATCGTCTGTGGGGCGAAGAATTACAAGGTCGGCGACAAGGTCCCGCTCGCTCAGCCCGGCGCAGTGCTCCCCGGGGACTTCAAGATCAAGGTCGGCAAGCTGCGCGGCGTGGAGTCGCAGGGCATGCTCTGCAGTGCGAAGGAGCTCTCGCTCGCCGAGGACGCGGACGGCCTGCTCATTCTCCCTGCAGAAAGCCGCGTCGGCGCGCCGCTCTCGGAGCTGTACCCCAGCGAGACCGTGCTCGATCTCGAGATCACGCCGAATCGCCCCGATCTTCTCAGCCATCTCGGCATCGCCCGCGAAGTCGCCGCTCTGACTGGCAGCTCGCTGAAGCCGCGCCAAGAGAGCACTTCCGGCTCGACCTTCTCCGGCACGATCGAAGTGCAGGCGGACGAATGCCCGTTCTACACCGCGCGCCGGCTTCACCACGTGAAGGTCGGCCCCAGCCCCGCCTGGCTGCGCGAGAAGCTCGAAGCCGTTGGCGTTCGCTCGATCAACAACATCGTCGATATCACGAACTTCGTGATGCTTGAACTCGGCCAACCGCTCCACGCCTTCGACATGCACAAGCTGCAAGGCGCGCTTAGCGTCCGCATGGCCGAACCGGGTGAAAAGCTCATCGCACTCGATGGCCGCACCTATGTGCTAACGCCGCAAAATCTGGTGATCGCCGACGCCTCCGGACCGGTGGCGCTGGCCGGCGTAATGGGCGGCGAAGCCACCGGCGTGAGTGCCGAGACCACCGAGATCGTCCTGGAGAGCGCCTACTTCCTTGGCACCAACATTCGCCGCACCTCGCGCACGCTGGGGCTGATGAGCGACTCGAGCTACCGCTTCGAGCGCGATGTAGACCCGGCAGGAATCCTCGTCGCTTCCCAGCGCGCCGCGGAGTTGATCACGGAAATCGCAGGCGGTGAAGCAGGGGAGTTGCGCGCAGGCTTCGCGGCCAATGCGCAGTTCGGCTTCGACCCGCAGGCCGCAGGCGAGGGGCACGCCTACTCGTCGCCCGTGCCGCTGCGCCCGGAGCGTTGCTCAGCGCTGCTCGGCGTCGAAGTGGAGGAAGAGGCGATCGCCGTCATTCTCACCCGCTTCGGTCTGCGCAAAGTGGGAGGCGGCTGGGAGGTCCCATCCTACCGGCCCGATCTCACCCGCGAGGTGGATCTCATCGAGGAAGTGGCGCGCGTGATCGGCATCGACGCCATCCCCAGCTTGAACATCGGTGCCTTCATCGAAAGCTCCGCGAGCGATCTGGCCCACGATCGTCTTACCGAGCTCCGGCAGCGGCTTGCCGGGCAGGGGCTGCACGAAGCCCGCAGCCTCACCCTCGTTTCCGAGCGCGCATTGGCCCACAGCTTCGCCGGGCCGGAGGTCCTGCGGGTGCGCAATCCGCTCAACGAAGACCAGGTAGTTCTGCGTCCGAGTCTCGTCCCTGGGTTGCTCGACGCGCTCGCCCGGAATGCCCGCGCGGGTGAGCGTTCCATTCGCCTCTTTGAATGCGGCCGCGTCTTTGCCAAGTCACAGCCTGAAGAGCGCACGCATCTCGCAATCCTTCTCTCCGGCACGTTGACCAATCCAACTTGGCGCGGCGGCACCGCGGGTGCGGCGGACCTGCTGGATCTCAAAGGCGTGCTTGCGCGTGTCCTCGGGACCGAGCCGGAGTTCCAACGGACGGACGATCCGCGGTTCGGGGTGAGCGCCAGTATTCTGCTGGACGGAAAGCTCGTCGGAAACGCCGCGCAGCTCTGGCCAGCCGAGGCGCGCGGTCTCGATGCCCATGCGCCGGTCGTCTTCGCGGAGATCGATCTCTCGGAAATCCTCGCTGCTGCTGCTGCCAGCAAGTGCTACCAGGAAGTGCCGCGATTTCCTGCGATTACTCGCGACATTGCGCTGCTCGCACCCGCCGAACTCCCCCATGGTACCATCGTGTCGACCCTCCTTTCGGCCAACGAGCCGCTCCTCGCGCGAGTGGAGCTTTTCGATGTCTTCACTGACCCTAGTGGCGAGAAAGTTCCCGTTGATAAAAAATCGCTGGCCTACTCGTTGACATACCGGGCGAGCGACCGGACACTGGTCGCCGACGAAGTTAACGCCGCCCACGCGCGGCTCAAAGAGCGCCTGCAAACCAAGGCAGGCGTGCAGCTTCGCGAATAGTTCTTTTCACTTTCAGAGACCGCGTGCGGCTAGGGAAAGTATTCCTTCAGCGCTTCCTGAGTTTCACGCAGTTTCGCAATAATTTGCCCTGCCATTGTTCGACCAATGGTCGGAAATCCCGAACCGATATTCATATCAACCTAAGGAGGCTTGGGTGAGCGGATCTTATGACATGCCTTCGTTGGAAGTCAGAAGCTCGCTCCAGGTCATCCGCCGTTAACCTACTAGGGGAACGGGAACTCCGGCCTGACGGCAAAGGTGGGGCAATCTTCTTTGGACGCGGGGGCACGTGGGGGACGTGTCTCGAGGGTGCACGCGGGGAGTCGAAGGTCGAGGGGTCGAGAGTCAAGGGCTTAGATGCTCGGCGCTTCGCGCATTGGCTTCCAGCACGACCGTGCACCGCAGCGTCCCGGTCGTACCTGCCTGTTGACGCACCAGCAGCGGCGCTTGCGTCCTTGCCACCACCGGCGAATATTCCGGAGGAAGGCTCACCACCGTGATCGCAACCGCACCATCTGAACTGCTCGGCAAAGGCATATATACCGTCCCGGACGCTGGCCGGTTGAGCGGGGTGACGCAGCGGCGCATCCGTTATTGGCTAAAGGGACTCCCATCAGAAGAAGTGCCGGAGTCGAATGATCGGCGCCTCTGGAAAGGTGAGCTTCACCCCATCAATGACAAGCTGGCGCTCGGCTTCCTTGATTTGCAGGAGGTCCGCTTCATCGATGCCTTTCTCCAGGCGGGCGTTACCTGGCACCTCCTCCGCCGGGCCCATGGTGTTGCGCGCCAGCGCTACGAGATCGAGCACCCCTTCTGCACGCGCCGCTTCGTCACGGACGGATCTCAGATCATCGAAGAGATCGCCCTTGGCCCGGAAGGAGTGGCTTATGAGGAGGTCGTGCAGGGCCAGCGGGTTTTCCGCCAGGTCACAAAACCCTTCCTGCGTGATCTCGAGTTTGCGGATGACGATCAGCTAGTTCGCTGGTGGCCGCTCGGTAGGCAGCGTGCCGTAGTGCTGGATCCGCACCGGCAGTTTGGGCAGCCGATCACCGCCGGTGCTGGCATTGCCACAGAGATACTTCAGGCGGCTGCGAAGGCCGGGCAGAGCGTGGAAGAGATTGCGGAATGGTATGAACTCGATGTTGCGTCCGTTCGCGATGCCATCGAGTTTGAGCAACGGCTTGCGGCGTGAAGTTCTTCCTCGATAACAACCTTTCTCCGAAGGTTGCCCGCGCGCTGAACTGTCTCGCGGGACCGAGGCATCAAGTCATTCACCTCAAGGAAAGGTTTCCGGCGGATACTTCCGATGTCACGTGGATGAACGCGCTCGCGGAGGAGTCGGACTGGATCATCCTCTCCGCGGATATTGCAATCAGCCGAAATCCCCACGAGGTGGAAGCATGGAAGCGGGCCGGCCATCCCATCTTCTTCTTCAAGCACTCATGGATTCAGCAGATCTTCTGGGAACAAGCGTCCCGGCTTTGCCACCTGTTCCCTGAGATCGCGAAACGCGCGGAGAAGGCGAAGGATGGCGATTCGTTCCTGGTGCCGTTCAAGGGGAAGATCGAGGAACCGTAAGCGGGAAAGACAAGTAGTCAGAGCATTCGGCTAAACGGTTCGACCGACACTCATAGAGTGACGCTACAGAATGGCGCGTGCACCCTGTGGCGGCGAGTCCCGCGCCTGCGGGACCTTCGTCGTGATTAGTGGCCGCAGGCCCTCGCATCTCCCAGTCAGCCGTCATTGCGTCCGAAGGTGCAAGCAGTGACCTGCATGTCCACAAGACGGTCAAGTAGCTGCCCGAGGGCAGCCATCGGCGCGGAACCTAAATCAACAAACAACTTAAAGCCGTCGCTTGCCACCTCGGGATCAGAAATGAAGTGCACGACTCCATATAAGTCGTCCGCGTCGGGCTCTTTCGCTTCGTCTACATCAAACCAGTTCAGAAACCACGACCGGAGAGGCTCCCAATCGCAATCCGGCGGTGCTGGAAAACAGTGAAGCTCAAGGTAGTCCCAAGCGAGCCGGTGCATGGTGATCTTCATGCAGCCCTGCCAATCGGCATGTGCAGTCGTCTCGAAGCGAATCGTGTGAGAATCCGCGTTCTCTGAGTGCCACTTGCCGGACTCATCTGCGAAGGCCAGGTCATAGCGCAGCGGGAGCCGCAACCCGTCTGGCGCGAACGCCACGGAGCCGTCCGCAAACCGCGGCGTCGGCTCGGCAATGACTTTGTGGCCTTCTGAGCGGCGGCGCGCGATAGACTGTGCGATCAGGCTTCGGCACTGATCGCGCGCACGTTCTGCAGCGTCACGAAATATCACGGTATGACGGCTAACGACCCCAAACTCAGCGATGACTCGCAGATGGCGCGGGTGCTGCGTACGCAGCAGACATGACAGCTTCGAGGCATTCGCCGCAGCGCTTGGTCCGGCGACGGTTGTGCGTTCAATGGCATTGTCCGGCACAGAAAACCGCGCCGTCGCGGTCGATATTAAAGAACAGCGAACCGAGGTCACCCAGCATTACGAAGCTCGCCGCGTAATTGCCGCCGGCATCGTCACGTGTCAGGCTTTCAGGGTGATTGATTGCCGGGAAGGGTCGCCCGACTGAAATCTGCAAAGAGTCAATCGTCATGAAATACCGACCTGGCATCTTGGGATCGCTGTCGCCGAAATACGAAGGCACGCCGCCGATCTTGGAAGCGACTAAACTGTTGTAGTCCTGCAACTCCTCACTGGCATCTTTCAGAACCGGCCATTCCGTCGTGCGAAACACCTCATAATGAATCGGAAACCCGATGTGCAGGGACTCAAAGGCGGGAATGTCCGCCTCTGTCGGTAAATCGCGAATGTCTTCATCATACCACTCGAAGCGAAACTCCTCCGTCGAACAGGAATCTTCTCCGCAATGAAATATCACGAGGACGGCACCCTTGGCCTCAGGAACTAAGTCGCCTGAATTGGAAAGATTGACCTGTCCAAAGAACTGCATCGGCTCCCCGTCAGCTCCGACCGGCCATTGGGCGTTCTTGAGGCGGTAAGGAATGCCCCCCATTTTGGATTGGTAAGGCTGTTGGGGCTCCCCGAAGGCATGGACTAGATAATCAGCGGGCTGCCCTTGGGACGAACTGAACGCGTGCAGTTTGCGGCGAGCCACTCCTCGCGCTTGGCGATGTCGATCGGAGACGAAATCGGGCCTGTGATAACCCACTCAGAGTGGGCGATCTGAGCGCGGTAGATGCCCCGCCAATGATCTATGTCAAAACATGAATTTGGCATGAGCGTGAGAAATCGCCGAACAACCTCAAGCTCAGCGACTGCGGAGCAGTTCGCGGCAGCGCATGGTTGAACTAAGCCGCTGCGCGGCGGTGGGAGCGCGGTAGAGCATGGAGTGCTGGATCGTGTATTCTGGCCGGTGATGAAAAGCCCTCTGATCCACAGTACCCATCCATAGATTGCTTCCGTCACTTTGTCGAGTTGCGGGATCTTCGTCCACGCACTCGCGAGACCTACCTCTCGTATGTCGTCGCCATCGCGCGGCAGCAGCAAGGTGATCCCGCCACGCTCGATGAAGACGCCGGGCAGGAGTTCTTCCTCTTCCAGCGCAAGGAGCGGCGATAGGCGCCCAGTTCCTGC
>JANMSW010000038.1:0-6094 GCA_031389825.1 Spartobacteria bacterium
CGGAGCCAAGCTCATGGGTGCTTCCCTGATCATCGGAGTGGATGGCGACGAAACGCGGCTGGCGATGGCGCGTCGCATGGGCGCCGATGTGGTCCTCGACTACCGCGCCGTGGATGTCGTGGCCGAAGTCAAACGTCTGACCGGCGGCGGAGCGGATGTGGCCATCGAAGCCTTGGGCACGCAGCAAACCTTTGAGAGCGCGCTGCGCAGCCTGCGACCTGCCGGCACGCTTTCGAGCCTCGGCGTTTATTCGGGCAAACTCCAAATGCCCTACGACGCTTTCTCCGCCGGACTCGGCGATCACCGCATCGTCACCACGCTCTGTCCCGGTGGGAAAGAGCGGATGCGGCGACTGCTGAGTCTGGTGCAATCCGGGCGGTTCGATCCCACTCCACTGATCACGCACCGGTTCTCATTGGATGAAATTCCCCAAGCCTACCAACTCTTCGGCGACCGCTCGGACGGTGTCCTGAAGGTGGCGATCAAACCCTAGGTAATGAAACCGGAAGCCCGCTTCGAGGCACGCAACAAACCTTTGACGGCAGGAGCCGACTCTATCGCTACAGCGCAATCACCGACCTACCCAAACCATGAGCACTACCCACCCTTCGCCACTCGACCTCGCACATTACGGCATCACGGTTGGAACCATTCACCGTAACCTCTCGCCCGCCAAGCTCTACGAGCATTCCATCCGCTACGAGCCCGGTTCCTCCATAGCGGACTCCGGCGCGCTGATTGCTTACTCCGGCGCCAAAACTGGCCGCTCGCCGCAGGACAAACGCGTGGTCAGGCACCCCGACTCCGAGCGCGACGTGTGGTGGGGAGCGGTCAACGTGCCGATGGACGAGCGCGGCTTTCAGCTCAATCGCGAACGCGCCATCGACTACCTCAACACCCGCGAGCGGCTTTACGTCATCGACGCCTTCGCCGGCTGGCACCCGCAGCATCGGTTGAAGATCCGCGTCGTCTGCGCGCGGCCGTATCACGCCCTTTTCATGCACACCATGCTGATCCGCCCGACGAGCGAGGAACTCGCGACCTTTGGTGAGCCTGACTTCGTCATCTTCAACGCGGGCCGTTTCCCGGCGAATCGCTTAACCGAAGGCATGACTTCGAAAACTTCGATCGACCTGTCGTTTGAGGAAAAGCAGATGATCATCCTCGGCACTGAATACGCCGGCGAGATGAAGAAAGGTGTCTTCACCCTCATGCACTACCTCATGCCAAAACAGGGACTCCTCTCAATGCATTGCTCGGCCACGGCAGACGCGAAGGAGGAAACATCGTCCGTGCTCTTCGGACTCTCCGGCACGGGCAAGACGACGCTTTCCGCCGATCCGAAACGCCGGCTCATTGGTGACGACGAACACGTTTGGGGCGACGACGGCATCTTCAATATCGAAGGCGGTTGCTACGCGAAGGCGATCGACCTCACGCCGGAAAACGAGCCCGACATTTTCCAGGCCCTCCGCTTCGGCAGCGTGCTGGAAAACGTGGTCTTCGACGACGAGGGGCATCACGTTGATTTCCACGACACCAGCATCACGCAGAACACGCGCGGCGCTTACCCCATCGAGTTCATCGAGAATGCCAAGGTGCCCTGCGTTGCGGGACATCCGACCGACATCATCTTCCTGACGTGCGATGCTTTCGGCGTCCTGCCGCCCGTCTCAAAACTCACGACCGAGCAGGCGATGTATCACTTCATCTCCGGCTACACCGCGAAGGTCGCCGGCACCGAGATGGGCGTCACCGAACCGTCGGCGACTTTCAGCGCGTGCTTCGGCGCGCCCTTCCTCGTTTGGCATCCGGCGAAATACGCTGAGCTGCTCGCGGAGAAACTCGCGAAGCACCACGTCAACGTCTGGCTGATCAATACGGGCTGGAGCGGCGGCAGCCACGGCGTGGGATCGCGCATCAAACTGAAATTCACCCGTGCAATCATCGACGCCATCCACGCCGGCACGCTGGCCAGCGCCCCAACGCAAGGCGACCCGATCTTTGGCATCCAGATCGTGTCTGAAGTGCCAAACGTGCCCGCGGAAATCCTCATCCCCGAGCACACTTGGGCCGACAAGAAAGCCTTTGCCGCGACTGCGGCCAAGCTCGCCGGACTGTTCGTCGAGAACTTCAAGAAGTTCGAGTCCGGCGCCACCCCTGAGGTCAAAGCCGCCGGCCCGAAGGTCTAACTCATCCGCCAAATCGCATGAGCCAACCTTTCCCCGTCGCTGCCCATTCCAGAGTCGAAGTCTGGCACAGCCAATCTGCCGAGGAAGTGTTCGCGCAGCTTGGCTCCGCGGTGGCGGGGCTTTCCGCGCCGGTAGCCGCGCAACGCCTCGCGGAGCACGGGCGTAACGAACTGACTGAGGCCAAGCCGATTAGCCCGTGGGTGATTTTCTTCGGTCAGTTCAAGAACCTCATCGTCTGGATTCTCATCGTCGCCGGCGTCGTCAGCGGCGCGCTCGGCGAAGTTGTGGATGCCATCGCCATCCTGGCGATCGTCGTTCTCAACGCGACGATCGGCTTCTATCAGGAGTTCAGCGCCGAGAAATCCATCGCAGCGCTCAAGAAGATGACCGCCCCGAGCGCGAAGGTGGTGCGCGATGGCAACGTGACTGTCGTGCCGGCGGCGGAGGTCGTGCCCGGCGATATTCTCGAACTCGAAGCCGGTGACCTCGTGGCTGCCGACGCGCGCGTGCTTGAAGCAGCCTCGCTGCGTTGCGTGGAGTCAGCGCTCACCGGCGAATCCGAAGCCGTGGACAAGAATGCCACGACGCTCGACCGACCCGACGTGTCGCTCGGCGACCGCAAGAACATGGTCTTCATGGGCACGAGCGTGGCTGTGGGACAGGGCCGCGCCGTCATCGTCGGTACGGCGATGGACACGGAGATCGGCCGCATCGCCGGCTTGATCCAGGAAGCGGGGGCGGAAGGGGGCACGCCGCTCCAGCAAAAGCTCGAGGCGTTTGGCCGCATCCTGGTGTGGGCCTCGCTGGGGATCGTCGCGTTGCTCTTCGCTCTCGGGCTGGCGCGTGGAATGAAATTCTTCGAGCTGTTCATGACTTCGGTAAGCCTCGCCGTCGCCGCCGTCCCGGAAGGTCTGCCCGCGGTCGTGACCGTCTCCCTCGCGCTCGGCGTGTTGCGCATGTCCCGCCGGCGCGCGTTGGTGCGGCGGCTGCCCTCGGTGGAAACCCTCGGCTCCACCAGCGTCATTTGCACCGACAAAACCGGAACGCTGACAGTCGGCGAAATGACCGTGCGCGAACTTTACGTGGCGGGGCGAACTTTTGAAGTCACCGGTGAAGGCTATGGGCCGAATGGCGAGATCGTGTTCGAGGGGAAAGCGAGCGATGCACAGCACGCCGGGCCGCTACTCGAACTGGCCCACATTCTCGTGGGCTGCAACAACTCCCACCTCGTCCTCGAAGAGGGCAATTGGAAGGTCGTCGGCGATCCGACCGAAGGCGCGTTGCTCTCGGCGGGGCAAAAAGCCGGCGGTGACAAACCGCAGCTCGATGCCGAGCGCCCGAAGCATCACGAGATTCCCTTCGACTCCGACCGCAAGCGCCGCACGGTCATCCGCGCGATGCCGGACGGACGGCTACGTGCCTTCATCAACGGCGCGCCGGATGAACTACTGCGGCTCTGCACGCACATCTACACCGAGACCGGCGTGCGCCCGATCACCGACGACGACCGCACCCGGATCGCCGCGCAAAACACCAACATGGCCGACCGACCGCTGCGCGTGCTTGGCTCCACCTTCCGCGATCTCGACCACAGCGCGCCTGCGCAGCTCACGGCCGAAAGCGTCGAACGCGATCTCGTCTTCGTCGGCCTCACCGGGATGTATGATCCGCCGCGCGCGGAGGCCAGGGAAGCCGTCGCGAAATGCCACGCCGCCCGCATTCGCGTGGTGATGATCACCGGCGATCACCCGCAAACCGCGCTCGCCATCGCCCGCGACCTCGGCATCGCGAGCGGCGACAGCATCGCTCTCTCCGGCCTCGAACTGGACAAGCTGGACGACACTGAACTCGCTGCACGCACCGCGAACGTCGCCGTCTATGCCCGCGTCTCCGCCGCGCACAAGCTGCGAATCGTTCGCGCGTTGAAGTCCACCGGCGCGGTCGTCGCGATGACCGGCGACGGCGTGAACGACGCACCGGCCATCAAAGGCGCGGACATCGGCATTGCGATGGGTCGCAGCGGCACCGAGGTGACGAAGCAGGCGGCCGACATGGTCATCACCGATGACAACTTCGCCAGCATCGTCGCCGCCGTGGAGGAAGGTCGCGGCATCTACGACAACATCCGCAAGACGCTCCAATACTTGCTCGCGGGTAACTGCGGCGAGTTGCTGCTCATGACCGCGGCGATCATCCTTGGCCTGCCCTCGCCACTGCTCGCGATCCATTTGCTGTGGATCAATCTCGTCACCGACGGCCTCCCCGCGCTCTGCCTCGCGACCGATCCGATCGACTCCGACGTGATGAAACAGCCGCCGCGCGCCCGGCACGAGCGCATCACCGACGGCGGTTTTCTTGGCACGATGTTCCTCACCGGCGCGCTGACCGCAGGCGTGTCGTTCGCGGTGTATCTCTACGCCCTAAAATACGAGACGCCCGAGATGGCCCGCACCCACGCCTTTGCCGCGCTGGTTTTCGCCGAACTGCTCCGCTCCTTCGGCGCCCGCAGCGAGACGCGCCCGCTTTGGCGGATGAACCTCTTCTCGAACCTCAACCTGCTCGCCGTCGTCGCCATCTCGTTCACCATTCAGGTCTGGAGTCATCACAACGCCTTGCTCGCCGGTTTCCTCAAGACCTCGCTCATCTCACTCAGCGATTGCCTCATGCTGCTCGCGGTCTCGACTGTGCCGCTGCTCGTCCTAGAAGCGCGCAAAGCATTCTTCCGCCACGACGTGGCGCAGCATCCGGCGTGAACCCGCCTGTGTGGGAGCGCGCGCGCAAACGCGAAATCGGAAGAACTGCGCAGTAAATCCGTGGGGATGCGGAGCGGCGCGCGGGGAACCTGCGAAGCTGAACTCGTGAGCTGCCGAAAGCCGCTCACTCAAACAAAGCCATCAACCACAAACAGGAGACCAACAACACCAAATGAAATCGACACTAAAGCTTAGTCTGCTGCTCGGCGCTGCCGTGGCCGCGATGAATCTCACCGCCTTCGCCGGACCCGGCCCTGGCGGCGGCTGGCCGGGAGGCTTTCCGACGCACGTCAAAACAAAAGAAGATGCCATGGAGTGCTGTAAGCCGGGCGCGAAAGTCGCGCTCGCTTGTAAAGACTGCAAGACAGTCAACGAGAAGGACGGCGAGAAGGAAAAGAAGGGCATCATGTCCTGGTTCGAGCCCGACTCGAAGCACGATTGCTCCGGCTGCGGCGGCAAGATCACCGTCACGACCACCGGCGGCGGCAAAGGTCCGACGCTCAGCGAATACAAGCATACGTGCAGCAAGTGCGGAAAAGACTCCGCCTTCACCTGCGCGACGCACAAAAAGAGCTAACCAACCGCGGCTCGATGCCTTCCTATCGCCGTTCAGCCACCCCCGGGGGCTGGACGGCATAGGGCTGCTCGCGTTCCTACAAAATGAATGACCTGACCGTCGAACTCAGCACCGCCAACGGGCTTTTTTTCAGCGGGACCGCGTCGTCAATCGAGGTCCGCACGGAGGATGGCAGCATTCTCATTAACCCTCACGAGGAGTGCCACCTGAACATGCTCCACGCGACCGAGATCACGCTTCACATGGCAGACGGACATTGCGTCTTCGAGTTGGAGAATGCGGTTGCGGGGCTAAAGGCGGGTCTCTTCACCGTCCTCGCGGAACGCATCCGCCGCGTCGAACCGGAGGCCCTCGCCGAGCCGGCTCCCTGAATTCTACAATGAATAGCCAACGTCCCCACGGGCTCCTCGCGTTTTGTAAGCCCGGCGAAACTAGAGCATCTGCCAAAAATCATTTCCGGGTAGCGCACTGGCTGGCGACTTTCTTGGTATCCTCCATGAAGGCGTTGAGGGCGGTGCAGAGGCGCGCGGTGAGCTCGTCCGGGGTGCGGGCGATGAAGTCGCTGAAGTAGT
>JANMSW010000027.1:0-20220 GCA_031389825.1 Spartobacteria bacterium
GTCAGACGTTTGACTTCGGCCACGACATCCACGGCGCGGTAGTCGAGGACCACATCGGCGCCCATGCGACGCGCCATCGCCAGCCGCGTTTCGTCGCCATCCACTCCGATGATCAGGGAAGCACCCATGAGCTTGGCTCCGGCGGTGGCGCACAAGCCGATCGGCCCCTGCGCGAACACCACGACTGCATCGCCGATTCGCACCGGCGCTGCCTCGGCACCGGAGATTCCCGTGGAAGCAATGTCGGAGAGCAGGACGACTTGCTCGTCCGTCAACTCATCGGGAATCTTCGCCAGGTTGGCTTGGGCGGACGGCACGAGAAGGTATTCAGCCTGCGCGCCGTTGATGGTATTGCCGAATCGCCATCCACCCAAGGCTTCATAGCCGTCGCCGTGTCCGCATTGGGAGAGGTGTCCGGAGAGACACGCGCGGCATTGGCCGCACGGGG
Source organism: Spartobacteria bacterium (assembly GCA_031389825.1). Taxonomy (GTDB): domain Bacteria; phylum Verrucomicrobiota; class Verrucomicrobiia; order Chthoniobacterales; family Chthoniobacteraceae; genus JANMSW01. The sequence continues at coordinate 449 of JANMSW010000027.1, forward strand.
TAATAGCGCCGACCAGCACACGGTCTCCAACTTCGTAGCCAATCACACCGAGCCCGAGTTCCTCGATGACGCCCACCGGCTCATGCCCGATGACCAAGCCCGGCTTTACCGGATACTCCCCGCGAACGATGTGAAGGTCGGTCCCGCAAATCGTGGTCAAGGTCACGCGGATCACTGCCTCCCCAACTCCGGCATGAGGTCGAGCTACTTCCTCGACACGAATGTCGTTCGTGCCGTGGAACACCGTCGCTTTCATTGTGCTCATTTGATTGGTCTCGGAATCTATCAGAGGTCGTGGATCACCTTTGGCGGGAAGGCGGCTCGCAAGGCGTTCAGCACGGCCAGAACGTCGATAATTTCCTGGGTGATGGCGCCGCTCACCGGACTTAGATGACCGCTGGCGGCGAAGATCATGCCGATGACACTGAGCGCCATGCCACCGACCGCGCTCTGGAGCGCGATGGTCCGCATCCGGCGGCTGATGTGCATGAATTCGTCCACCTTCTTCAGCGAGTTATCCATGATCACGACGCCCGCCGCTTCGGCGGTCACGTCGCTGTTTTGTCCGATCGCCATGCCGACCGTGGCAGCCATCATGGCCGGGGCGTCGTTGATGCCATCGCCGACGTAGAGGGTTTTTGCTTTCACCGTTTCCTCGCGGACGAGGGCGAGTTTCTGTTCCGGGCTTTGCTGCGCGTAGATTTCGGTGATGCCAACCTGCTCGGCGAGATAGCGCACCTCCGATTCGCGATCTCCCGAAACGATCATCACGCGCGCGAAGTGATGCTTCGGTCCGAGGTGGCTCACGAACGAACGACTCTCCGCGCGCGGGGCATCGCGAAAGCGCAAGGCCGCTGCGTATTTCCCGTCGATCACCACCACACACTCGAGTCCACCGGCGAGCGCTGGGAGCAGCTCGGCACCGGCGACTTTCTGCGCGATCAGTTTGTTGCGGCTGGTGATTTGTAACTGATGACCGGAAACGGTGCCGCGCAGTCCTTGGCCCGGTTGCTCGCCAACTTCGGTGGCCTCGGGGAGTTGAATGCTTGCCTCCTTCGCCGCCGCGAGGATCGCACGGGCCAATGGATGCTTCGAATAGCGCTCCAGACTCGCCACGAGCGTCAGCACTTCCTTTTGGTCGAAGCCCGGAGCGATGAGTTGTTCCGTCAGCTTCGGCTCGCCGTAGGTGAGCGTGCCGGTCTTGTCGAAGATCGCGGTGCGGCAACCCGCGATTTGTTCGAGGACGACCGGGGTCTTGACGATGATCGCCCGCCGCGCGCAGAGAGAAATCGAACCGATGATGGCGATGGGAATGGCGAGCAGCAGCGGACAAGGCGTGGCGATGACCAACACCGCCAGGAACCGAATCGATTCACCACTGATCACCCAGGCTACCACGGCCACGAGCAGCGCCACCGGCGTGTAGATCGCGCCCAGTTGATCGCCCAACCGCTGCAACTGCGGCCGCTTGCTCTCCGACTCGCGCATCACTTCCATGATCTTCGCGTAGCGCGAATCGGCGGCGCGCTGCGTCGTGCGAATGGTCAGCGCCGCCTCGCCGTTGACCGCGCCCGAGATCACCGTCGAGCCGGAGGTCTTGGTGATCTGGAACGGCTCGCCCGTGAGATAGGATTCATCCATCACCCCGTGCCCCTCGGTCACAACGCCGTCTGCCGGACAAATCTCATGCGGGTAAATCACGAGCGTGTCACCGACGGCAATCTCCGCCAGTGCTACGTCGAGCATTTCCGCCGCGCGTTTCCGATGAGCGACGGACGGCATCCGCTTCGCCAACGCGGCCAGCACCGAGGAGGCGCTGCGCAAGGCGTAACTCTCCAGCGCTTCACCGCCCGCGAGCATCAGCACGATGATCGAGCCCACCAGGTATTCGCCCAGCAGGATGGAAGTAATGATGGAAATGCCGCCCAGCAGATCGGAACCAAACTCCCGCTTCAGGAGCTTCCGCAGCAGGTCATAGAGCAGCGGCAAGCCGCCGAGAACGAGCGTGGCCAGCAAGGGAATCTGGTAGGTGCCCGAAGTGGTGTGGAAGCCGAAGCGGAGCACCAGATGCAAAGCGATGCCCACGACGGAAAGCGCCGCGATGACCGTGGTCTTGCGCTGCCATAGACCGGACGGCGAATACCAGGACCGACCGGGCGGCGGCTCTTGACTCGGCTTTGGCTCGGACCGTTTCACCGGGCCGCTGGCGGGCGGATGTTCCAAGGTGGTCTTCATTTATCCGGTTACTTCACGTCGGCGGGCTCAGATATTCTCAGCTTGAAAGACCAGCTCCGCGGGTTCGAAGGCGGGGCAGTTGGCTTCCATGTAGGCGCCCATCCCGCCCATGACGTTTTGGAGCTGCTGAAAGCCGCGCGCTTGCAGGAGGCTCGCCGCGATCGAGGAGCGGTAGCCGCTCCCGCACATCAGCGCGACGGGCTGATCGCGCGGCACCTCGGCGAGGCGCGCGGGGAGCGTCGGCAGCGGGATGTGGCGCGCGCCTTCGATGTGTTGCTTCCCCCACTCGCCGGGCGTGCGCACGTCGAGCACGAGCGGTGCGTCGCCGCGGCGGATACCGCTCTTGAGGTCGCAGACGCTGAGTTGCGAGAGCTGTTGAGTCCGCGTGAGCGAGTCGGCGTCGATGTAGCCGAGCACGTTGTCGAAGCCGATGCGCGCCAGCTCCAGCCGGGCTTTCGGCGCGTTGTCCGCGGAGCCGACCACGAGCGCGATCGGCGTCCCGCCCGGGACGATGAAGCCGACCCACGTCGAGAACAGCGCGCTGCCCAGGCCGATGTTGAGGCTGCCCGGAAAATGGCCCGCGCCGAAAAATGGAGCGGATCGCGTGTCGATGACGGTCGCGCCCGCGGCGGCGGCGTTCGTCAGTTCGTCCTCGCTGAGCGCGCGCAGTGGCGGCAGGTCGCTCAGCGGTTTTGCGCCGCTCAAGTTCACGCCGACGTCGTAGGAAAAGTAGGCGGGCCGGTCGGGCAGATTCGCGATCATCTGCCGCACGAACTCCGCGCGATCCTTGATCTGCAAAGCCCAGTTGAACCGCCGCTCCTGGCCGATGAGCGAGAACGGCGCGGAGGAAATCGCGCGTCCGCAGAGCGAGCCCGCGCCGTGGGCCGGGTAAATTTTCACGTCGTCCGGGAGCGCGAGAATTTTGTGAAAGAGCGAGTCGTAAAGCTTGCCCGCGAGCGCGCTTGGATCTTCGTCAGCGTCGCGCAAGTCGGGCCGGCCAACGTCGTTCACGAAGAGCAAATCACCGGTGAAGATCGCCTCGGGCCGGCCGTTTTCACGGACGAGGAACGAGAGGCTGTCGGGCGAGTGGCCGGGCGTTTCGAGCAGCTCCACGTCGAGGCCGCCAACGCCGATGCGGTCGCCGTCTTTCGCCGCGACGTGCTCGTATTTCGCGGGCGCGAGGTGCGACGCGTAAATCTTCGCACCGGTGCGCTGCGCCAGCTCGCGAAAGCCCGAGGCGAAGTCCGCGTGCGGATGGCTATTCAGGATCGCCACGATGCGCAGCCCTTCGCGCTCGGCATCGGCGAGGTAATCGTCCACGTCGCGTTTCGGGTCCACGACCGCCGCCTCGCCATCCGCGCCGATGAGGTAGGAGGCGTGGGCGAGGCCCTCGATGAAGTAGCGTTTCAGGTGCATGGTGTGTCCTCAGTAAAGGCCGGGGATGAATCGCTTCACGCGGCGCGCGTAGTCGTCGTAGTCGGCGTGGCGTTCGCGCAGCCAGCGCTCCTCGCGGCGTGCCTTGAGATCGAAGAACGGCATCTGCAACACGGCGAGCGCGAGCGCCGGAGCGCTCCGCCAAAGCAAGGCCCAGGCAAACCCCAGCGCGATGACGCTGAGGTAAAGCGGATGCCGGACCCGCGCGTAGATGCCGGTGGTGATGAGCTGGCCGTCGTCCTTGGGCCGCGGAAATGGAGTGCGCTGTGCGCCGAGGTCGCGGTTGCCACGCAGCCCGGCCCACGCGCCAACCCACAGCAGCGCGCCGCCTACCGGCCACGTCCACGAACCCGACCACTGCGCCTGCCAGCACAGCCCCGCCACGAGGACGGCGAACATCAGCGCGAGTTGGACAATCACCCAGCCGGTGCCGCGAATCTGGTGATGCGTCGAGTTCATGGTGCTTCAGACGAAAAGATTGAAGTGAGTGCCGCCCGGTTCCTCGCGAGGACAAAGGCCGCCACCGCCAGCACGAACCAGCCAAAGGCGCGGCGCAGCTTCTCAGTCGAAATAATGCGGCCCATCCGCACGCCGCCGGTCATTCCCAGCAGTGCCGCCGCGAGGAAGGCCGCCGTGAGCCGCCCATCGATACTGCCTTGGTTCAAGTGACCGAACAGCCCGGCGAAAGAGTTCGCGGCGATCACCGCCAGCGACGTTCCCGCCGCCGTCGCCATGGGCAGCCGCGCAAAGAGAATCATCGCCGGCACAATCAGAAACCCGCCGCCCACACCGAGAAAACCCGTCAGCACACCCACACCCAACCCCGCCGCGCCGCAGCGCAGCGGGCGGCAATCCGGCAGCGGCTCAATCGCATCATCACCGCGCCGCGCCAGCATCCGCAAGGCGATGACGGCCATCAACGCGGCGAACAGGAGCATGAGCACGGCGGGCGGAACGAGGCGCGTGAGTTGCGCGCCCGCCACCGCCCCAGCCATGCCCGCGACTCCGAAAAGCATGGCCGCACGCCAGTGGACAAGTCCCTGCCGATGCTTTAGCCACGCGCCCGCCGCGCTCGCTCCGCCGACGATGGCCAGTGACATTCCCACGGCCGCCGCCACCGGCACGCCCGCCACATACACCAGCACCGGCAGCGTCACAATCGATCCGCCGCTGCCGAGCAGGCCGAGCGACAGTCCGATGCCGACCGCCAGAATCAGCGCGATGACGAGATGCGGCTCCATGCACGGATTCCCTTCACGCCTTGCACGCGCCGCCGCCGCGCTGGTTCCACGGCATCTTCGCGATGAGCATCCCCATGCCGCACCAGTCCGTGATGCCGGCGAACATCAGCCCCGCGCCGACGAAGCCGGAGAGCCAGATGAAGGCGGGATGGACGAACTGCGCGAGCAGCACGCCGATCAGCACAATGGCCCCGGCGGCGATGCGCACCTGGCGTTCGAGCGAGACGACCTTGCTCGTGCCGCGATTGACCGGCAGCCCGGCCTCGGCCCACGCCATCGTGCCGCCCTCGACGACGTGGCATTGCGTGTAGCCGCTTTTCTCCAGCGTCTCGGCCCCTTGCTTCGCGCGATTGCCCGTGCGGCAGAGGAGAAAGACGGGCTGGTCTTTGGCGCAGCCGACTTCAGCAGCAAGTCCTGCGTCGAGCCGGTCGAGCGGCGCGAGCTGCACGCCGGGAACGTGGATTTCCGCGTGTTCCGCGGGAGTGCGGACATCGAGAAGGTGGAGCTTTTCGCCCTGTTGAAGACGCTCGTTTAGTTGGCGTGGAGTGATGGTGTTCATGGCTGTGTGGATGCTCCTCCTCCCGCGGCCTCGTTCATGATCTTGATGATCGTCTGTTCCACTTCCTGCGCGACTTGCTCCAGTTCCGGCACGTTGAACATCGCGAGAAGAGTCGTCGGTTTCAGTGTGGCCAGAATGGTCTTGCCGCCTTCCTCGTAGATGGAAATCCGGCACGGCAGCGCGGTGGAGACGCTCAAGTTCTGGTCGAGAACCTTCTTCGCTTGTTGCGGCTGACAGACCTCGAAGATCAGACATTCGTGCGCGAACTCGACGCCCTTCTTCGCCATGGTCTCGGTGAGGTTATGAACCTGCATGACACCGAAGTGATTGGCCTGGACGGCTGCGTGTAGGGCAGCCGCGGCTTCACTGACTGTCTTGGTTGAGGATAGTTGGAATAACATAGGTTTTCTTTCTTGGTTAACTGCTTAGGTGAGTTGCGGCTCGGGTAGGATTTCAGGGGCCGGGTTTGATTACCCGACGTGATGAAACCGATCGCGCTGCCATCCCTCGGCGGCATGGCCCCGTTTCCATTTCCACTCCTCGATGGCGGAAAAGAAGCAGGGGAACATGGTGATCACGCTCACGGCTTTGGCCGGTGCTGCTTTGGACGCACCGCTCCGCGCTCGATCACAATCTTCGTGGCAAAGCGTTTTCCGAAAAACGGGGTGTGATACCAGGCCGTCACTGGTGTGCCTTTTGTCAGTTGGGCGGCAGTGACAAAGCGGGTGCCTTCGACGAAGCGGGTTTGGCTATTCCAAACCAGCGTCAGCGGAACTGCCTCACCTTGGCGTTGGATACGAAGGATGCGGTCATCCCGGTCAATCGTCTCGATGGTTCCAATGCAGCATTGGACCCGAAGGGTGCGGCCATTCTGCTCAATCGTCTCGACTTTTCCGCTCTCGACGCGGGATCGCGGAGGCCGCGCGGAGGCTTGGGAGGAGGTTGCGATGAGAGCAGCACACAATGCTGCGCAGAGGATGCTAGGTGGTATTTTGGCTTTGGTGTTCATGGTGTGGATAGTGAAAGGGGTGAGTCGCCGGGCGCGGTTAAGCCGAGACGCTGGGCGCGTTTCCATTTCCACTCCTCGACGGCGCAGAAGAGGCAGGGCGCGATGTAAATGGTGACGAGGATGCTGACGACCATGCCGCCGACGCTCGGGATCGCCATCGGCTGCATGATGTCGCTGCCGCGGCCGGTGGCCCAGAAGATGGGCAGCAGGCCGAAGATGGTCGTCGAGATGGTCATCAGGCCGGGACGCACGCGCTTGAGGCCGGCCTCGATGACTGTTTGGCGGATCTCCTGGATGGATTGGAACGTGCGGTTCTTGAACAAGCCTTCGAGATAGGTGGACATCACCACGCCGTCGTCATCGACCACGCCGAAGAGCACGAGGAAGCCGACCCACACGGCGATCGAGAGGTTCACGCCCCACAGGGCGAGCATGATGAAGCCGCCCGCCGCGGAGACGAGGATGGCGAAGTAAATGACCGGCGCGATCCACCAGCGCTGGAAGCCGAGGTAGAGCATCACGAACATGATCGCGAGGCAGACCGGGACGAGAATTTGCATGCGCTTGGTGGCGCGGACCTGATTCTCGAACTGGCCGCTCCACTCCCAATAATAGCCGGCGGGAAGCTTCAGCCGCCCGTCCTTGAGGGCCGCTTGCAGCAAGCGCTCGGCGTCCTCGACCACGCTCACCTCGTCGCGGTCGCGCGTGTTCATGGTGACGTAGCCGACGAGCAGGCCGCGCTCGCCTTTGATCTCCTGCGGACCGAGCACGCTCTTGATGGTGAGCACTTGCGCGAGCGGCACCTGCGCTCCGGTGCTCGTGGGCAGGAGGATCTTTTCCAGCTCGGGAATGTCCTCGCGAAACTCGCGCAGGTAGCGCACGCGGATCGGGTAGCGTTCGCGGCCTTCGACGGACTCCATGATGTTCATGCCGCCGATGGCGATCTCGATGACATCCTGCACGTCGCGGATGCTGACGCCGTAGCGCGCGATGCGGTCGCGATCGATCTCGAACTCGAGATACGGTTTCCCGACGATGCGGTCGGCGACGATGTCGGTCGCGCCGGGCACTTCCTTGACGAGCGCCTCAATTTGCAGGCCGATGCGTTCGATTTCCTTCAAGTCGCTGCCGTAAATCTTCACGCCCATCATCGCGCGGAAGCCGGTCTGGAGCATGACGAGGCGCGTCTGAATCGGCTGGAGGAATGTCGGCAGCACGCCGGGGATGGCGGTCTTCTCCTGAAGCTCGGTGAGGATTTCGTTCTTCGTGATCTGGCGATGTTCCGGCGCGAGGAAGGCGAGCGGTTTCTTGAGCCAGTCTGGCCAGCCGGCGAACCAGCGCTTCACCGGGACGTGCCGCCAATCGCTCTCCGGCTTGAGGATGTTGATGCTCTCCATCATGCCGATCGGCGCGGGATCGAGGGCGCTCTCGGCGCGGCCGAGTTTGCCGACGACGCTCTCCACTTCCGGCACGCTGGCGATGGCCAGGTCTTGTTTGGCGCTCACCTCGATGGCTTGCGAAAGGCCGGCCTGCGGCAACAACGACGGCATGTAAAGGAACGAGCCTTCGTCCAGCGGTGGGATGAACTCGCGGCCGATGCCGGCCAGGATGCGCGTCTCGCGAACGACCTCAGCGCCGCCGTCAGTTTGCTTGTGCGCGACGAGGCGACGGTGCGTCGAGCCATCGGCGCGGCGCACGGTTTGCCAGCGGAGCTGGTCGAGCTCGACGCGCGGGTGGTCGGCGGGCGCGCCGAGATTCGCGATCCATTCGATGGGTTTGAGCGTGGTGCCGATGCCGAGCCAGATGGTCATGCCAAGAAAGAGGATCGTGACGGGCGCGATGAGGAACGTCTTCTTGTGATCCAGAATCCAGTGCAGCACCGGCGTGTAAACGCGCGCGATGCCTCGCGAGACGGGGTTTTCCTCCAGTGGAAGGAAACGCTCGCGCGTCATCCGCACGAAGGCCAGGGCGACGATCACGCCGACGACCATCGCCATCGGCCAGCCGCTGTAATGCGAGCCGGCGAGCGCCATCATGAAGATGGCGTGCGTCACGAAAACCGCGGCGACCGCCAGCGCACCGGCGATGATCCAAATGGTGCGGCGCGACCATTTTACCGGACGGAAAAGGTAGTAGCAGACGAGCGGCACGACCGTGAGCGCGAGGATCACGCTCGCGCCGATGGCGAAGGTCTTCGTGAACGCGAGCGGGCGGAAGAGCTTCCCTTCCTGATCGGTGAGAAAGAACACCGGGATGAACGAAACGAGGGTGTTCGAGACCGCGGTGATGATGGCGCCGCCCACTTCGCGTGCGCCCTCGAAGACGCGCTCGAAGTGCGACTTCTTCGGATCGCCCGTCGCGATATGACGGTAGATATTTTCCGTCATGATGATCCCCATGTCGGCCACGTCGCCGATGGCGATGGCGAGGCCGGCGAGCGACATGATGTTCGAGTCCACGCCGAAGCCGAACATCAGGATGAAGCAGAGGCAGACCGAAAGCGGCAGGGTAACGAGCACGGAGACGGTGCTGCGCAGGTGCAGCAGGAAAATGAGGACCACGATGGCCGCCATGAGCGCTTCCTCGCTGAGCGCTTCCTTGAGCGTGTCGATCGTCTCGTTGACGATGTCCGTGCGGTCGTAAAACGGCACGATGTGGACCTTCGAGACGCGGCCGTCCGGGAGCGTCTTTTGCGGCAGCCCGGCTTCGAGTTGCTTGATTTTCGCCTTCACCCGCTCGACGACGTGTTGCGGGTTTTCGCCATAACGCATCAGCGCCACACCGCCCACGGCTTCAACGCCCGCCTTGTCCAGCGCGCCGCGGCGGAAGTCCGGGCCGAGCGTGACGGTGGCGACGTTGCGCACCTGGATCGGTGTCCCTTTCTCCTCACGGATGACGATTTTCTCGAGGTCCGCGACCGTCTTGATGAAGCCGACGCCGCGGATGAAAAACTCGACGCCGTTCTTTTCGAGCACCTTTGCGCCGACATCGATGTTCGACTTTCGCACCGCCTCATAGACATCGAAGAGCGAGACCCGGTGCGCACGAAGTTTGTCCGGGTGAACGTCGATCTGATATTGCTTCACGAAGCCGCCGATGCTCGCGACTTCGCTCACGCCTTCGACCGCGTTGATCTGATAACGCAGATACCAATCCTGGATGCTGCGCAGCTCCGCGAGGTCGAAGCCTTCGCCCTCAACCGTATACCAATAGACCTGGCCGAGCGCGGTGGCGTCGGGACCGAGCACCGGCGTGACCCCGGCGGGCAGACGCTGCTGCGCGACGTTGATGCGTTCCAGCACACGCGACCGCGCCCAGTAGTAATCCACCTCGTCTTTGAAAATGACGAAGACCATCGCGAAGCCGAAGCCGGACATGCTGCGGATGGTCTTCACACCGGGCGTGCCGGTGAGCGCCGTGGTCAGCGGATACGTGACCTGATTGTCCACGTCCTGCGGCGAGCGGCCAGGCCAGTCGGCGAAGACGATGACCTGCTTCTCGCCGATGTCGGGGATCGCATCGACCGGCGTATTCTTCAGCGCATAGTAGCCGCCAAACACGATGGCGACGACGGCAATGAGGACGAGGAAGGTGTTCTTCAGGCACCAGCGGATCAGCCCGTCGATCATGGCTAGGGCTTGGGTTCCGCTGGCTTTGGCGTGGCGTGGCCTTCGTGGCCGGTTGGTTTCGGCGAAGGCGCTTGCTTGTCAGCCGGAGCGCCGTGCTTGTGTCCGGCGGAAGGTGCTTGGCCGTGCTCGTAGAAAAGGCTCGGCAGACCGCTGATCTGGAACTGCGAATCGAGCAGAAAATTTCCGCGCACGGCGACGCGGTCGCCTTCCTTCAAGCCATCGAGCACCGGGTAAAAATCACCGGCGCGTGAGCCGAGCTTGAGAGCGGCGGGACCGTATTTACCTGGCGCGCGTTCGACGTAGGCGACCTTGCGCACGCCGCTGTCGAGCACCGCGGTCACGGGCACGGCGACGATGAGTTCGTCTTCAGACTTCGCTGCGACGGCGGCAGCGGGGATTTGCGTTAGCGCCATTTTGCAAACCGGGCACGGCCCGTCTTTTGCCTCCAGCACTTGCGGATGCATGAGGCACGTCCACTTGCCCTCGACGCCGGTCGGCGCGAACTGGCCATTGGCCAGCAATCCCGCGCGGATGGTGGCGCTGACAAACATCCCGGGCTTCAACCGCTTGTCCTTGTTCGCGATGTTCACGAGCACCTTCACCGTGCGCGATTCGTCGGTGAGCACGGCGTTGATGAACCAGACACGGCCTGTGAAGGTCTCGCCTGGATAAGCTTCGGTCGAGATCTCCGCCGACTGCCCGTAACGAACCGACGACAGCTCATACTCGTAGATGTCGAGATAGACCCAGACCGAATCGAGGTTCGCGAGTTTGTAGAGCACATCGCCGGCTTTCACTGCGCTCTTTTGCACGACCATTTTCTCCGTGACTGTGCCGTTGATCGGTGAGGAAAGCGTGATGCGCTCCAGCGGCTTGCGCGTGCGGACGATTTCGTCGATCTGCGCGTCGGTGAGTTCCCAGCGGCGCAGCTTCATTTTCACCGCCTCAACGATCACGCTCTGGGAATTTAGTAGCAGCTCCTGCTGCGCAACGACCAGATCGGGACTGTAGATCTCGACGAGGTGATCGCCGACCTTCACCTCGACGCCGGTGTAGTCGATGAAGAGCCGCTCGATGTAACCATCCACGCGCGCCGTGATCGTCGAGAGCGCCGACTCGTTATATTGCACTTTGCCGACCGCGCGGATTTCGCGGCTGAGCTTGCGTCGCTCGATGGGGACAGTCTCGACGCTCGCCATCGCGCGGGCGTGCTCGGAAAGTTCAAGCATCGAACCTTCCGACTCGTAGATCGGCACCATGTCCATCCCCATGCTGTCCTTGCGTGGCGTCTGGCTGACTTCGCCAGGCATCATGGTGGACCGGTAGGACGTGATCTTGCGTGAAGCGATCTTTTCACCCGTCCCGTCGTTTTTGGCCGCCGAAGCCACGGGTACGAGCGGCATCGAGCAGATCGGGCACTTGCCGGGTTTCGGCAGCCGCACTTGCGGATGCATCGAGCACGTCCAGACCCCGCCCCCGGCGGTGCTCGCCTGCGAGTCTCCCGCAGGGCTCGAAAAGAACTTGCCGGCCAGCGCCGCCAGCGCCACGAGGATGGCCAGCCCGATGCCGATGCGGAGGAATAACTTCGAGCGGGGTGTGGTCGTGTTCATCCGTGTGTCCTGTCGAATCAGATGTCGTTGTCTGCGTTGCGCGCTGCCGGTTGCGCCTCGTGAATTTCCTCCGCCACGACCGTGAGCCGCCCCTCGCGAAGACTGGCAGCGGCATTCTTCAGCACAAAGAGGAGGAATTCCGTGCCGACGCGCAGCGTGATCTCGGTGGTGTGGGTCAGATTGAGATAGCTTTCTTCGCGCGGATTGATCGCGATCGCGCCGTCCGTGGTCTGCAGTTCCACAGCGCCGGCGTGCCCGGAGAAAACGGAGCCTTGCGGTGTGTTCAACTCGACCATGATGGTCTTGAGTTTGCGAGACATCGGCGGGGGCCGGAGCAGTCGCCCGGCGCGGAATGCGCTCGGCGACCCCGCCGGAATTTAGATTCCCGAGGACTGCGAGTTATTCGTGGGCAGCGCAGACGCGCGCCGTCATCTCCTTACCGGTCTTCTCGTCCACGCAGGCGATGAAGCCGACTTTCGGACCCTTCCCGCCGCCGGCGTCTTTGTAGGTGACCTTCATTTTGCACACCGGGCAGGTGTGGCTCTCCGCGTGGGATTTGTTGTCACCCACTTTGGAGACCGTCATGGTTCCGCAGTGCGGACACTCGTGCGCGACCATGGAGCCGGGCTTCAGCGCGCCGACTTCGGCTTTCGAGTTAAGCGGCTTATAGATTTGCTGCGGACCGGGGCCGGCGATTGCCGCCAGGTTCATGGCCGCGACGGCAGCGCCGAGCAGCAGACTTAGTTTCAGTGATTTCATTTTCATGTATTGGATTTGTTGTTTGTTTTGAAGAGCGGGGATGTCCCACCCAGACTTGAAGCCTCGCGGAACAACCGGGACCGGGCTGCGCATCCCCACGGAAATACTGCGCAATTCTTCCGATTACCCCGTCAGCTCTTGTGGCCTGCGCAGGTGTAGGCGGATTTGTCCCCGCACTTTGTGCAGGCGTGTTTGTATATCGTCACCGACCCCGCTTTGCCGCCGGGCACCGAAAGGACGGAAACCTTGCCGCCGCAGCCGGGGCAGCCGTGCGTCTGGTCCGGCGCGAACCACGAGAGGAAGGTCTTCTTATCCGCGATAGGCTTCACCGTTTTGCACGACGTGCAGGCGAAGGCCAGCTTCGTGCCCTTTTCGAGTTTTTCCGCCTGCTCCTTGGTGTCGATTTTGGTCGGATAATCAGTGAGGCTGGCGTTGCCGGGGCCGGCTAGTGAGGACGTGGTGATCAGTGCCGCCGAGAAGGCAAGGGCGAGGTAGGTCTTGGTGTTCGTTTTCATTTTTTCGATGAGCAGAGTTTCGCAGGCCGTGGAATCGAAGCTCCGCATCCCTTCGGATAAACGGCGCAGATCATCCGAATCGCCCGCATTCCAGAGCTCTGCACCCCTCCCTGGGGTGCGAACCACCCCTCATCTACGCCGTGGGCGGGCTCGCGCGGTAGGCACGCGGCGTCTGGCCGGTGATTTGCTTGAACGTGCGATTGAACTGCGAGAGCGACTGAAACCCGACCTCGAACGCCACCTCGCCGATCCGGCGTTTCGGATCCTGGAGAAGGACGCGCGCTTTCTCCACCCGCGTCCGCGTGACGAAATCGAGGAAGCTCAGCCCCGTTACCTCATGGAACTTCGTGCTGAAATAGTTCGCGCTCATGTTCACGGCGGCGGCGACCTTCCCGAGAGACATCTCATCCGCGGAGTGATCTGCGATGTAAACGCGCGCCCGCGCGATCTCCGGACGGTCCACCTGCTCGCGTTCGAGGCTGAGCGCATTGCTGCACGCGGCGAGATGGCGCGCAAAGATGTCGAGCAGCCGCACGAGCGCCTCGTATTGCTTCGGTTTCAACACGCGGGTGTTAAAGTAAGCCTCTTCGAGTTTCTTCAAATCGACCTCCGAGCCCCAGCGCAGCAGCTTCGCGGCGATGTCATTGAAGCGCGCCTTGTCCGGGCGATGAAGCAGGATTTGTCCGGTCTGGAGGAAGGCGATGAGGTTCTCGCCGACGCGCACCGGCACGGCGGTTTCGCACAGGCCGGCGAAGCATTTCAAGGTCTTCGGAGCGAACTGGGCTTCCTCTTCGACCTGGCGCTGGAGCGCGTAACATTCCGCACACGATTCGTTACTCTTCGACATGAGAGCGCAGAAGGGATTCTCCTGGCTCCGTGCCTGGCGGGTCATCGTCAGCATCTCCGGCGCGTGCAATTGCAGTGGCAAGCCCGTGCCGGACGTAAAGGCGCGTGCGTAATCGCGGTAAATGTCCGACTCGGAAAGCGCGGCGAGCGCGCTTTGGTCAGACTCCGATTTCTCGCCTGGAACGCGGGCCTTGGATTTTTTCCGTTTCATGGGCTCCCGTGGGATGAGCGCTTTCGAATCACGGCTGGGCGGGGTATCCGGCACGCGGGCCGTAGGGCGGCGGGCGCTCGAAGCTGCGGGTTTGAATGTTGAAATAGCGGTCGTCGCCGCGGGACGCCTTCGCGTGTGGAAGAGGGGAGGTGCTGGCGCACGCCGTCAGAAAGATCGCGCCGAGCGCGAGCGCGGCGTTTTGAAAGATGACTGGCCACTTCATGGTGCTTCTGCGGGCGGCCGATTTGCGCGAAGGTCGCGGCGCTCTGGACGTGTTTTCACCCCTCGTTAAACGGCGCCCTCGCGCCAATCCCCCCGCTTTTCGGAAAAAAAGTTTGGAAGCGGAGAACGGGATAATCCCCGGCATTTAGCCGGCGCAGGCCTGAGCGACTGACAAGGGGGAATCACGCCGCTACGAGCAACTGCGCGAGGATGATTTTTAGCACGATCGCGAGCGGATAGACGGCAGCATACGCGGTGTTCATCGGGCCGGCGTCGGTCTTGCTGGCGGCGAAGGCGAGCACCGCAGGCTGCGTCTGAAATCCGGCGATCGCGCCGAGCATGGCCGGCAGCTTCCGCTCACCGAGCAGGCGCAGCGCCGCGAGGAAGGTCGCGTGTGCCACCACCGTGATCGCCACCGCCAACGCGACGAGCGCCAGGCCATCGCTTTGCAGCACCGCCAGCAATCCGCGTCCGGCTTTCACCCCGACGCCAGCGAGGAAGAGCAGTGTGCCGAGGTGCCGGAGTGTCATGTTGGCTTCGTTCGGGATGCTCCAGATGCACGGCCCCGTCCGCCCGAGCGAACCGAGCAGCAGCGCGGCGACGAGCGGTCCGCCCGCGATGCCGAGCCGGATCGGCTCCGCCATCCCAGGCAGCGGGATCGGAATCTGGCCGAGCAACAGCCCGAGCACGATGCCGAGCGCGAAGCTGAAGTATCCCGTCTCGGTGAGCACCGTGAGCGAGTTGCCGAAGAACTTGCGCACCGCCGGCTCGGTGTCGCGATATGAGATCACGCGCACGCGGTCGCCGAAGTGCAGCACGGTGTCGCCGGTGACCGGCAGATCGACATCGCCGCGGCGCAGCCGGCTCACCACGGCACCGAGCCGGGAGAGCTGGAGCGCGCGCAGCGGGCGCTCCACGGCTTCGGCATTCGAGACGAAATAGCGATGCCTCTCGAAGCCGCGCGTTTCGTCTTCGAGGCGCACCTCGCTCTTGTGTCCGAGAGCTGCCGCGGCGGCATCGAGATGGGTGGGAGTGCCCACTGCGAGCACGAGACTGCCCGGCGGCAGCTCAGTCGCTTCCGCGGCCAATTCGCTCGTGCCGCCCGCGGTGCGGACGCGCGTCACGAGCACACCGCATTTCTCCGCGATCTCATGCACCCGCCACGCGCCGCAGTTCGGGTTCGGCGTTTCGACTGCAATCGTCATCGCAGGCGGCAGCGCGAGAAGATTCGCGGCTTTACGATCACCCGCAGGCGCGCGAGCCGCGAGCCATTGCACGAGCAGAAGCACGAGGACGATGGACACGGGATACGCCACGCCGTAGCCGACCACCACAAGGTCCACCGCGTCCGCACCGCCGCTACGGCGGGCCAGCGTTTCCGTGGCCGCGCCGAGTGCCGGCGTGTTCGTGAGCGCGCCCGTGAACAATCCCGTGAGTGGGGCACTCCCGCGTCCGGTGATCCGCATCAAGGCAAAAGTCGCGCCCGCGGTGACGGCGAGAGCGAGCACCAGCGCCAGGTTCAGTCGCAGCCCATCGCGCTTAAACGACTTCAGAAATCCCGGTGCCGCTTGCAGCCCGACGCAGTAAACGAACAGCACCAGGCCGAGCGACTGCACCTCCGCCGGGAGCTGAAAGTCTGGCGACATCGCGCCGCAAGCGAGCCCCACAAACAACACGCCCGCGACGCCCAGCCGAAAGCCGCCGGGGAAGCGGATCTCGCCGACGAGATAGCCGAGCGCGATGATCGCGAACAGCCGCGCCATCGGCGAATGGAGCAGGATCTCGTGAATTGAGTTCATCACCGCAATAGACCTTACGGACGACCGCCCTTCCATCATGCAGTCCAAGATGGCATGCGGTCGTTCCATCGCATGATGCTTTGGGCGGGGCGATAGGCAGTTCTTCCTGCCTTTTTTTTGGTTTTTTACTCATTGAATTCAAAGTCAAAATCTGCCAAACGGGTTCATGGGCAGAAATCGGAGACTATGAACACGAGGAAAAATCAAGCGGCACTCTCGGCGGCGGAGAAGCAGTCATTTGTGAATGCGCTGCTGGCACTCAAGACAACGGTGCCCAGCCAAATTGGCCTGACCAACCGCTACGACGATTACGTGCAGATACACGTTGATTCGATGATGACGACGCCGGGTTGGGCGCACCGCGCGCCCGCATTTGGCCCGTGGCATCGCATCTTGCTGCGCAATCTGGAGCTGGATTTGCAGGCGGTCGATCCTTCCGTCTCGCTGCCGTATTGGGATTGGTCCGTCGATACTTCTAATGGAACGGTGCCGGGCAGCCCGTGGGCAGACGACTTCATGGGGAAGATGCCGGCCAGCACAGACGCGGTGACGAGCGGGCCGTTCCGCGAGAATCACCAGTGGCCAATCAATGTACGCGAACCGGGCGACACGAGCACCTCACTCAAGCGTGCGCTGGGACGAACACAGTTCCAAGACGCAAACGCCCAAGCAACCACGTTGCCGACACCTGCGAACGTGCAAGGTGCGCTCCAGGAAACGCCTTATGACGCAGCTCCGTGGAATCGCGGAGCGCAGCCGAGTTTCCGCGACCGTCTGGAGGGCTGGCATGGGCCAGGTTCCCTACACAACCGGGTACATCTTTGGGTGGGCGGCTCCATGCTTCCTTCCACCTCGCCGAACGATCCGATCTTCTTCCTCCACCATTGCAACGTGGACCGCCTATGGGCCGAGTGGCAGCACCAGCATTCCGCGCTGCCGTATGTGCCCGCCGCAAACACCGCTGGCGCGCCGGTCGGCCACAGACTGACAGATCCAATGCAGCCGTGGGGCGGCGCGGTCACAGTCCAAAGCGCGCTCGATCACCGCGCGATTGGTTACTACTACGACAATGAGCCGGCACCACCGGGACCAGGTATCGTCGCCCCGCTCTTAAACCTGCCCGGCTTCGGGCCGCGCGGGCTAACGACCCTGCCGCGCTGGCAAAGGCTTGCCGCACCTCATGAACACGGGCACGGCATGCATGAAGGGCCGATGTTCGATCTCAGCCCGGAAGACAAGCTCGCAGGCGGCCACGACACAGGCTCCTAGTTCCATTCTGCGACCGGTCCCTGAAGTCCGGCCGCATGAGCAGTTCGCGCTCAACATCCCCAACTCCCAACAACTAGAAAGGTAACCCGATGAAACCCACCAGAGCACAAATCAAACATGCCGTCTTCTACGCTGTCGCTTCGATTAGCGGGAGAAGCATTGTCGATCTCGAAGAAGGAATGGTCCTCGGCGGCAAGAAGCCGAAAGGCGTCGGCATGGATCAGATCGCGATCGACGCGGTCGCAAGCCTGCTGAACATTTGGATCAAGCACCACGGCGGCAAAGGCAGCATCGCGAAGGGCGAATTGGATGGCACAACAACGCTCGGAGACACCATTGATCTCGTAAGCGGCAAGTTCTAATCGCAGCAACTCTTCCTCTCCAATGAATTACTGCAAAGCATTACGATTCTTATTCGCGGCAGTTGCGGTCATCGGCGCACGCGCAGCTCTCGCTCTCGACTTCGCCGACTTCGATACCAATCACGACGGCGTTATCAGCAAACAGGAATTCGCCGCTCACACCGCCACCGAAGCAAAGACGAAACCTGCGAGCGGCAAGAGCGAAGTCGCTGTCGAGAAGCCTGCTAAAAAAGAGAAAGGCGGGCTGGTCGGTTGGCTGGAGCGAGACTTCGAGATTCGCGAAAGCCTTTACACGCCCGGCGGCGAACTCGATCCGTCCATCAATCCAGCAAAGCTGAGCTGGACGAAAGCACGTCATCAAGACGCGTTCTATCAGTTGGACGCCGCAGTTCTTTGGAAGCCATCGTTCCTCAGCGGCGGCACGACGATTGGCGGTAGCGCCCTTGGATGGTTTTTGCAACCGAGCTTCGAGGCACATGTTTCGACGGAGCCGACTTCGAGCCAGAATCAACTAACCTATCGAGTCCCGCTCACGCTGAACTACATACCGGGCGGACGAGAGATTCTGGCCGGGATGGATGATCCAAATGCGGTTCCGAAGAAGCGCTTCATCACCGTTCACACGCTGATGGTCTCACCTACCTATCAGACCGACCGGCACAACGACACGCGCGCGATGGAAGCCGAAATCTTCTACACGCCGACGATCCCGAGTCTTGCCATCGGCGTCCGTCAGCCGCTCTTTGGGTCGAACGCGGTGCAGTTCTTGTGGCGTCCGTATGTCGGGGCTGAGCTGGGCGACTACCTTGAGCGCGACGAGACGACGACCCTGCCGATTGAGAATAGCATCTCGCGCTTTGTTGCACGCGCTGAGGGGGAACTTTTATTTGGCGAGCGGTTCGCTATTACTGGCTCCTATGTCCACAGAACCGAATTCAACGGCGAGGAGAGATCGTTCAATTATGGAGAAGTATCCGCGCTGGTAATCCTCGATACAACACTGCCCGAAGACGAGACGGAACCGCCGCATTTCACGATGGGTTTGACCTATAAACGTGGAAAGGACGCTCCCGAGTTTGAAGATGTTGACGCGGTAACAGCCTGGTTGGGCATTCGCTTTTAGAGCTGGGCAAGAAAAACATTCAGCGATCCGAGATCTTAATAATCGACCCCTGCGGATTGCCACTCTCTGCCGCGACCGCGTGTTCCTCGGCTTGAACATCGCGAGGAACGAGCTCAAGAAGCGGGACCGAGCTTCAGCGAGCGAAGTCGCAATGCGTTGGCAATCACCGAGACTGAGCTGAGGCTCATGGCAGCGCCGGCGATGATCGGGCTGAGGAGGAGGCCGAAAAACGGGTAGAGCAGGCCCGCGGCGATGGGGATGCCGGCGGCGTTGTAGATGAAGGCGAAGAAGAGGTTTTGGCGGATGTTGCTCATCATCGCGCGGCTGAGGCGGATCGCTTTTTCGATGCCCCGTAGGTCTCCTTTGAGCAGCGTGATGCCGGCGCTTTCCATCGCGACATCGGTGCCGGTGCCCATCGCGATGCCGACGTCGGCCGCAGCCAGAGCGGGAGCATCGTTGACCCCGTCCCCGGCCATCGCCACCACGCGACCCTCGCGCTTCAGGTTCTCGACGACCTCGAGCTTGCGCTGCGGCGAAACCTCGGCTTCCACGTCGGTGATTCCGAGGCGACGAGCGATGGCCCAGGCCGTGGCGCGGTGGTCGCCGGTGAGCATCACCACGCGCAGGCCCTCTTCCGCGAGACGCGCAAGAGCCGGCGCGGTAGTGGCCTTGACGGGATCCGCGATCGCGACGAAGCCGGCCATGCGGCTGTCCACCGCCACGAAGATCACCGTGCACCCGTTCGTCCGATGCTCGGCGGCGCGCTTGGCAAGAGGCCCGGCATCGACGCCGGCCTCGGCGAGGTAAGCCGCGTTGCCGACCACCACGCTGTGCGTCTCGACGGTTGCCTGCGCCCCCTTGCCCGCGACGCTGAGAAAATCGCGCGCGGCTGCGACCGCGATGCCCCGCTCGAGGGCTGCGCGCAGCACGGCCGCCGCCAGTGGATGTT
>JANMSW010000031.1:0-63201 GCA_031389825.1 Spartobacteria bacterium
TGCCCCAGAGATCCCGGAAGGCAGTAAACAGGCCCGTGCGGGCCTGCATTAACGCCCATTTTGCCGCAATTTCAGCCTGCTTTAGCTAAACACGCGAACCTTAGCCGACTCTGCCCCTACTTTTCAGCAACCTGCTAAGCCGATTCGAAGGCCTGCCGACGCGAAAACAGGTTTTAGAGAAAAGCGTCACGCCCGAACAGATTGAGGGTCTGAAGCAGGTGTTTGACGAACACGGCATGACAGTGACTGGCCCGCCTCTAAACCCAGAGTGAGTCGCCAGCAGGCCAGCCGCTTGGGACAGCTCAAGGAAGATCGGCTTCGAGGAGGCGGCAAGAGTCTGGCGATCTGGCACCGGCAAGGCGCGTCGGGTGAGCTGAAAGGAACCTGTCCCGCTCTCGTGGAGACTGTTGATCAGCGTGCCCGTTAGGCCAATTGATGGGCCAATCCGCAAGCATTCTCTGCGCCAGAGGGTCTGGAGGGGGCTGCGGATCAACCTCCGAGCCGTTTTGGACGCGATTTGAGTGATACCGGCCTGCAACGACAGGTGCACTCTACTAAAACGACGAGGATTTTGGGTGAGGCTACACGCACGCCTGCCTCAAACCTGAGAAGCGTGTCGGTATCCTTTCCAGGGTATCCACTCATCGATTACCTCGTTTCCTCTGTAGATCGAGGTTGCTGCCAATATACCTTGCTGTTGCTGCTTATGACGTTCTCACCAAATAAGTGCCAGAAAGTCCAAAATAGTCGAAAAGCCGAGGTAACTGGGACTCACCGGGCAGTGCTCGAATACTCAACCAACACCCAAATCGGCTGGGACAATCAAGTTCCGAGTCTCAAAGCTGCGACTCTGGACACTCTACTGTCTAGAGATAGGCCGACTTCTGACCGCCCGCATGGCTGAGCGGAGATCTACGGTCGGCCCCCAATTAGTGTACTCGTTATGTCCGGCCACGCAGCACCTGCTCTCGAGCAAGGATTGACGGCTGAACCATGAACGGGCACCCGCGGTTCGCCTCTGTTAATTGCCGAAAGCAGCTTTCAGGTCAGCTGCGGCCACGCCGACTGCTTCCTTGGCCTTGTCTACGACGGCTCCCATTCCGAAGAACTCATGGGCTACGCCATCGTAGCTTTTGAGGTTCACCTTCACACCGGCATCCTGAAGAGCCTTTGCGAGTGCCTCGCCTTCACTTCGAAGGGGATCAATTTGGGCGAGGATGATCGTAGTTGGAGGCAGGCCTTTCAGCTCCTCTCCTGCCAGGAGGATCGAGAGGCGCGGATTTTTCGCGTCGTCAGGCTTTGTCAGGAGATGTTTTCCAAACCAATTGAGCATGGCTTTATTCAGCGGCTTGGCTTCTGCGTTCTCCTCCTTTGAAGGCGTCGGCGTTCCGCTCATATCCGCCACCGGGTAGACCAGCACTTGATGGACGGGCATCTGGATGCCTGCTTCCTTCGCCATCATGCTCACGGCGGCAGCCATGTTACCACCAGCGCTTTCACCGACCACAGCGACGCGCTTGGGATCACCTTTCATCGCCGCGGCATTCTTAAGCACCCACTGGTAGGCGCCGTAGGTGTCGAGGTGAGACGCAGGAAACTTGTGTTCCGGCGCCTGGCGATAGTGGGTGGAAACGACCACAGCATTTGCTGCGTTGCACAATGCGCGGGGACTCGCGTCATAGGTATCGAGGTCGGCTATGACCCAGCCGCCACCATGGATATAGAGGATCACAGGGAAAGGTCCGTCCCCTTTTGGGGTGTAGATCCGAGCGTCGAGCTGACGATTCTCGCTCAACTCGATCTTGCGTGCGTTGGAGATGTTGCCGACCTCCTCAGGTTGCAGATTCTTCTCCTTCAGCAGGGCCAACACCGCATCAGCCGGCGACGGCTGTTTACGAGCTTCTTCAGGTGAAAGTGTCTCGATGGGCTTTCCTCCCAAGGTGGCGAGTTTGTCCAGCACGGCCTTCATCTGAGGGTCAGGTGGCGCTCCTGTTTGCGCGTTCAGCGAGGTTCCGCTGAGCACTGCGCAGGCTGTGAGAATAAGGATACGTGTGTTCATAAGTGATTAGAGCGGAATGAAGATATCCGGGTGAGTTCTGGTGTGGTCCGAAGGCAGCGTCGCCAGCAGAATCCTTGGTTGGAATCCGGAGTTCTGTACGACAATCGCTCCCAGCCACTCCATCGGCTGGCACACAGGTTCCCTTACTCTGATGTCCGGTTCTGTCTTACCGACCGGGGCTCCTCTGAAACGTCTCGCTCAGCTGCCCAACTTGCACCCCTAGCTTACGGATCGTTCCCCTATTCATTACCGTCCGCCCATCTGGTTGCAGGTACATCCACTGGGTGAGGTGGACGTGCGAGAGCGGATTCCCGGGCTGTAAGGCAACGGTGTACTCCCAGCGAAACGCATTGCCGTGTGCCTCGCCCGTGCCGGTTCCGACCACATCGTTTGCCGTGGCGACGTACCGATGTTTATCCAACCTACGAAGACGCCAGTTGCGACGCTGCGTGGTACCATCGTCAAAAGTAAACTTTTGGGCGAGCGCCAGTTCACCGTTCCTCCAGGCTCCGATGGCTTCACTCTTGAAACGCTTGCGTGGGTTGGCCTTGCCATCTTCGAATACTCCCCACGATTGGGTTCGCCCTGAAAAATATCTCTCAGGTTCAAAGATTGGTTTGCCCTCTTCAAATCTCTGCGGCTTCAAAGAGGCGCAACCTCCCAGCACAATGAGGATGCAAGTCGCAGCGGGACGAAGCAGACTATAAAGCGACCTTGAATGGATATGCACGCTTCCTAATCGCGGCACGGGCAGCTTCTGACGTCCTGCGGGAAATGAAAACGGGCGGTGCGACTCTCGCACCGCCCGTTCATTAGATTTCTATTCGACTGGAATTACTTCGTGGGAGGCAGAAGAACCGTGTCGATGACGTGAATCACGCCGTTGCTGGCCTTTACGTCAGCCTTCACTACCTTGGCGTTATTGACCGTGACAGCGTCGCCCTTAACCTTGATGTCGAGTTCTGCGCCGTTCGCTGACTTAGCCATCATCGTCTTGACGTCCGCCGCCATCACCTTGCCGGAGACAACGTGGTATGCGAGGATCTTTCCGAGCTTCTCCTTGTTCTCAGGCTTGAGAAGATCTTCGACTGTACCCTTCGGCAGCTTCTCGAACGCTGCATCGCTCGGTGCAAAGACTGTGTATGGACCGGCTTCCTTGAGCATCGCAGTCTTACCTGCGGCATCGAGAGCGGCGGTCAGAGTCTTGAACTGACCTGCTGACTTGGCCGTGTCGATGATGTCATCGGCAGCGACTGCAGAGGAGAGGGCAAGGCCGCATGCTGCGGTAAAGGCGAGGAATGTTTTCATGGTAGGTTTGTTTTTGTTCTGTTGGTTGTCAGAGGAGGTAGGGCTAGCTGGCCAGGGCCGTTTAGAGCGGCACTGGCAGCCAGCGTTCGTCCTTCGCAATGTCTTTCGCACCGTGCTGCAAAAGGGATGCATTGTTTTGTATTAGCAGCGCAATCTGCCACACCGGTTAAGGTGATCGTTTATTTGAAGCATAGGCACTGTTCCTGCGTCTTAAGCATGCCACCCCATGAGATCCCTCGGCCTCAATCCTCATCATCCTCTTAACCGTCGGGTTTGTGCCTTGCTCCGCCAGCTCGGTCCCGACGCGTTCCGCACTTGCACCCAGGCGCTTCCAAAGTCGCCGCTTCGGCGAATGCCGCTCCGCGACAAGTAAGGACCGTCTGTTCCCTCGCGGAGGCTCTAGCTTCGGCCTACGACCTTGGCGTGCCTCGCTGGCTTGATCAGGGCTTCTTATTGGATTGCGCAGCAAGTTTTCTCGGGCGCGGTGGGTAGTGAGGCCGCGCACATTCGCATTGCTCCGCACCGTTAGGGGCGCTCAGAGTGTCGCCTCCCCCGGATGAAGCTCCTTGAAACCTTCCGCTCGCTGATTCCGCTAAGCATCGGTCTTGCAGTAGGTGTGGCGGGAGCGATCTTGTTCATGGACAGTCTACCCGGTGGTGCGGGGTCACCCGAAGAACGGGCTCAGAAACTCGAACTCGAGCTCAAGCGCGCCCGGAATCGGGTAGCGGCGCTGGAGGCTGAAGCCTCGGAAGATGCGGAAGGTGGAACGCGGAATGGTGACGAGACGAAATCTGGAGGACGCAAGTCTCGGCATGCAGTGAAGGACGGCGCCCGCCGCATTGCAGAGGATCTCCGCGCCGGGCGGCCGGTGAGTCCAGATGACATCTTCCGCACCAGCAAACCGTTGCTCCGGGATCTTGCCCCTTTATTCGATCGGATGCGCCTGAAGCAGGAGCAGGAAATAGTCGACGGGATGACAGGCGAACTAGCCCGGAAGTATGATCTGTCGCCGCAGAACGAAGCAGCCCTCAAGGGATGGTTCGCGCAGAAGGCAAAGGACGAAGCTCAACGGTGGACGGCTCTCATCACGGCGGACGGCACGCGCCTGGAGGATGTAATCCGCGCCTCCCGAGACGTCCGTCCTGATGAGGGCGTCGACACCTTCATAGCGAATATGCTTCCCGCTGACCAGGCTGCCGCCTTCCAGGCGGAGCGGCTTGCCGAGCGCGCGGCGCGCGTCCAGCAAGAGGCGGACATGAAGGTACAGCGGATCGACTCCATCGTGGAGCTGGATGACGCGCAGCGTGATCAGATCTTCGGAATCATGGCGCGGGGTTCACGGGATTACAGTCCCGCCATGGCTTTGGAGGGCTCACAGGGCGATATTCCGATGACGCCGGGCGGAGATCGTCAGGCAGCCATCCTGGCGATTCTCAGGCCGGAGCAGCGCACCACCTACGAGGCGGAGCGGCAACGCCGACGGGACAAAGCCGCGGAGGAAGCGGCAGCGGTTGGGCTGGCGCTTCCTGCTGACTGGGAACTGCTCGAAGAAGGATTCTGATCAATGCACGTGAACGGAGCCTCACCAGAGGCAAGCACCGCCCCGCCAGCGATCGACATCCGCTACTTGCGCGTAGATTATGGTGACTTCGTGGCCGTGGACGATCTCACGCTGGCTGTGCCGGGGGGAGAGGTCTTCGGACTGGTTGGGCCGAATGGCGCGGGAAAGACGAGCACCTTCCGCGTGCTCACGACGCTCATGGAGCCGACGTACGGCGAGGTCTTCCTGGATGGAGTCGATGCCTTCGAGGACATTGAAACAGCCCGCCGCATCGTTGGCTACATGCCGGATCTTGCGCCGGTACCTACGGACCTAAAGGTTTGGGAATTTCTTGAGTTTCACGCAACCGCCTACGGGCTCGGCTCCAGCGTTCAGCGCCGCGACCGAGTGGCCGAATGTCTCGAGGAGGTCGCGCTTACTCCACAGCGGAATAGCTGGTGCAAGGAACTCTCGCGCGGTCAGACCCAGCGCGTTGTCCTTGCCAAGACGCTCCTGCACCGCCCGCGGGTGCTCATCCTCGACGAGCCGGCTAGCGGACTGGATCCGCTGGCGCGACGTGATCTGCGGAACTCGCTGCGCAAGCTGGCGCAACAGGGTGCTACGGTGTTCGTCAGTTCGCACATTCTTAGCGAGCTCGCTGAGATGTGCACCTCGCTTTGCGTAATGAATCGGGGCCGCCTGCTCGCCTCAGGGAGCGTGGATGAAGTTCGCCATCAGCTTGGCAGCACCGAGCGCGTGCTCACGGCGACACTTCTCGGGCGCTGCGGAGAAGCCGCAGAGTGGATCTCCGCGCAGTCGGGTGTGCATGAGGCGAGGATCATCGGGCAGCAGGTGATCTTTGGTTTCAAAGGGTCCGACGACGCCCAGGCTGACCTCATGGTGGGCCTGGTGGGGCTAGGGATCCGAGTGAGGGCCTTTGAAGAGAAGCGATCCTCGTTCGAAGACATCCTTGTGGAAGTTGCGGAGACCAATCGGCGTTCATGAGTTTGCCACCCGTTACTGCCACCCGACATGCTTCGTGGAAGATTTGGGAGAACCCCATCTTCGCGCGTTACTGTTGCTCGCGCCTACGCGCTCGGGGCTTGGGGATCGGTCTGCTCCTCACTGTCCTCATCGCCGGATTCATTGTGGCAATGGCAAATTCCATAGCGCTGCACTCACGCATGAACCCAGCCGACGCTGCGCGGACCGGCATCATCCCGCTCCTGATGCTCCAAGGCGTGATCCTATTCGTCCTTGGCACTGCCCAGGTTGCAGGAGGAATGACGGCGGAGCGCGACGAGGGAGTCATCGATTATCAGCGGCTGATCCCCATGTCGCCGCTGGCCAAGGTGCTCGGCTACCTATTCGGGCTTCCGGTGCGCGAGTATGTGATGGTCCTGGCGACGCTTCCCTTTACGGCTTGGTCGCTGTGGCGTGGGCAAGTTGCCTGGGAAACCTGGCTTCCACTCTACGGCGTGGTTTTCACTTCCGGGCTGCTCTACCACTTTACCGGATTGCTAACCGGCACTGTGGCGCGTAATCGGCGATGGGCTTTCCTGGCGTCGATCGGCTTGGTTTTCTGCCTTTATACAATCATCCCGCAAATTGCGAACTTCGGGCTGGTTTTCTTCAAATACCTGACGATCACGCCCGTCTTTGAGGAGAGCCTGGCTGGCCTCTTGCCGTCTTCCGCCAGCGCGGCGGTTAAATTCGGCCAGCAACTCGCGCCCACGGTCAAGTTCTTCAACCTCGATTTCTCTGAAGCCGTCTCCACGGTGTTCTCTCAAGGCGGCTTGATCCTGACCTTTGTGGTGATGCTCTGCCGCAAGTGGCGCCGGAGTGAGTCGCACTTGCTCGGGAAGCTCTGGGCTTGTGGCTTCTTTGTCTGGGTCCAGTTGCTCCTTCTGGGCAACGCGCTCCCACTGATCGAACCAGGGAATCTCTTCCCCAGCCGCGCGTTCATGCGGATGGTAAGTATCCGACCCGGGTGGGCTCCGGCTCCTTATGAGGCGGTCGCGATGGCGGGAATTTACGGCCTGGTCACATTGCTCCTGATCTTCCTCCTTGGCGGCATCATCACGCCTTCTGCGAGCCGCCAGATCCAGGGTTGGCGCCGCGCGCGCAAGCAGGGTGCCTCCGCATTGCCGCGGCTGTCGGACGCCGCCACCGGGTTTTGGGCGGTCCTCTTTATGGCGCTCACCGGTGCATTTGGTTGGTTCCTCTTCACCCGAGGCCTAGTCGAGTCCCGGTGGTTCCCTGGGCATGTCGTGCCGCTGAGCACCCTGGCCTACTTCGCTGGCGTGATGATCATGGGCGGCCTCGGTTTTCAGACTCTGCTGGAGGCAAAAGGTGGGCGCGTTGTTGTCTTCACGGCGATCTTTGCCGGGGTAGTTCCACTGATGGTTGGGTCCGTGCTCGGTGCGATTCCCGGTCACTTCATACCGCTGGCCGCGTGGCTTGGCGGAATCTCACCGGTGAGTATGCCGTTTTATGCCGTCGGGAGTCTGCTCTCGCTGTCGGAACTCCCCGCTGAAGCAGCCCGCGCTGTGCCGCGCGCATTCCACTTCTGGCTGTTGGTCGGGCTGCTCCTGACCATTTGGCTGACCATCAAACTTTGGCAGGTCAGGAAAGCGATGGCCGAGAGCGTGCTCGCCCAACCAGCGGATCTCGCCGTGAGTGTTCCGGCTGGAGTGAGCTGAAAATCGCTAAGGTTTACCGAACTTGGCGGTAAGCCCGTAGGCTGCTCTATTAGGTGAGTCGCGCCTGCCGTTTCCCCCAGTTGATGATTTCCCTCCGCCACGCTTGGATTCTAATCATTTTGCTCGTTGCCTCCGGCGACGCGGCTGCGGCGGCTTTGCCTCCGGAGCAGCTCGAGTTTTTCGAGAAGAAGATTCGCCCGGTGCTCGCTGAGTCGTGCTTCAAGTGTCACAGTGCCACTGGCGAAAAGGTGAAAGGTGGGCTGCTCCTGGATTCGCGTGATTCGATGTTGAAAGGCGGTGACTCCGGCCCCGCAGTTGCGCCGGGGAATCCTGACGAAAGCCTCCTCATCCAGGCGATTCGGTATAAGGATCCTGACACGGAGATGCCGCCGAAGAAGGCGCTCTCTCCAGAGCAGGTTCGTGATTTCGAGGAGTGGGTTCGGATGGGGCTCCCCGATCCACGAGCGGGCGCACCCGAGGTGGAGCCAGCTTTTGATCTCACGAAGGCGCAGGAGTTCTGGTCATTCCAGCCAGTACGTGATGCTGGGGTGCCGGCGGTAAGCGATGCGAGTTGGGTACGGAAGCCCATTGACCGTTTCGTTCTGGCTAAACTCGAAGCCAAGGGTTTCCGCCCAAACCTGGATCTCGAGAAGCGTGCGTTGCTGCGGCGGGCAACCTTTGACCTCACGGGCCTGCCGCCTACACCGGAGGAAATTGACGCCTTTCTAGCTGATGAAGCACCGGAAGCTTTCTCAAAGGTCGTGGAGCGACTGCTCGCTTCGCCCCGCTACGGCGAGCGCTGGGGGAGGCACTGGCTGGACGTCGTGAGGTATGCCGATACCTCTGGGTGCAACTCGGACTTCCCGGTTCCGTCGGTCTTCCGTTACCGCGACTATGTCGTTGATGCTTTCAATAGCGACAAGCCGTACGACCGTTTCCTCCGGGAGCAGATCGCCGGGGATTTGATGCCAGCATCAACGGAAGCGCAGCGCCACGAGCAGGTCGTTGCCACGGGTTACCTGGCGATATCCAGACGCTTTGGTTCGCGGAACAACGAGTTCCATCTAACGATCGACGACACTATCGACAATCTCGGCAAGGCAGTGCTCGGGCTGAGCGTGAGCTGCGCGCGTTGCCATGATCACAAGTACGATCCCGTCCTGGCTAACGACTACTACGCGCTCTACGGAATCTTCGAGAGTACCACGTACGCATTCCCCGGGACGGAGATCTATCGGCACACGAAGGATTTTGTACCGCTCGCGGCAGGCGAAGATGCGGAACTGTTCGTTCGTGAGGCGCTGGAGCTGGCTGGCCTCGACGATAGGGTGGAGAACCTGAAGAACGAAAAGAAGCGGCTGCTGCGGGAAGAGAAGCGCGAAGAGGAAGCGGCGGAAAAGCCCCTCGATCCTACGAAGTCGGTCCTGGCGGAGTACCCCAAACCGCCGGGAAGAAAGGCGGCCGATGCAACGCAGGAACTACAGGAGGTGATGGATCGGCAGAAGGCGTTGGTCGTCCGGCAGGAGCGGCTGCCCAAAGCGTATGCCGTGCAGGACGGGAAAGCCCGGAACACCAAGCTCCAGCGCAAGGGAGATCCAAAAAATCTCGGGGACGAGGTGCCTCGCGGCTTTCTCACTGTGCTCGGCGGGCAGAAGCTGTCGCCGGAAGAGCAGGGGAGTGGTCGCCGTGAACTCGCAGAATGGCTGACGAAGCCCGCCAATCCGCTCACCGCGCGCGTAATGGTGAACCGAATCTGGCAACAGCATTTCGGACGCGGCTTGGTGAGAAGCGTCAACGACTTTGGTCTACGCGGCGAAGCGCCCACCCATCCCGAGTTGCTCGATTGGCTGGCCAGCCGCTTCGTCGAGAGCGGGTGGTCGGTTAAGGCGATGCACCGGCTGATCATGCTTTCACGAACGTACCAGATGTCCTCGATCGACCGACCGGAGATGTTGCAGGCGGATTTGAACAACGATCTCTTATGGCGAGTAGATCGTCGCCGCCTTTCTGCGGAGGAGATACGCGATGCACTTCTTTCCTTCAGCGGCAGCCTCGATCTTACGCCCGCAGGCGCGCATCCATTCCCTGGCGAACCCGAGTGGCGCTACACGCAGCACAAGCCATTTATCGCGGACTACCCTTCACGCAAGCGGACGATTTTTCTGATGCAGCAGCGGATTCGCAAGCAGCCCTTCCTGGAGGTCTTTGACGGCGCGGACACGAATGCAACCACTGGGACTCGTCCTCTCAGTACCACACCGATTCAGGCCCTGTTCTTAATGAACAATGAACTCGCCCACGGTGAGGCCGAGAAGCTCGCGGTGCGGCTTACGCAGGATTCTGAGCGCGACGGCGCTCGCATTGATCGCGCTTACCGGCTGGTTCTGGGCCGACCAGCGGAAACCAATGAGCTGGAAGTCGCGAATGCGTACCTGGAGCAAGTGGCCGGCGAGCTCGAAAGCGCAGGGGTCTCGGCTGATCAGCAGCCGAAGGTCGCGCTTGCCTCGTTTGTGCGGGTGCTGATCAGCAGTAACGAGTTTCTCTTTGTCGATTAATCCCCCTTCCATGAACGCTCTCGATTGCTCCTGTACGCGCCGCCAGATGGTTCGATCGCTGATGGCGGGTTCGCTCCTGATGCCGGGGATCCTCTCCCAGCTTGCCTCAGCTGAGAGTGGCGCGAAGACAAACTCGATCGGAGCCCGCTCCGCACATTTCCCCGGCAAGGCTAAGCGAGTCATCTTCCTCTACATGACGGGCGGCGTGTCGCACATGGACACCTTCGATCCCAAGCCTCGTCTGACGACGGATGGGGGCAAGCCCAGCTCGGAGAAACCAGGCGCGGCAAAGTACCTTGCACCAATGTGGGACTTCAAGCCAGGTGGCCAGTGCGGGACGGAAGTGAGCGATCTTTTCCCCCATCTACGCGAGTGCATGGACGACATCTGCCTGATCCGTGGGATGCGCGGCGATCATCAGGATCATTTTCAAGCAACCCTCGGGATTCACACTGGTTCAGTGAGCGTGGCGCGACCGAGCATCGGCTCGTGGGTGAGCTACGGAATGGGCACGGTGAATCAGAACCTCCCGTCTTTCGTGGTACTCGCGCCGCAGATGCCCTATGCCGGGAGCCAAGTTTGGAGTTCAGATTTCCTACCGGGGGCGCATCAAGGTGTTCGAGTGCAGGCGGGGAACGAGCCAATCCCGAATCTCACCCGGCGTGCTCCTTCCAGCCAGATGCAGCAGATGGAGCTTAGCTTGCTTGAGCGTTTCAACCGCAAGCACCAGCAGGAGCGGCCTGCGGATCCCGCGCTGATTGCCCGGATGAAAACGTGGGAAACTGCCTACGGTATGCAGATGGAGATGCCCGAGGCGGTGGACCTCAGTAAAGAGACTGATGCCACTCTTGCGCTCTACGGTCTCGAGCGAGGGAGCACGCAAGGGTTTGGATGGCAGTGCCTCGTGGCCCGCCGATTGGCAGAGCGCGGGGTGCGTTTCATCGAGCTGATCGACGTCGGCTCCTCGAACAACTGGGACGCGCACGGCGATATGAAGACGCACGAGCCGCTCGCGATGAACGTAGATCTGCCCATCGCGGGGCTGCTGAAGGATCTAAAATCTCGCGGGATGCTGGAAGATACGCTGGTCGTCTGGACCACAGAATTCGGGCGTACGCCGACGACTGATGGACCCACCGGTCGCAGTCATCACAACCGCGCCTTCTCATCGTGGCTCGCGGGTGGCGGGGTAAAGGGCGGGATCGCTTACGGTAAGACAGACGAGTTCGGCGCGCAGGTGGTGGAGGACCCCGTGCACGTCCACGATTTCCACGCCACAATCCTGCATCTACTCGGGTTCAACCACGAGCGACTGACCTTCCGACATGCGGGGCGGGATTTTCGACTCACCGATGTCGCAGGCGAGGTCGTGAAAGCGATCCTTGCGTAAGGCTTCTCTCCTGCCGACCCGCTCGGCATTATCGCTCTATGTCGTTGTTCTCCCGTAGACGTTTCCTTCATCTCGCAGGTGCCGGTGCCACCCTTGCGGCTTTTGCTCCAGCACGGGCCATCGAGCCTTTCCAGCGCACGGGCGGGCCTCGGCTCAGGCTGAGCTTAGCCGCGTATAGTTTCCGAGATTACTTCAAGGATACGGCGGATCCTGAGCAGAAGATGACCATGCCGCGCTTTCTAGATTACTGCGCGGAGCAAGGCTGCGACGGTGCGGAGTTGACCAGCTACTACTTCGCGGAGGGTGTAAGTGAAGATGAACTCCGCAATGTGCGTCGGCACGCCTTCCTGCGCGGAATCGAAATCAGCGGTACTGCGATCGGAAACGACTTCACACTTCCGCCCGGACCGAAACGCGACCAGGAGATTGCTGCCGGAAAACTTTGGATTGAGCGTGCCGCCGTACTGGGTGCTCCGCACATCCGGATCTTCGCAGGGAGCGGCAAAGGAATGCCAGCGGCAGAGGCGGAAAAGCTCTGCATCGAAGCGCTTCGCGAGTGCTGCGCGCATGCCGCGAAGTACGGCATCATGCTGGGATTGGAGAATCACGGCGGCGTCGTAGCGGAACCGAAGGGGCTGCTGGCCATCGTGCGCGCGGTTGATAGCCAGTGGCTGGGGATAAACCTGGACACTGGTAACTTTCACACAACTGACCCGTATGCAGCGCTTGAGGCCTGCCTGCCTTATGCCGTGAACGTGCAGATCAAAACCGAGATGCGGACGACGGGTGGCCCGGTTGAAGCAGCGGATCTGCCCCGCCTCGTCAAGATGCTCCGAGACGCAAACTATCAGGGCTACGTCGCGCTCGAGTACGAGGCAAAGGAAGATCCACTGAAAGCCGTGCCCCTGCTGCTCGTGCAGCTACGCGGACTGCTTCAGGGCACCGCACTTGCAGCTAAGAACGACGAAGCCATCACCCTCTTCGATGGCAAGACCCTGGCTGGCTGGAAGGAAACGAACTTCGCGGGAGGCGGTGAGGTACTGGTCCAGGACGGCACAATCATCCTCGAAGCAGGGAACGACCTGACCGGCGTGAACTATGCAAAGGACTTCCCACGGACCAACTACGAACTCGCCCTGGAAGCCAAACGTGTCGTGGGGTCGGACTTCTTCTGCGGGCTAACTTTTCCAGTCGGCGGAACATCCGTGACGTATGTCGTCGGCGGATGGGGAGGCGGGGTCGTCGGGATTTCGAGCATCAACGGCGACGACGCTTCGGAGAACGAAACGACGCAGTATGAGAAATTCGAGACGGACCGATGGTACCGCATTCGGGTGCGGGTTACCACTGGCCTTCTGGAGGCCTGGATCGATGATACGCAATTGGCCAAGGTGGATCTGGAGGGGCGTGAGCTGGGAATGAGAGGTGGGGAGATCGAGCTCTCGGCGCCGATCGGCATTGCATCTTTCCGCACCCGCGCTGCGCTGCGGAATATCGTGCTCCGCAAGCTGCCGGCCCGCTGAGTTCGCTGAGCAAGAAGGGGGCGGGCTAGTCAGGGCAGCCTCTTTGATCGGAGAGTTTCTCCTAATAAAGTCTCCGGCAGCAAACTACATCCACTGAGCCCCCAGCAGAGACTTACAGCTCTCTGCCTCACTGGTAACATGATCAACCGCTGGCCAAGACTCTTTCCAGC
The DNA here is from genome assembly GCA_031389825.1 of Spartobacteria bacterium. Lineage (GTDB taxonomy): Bacteria > Verrucomicrobiota > Verrucomicrobiia > Chthoniobacterales > Chthoniobacteraceae > JANMSW01. The sequence goes on from JANMSW010000031.1 coordinate 13,248, forward strand.
CTGTGCCTCGCTGGCGCTGGCGGCGTTAGTTTTGTGTGCCACGGAAAGTCTCGCTGCTCCCGAGAGCACAGTAGGGATCGAGGCGATGCGCCTCTTGAAGAAGAATTGTTTCTCGTGTCACAACGAGAAGAAGCGGAAGGGCGAACTCGCAATGACCTCCCGGGAGGCGCTGCTGGAAGGTGGCGAGACCGGTCCGGCGCTGATCACAGGCAAGCCCGACGAAAGTCTGATCATCACTTCCCTTGCTGCGGGGGCGGACCCTCACATGCCGCCGAAGAAGCAACTTTCCGCCGCTCAGATTGCGGTGATGAAACGCTGGGTAACGGACGGCGCGGCGTGGGATGCAGAGGCGCTGGCTGGTCCTGGCTCCGAGCCGCGCACCGTGGCGCTTGCCGCATTGCCTTCATCATACAGCCCGGTACTCGCTCTCGCAGTATCTCCGGATGGAACGCGGCTGGGGGTTGGCTGTGGGAATCAGATCGTGATCTACAATGTCGCGGAACCTGTGGCGACATTCGTAGCACGCGCGAGCGCACACCCGGATCCGGTGCAAAGCCTTGCCTGGAGTCCGGATGGCAAACGACTGGCAACAGGTGCATTCCGGCGGGTAGTAGTGTGGGATGCGCAGTCACTTGCCGCGGAGCGAGTCATCACAAATGGGCTGACGGATCGAATCTCCGCGCTGCGCTTTCTCCTGGACGGGAAGCACGTGGTGATTGCCGATGGACGAGTCGCTGAGGAAGGCGTGTTACGGATTGCCGAGTGCGAAACGGGAGTGATCACCAAGTCATGGGCAGCGCACGAAGACACAATCTTCGACGTGGCAGTAAGCGGAGATGGAAAGCTGCTGGCCAGCGCAGGTGGCGATCATCTGGTGAAGATCTGGGACATGGCAACGCATCTGGAGCAGGCCACGCTGGAAGGGCACGCGGCGCAGGTTCTCACAGTCGCGTTCGATCCAACAGGTGCGCAGTTGCTCTCGGGTGGGGCGGATCAGCAGTTGAAGATTTGGGACGTGAACACACGCGATAGGATCATGACGCTCGGTAAACATACTGCCGCAATCAATGCGGCGGCGTGGGCTCCCACCGGGCCAGCAGTTATTGCGGTTACTGATGCTGGTGGGCTACTGCGTTTTACGGAGCTGAAGGCAGATACCGGTGTACAAAGTTCGACGTCAGGCAAAGAGCAGAAGTTCGAGGGGGCGGACAATGCACTCTACTGTGTCTCGGCCGCGGGGAAGGACGAGCGCATCTATGCAGGTTCGCACGATGGGCGAGTCTTCGTCTGGGACAAGGACGGCAAGTTGATCAATAAGTTGGAGGTGAAGGAAAGTCTCACCGCTGCCGCGGTACCTGCCGAATGAGCCTTCCTTTGATCCGGCACCTTGCGCTTGCGGGCCTGCTGATTCTCATCAGCCCTGCGCGTAGTGTGGCTGAGGAGTTCGTCCAGCTTAGCGCAGAACCTTCGCGTCTCCAGTTGCGAGCGGGTGAGCAAATGCGTGTGCTGGTTTCTGCCCGGTCAAAAGACGGCTTCGACGTCGATGTCACCGGAGCGGCGAGCGTCACCGCGGAGCACCCTGATCTTGTGGCGGTGAACGGTGCTGGTGTGGCGAGTGCCCTCAAACCTGGGGCGAGCAAACTTATCGTGTCGTTCGGGGGGCAGAGCGTAGAGGTCCCTGTCGAGATCACGCCCGTCGTGGACAAAGTGCCGCCCACCTTCCTCCGCGACGTCTTGCCAGTGCTGAGCAAAGCCGGCTGCAATGCGGGCGCATGTCACGCGAAGCCCGAAGGGCAAAATGGCTTTCGGCTGAGCGTATTCTCTTTTGATCCGAGCTCTGATTATCACGAGATCGTGCGCGATGCCCGCGGGCGCCGCGTATTTCCCTCGGCGCCCACGGAGAGCCTGCTCCTCCTGAAGGCCAAACAAACTATTCCGCACGAAGGCGGCGAGCGATTTGCTCAAGACTCGGCAGCGTACCGCATGCTCGTGGAGTGGGTGCGAAGCGGGATGACCTATCGAGCTGAGAAGGAGCCGACGCTGCAGGCGGTCACGGTATCTCCAGGCGACCGTCGCTATCGCAAGCGGGGCACGCAGCAGTTGATGGTGCAGGCGAAATACTCGGACGGGTTTGTTCGCGATGTCACGGATCTTGCGAGTTTCAGTTCCAGCGACAAGGAGATCGCGAGCGTGACTGAGGAAGGCAAAATTACGATTGGGGAACTGAGTGGTCAGGCGGTGATCGTCGCGCGCTTCATGGGGCTGGTCAGTGCCGCGCAGATCGTCGTGCCTGCGGAGAGGCTGCTGCCCGAGACCCAGTACGCCGGCTTGCCGGTGAACAACTTCGTCGATGAACTTGCGTACGCCCAGTTCAAGCGGCTCGGTTTGTTCCCTTCCGAGCCGTGTTCGGATGAGGAATTCCTGCGCCGCGCTTCGTTGGACATCACAGGCAGCCTTCCGTCGCCGGAAGAGGCGACTGCCTACTTGCAGGATGCCACCGCGGGTAAGCGGGAGCGCCTGATCGATCGGTTGCTTGCTCATCCCTTCTACGCAGACCATTGGGCGAACAAATGGGCTGATCTGCTGCGGCCCAACACCGATCGCGTCGGGGTGAAAAGCGTCTTTGTTCTGGATCAATGGTTGCGGGACAGCTTCCGCGCGAACAAGCCATACGACCAGCTGGTCCGGGAGATCCTGCTCGCGGAGGGCAATAATCATCGATACGGCCCCGCCGTGGTGTATCGCGATCGTCGTGAGCCGGAGGATCTCACGACAATGTTTAGTCAGCTCTTTCTCGGAGTACGGCTCGACTGCGCACGTTGTCACCATCATCCCAACGAGAAATGGGGGCAGGACGACTTCTATCGCATGTCGGCGTTCTTCGGTCCGGTTAAGCGGAAGGGAGCTGGGCTCTCGCCGCCGATCTCTGCGGGGAGCGAGACCTTCTTCTTCGCCAAAGGTGATCCGGTGAAGCATCCCGTCTCAGGCGAGATCATGGAGCCGCAGCCACCGGACGGCCCCGCGATGAAACCCGCGAACGATACGGATCCTCGCCTTGCCCTTGCTGAGTGGATGGCGGGTCCTGAAAACCCATTCTTCGCGCGCGCCGTGGCGAACCGCGTGTGGGCATCCTTCTTTGGTAGAGGCATTGTTGATCCTGTAGATGACTTTCGAATCTCGAATCCGCCTGCCAATCCCGCGCTGCTCGACGCGCTGGCGAAGGAGTTGATCCGGCGTCGGTTCGATCTTAAGGAACTGATGCGGACGATCGTTCAATCGCGTCTCTACCAGCTGAGCGCCTTTCCCAATGAGTTCAACCGCGCGGACACCCGGAACTTCTCGCGGGCTTATCGTCGCCGCCTTCCGGCAGAGGTGCTGGCGGATGCCGTCGCGGATGTCACCGGCGTCCCGGATTCCTATCCTGGAATGCCGCCGGGGAGCCGTGCCATGCAGGCGTGGAGCTATAAGATCGACTCGAGAACCATGGATGCCTTTGGCCGGCCAAACTCGAGCAGCGACTGTCCTTGCGAGCGGGATGTGCGGCCCAGTATCGGCCAGTCCCTGCACCTCATGAACTCGACGCTGCTTCATGGCAAACTGCGAAGCGAAGACCGTGCTGCACGTGTTCAGCGACTCGCCACAAGTGCGCTCACTCCAGCGGAGATCGTGAAGGAGCTCTACCTCGCCTGTTACAGCCGCCTTCCATCCGAAGAGGAGTCGCGGCTCGCCACCGCCACTTTCGGCGATACTCCCACAAGTCGGCGATCGGCTACCGAGGATGTGTTTTGGGCGCTCCTCAATTCTGCCGAGTTCGTCTTCAATCACTAGCCAGCGCGCCTCTCCCAGATGTCGAAACTTCACCGCAATTGTGCTGGCCATACCCGCCGCGATTTCCTGCAGCTCGGACTCGGTGGAATTGTCGGGTTTGGACTGTCGGATATCCTCAGGTTGCGCGCCTCTGCAGCCGCTCCCTCGGTCCGCTCCGCTGGAACGAACATCAACTGCATCATGGTCTGGCTCGATGGCGGGCCGTCGCATTACGAGACCTTCGATCCGAAGCCGGATGCGCCCGAAGAGATTCGAGGCACCTTCAAGACCATCCCTACCGCCGTCCCGGGAGTCCACTTCAGCGAAGTAGTTCCGGAACTCGCCAAAGTTTTCGACAAGTTCACCGTCGTCCGCTCCATTTGCCACAAGGATCCAAATCACGGCGGCGGCAATCACTACATGATGACAGGCGCGCCCACCCCGGTGCCGGTGAGTTGCGGGGCCTTCGTGACGTTCCATCCTTCATTCGGATCGATGGTTTCGCATGAGCGCGGGGTACGCACTGGTCTCCCTCCTTATATGACGCTGCCGAGTAACACGCGCTCAGGGGGACCGAACTTTCTCGGTGGCCAGCATGCGCCTTTCATCATCGGTGGTGACCCTAATGGAAAGACGTTCCAAGTCAGTGATGTCGTCCTGCCGTCAGAGATCTCGGAAGGGCGCGCGACTTCCCGGCGAGAGCTGCGTGCCTCGCTGGATCGGATGCAGCGCTTCAATGATCAGCTGGTCGACGACCCGACCGTGGTGTTCGACCAGTTCTATCAGCAGGGGCTCGAGCTCGTCTCATCATCACGCGCTCAGACAGCCTTCGATATCAGCGGAGAGGATGAGAAATCCAGAGAACGATTCGGGCGCAACGACTTCGGCCAGCGGCTGCTCCTCGCCCGTCGGCTCGTGGAGGTCGGCGTCTCCTGGGTCACGGTGAACTTTGGTGGCTGGGACGATCACCGGAAGATCTTTGAGACCTACAAGGGAGATCGCCTCAAGAGATTCGACCAGGGCGTCGCCGCACTTATCAACGATCTGCATGAGCGCGGATTGCTCGAGACCACGCTGGTTGTGGTTCTCGGAGAATTCGGGCGCACTCCGAAGATTAACAAGGACGCTGGTCGCGATCACTGGCCTCATGCCATGTCGGTGCTGATGGCTGGTGCGGGCATTCCCGGAGGACAGATCGTCGGGGCCACGGATGCGAAGGGCTATCATGCGTCCGAGAACGTCTACCGGCCGGAAGACTTTGCTGCTTCGCTCTATACGAAGATGGGGATCGATCCGCATCAGAGCCTACACACGAGCACAGGTCGTCCGATCGCGCTGGTCAATGAGGGGCGCCTCATCCGGGAGCTTTTCATCTAGCGGCGTGTTCCTGTCGCGCGCCTTGGCAGCAGTAGCTGCACTCACCAGCTTTGCTGCTGCCGCCGGGCCGGAGCTTATTCAGCTTTATCCTATTGCCGGACAGCAGGGCAGCAAGGTGGCGGTCACGGCCTTCGGTAAGTTTGATCCGTGGCCTCCACGAGTCTGGGTTGATGCACCGGGCCTCACCTTCACCCCAGGCGAGAAACCTGGAAATTTCGAGGTGGAAATCGCCGGCGACGCCAAGCCAGGCCCTCGTCTTGTTCGTTTCGTCAACGAGAGCGGGACCTCCGCGCCCCGTTTCTTCATTGTTTCGGATCGGCCGGAGACAGGGGAGGCGGAGCCGAACGACGAGTTCAAGGCTCCGCAAAAGGTAGCCAGCCTCCCCGCCGTGCTGAGCGGTCGGCTGAACAAAGCAGACGACGTCGATTCCTTTGCCGTCGACCTGAAGCAGGGGCAGTCCGTCGTCGCTCGAGTCGAGGCGTATGTACTCGCTTCTGCCTTTGACGGCATGCTCCGAATCGTGGACAGCACCGGGGCGCAGTTCGCATTTAATCACGACGCCCAGACGATCGACCCATTTCTCGGATGGGAGGCGCCGCGCGATGGCACGTTCATCGTGCAGGTCATGGGGTTCGCCTATCCCGCGGATGCCGCGATCAATTTCACTGGTGGAGATGGGTGCGGTTACCGGTTGCATCTCAATGCGGGACCCGTGGTGCGCCTGACGCGACCGATGGGCGTGGCGCGCGGCCAGAAATCGCGGGTGCAGCTCGAGGGCTGGAATCTCCCGGCCTCAGAAGTTGAGGTGGATGCCACTCAGATCGCACCGGAGCAGATATCAGTTCCCATTCCGCTGGAGGGTGCCGCGCCGCATCTGATCTCCGTCAGCGACTATCCCGAGGCGCTGGAAGACGAGTCATCCCCAGCAGCGGCCGAGACCCAGCTTCTGCTCGTTCCTGGCGCCGTCACCGGGCGCATCGGGATGGCTCGTGAGGAGGATCGATACTCCTTTCAGGCGGTGAAGCAGCGCGAGTACCGCGTGCAAGTCATCGCATCCACGGTCGGATCTTCTCTCGATGCGTGGATAAGGGTCGAGGATCAGGGTGGCAAGGAACTGGCCAGGAGTGATGACGTGGGGGGATCACGCGACCCGGAGTTGTTCTGGACCGCACCAGACGAGGGCCGTTTTCGGGTGGCCGTCGGCGATGTTACCCACCAGGGCGGTCCTGGCTTCGCGTACCGTCTGGCAATCACGGAGGCTGCTCCGGGAGTGTCGGCTAACTCCGAAGCTCATTCCCTCAAATTGGAACAGGGAAACACAGGAGAGCTGAAGGTCGCGGTTAAGCTCCTCAACGGCTTCAAAGCGAAGCTGCAAGTTTCGGCGAAGCAGCTGCCAGAGGGGATTGCCGCGCCTGAGGTTGACGTGCCGGAGAAGGGTGGGGACGTTGTCTTGAAGTTCACTGCAGCCCCCGAGGCCCCACCAGCCAGTGTTCCCTTTCAGCTTGTTCTCCGCGAGACGGAGACTGGTAAGGAGCGATCGATTCGTCATTCACTCACCACTTCTTCTGAGGATAATGGCGTGCCCCAAGGGTACAGTACCCTGGTGATTGATTCCGCTGATCAGCTCTGGCTAACGGTCACCAAACCTTCTGCAAAATAGTCGCCCTTGAATCGCCTCGTCTTCCTGGATGCCGAATGGCGCGCGCTGGTGATGCTCAACTATGAGGTCGCCCCCGAGGTTTTGCGGCCCCTGCTCCCACGGGGGACGGAACTCGATGAGTGGCAGGGCCGCACGCTCATGAGCATGGTGGGCTTCCTCTTCCTACGCACTCGACTCTTCGGCTGCCCGGTTCCGTTGCATCAGGACTTTCCCGAGGTGAATCTGCGCTTCTACGTGCGGCGGAAGACACCGGAGGGCTGGAGGCGCGGCGTGGTCTTCGTAAAGGAGATCGTCCCTCGACGTGCGATCGCTGCCGTGGCGCAGCTCCTCTATGGCGAGCGCTACGTGCGCATGCCTATGCGGCATTCAGTGGACTTCGGTGGCGGCGGACCCGGACGCGCCGCGTACGAGTGGTTTGCTGGCGGGCGCTGGCAAAGTTTGAGCGCCTCCTTCTCCGGTTCGCCGCAACCGATCGCCGAAGGCTCCGAAGCAGAGTTCATCTTCGAGCATTATTGGGGCTACGCGCGGCAACGGAGCGGCGGGACCACTGAGTACGAGGTGCGGCATCCCCGATGGCTGGCGTGGGATGCGGAAGAGTCCGTGCTGGATTGCGACTCGACGCAACTCTATGGCCCGGCTTTCGCCGACGCTCTTCAGGGCCCCCCAGCGTCAGCCTTTGTCGCCGAGGGTTCTCAGATCCAGGTGCTCTGGGGCGGGGATCTGGGTTGATCCTCCGCGACGAATCTGCTCAAGTCACTGCAAGAAGACGCCGGGATGGTCAGCTAGCGCGCTCAGCTTAGGAGCCAGATGCCGCTGGCTTCGCAAGAACATGGTCGGAGCGCCGCCCTTTTTGCTCGGCGTGCCGAGCAAATAGCTCGGCTGAGGGTGTCAATAGCTCGGCGCGCCGAGCAAATAGCTCGGCTGAGGGTGTCAATAGCTCGGCGTGCCGAGCAAATAGCTCGGCTGAGGGTGTCAATAGCTCGGCGTGCCGAGCAAATAGGGCGGAGTGCCGAGCTAAAAGCTCGGATCAGCGAGTCCCGCGGCGCTCGATCCAACCCTTCACGGAAGCGTTTAGCGCCATTTCCAATCGGGACATCCCTTCCAGATACGACAACGCCGCGACCCGAAGCTTCGGATCGCGGCGCATGCGAGACGCGGAGTCTAGCTTACCTGACCTTTAATCGTCATCCTTGGTCCGGGTCGTTGTGGTAGTCGTCTTCTTCTCGATCACGGTGGGCGGCGGAGTCACTACAACGGGACGCTCGACGACGACTGGCTTTTCAACGATTACGGGGCGATCGATGACAACCGGAGGCGTGGTCACAGTTGTGTTCCGCTCGATCACTGCCGGCGCAGCCGTAGTTGTTGTGCGTCGGACGATCACCCGATTAGCAATCATGCGATCACCCTCTTGAATGTACTGCACGGTGACTGGGAGACCCGAGCGCACGAGTTCACGGGACACTGGCGCCCCCGTCTCGTCGACGTAGACAGTACTCTTCGTGTAGCCGTAGCGCACGGGAGTGGTGCTGGTTTCGCTGCGAATCACCAGAGCATCCGGGCTGAACTCGCTAATCGTCCCAGCTGAAGTGGTGGTGACGGAAGTCGTGGTCTGTGCGCCCGCGAGGGGAGCGGCGAGCACGGCAACGGATAACGCTGCGGCGTGGAGGAGGGTTATTTTTTTCATTAGTTCTTGGTAGTAGCTGGTGCTGGCCAAGATTCGGATCTCCCTACATTCACGGCTGTTCCGGCCGCACCTGAGTACCTGATCGTGAGGCGAGAAGCCTGATGAAGAGAGCTCCTTCACCCCTTTGTTGCCCAGCTAGTCGGTGGAACTCCATACCTCGCTGCTTGTTAACATTGGTTTATTGACCCAATGGTTCTTCCATGGTCCGTTGCGGTGTGATCCCCCGATCTTTAGCGGCCCTGGCTGCTCTCATTCTTTGCGTCTCGGTAGCTTCCGGACAGGTAGTCATCAACGAGATCCACTACCATCCGGTGGAAGAACCGGCTTTCAATCTCAACGGTACCCCCGTTCTGGATCTATCGGGAGATATCCACGAGTTTGTAGAGATCCACAACGTCGGGCTAGCTCCGGTCAACCTGGATGGATGGAAGCTGGATGACGGCATCGCCTTTACCTTTCCCGTTGGAACCACGATTCCTGCAGGAGGATACAAAGTGGTGGCAAAGAACGTCGCACGCGTGACTGCGGTGTATACTGGGCTAACCGGGGTTCTCGGGCCTTTCGAAGGGCAGCTGAGCAACGGAGGCGAAACTATCAAGCTGAAGGACAGCAGTGGAGCGGTGGTTAACTCCGTGGCCTACTCCTCGTCCTTCCCCTGGACCAGCTCTGCAGATGCACTCGGTGCCGGCCCAAGCTTCCTGGGATTCGACCGCTACCCTTACCAGTATCGTGGGCGTTCGCTGGAACGTGTGAGCACCACCGCACTGAGCAACGATGCCGCTAACTGGCTGGCCTCGCCGCTTGCTCCTGGACCGTCCCCCAATGCTGCGAACGCGGTTACCCGCACCACGCCGAAGCCAGTGATAGTATCGTATTCCGTACTCCAGGCATCCGACGAGTCGGCGGTGATCAGAGCGTCTCAACCTGTCGAACTGGACGTGTTCTTTTCCAGTACTGAAGCGCTCAGCGGGGTGGAGTTGGAGTGGTTTGTCGATTCCGTAGAGATCACGAACGAACCCCGGGCAACCATTTCCATGACTCCGCTCGGCAATGGGCGATACACCGTGGCCAGTCCAATTCCCGGCCAGGTAGATCGATCTGTCGTCCGCTGGCGTATTCGAGCAGATCGGGGAAGTGGCGCGGAGATCGTTTCCCCGCGCGCGGATGATCCGCAGATTGCGCCGATTGGCATCTCCGGTACCCGTGAAGCGTGGCATGGCTACTTCGTCGAACCGCTGCGTGCCTCGTCGAAGCCGATCTACGACTTCTTCATCTCCACGCAGTCTGTGGCGACGCTCAATACAAACATCTCCCAGAGCCCGCGTCGCATCACCGCCGGTGGCTTTCCTCGCGACGAGGCGAGAGATGGCTACTTCCCGCCAAATGAGGACTACAATCCAATTAACTACCCGACCGCGGCGGCCCCACGTTGGGATGGCGTCGTCCCTGCGATCTTCGTGCGTGCAGGGATCGTTCACGACATTGTAGCCCGCTATCACGGTAGCCGCTACCAGCGTTCACCGGACAAGAACTCGTGGAAATTCTCCTTCCCCGCGTATCGATTGATGGACGGTAAGCAGCGGATCCTCGTTACGGAAAAAGATAGCCGTACTGTCCTCGGGCTCGCACTCTTTCGTGAGGCGGGATTGCCCGCGGGATACTCGCAGCTTGTCGACTTCTACAAGAACGGCGTGGGCGTGACCCAACGCTGCGAGATCAGTGATGCGGACGAGGAGACAGTTGCGCAGTACCAGCGCGAACAGCAGGCCGCGAATCCGCAGAACCCTCCGCAGTACGATGGCCTTGGCATCATCTACAAGTCAAAGGGACTGGACGGCAGTGAGGGACCCTACGGATGGGCGAATGGGCAGCCCATGCCGGACAACGCGCAATGGGCAGTGCTCGATCGCTATATCCATAGCTTCCCCAGCCAGCTCAACGATTGGCGGGGTGGTGTCCCGATGAGGTCGATGGTGGACGCGATGTGGACCGCTCGGGGTGATCGCTCACAACTTTCCTACCCGAACTTCTATGCCGGGCAGGACCATGGGAACCAGAGCAGCGTTCCGGTCAATCTTACTTCGCTGCGCGCTTATCTGAGTGCCAGCTGGGATGTCGACAAGATGCTCAGTTATCTAGCCATCCGGAACTGGTGCTCGCCGTGGGACGACAAGTTTCACAATCACTATGTCTATCTCCAGCCGGACAATCGCTGGACAATGGTGCCGTGGGATTTTGATGGCGAAATGGGCGGTGGCCCCACAGGCGATGCTGGTTACACAAACTCGATCTTCGCAGGACGGAAGAATGACTTCGCGCCGGGGATGGGCAACTACTCGAACAACGGTCGCGGCCCGAACTGGTTCAAGGATTCCACGCTGCGCGCATTCGAGGCCGAGTATCGGCAACGGATTTTTACTCTAAACAACACGCTGCTCCGGCCGGAGAACGTGCAGGCAATCGCCGCTGCGAACAACGTGAGCGTGCCGGATCTGAACTGGGTGAACCAGCGCTTCATCAGCGTGAACAACCAGGTCGCCCTCGGTACCTGGCAGGCTCCTGCACAGCCTACGCATCTAACCCCGGCTGCGGGTGCCGGTGTGGTGCCACCTGCGACCTTCTCGGCGTCCGCTTATGCGCACACCAGCGGGAACACTGCGGGCGCGAATGCTCACACCAAGACCCGGTGGGAAATCCGACGGTCAGACAGCACCTTCCGCAGCCCGGTGTACAACGTGATCAGCACCACGGACCTCACCTCCCTTCCGATCCCATTCGCCATCCTCGAGTTTGGCCAGACCTACTCCTGGCGCGTGACTTACTACGACGCGAATGGTCGGCCCTCCACTCCTTCCGCAGAGACGACGTTTGGCTTTGGTCCGAGGCCCACTGATGTGACGCTGATCAGCTTCAGCGATGCCTGGAAGTACAGCACGACAGCATCGTTTACCAACAACGCCTGGACTCTTCCCGGCTTTAATGACACCACCTGGTCGAACGGGAACGGGGCATTTGCCTTTGAGCCAAGTGGAGTTCCAGGTCCAGCAACGATCAGCACTGTCCTGCCAGATCCTCGTCTAGCCACTCCGCCGGGCCGCGCCTATTACTTCCGCAAGCGCTTCAACTTCGCTGGCAATCCGGCCACTTCCACTGTGCGGATCAGGCATTTAATGGACGATGGCTGCGTGATCTGGATCAACGGGCAGCGGGTTCATCGCTTCCTGATGAACGATCAGGTCGACTATGCAACCACAGATGCCGCGACTTCTACGCCGCCAAGCGGAGATGCGGGTTATCAGTTTGCGGACGCAATTAACGGAACGGGGACTTGGGCGTACGTCGATCCGCGCCCCTTCCTGGTACAGGGAGAGAATGTCATTGCTGTCGAGGTGCATCAGGTCAGCGGTTCCAGCGATGCGGTATTTGGGCTGGAGATGACCGGGAAGATCATCACCTCGGGAGGGGACATCGCGCTTAACGAGATCCTTGCGGACAATCGAAATGGCATCACTAACGGCGGCGCTCGTTCCGACTACATCGAGATCCGCAACAATACTGCCTCAGCAGTAAGTCTCGCTGGATGGAGTCTGAGTGACGACGTGCTTGTCTCCAACAAGTATGTCTTCCCGGCAGGTGCAAGTATTCCTGCGGCTGGCCGGATTCTTGTGTGGTGCGACGATAACTTCTCGGCACCCGGACTGCATACCGGCTTCGGCCTGAGCCGTAACGGTCAGACAGTCGTACTCTTCCAGGGAACAAATGTGCGCGACTTCGTGACCTTCGGTCCACAGGCAGCTGATTTACCGGTGGGACGAGTGCCCGATGGCGCAGGCAACTGGACACTGGTCGCAGCGTCTCCAGGCACTAGTAATACAGCACAGGCCCTTGGCTCCAGCAGCACGCTGAAAGTGAATGAATGGATGGCCAGCCCTGGGAGCGGGGAGGATTGGTTTGAAGTGTACAATCCGGCAGCGCTGCCCGTGCGCATTGGGGATCTCTGGCTAAGTGATACGCCCGGTACGGCGATCACTCAGATCCCGACGCTGAGCTTTATCGCGGCCAAAGGTCACGCGCGCTTTGAAGCCGATGGACTTCCAGATGGTGGGAACCATGCGAACTTCAAACTTGGCGGATCGGGGGATAACCTCATCCTGTTCAGTTCAAACGGGACGAGCATTATCGATTCGTTGAGCTTCACCAGCCAGGCACTGAATGTTTCAGAAGGCCGTTTGCCTGATGGTGCCGTAACCCGCTCCACTTTCCCCGGCACTCCCTCGCCGGGCGAGAGTAACTGGCGTCCCGCACCTGTGGTGATCAATGAGGCACTGAGCAATTCACTGCTGCCACTCGTCGATCAGATCGAACTCTACAACCCGACTGCGACTGCTGTCTCGATCGGGAATTGGTGGGTTAGCGATGACGAGTTTACCCGGCGGAAATACCAGATCCCAGCGGGAACGACGATCGCCGCGGGCGGGTATCTCGTGCTCACGGAGGCTCAGTTCAACAGCGGCGCGAACCCGTTTGCCCTGAATGCGCTGGGAGACGAGATCATCTTCACAGCTGTGGATGCTGGTGGCGTGGAGACTGGCTTCCGCGCACAGGTGAAGTTTGGCGCTTCGGCGGAGAACACCGCATTCGGGCGGATCGCCACTGGGGGCCAGGCCGAGTTCTGGCCAATGGTCACTCCGACTTTCGGAAGTGCTAATGCTGCGCCGGTGATTGGTCCAGTGTTGATCAACGAAGTGCACTACCACCCACCTGATCTCGGTGCATTGGACAATGCTCGTGACGAGTTTGTGGAGTTGCACAACCCTTCGACATCACCGGTGGCGCTTGGCGGCTGGAGGATCAAGGGGGCGAGCGCCTACACCTTCCCTGCTAGCACCATGTTGCGCCCAGGGGATTACGCTCTCGTAGTTGGATTCAATCCCACAGACACGACGACGCTGAATGCGTTCCGCGCCCGCTTTGCTATCCCTGCTGGGGTGCCAATCTATGGGCCGTATTCACCGAAGCTCGGTAACAGCACCGCCGATGTGGAGATTGCATACCCAGGACCTGCGGTGGGCGGGGTCATCCCGTATATCAATGTGGATAAGGTGGAGTATAGCGACTTCGCGCCGTGGCCCACCACGCCCGATGGAACTGGACCTTCTCTGCAGCGCCAGAGCCGCACGATCATTGGCAACGATGTCGCCAACTGGCTCGCACTGACACCAACACCCGGGGCGGTAAATGGCGGACAGAGCGCTATCTTGGACAATGATGACGACGGTTTGCCCAATGCTTGGGAGGATCTCTACGGTCTCGACAAGTTCAACGCAGCCGACGCGCTTCTCGATAGCGACGGGGACGGACAAAGCAACCGTGCCGAGTACGCCGCAGGCACTGCTCCGAATGATGCCAGCGACCTCCTGCAGGCGCAGATCTCAGGTGCAAGCAGCGGTCCAGGTTTCACCATCCGCTTCGTTGCCAATGCCGGCCTCACGTACACGATCCGCTGCAAGAACTCCCTCAACGATCCTTCATGGATCGAGTTGATTGACATCCCCGCCGGGCCTGAACGGCTCATCGAGCATACGGACCCAACCACGGAGCCGCGGCGCTTCTACCAGATTGTCACGCCGCAGCAGTAGCCACTACGCTACTTCGACCGGACGACCTTCTGGACCTTGTGCTTAGTCACGACGTTGCCCTGTGAGCCGCGGTTCTTCACAGCGAGAGTTGCAAAGTCGAACTCGATCTCGCGCTTCCGAACGGCCTGACCATCCTTTAGCGTGACCAGAACCTTGGGTGCATCCTCGGGTGTCTGGCTGACTACCAGGTAGAGGATCTTTCCGCCGGCGATCGGATACAGTCGATCGCGCACCACTCCTTCGCCCATGTGGAAGCGCTTGGCGTAAGTCGCGCCGCTCTCCTTGTGGACGTACACGACGTTGTAAGTTGTATCTACGTCGGCGCGGCGGAAGATCACCGCATGCAGGATGTCTGCGCCGAAGAACTCCTTCTCGGCAATTCGATTGATCTTCAGGGTGCCGTCCCGGCTGATTGCCATCGCTTCGTCCAGGTCTGAGCACTCGCCCAGGGGCTCGGCGGCCTCGTCCTTCTTTAGCCCCCAGCCGATGAAGCCCTCCTTCTTGTTCACGAAGAGTCGGACATTCGCGAGCGCCACGCGTGCAGCTGAGATTGCTGCAAACGTGCTGATCTCCGTGCGCCGCTCGCGCCCCTTTCCATACTTCTTCTTCAGAGTCTGGAACCACGTGATGGTGAATGCCGTCAGGTTCGCGAGGAAACCCTTCGTCTCTTCGATCCCGCCCTCGATCTTCCGCAAATCCTCGTCCGCGTTCTTCGAGTCGAAGCGCGAGATTCGCTTGATCTTGATCTCCGTCAGGCGGGCGCAGTCCTCCTCCGTTACAGGATCCTTTAGGTGCCGAATGTATGGCTTGAGCCCAGCGTCGATCGTCGAGAGCACGCTCTCCCACGTCTCACACTCCTCGATCTGATTGTAGATCCGCTTCTCGATGAAGATCTTCTCCAGCGAGAGCTGGTGCCAGCGGGCGTTCAGTTCCTCGAGGCGGATCTCCAGCTCACGGCGAAGCAGCTCGCGCGTGCGTTCGGTTGATGCCCGGAGAATGTCTGTCACACAGGTGAAGGACGGCTTCTGATCGAAGATCACCACCGCATTCGGGTGAATGAGAATCTCGCACTCGGTGAAGGCGTAGAGCGCGTTCTTCACCACCTCCGGGTCGCTGCCTGGCAGCAGATGCACCAGCACCTCCGCGTGCTCCGAGGTGTTATCGTCCACCTTCTTGATCTTGATCTTCTCCTTTTGATGCGCCGTCACGATCGACGTGATCAGGTTTGGCACCACGGTGCCGAATGGGATCTCCGTGATCACCAGCAGGGTGGGGGAGCGTACCTCGATCTTAGCCCGCACGCGCACCTTGCCGCCGCGCCGGCCGTCATTGTAGTCCGTGCAATCCGCGAGTCCGCCAGTCAGGAAGTCCGGCAGCAGCTGCACGGACTTATTTCTGAGCACCGCCACGCTGGCGTCCAGGATTTCGTTGAAGTTGTGCGGCAGCACCTTGCAGGAGAGTCCGACCGCGATCCCCTCCACGCCTTGCGCGAGGAGCAGCGGGAACTTGATCGGCAGCGTGACCGGCTCGTCGTTGCGCTCGTCGTAACTCTTCGTCCACGTCGTGATCTTCGGGCTGAAGACCGCCTCCAGCGCGAACTTCGAGAGCCGCGCCTCGATGTACCGCGCCGCCGCAGCCGGGTCGCCAGTGATGATGTTCCCCCAGTTGCCCTGCGTGTCGATGAGCAGCTCCCGCTGGCCGATCCCCACCAGCGCATCGGTGATGCTCGCATCGCCATGCGGGTGGTACTTCATCGTGTTGCCCACCGCGTTCGCCACCTTGTTGTAGCGCCCATCTTCCAGCTCGCGGAGCGAATGCATGATGCGGCGCTGCACGGGCTTCAGCCCGTCGTCAATGTGCGGCACCGCGCGGTCCAGGATCACGTAGCTCGCGTAATCGATGAACCACGTCTGGAACATCCCATCCACGTGCTTCAGCGAATCATTCCCGCGCGGAGTAGCGACCTCGCTGACTACAGGTTCGGGGTTGGCCAGCGGCAGTTCCGGTTGATCCCCGTTGTCGGTCGGCGTGGACATCAGGTCGTGTAGGCGAGGTTCTTGATGATGAACTCCTGCCGGTCCGGTGTATTCGCGCCCATGTAGAACTGCAGCAGCTTGTCCACTGGGCTCTCCTTCCCGATGATCACCGGCTCCAGCCGGATCTTCGGCCCGATGAAGTGACGGAACTCATCCGGCGAGATCTCGCCCAGACCCTTGAAGCGCGTGACCTCCGGGTTCGGCCCCAGCGCGCCGATCGCTTTCACCCGCTCGGGTTCGGTATAGCAGTAGCGCGTCTCCTTCTTGTTGCGCACACGGAAGAGCGGCGTCTGTAGGATGTACAGGTGCCCGTTCTTGATCAGCTCCGGGAGGAAGGTGAGGAAGAACGTGATCAGCAGCAATCGGATGTGCATGCCGTCGACGTCGGCATCGGTGGCCAGCACGATGTTGTTATAGCGCAGCTCCTCCAGCCCCGCCTCAATGTTCAGAGCGCTGTGCAGCATGCTCAGCTCTTCGTTCTCGTACATGATGCGCCGGGTCTTGCCGTGCGTGTTCAGCGGCTTCCCCTTCAGCGAAAAGACGGCTTGGGAGTTCGGGTTGCGCACCTTGGTGATCGACCCCGAGGCGGAGTCGCCCTCGGTAATGAAAAGCGTGGTGTCGCTGCGCTTGTCGTCCTCGCCGCGCCGGGGCGACTTGTCGTTGAAGTGGATGCGGCAGTCCCGCAGCTTCGAGTTGTGCAGGCTCACGCGCTTGGCCGCATCACGTGCCACGTCGCGGATCCCCGCCAGCTCCTTCCGCTCCCGTTCATTCTGCTGAATCTTCTGCTGAATGGCCTGCGCCACCAGCGGGCTCCGGTGCAGGAAGTTATCCAGCTCCTTCTTGAGCAGCTCCGAGACGTAGTTGCGAATCGTCACGCCGCCGCCTGGCGACATCGTCTGGCTGCCCAGCTTCGTCTTGGTTTGCGACTCGAAGATCGGCTCCTGCACGCGAATCGAGATCGCCGCGATGATCCCCGTCCGGATGTCCGACGCATCGTAGTCCTTCTTAAAGAACTCGCGCACACTCTTCACGATCGAGTCGCGGAAGGCCGCCTGATGCGTCCCACCCTGCGTGGTGTGCTGGCCATTCGTGAAGGAGTAGTACTCCTCGCCGTACTGCGACGCGTGCGTGAAGACGATCTCCAGCAGCCGGTCCGAGTCCTTCAGGTGGATCGCCTTGTAGGCAGTCGAGCCGTCAATCTTCTGGTTCAGCAGGTCGAGCAGACCGTTCTCTGATTTGAAGGTATTGCCATTGAAGCTCAGTGTGAGCCCTATGTTCAGGTACGCGTAGTTCCAGAGCAGATTCTCGATGTATTCGTCCTGGAAGCTGTAGTTCGGGAAGATCGCCGGGTCGGGCGTGAAGATCGTGCACGTCCCGGACTTCTGCCCCGCCGCCGGCTTCGTTCCGTGGTCCTTCAACAGGTTCCCAGTTGCGAATTCCGCCACTCGCGTCTTCTCCTCGCGGAAGGTCTGGATACGAAAGGCCGACGAGAGCGCGTTCACCGCCTTCAGTCCCACGCCATTTAGCCCTACGCTTCGTTGAAAGGCCTCGCTGTCGTACTTACCGCCAGTGTTCGGCTTGCCCGCGCAGTCCACCAGGCTGCCCAGCGGAATGCCGCGGCCATAGTCGCGTACGGTCATCGTCTGCGTGCCATCGGGATTCACCGCCAGGCTCACATCGATGCGCTTCCCGCAACCCATGGTGAACTCGTCGATCGAGTTGTCCATCGTCTCCTTGAGCAGGATGTAGATGCCGTCATCGTGCGCCGCCCCGTCGCCCAAACGGCCGATGTACATGCCGGGCCGGCGACGAATATGCTCATTCCACTCCAGGGAGCGGATGTTCTCTTCCGTGTACTTGGCGGGGACTTGGCTCATCGAAGGCCGTCTCAATACGGCAAATGTCACTGCGGGACAGGAGAAAATGCACCGCACCCTCGCGATGGCGCTGCGCTTCCTGGCGCAGGCCCGCGCTTTCTCTCTTTCCTTTCCAGTTTCCGATCTCCGCTTTCCTGTCGTCCTGCTACTTCCCGTAGCCTTCCATCGCCGTGCCGTCGTCCTTCAGCTTGCCACAGGCCCAGAGCAAACCGCGAGTGACCAGGTCGAGATAAACCGGGCTCTGCATGGTCGCATTCTGGTGCCCCAGCGTGGTCGCGAAGACCCGCCCCTTGCCGTACGTATTCACCCAGATGACCGTGTGATCCTGCTTCGTCTCCACCCCGTACGCTTTGGCCAGCGGCACCACGTCCGGCCAGACCTTCTCGTTCTTGTAAAGCTCGTCGTCCGGGTGCGCCATGGCCTCTGGGAAGCCTTTCATCACAGGATGATCCGCCTTCACGGTCTTCACTTCGAGGTCGCGCTTCTTCTCGTGTGAACGCGAGGTGATCCCCACGCACATCCGCCACTCGTCTGTGGTCGCGCCTCGGTAGGAGTGCGAGGAGCAGTGCAGGATTACCGCCGGCACGCCCGCCTTGTGCGGTGCCGCGATTGCCTCGACGAAGGCGTTGTCCGCAATCGCGCCGAAGCATTCGTTGTGCACCACCACGTCGTATCCTGATGCCCAGTTGGGCTTCTCGTAGATGCTGATCCGATGGTCGCGTGAATCGCCCCCTTCATGCACGATCGTGAACTCCACATTCGCCCGCGCGCCGATCCCTTCGCTCAGGATCTTCTTTTGCGCGGTGTAATCGTGACAGCAGCCACCGGTTACGAGCAGCGCCTTGAGCGGTTTCGCCTTCTCCTGTGCAGAGGCGGGGAGTGCAAGTGCCAGGGCAAGCAGCCCAAGAGCGAAGAATCGACGAGTCATGGGGGTGATCGCAGGTGCTACTTCGCCGCTGGCCCGTAACCCTTCACTGGGCTTCCATCATCGTTCAGCTTGCCGCAGGCCCAGAGCAACCCCTGGGTTACGAGGTCCAGGTAACGGTCGTCTGACATCACGCTGTTGTTGTGCGCGAGAGTGGTCGAGAAGACCCGCGTCTTCTTCTCCCCATAGAGGCTCGTCCAGGCGATCACCGCGTTATCGTTACCCTCCTTCTCGCCCGCGCCCTGTTTGCCACGTGCCAGCGGGATCGTGCCGTCCATGATCTTCACATTGTTGTAGAGCTCCTCATTTGTCGTTACCCAGTCGCTCAGCGGCTTGGTAATCGGGCTCTCCTTGTCCAGATAGGTCACCGTGATCGGCAACTGCGGTCCGTGCCCTGAGGACTGCAGCCCCAGGTACTCAAACCAGATCGGCGTGCCCGTGCGGTAGCTATGCATGGCGCAGTGCAGATTCACCCCCGGGACGCCACGCTTGTGCTCCGCGAGGATGTTCTCCACGTAGGGCAGATCCTTCACGTCCGCCGAGCATTCGTTGTGGATCACCACGTCGAAGCCCTCGGCCCAGTTCGGCTTCTCGAAGAGGGGGAAGCGCGCCTTCGTGCTCTTGTCTTCCGTATAGACGATCTCCACCTGCAGGTTCGCCCGCTCTTCCAAGCCCGCCTTTAAGATGTCCTTCTGCTTGGCGTAATCGTGGCAGCAGCCTCCTAGCACCAGGCACGCCCGGAGAGGCTTCGGCGGATGCTGTGCCGAGGAGGTGGAAAGGGTCAGCACCAGCCCGGTGGCGGCGAGGAGGAGGAGGGAAGCGATTTTCTTCATTGCGGGGAAGGCGAGGGTAGGGAGAGCAGGGTGGAAAACCATCAGAAAGTAGATGACCGGCCACCCGTCACATGCACAACCGTTCAACCGCGTCTCGCCCTAAGCCGCGCCTCGTCCAGGATTGCCCACACTTCAGGCGGCACATTCCTATTCGGACAGAGGCCTCGACGAGCTGCGGGGGAAGAGTGGCTTGGGACGCGCGGAATTGGGCAAGCCGATGCTCAAGCTTTGGCAAAGGGAAGCTCGCCGCCGAGCATACCTTTGCCAAACGGCGAGCTTCGGAAGATCAGCGTCGAGCTTCCGAAGCCCGACCTCGAGCCTCGGTTTACCAAACGGAGAGCTTCCGAAGCTCAGCCTCCGGCTTCCGAAGCTCGACGTCCTATTAAAGAGGCTCGCCGTCCGGCCTCCGAAGCTCAGCGTCCGACGAATGAAGCTCGGCGTTCTGCTCCAGAAGCTCACCGTTTTGCAAAAGAGGCCTTTCCGGTTACGCTGAAGGACGAGAAAGAACCCTCAGTAAATGCTAGATGAGGACCGATGCATCATTCAAGTAGAGGATAACGTACAGGCGCTTCGTTCTAGCCTTGGCATTCTTCTCTCATTAGGTTGGCGAAGAGTAGGGCAGAATCGATTCGAACAGCCGGTCCACAGAATGCTTACAATCAACGGGTTCTTCCTCGAGACATGTCACCTGCGGTGGTTGGTGCGCCATGTATCTCCCTCAGGAATGATTGTCCTCGGAGTAGCGATCTTAACTATCTCGGCTGCCCACAGCAGTGCGGCCCCGCCAAAAAAGTTCTACCCGAACAGGGTGGTCTTCAATTCTTTCCGGCCGGTGAAGACTACCGGAACGAACCGGCAGGATTACGAGATCCTGCTCAAGTTCGTGGACAAAGGCGGGCCTGCATCACGTGTTCGGATCGGCGAGGTACTCCATGGTTACAAATTTGCCGCTTTTCGGTTCCTCAACGCTAATGGGACGCATTGCGTTTTGGAGCCTGGAGACGCTTCAGAGGTGGATCTGATCGACGTTGCAACCAACGAGAAGATCACGCTGAGGTACTTGTACATGTTCGACATCACGTCCCTCCGGGCAAAGGAGTACATGGCCACGCTCCAAAAGAGATGAGCGACTGCGATCCCGCGTAGTTTCAAGGGCCTCACGAAAGAAGCTGTCAGGAGCGATGTCGCGAGTAACAATCCGCCTTGCCCTTGCGCAGTTTCTCCTCGTCGTGCTGGGTTTCGCCGCAGTGGGAGTTGTTTTAAAGTTTTTGGGCTACCCAGACCACCTTGGGTACGGTGGAATCCTCTGGCGGTGTTCCTCCGCCATTACTCCCTGTCGCTTCTCGCCGTGCCGATGCTTTGGACGGTGTTCGCGACGTTTGCCGAGCGTACAGAAAGAGGATTTCTATCCTATCGAGTCGCGTACCTGCTCGGGATCCTGCTTTCGGTGGGGATTCTTAGCGCTTATCTCTACGCGGCGACGCATCCATACACCCGCCCGCTATTCATTGGCATGCGCGGGTAGGCGACCCTGGGGGTGAGCGGTCGGCTCCGACGATCACCGGGCAGGGAGATTTGTGATGTCACCCGTGAGCGCTTTCTGCCGGGCATCCTTCGAGATGATGAAACCCTCGAAGCCGACCGCCGATTCGATGCGCCAGCCTCGGCAGCCATCGTTCTCCAAGGCAAGTAGGTACTTCAGGCGATCATCATCCCACGACCGGAAGCCGCCGTGGCACCGCCACGACTCGGTGAGTTCATCGTAAATGGCCTCGATCAGCTCCGGGAGTGGGACTTCGTAAATCTCGGTTATGATCGCGCCGCCTGTGTGAACGAAGCGGTAAGCGGCAACTGCGGTGAATTCGATCTCAGAGTGATCCTTCGGTAATCCCGGATAGTCGTAAACAAGATGCAGCGTGATCGTTCCGCCATGATCCGACACGCTGTAGCCACTAAGATGGTAGTCGTGATAGCGCATGGGAGTCGGGGGGGGTGCTCGGATTATCGAGGCGGCATGTTCCATCGATTACCATAGCCGTGCGAAGAATCTCCCGGTCGCATTCCGCGTTTTTTGACATGGACCCAATAGGTGTAGGCGCGCAGTGCGCCTGCCTTAAACCAAACAAAACATAGAAAGACCAAATAGTATGAAAAACCAAATCGACATCACCCTCAGCACAGAACAGGTCGCAAGCGGCCAGGCTGCGATCACCGCCCTCAACGTGGCACTCCCGTATCTGATCTCTCTAACGCCCATGGGGCGGAAGAAGATACTGAAGATGGGAGAACGTACTGAAGGCTTTGTGCGCACTGCGCTCGAAGCCGCCACCCAGCACCCAGGAGTGATCCCGGAGACGCTGGACCTGGCCAAGCTGAACCGGGATCTTGCCTTGCGCGAGAACCTGGCTGGCATGGAGCTGGCACTCGGTTCGCTGCTCCAGAAGGTGCGGGATACCCGCATCGTGGCCGGAAGTGACCTGTTCTCCGGAGCCCTGGACATCTACCAGGCACTCCAGCGTCACGGGACTACGGAGGGCGTAGACCTGGCGGTGAACCAGCTGCGCCTGCGTTTCCGGCGGACATCCGCGGAGGTGCCACCAGTGACGTCACCACCCGCAGCAGGAGCGTAGGACAGACCGAGCGCCCGTGTGAGCGGGCTTGAAGCAGAACGGCCCGGGAGCGGAAGACGCTCCCGGGCTTTTCATTTAGAGACTCGTCCAGCCCGTGAACGTCTCCCGCGCTGCGCCCGAGGGTGGCGTCGTTCGTTGCGCGTCGGCTGCGCGTCGGGTATGGACAGGCGACATGTCTTCGCACGCTCACGCTCCGGATGCCGAGAAGCGCCTGGAAACCGCCCTGCAAACGCTGCGGGACCATCAACACCGCATCACCGGTCCCCGGCGCGCGCTCCTGGCGATCCTGATCGGAGAGCACGGCCCCTTTACGGCGGAAGAGCTGCACCAGCGAATGGAGAAGGGGCTGTGCGACCTGGTCACGGTGTATCGCTGCCTGTCGGCCATGGAGGAGATCGGCATCGTGCGGCGGTGCGACTTCGGCGATGGGGCGTACCGGTACGAGTTCAATACCGGGGAGCATCATCATCACCACGTGATCTGCCGATCCTGCCACTCCGTGGAAACGCTGGATGTCTGCGTGGCGGATAGCCTGGAGCGGATTGCGCGGCAGATGGGCTATGCAAACGTGACGCATACCTTGGAGCTTTTTGGAACCTGCGCGAGGTGCCAGACGCAGGTGAAGCCGGTGGAGTAAGTTACGGGCTGCGGCTTAGGTCTGCTTTTCTCGAGTTGCCCCGAATGCCGGAGGCGTGTATCTCTGCACCCGCATGAGATTTCCTCTTCCGCTAACGGCGAAGATCGCGGCTTACATCGTGGGTAAGAAGCTCCGTGGGGTCGAGAAGTTCGCGACCGTGCTCCAGCTCGAGCCGCTCCACACTTGCAACCTGACCTGCACTGGCTGCGGGCGGATCCGCGAGTACTCGACGTCGCTCAAGAACGTAATGTCGCTGGAAGACTGTCTGGGAGCCGCAGTGGAGAGCGAGGCCCCGATGATCTCCATCTGCGGGGGCGAGCCGCTCATCTACCCGCACATCGAGCCGCTGGTCTCCGGGCTGCTGAAGATGGGGCGGATCGTGTACATCTGCACGAACGCGACAT
Source organism: Spartobacteria bacterium (assembly GCA_031389825.1). GTDB lineage: Bacteria > Verrucomicrobiota > Verrucomicrobiia > Chthoniobacterales > Chthoniobacteraceae > JANMSW01. Next base: position 36,760 of record JANMSW010000031.1, read on the forward strand.
TGATGCGGCGGAAGATGCGGGACTATTTGGCGAGTGAATATGCGCGGCAGGCATGGACGGTAGAGCCAAAGCTCCAGGCGCTGATTAGCGAGGAGCTGATCACGGCTAAGGATGCCGAGGACATTCGCACAGGGCCGAAGGATGCTGTCAAGCCGGTGATCGGGCCATCTCGCTGGATGTACTGGAACGTGCATCTCGATGGACTGGAGCGGACGCACGACCTGATCGTAGAACGGGAGGGAGTCTTTAAGGAGGCCGTCCTCGCAATGCGAATGGCCAAGCTGCTCGGGTATCAGGTGGCGACGAATACCACAGTGTACAAGGAGACCGAAGTGCAGGAGATCGACGACATGTTCGCCTTTCTCTCGAGTCTCGGGATTGATGGGCACACGATCTCGCCTGGCTACGATTACGATGCGGCCAAACAGGACATGGCGAAGCGTCTGGGAGTGGATCCCGAAACGTTCTTCCTGACACGGAAGGCTACGGTGGAGAAGTTCTCGAAAGCGGAAGAGTGGGGTAGGAAATTCCCGATCTTCGGCACCCCGGTGTATCTGGAGTTCCTGGCAGGGAAGCGGGATCTGAGCTGCAGCGCGTGGGCCATTCCGACTCGCAATATTCGGGGATGGAAGGGGCCGTGCTATCTGATGACCGACAGCCACTACGGGACGTATCGCGAGCTTTTGGAAAAGATCAACTGGGACAAACTCGGCGTGGTCGATGGTGAGGTGCGTGATCCGCGATGTGAGAACTGCATGGTGCACTGCGGCTACGAGCCAACCGCGAGTCTCGGGATCAACTCGAAGTCGGGCGACTTGTGGAAGACAATTGCCTTCAACTTCGGAGCACGTCCCGCACCGGTGACGGCAGATGGCGTGGAGGCCTTCAACGGCGTCACCGCAGGGAAAGGCCATCTCACAGGAGCGGGCAAGAAGGAGCCGGATCAAGTCGCGCTGGCGGTTTAGAACGCGGACGCTGCTTGCCTGAGCAGAGGCTTGCACGGGCAGCGGGCTCATTCATTCTCCAGACGTGCATAGCATCACTTCGAGTGAGGACGCGGTAGCTCCTGATCAGCTCGGCATCGCGATCCAGCGGGCTCAGCAGAATCTGCTCCGGCTTCAGCACGACCAGGGTTTCTGGTGCGGCGAGTTGGTCGCGGATTCCACGCTCTGCTCAGACTACGTGCTCTTCATGCATTGGTCGGACGAGCTGGATCTGGTGCTTCAGGAGAAATGCGTGGCGCACATCCGGCGCCGGCAGCTGGATGATGGCGGCTGGAACATCTACGAGGGCGGCCCCAGCGAGGTGAGTGCTTCCGTGAAAGCGTACTTCGCCTTGAAGCTTGCGGGGAGCGGTCCGTCCGATCCATGGATGCGCGAAGCTCGCGCCTGCATCCTGCGCCTGGGCGGCGTGCCGCGGATGAATACCTACGCGAAGCTCTACCTCGCGCTACTCGGACAGTTTCCCTGGAAGTACCTGCCCACTGTTCCGGCTGAGATGGTGTTCTTCCCCCAGTGGTGCTTCTTCAATATCTTTGAGCTCTCCTCCTGGTCGCGCGCGATGCTCATGCCGCTGGCCATCCTGAATCATCACCGGCCCACGAAACAGCTCACTCCGGACCAGCAGATCCACGAGTTGTATCCTGCCGGTACAGAAGAGGAGTTCCTTGGGTGGACGAAAGATCATCGGGTTCTGACTTGGAGGAACTTCTTCCTACGATGCGATCGGTTGCTGAAGGTGCTGCACCGACTTCCATGGAAGCCCGGCCGCGAACTGGCCCTGCAGAAGGCGGAGGACTGGATGATCCAGCGCATGGGCGAGGGGAGCGACGGACTCGGCGCGATCTTTCCGGCAATGCTCAATGCCATGATGGCGCTGAAGGCGCGCGGTTATGCGGCGGATCACCCCGTGTACGTGAAGGCGAAGCGCGACTTTGAAGGGCTCTTTGTCGATGATCCGGCGGACTTCCGCATCCAGCCGTGTCTCTCGCCGGTCTGGGATACAGCGATCAACGTGATCGCCCTTGCGGAGAGCGGGCTCGAGCCGGCTCACCCAGCATTACAGAAGGCCGCCGAGTGGCTGCTCAGCAAGGAAGTGCGGATCCGTGGAGACTGGCAGCACAAGAATCCGCACCCGGAGGCCAGCGGCTGGGCGTTCGAGTTCAACAACGACTACTACCCGGACACCGACGACACCATGATGGTGCTGATGGCCCTCCGGCTTCTCGCGGCTTCAGACAGCCCGGAAGGCAAGGTCGTCTTCGAGCGTGGGCTGCGTTGGCTGCTCTCCTTCCAGTGCCGCGACGGCGGCTGGGCGGCCTTTGATAAGGACGTGATGCAGCGCTGGCTCGAAGATGTCCCTTTTGCGGATCACAACGCGATTCTCGATCCTTCATGCAGCGATCTCACCGGCCGGGTGCTCGAGCTGCTCGGCTACATCGGGTATCCTGCGGAGAGCCTCGTGGTACAGCGAGCCGTGCGTTTCATCCGGCGTACCCAAGATTCCGATGGCTCCTGGTATGGGCGCTGGGGCGTGAATTACATCTACGGAACCTGGCAGATCCTGCGCGGGCTCCGCGCCATTGGAGTCGACGTGCGCCAGCCCTGGGTGGTGCGTGCGCGCGATTGGCTGGAGAGCTGCCAGAACGAGGACGGTGGCTGGGGGGAAACATGCGGGAGCTACGATGACCCGAACATGAAGGGGCAAGGGGAGAGTACCGCATCGCAGACCGCATGGGCGCTCATGGGGCTCATCGCGGCGACTGATTCCACCGATCCAAGTGCGCTCGCGAGGAAGCCGATCGTGCGTGGCGCGGAGTACCTTCTTCGCACCCAGGTTCAGGACGGGTCGTGGCACGAGCCGCAGACGACCGGTACTGGCTTCCCCAGCGTCTTCTATCTTCGCTACGACATGTATCGGAACAACTGGCCGCTCCTGTCGCTCGCAACCCTGCGCAACTATCGGTCCGGCTTGTTTCATCAGCCGAGTCGCTATCAATACTCGGCGCAACCGTGAGCGCTCGTGCTTGCGAAGCTTCGGACCTGTCCACCGCTTCCTCGACCGCGTCCTTGCCCCCGTCGGCAAAGCTCCTCGTGCTGGAGTTCTGGGGACTCGGCGATCTCAGTTTCTCCACGCCGCTGCTGCGCGCAGCTCGGGAGCATTATCACATTACCCTCGTCGGCAAGGAGCACGCGGAGGCACTTCTCCAGCCCTCGTTCCCTGAGATACAGTTCCTCGCATTTGATGCGCCCTGGTCCGCGTACCGGGGGAAGTATTCCCTCTGGAAGTGGAATTGGCCCAAGCTGATCACCCTCATCGCGCGGCTCCGTCGTGAGCGCTTCGATGCCGCGGTGTCTGTCCGCAATGATCCACGGGATCACGTGCTCATGTGGCTCATCGGCGCTCGTCGGCGTCTGGGCTTTCCAAGAAAGGGCTCGCGGACTTTCCTCACGGATCCACTGCGCCGCCCATCCGACAAGCAGCACAAGGTTGAAGACTGGCGGAACATTGGCGCCGCACTTGGCCTGAAGGGAATGGAGTCTGCCGAGCCGCGGCTTGGTTGCGCCCAGTACTGTTCTGAGCTGGGTAATCGAATCTTCGCGGGAATCACGAAGCCGACCATCTGCCTGCATCCAGGAGCACGCATTGAAGTCCGGCGCTGGCCGGAGTCGTTCTTTGCGCGGATCATCGCAGGACTGCGGGAGCAGTTCGATTTTCATCTGATCCTCATCCCTGATCCCGATGGCTTCGGCTCAGCGCTCGCGCCTCTGGCGGATACCGTCCTCCGTCCACTCGAGGTGAGGGAACTGGTTGATGTCCTTGGCCGGTGCGATCTCCTGTTATGCAACGACAGTGGACCCGGTCATCTCGCGGCAAGTTGCGGACGCCCGGTTATTCCAATCTTCGGCCCCACGGATCCCGATTGGTTCCGCCCATGGGGGGATGTTCACCGTGTGATCATCCGAGACATTTGTCCGCTTCGCCCTTGTTTCGATTACTGCGCATACTCACAGCCGTATTGCCTCACGCGTTTGCTGCCGGATGGCGTGTGGCCGGAGATCGCCGAGCACATCCGGAGTCTGATCACCCGTGGCATTCTCCCCCAGGCGCTGGCCCCGGTGACGTCGCCAGCCGCTACTCCGCTGCTGCCAAGCGCCCCCGCACCCCGCAAGCTCGACCTCGTCTTCTCCGTTGCCGATCAGAACGTCGCCACGACCAAGTCGATCGGTATCTATAATTTTTCGCTGAGTCTGCTGGAGCGCCTTGCCGTCGATCCGCGCGTGGAGCGGCTGACCGTCTTTACCAACGAGACCATCCCGCCGCTTGCTGCTCCGGCGCCCAACGTGCGCGTCGAGATGCGCAACTACGCAGTGCGCAGCAGGACGGGCCGCATCTTCTGGGATCAGCGCGGAGTCTTTCAGGAAGCACTGGACACCGGTCAGGAATGGCTGTTCCTGCCCAAGGGCTTCGGCTCTTTTGTGGCGCGTCCGGGCGTGCGCGTTGCGGCTTACGTGCACGACATCATGGGTGATTTCTACCGCCGCAACTATCCCCACTTCTGGTCTTCCCTGGAGTTCGATTACTTCGCACGCAGCCTCGCCGCGACGATTCAGAACGCGGAGATCATCTTCACCAATACCGAGTTCACCAAGAGTGAGATCGTAGGCCTGGCCCGGCGGCTGAAGCTGCCGGTACCGAAGGTGATTGTCGCGGGCTACGGTTTCGATCGTCCGGAGGTGAAGCCCATGCACAAAGAGAATCGCGTCCTCCTCTTTGCCAGCAACATGCCGCACAAGCGCACCGACATCGCCATCCGTTTCCTCGACCACTGGCTGGCAGAGTCGCGCTTCGATGGCACCATCGACTGCATCGGAATCATCCCGCCGGAGATGGAGAAGCCCGCTGGCAAAGCTTGGAACTGGATCGGCAGAGTCCCTCCCGCGAAGGGTCGTGAGATGATCCGCCAGTCTCAGGTAGTCGTCTATGTTTCGGAGCAGGAGGGCTTCGGAATGCCGCCGGTGGAGGCTGCCCTTGAGGGCACTTGTCCCGTGTACTCCGATCTCCCGCCCATCCGTGAGGTCATGCAGGAGGCTGGCTTCCCATTCTCGAACGATTCGAAGGAATCCTTTGTAGAAGCCATGAACCAAGCTCTTCGAACCTCCCCCGTAACACTTCAGGACTGGTCTGCGGCACTGATCGCGCGCCACAACTGGGATCTCGTAACAGGAAAGATTGTCGAAGGTTTGGCTCGTTCCTAAGTTTCATCCTCACCACACCATATCGAAGTGCAAAGACAACGAGTGCTCATCACGGGAGGCGCGGGATTCATCGGCGCCAATGCGGTCCGGCGTTTCATCGAGGAGGGTTGGGAGGTTGCGATCTGGGATAATCTATCGCGAAAGGGTGGTCAGCGGAACCTGGAGTGGCTGCGCACCATCGGGGCATTTGAACTCACGCAGATCGATCTCCGGCAGGCGGACGCCGTGCTTAGCGCCATGCAGTCTCAGCGTTTCGACCTGATCCTGCATTGTGCCGGTCAGGTCGCAGTGACCTCCTCGATCGTTGATCCCCGCGAGGACTTCGAATGCAACATCCTTGGCACCTTTAATCTCTTGGAAGCGGTACGCGCCCATTGCCCCGGCGCGCTGCTCATCTACGCCTCCACAAACAAGGTCTACGGCGGCATGGAAGAGTGCGGCGTCGTCGAACGCAACGGCCGTTACGAGTACGCAGACCTCCCCCAGGGGGTCGCTGAAACCCAGCCGCTGGATTTCCATTCTCCCTACGGCTGCTCGAAGGGGGCAGCCGATCAGTACGTCCGCGACTATGCCCGTATCTATGGGCTGACGACCACCTGTTTCCGGCAGTCCTGCATCTACGGCTATCGGCAGTTCGGCGTCGAGGATCAGGGCTGGGTTGCGTGGTTCATGATTGCGCACGCGCTCCGGCAGCCGATCACCATCTTCGGCGATGGCAAGCAAACTCGCGATATCCTCTTCATCGACGATCTCATCGACTCCTATCTCGCCGCCTGGCAGCACCGGGATACGGTCGCGGGCCAGGTTTACAATATCGGCGGTGGCCCGCGGAATCAGTACTCCCTACTCCAGCTTCTCTCTCTCCTTGGCGAAGAGAGCGGTCGCCCGGTCGAGGCTGCGTACTCGGATCCGCGCCCCGGCGATCAGCGCGTCTTTGTTGCCGATATCACCAAGGCTCAGCAGGACTTTGGCTGGCGTCCCGAGCACGGCTGCGAAGAAGGGATTCGCAAGTTGAACCGCTGGATCAACGAGAACGTTGATCTCTTCCAGTAGCTAGACCAACCGCGCAGGCTGGCCGGTGCTTTCCAGCACCGCGTGCCAGAGTTCGCCACTCGGGTCGACTTTCCGACGGCCGTGTGTCACGAGATCAAGTGGCAAGTGGACGAAGGCACCGTGCCAGCGGCCCACCAGCATGCTCGTCTTCCCAGCCATCGCAGCATGCACCGCGTGCTGCGCCAGTTGGGAGCAGTACACGCTGTCCTGTGCATTCGCCGGGACACTGCGGATGAGGTAACTCGGGTCCATGTACTTCACGCTCACTGGAGTCCGGCGAGAGTGGAACGACTCTGTGATCCGGTCGCGCAGGAAGATCCCGATGTCTCCATACTTCCGGTTGCCGCTCGCGTCTTTCTCGTCGGTATCCGGGATGAGATTCTGCCCCGCGCCTTCCGCCACCACGAGCACCGCGCTCTTACGCTTGGCGATCCGGTAGTGCAACGCCTCGAGCAGCCCCGCGGATCCGCCCATCGCAAATGGCACCTCTGGGATTAGCACGAAGTCCACATTGCTCTGCGCGAGCGCCGCGTAGCACGCGATGAACCCCGAATCGCGCCCCATGAGCTTGAGCAGACCCACTCCATTGTAGGAGCCCGTAGCCTCCACATGGGCCGCTCGCACGCTATCGACTGCAGAGTCAAAGGCCGTCTCGAAGCCGAAGCTCTTATCGAGATACATGATGTCGTTGTCGATTGTCTTGGGGATGCAAACGATCGCCTTCTTCAGCCCGCGCCGCTCCATCTCGTCGGCCAGCGCCGCCGCTCCGCGGAGTGTCCCGTCGCCACCCACCACAAAGAAGATGTCGATCTTCATTTCCTCGAGGAGATCGACCATCTCGCCGATGTCCTGCTGCCCCCGCGAGTTCCCCAGGATCGAGCCGCCGAAGTTGTGAATCTGCGTCACCGATTCCGGGCGCAGCACCAGAGGCGTATGTCCGTAGCGCGAGATCAGCCCCTCATAGCCGTAGCGGAAGCCATAGGTCCGGGTGACACCGTACCGGTAGTGGCACTGCGTCACGATTCCCCGGATGATGTCGTTGAGTCCGGGGCAAAGTCCGCCGCAGGTCACGATCGCTGCTGTCGTGCGCGGCGCATCAAAGAAGAGCTGCTCACGCGGTCCTGCAAGCTGGAAGGCGAGCGGTGCCGGGTGAGAAGGCGCGTTTAGTTCGAAGTGGTCGTAGAGCACCCGATCCGCATCGGTCTTGAAATTGACTTCGACGCCGCCGATGTGCCGCAGCGGGGAGACATAGCGGCCCTTCCCGAGCGTTTTGATGGTGGTGTCCATTCGCGAGGCACCTTCTTGGCAAGCTCGGTGAGGAAACAAGGGAAAAAGGCACCAAGGCCCAAGACGACCGCCGAGGTGTTTAACATTCCGCCATCGCTCTGCCTTGCCATGCGCGCATCCGGTTCGCAATATTCGTGCGATTCACGAAAGCTGGCCGTCCGGCCAGCGACATCATCCGACCTACTCACGACCTATGGCTCACGAACTTCCTCCGCTCCCGTATCCGGCAAATGCACTCGAGCCCCACATCGATGCCCGGACCATGGAGATCCATCACGACAAGCATCATGCGACCTACGTGACCAACCTCAACAAGGCGCTCGAGTCTGCACCCGAAGCTGCGAACAAGAGCCCCGAGGAACTGATCGCAGATCTGGCCTCCGTCCCGGAAAGCGTCCGGACCATGGTTCGCAATAACGGTGGCGGTCACGTTAACCACACCTTCTTCTGGAAGCTGCTCGGTGCCGGTGCCGCCGGTAAGCCGACAGGCACACTCGCGAGTACCATCGATTCTGCCTTCGGCTCGTTCGAGGAGTTCAAGGAGAAGTTCGCCGCAGCTGCCGCTGGTCGGTTTGGCAGCGGCTGGGCTTGGCTGGTTGTGAATGGCGGCAAGCTGGAGATCTGCTCCACTGCAAATCAGGACAACCCGATCATGGGTAAGGCCATTGCTGGCTGCGAAGGCAAGCCTGTCCTGGGACTCGATGTCTGGGAGCATGCCTATTACCTCAACTACCAGAACCGCCGCCCTGACTACGTGAAGGCGTGGTGGAACGTTGTGAACTGGGACGAAGCCGAAAAGAACTACCTGGCCGCCCAAGGCTAGATAGATTTCCCATTGCAAGCTGTAAGGCTCGACTGGCAACAGTCGCGCCTTTACTTTGGCCAGTGCGGGAGCGCGTAGCGCAGTCAGGATACCGCTCGTTGTGCAATGCGCACAGGTCGTTGATGGCGATCGTTTCGCCACGGATAACTCGGGCGCCGCCATGTTTAATCAGACAGCGTCGGGGGAATGTGTCACTGGTCCCCAAATCCGACTCAACTTTCGAGTTCGGTCTACTCTCCCTTCGCTCAAGATGAGGCAACGGACCCACTCCTGATACCCAACCTCCGAGTTCCCGAGTCGCAAGCCTGCGACAAAATGAGGGAAGCTCCGAGCAATTTCAGGGAAGCTTCAGTATTGGGAGTGGGAAGCTCCGAGTTCCAACTACTCAAGCTCCGCACTATTTTGGGGTACCTTGCACCTTTTATCTCGGAGCTCCCCTCTCCAGGAGGGAAGCTTCCCCATCCAAGAGGCACCGTTCCCCCAAATATCTGGAAGGGATCCCGACACCCATCTCAGCGTTGCTACAAAATGAGGGAAGCTTCCCTCAGAATGACGCCCCGTTGAGTAGAAGCAACTCGGAGCTCCGAGTTCCAGATGGGCAAATTCTGCCGAAAATGGCTGGTTTACGAGTCGTGTCCGCCTGAACACACCAGTGGTCCATAAAGTGCTGTCACCCTGGGAGCCCGGACATTCTTGTCTGGAGGTTCTAAACACCAAAGCCGCCCGCACTCGCCCGAACTCCTCCGCCGCAAGTCCACCCCTACTTGCCTCCGATTGTTGCATACCGGGTTTGAAGTAAACCGAGCAATTCAGTGAGTTTGGGTGATGATCAGGATCAAGCGCTTACTTGTCACTAGAGTGTTTGTGCTGCGTTCCAAGGCGGAGACCCAAACCCGCGATCGCCTGTTCCGGCTGGAATCACGGCAGCAAGCTTGCGTACTTGCCACCGGACTACGTGAACGCGAACCAGACTTACGGCTCGCTCCTGAGAATCCTACCCTCTCCTTCCCGTTCTGCCTGACCTCGCCTTGGCTCATCGAACGGCACGCCAGTCGCTGGATATGACGCGGGAGGATCTGGCGCGGGGCGGATGGTGACACCCGACAGCTTTGTCTCGCTCTCCCTATCGGCTCTGTGTCCATGATTGCATCCGAACATCTCGATGACTGATCGCTCCTACCGCTATGCCTTGGGCTGAGAGTTACCTTCAAAAACTGGAGCAACACCTTGGGACCACTTTCCCAACGATGCAGGCCTGCTACGAACGCTCGGAGGCAAAGGTAGCCGAACTTTCTGAACTGGTGGGCGGCGCGCTCCCTTCGCAATCGAGCTTCGTAGCGTTCGGCTCCCTTGCGAGGAAAGAGTACACCGAAGGGAGTGACCTCGACTGGTGCCTCCTCATCGACGGTAGGGCCGACGCAGGACACCGCGACGCGGAACTCAATTTGAAGAAGATTCTCGCTGAAAGCGGACAATTCGGTGACCCGAATCCGGCTGGCGCATTCGGTGCGCTGGTTTTCGGGCACGAACTCATCCATTGTATTGGCGGCTCGCATGACACCAACGCGAATTTAACCCGTCGATTGTTGCTTCTGGTTGAGTCAGTAGAAACGGCCCCTAATACCACATTGAGCCCCCGGCGGACCTTGGTGCGGGGTATTCTGCAACGTTACTTCGCGGAAGAGGCTTATTTTCCTGGTAAAGGAAGGTACTTTCCACGGTTCTTTCTCAACGATGTCGTGCGCTACTGGCGGACGATCGCTGTAGATTACGCGGCGAAGCTCGACGAGCGTGGCGCCAGTGGATGGGCCCTTCGAAATGCAAAGCTGCGCTTCTCTCGCAAGCTCCTATATGTTGCAGGGCTCCTGCTAAGCTACGAAGCGACTTTGTTCCCCGAGTCCGATCTGGCTCCACGGAGTGCAGAGGGGCAACTCGCATTTTTTGACGAATCTAAACCGCAATTCGCGACTACGGAACATTGCTACCATGCGGCCCAACTCACCCCATTGGAACTGCTGGCGCGAGCGTGCATCAAACTAGACCTGCCGAAGGAGCACGTGGCTAGCTTGTTTCATAACTATGACGCGTTTCTTGGGATCCTTGTAGATAGTGTAAAACGTGAAGAGCTGAAGCGACTGACCTTTGCCGATTCTAGTTCCAGCATGCTCTTTTTCGAGGTGCGCGACCTGGGCCATAGATTTCAAACGTCGCTGAACCACGTTTTCCTGACGCCTGGGACCGCCTTGGGTGATCTAACGCTGAAATACGGGGTATTTTGATGAAGAGATTCGGCTTTTCCACTGGAGCTTTGGCCAAGGGCAATCTCAAACGAGCATTGTGCATGGTCGCAGAATATCCCCCTGAGGCGATTGAGTATTCAGCACTTCGCATTGGAGAACTGGATACTGCGGTGGACTTTCTTACACACGAGAAGCTTAGAGATTTCGGTTACAATGCGTTTCACGCGCCGAGCAGCTTCGAGCGTAAGGATGAGCCTCGGGTGGTCAGGCAGCTCCGCATGCTTGTAGAGAAACTAAGCCTTCAGATTGTCGTCCACCCAGACGTGATTCACGACTACGCATTGTGGCGCCCCTTGGGTGCCTTCCTCTGCGTGGAGAACATGGACCACCGCAAAGCCATCGGAAGGACTGCGGATGAGTTGAGTGCCGTCTTTCAGAAGCTTCCCGAAGCACGCCTCTGCTTCGACATTGGGCATGCGCACGAGATCGATAGAAGCATGTCTCTCGCATACGAGATCCTCCGGAGATTCCGAAATCGCATCGCCCATATCCATGCAAGCGAAGTATCGGATGACTGCCATCACAGAGCTTTCAGCGCATCCTCTCGTGCTGCTTTTTCGAGGCTCGCGAGCCTGATTCCGGATTCAGCCCCTGTCATTCTCGAGACAGATGTACCGGAGTGCCGAGTGGGGCAGCAGCTGAAGGAGGCAAAGGAGATCTTTTTGGCGAGTAGGGAACACGCGGAGGTATGCCCTCGATGCTAAAACTTATTACGATTCCAGAGCACGTCGCGCAGGGCGATTTCGTGCTGAAGCTCACGGAATAACGGACCTGGCGAAGGTCGAAGGGTTGTCGTTCTCTCTTGCCATCGCATTCTCGGAGGTCATGTCGTGACTCACCCCACCGAACCCGTTGTTCTTGTGTAGTACTTATGCATGTTGCAATCTGAGCGATGCTTTGCGAGTCTATGAACCATCCACATTATGGATCGCACTTCTGGGAAAGCGGCTCTGTTAAAATGTGTATGTGCCGCAGGGTTGCTCGGAGCTACTTGGTTCGCTGGCTACTTCACTGGCGCGGGGTGGGGTAAGCAGCGATCTGCCGCAGTATTTGATCGAAGAGCAACCCCAGGGCTGCATCAACCCGCTCGCGTGGAAGGAGGCTCTATCCCGAGTCCAAGTACAACGGATATTCGATCAAAAGGGCTCGCCGATCCTAATTCAAGGAAGCTGCCTTTTTCTAAGCGCGTCACGGCAGTATTGCGCGAACCGAACCTCCGTAGCAGGCAGGAACTTCTTGCTACAATCATCGACGAACTACCTCCCTCCGAGTACCCCGCAGTGGTCGATCTTGCTTTGCAACTTGATGATACGGATCGCATTCAACTGCTCTCGCTCCTGGTCGCGCGATGGTCTCCAATAGACCGGGTAAAGGCAGCCGAGGTTGCGCTTACGCAATCAAACTACTGGCACGGCGAAGAGGTGATCCAGAGTGCCATGGGAACCTGGGCAGTCGCCGATCAAGATGGAGCTCTCGCGTGGATGAGGGCGCTACCTGAGGGGGAGCAACGCGAGAAGGTGTTAGTCGCGCTGGTGACTACCTTTTCGCGCTCACAACCTCAGCTCGCTTTGGAGCTTCTGGATGCTAATCCCAGACTGAAGGACGAACACCTCTCTGTCGTCTTGGGCCAATTGGCTTTACAAGATCCACGTACCGCGATGGCTCTGGCAGAAGAATTGCCGATCGGCAAAGATGGAGATCGTGCTGCAGGGGCTGCAATGTGGGTTCTGGGCAAAGACGATCCCGCCGCGGCACTGGCGTGGGCAAGTGCACTTAGCGACCCTGAGCGTCGCAAAACGGCCTTTAGAAGCGCGTTTGCTGCTTGGGCCAGCGAGTCTCCCGATGACGCCAAAAGGAGCGCTCTTGCGCTCGCGCCCGGTGAGGAGCAGGACGTGGCCCTTGCCGCCGTTGTAAATAGTACTGCTCGTGAGGACCCGGCTCAAGCGATGGAGATGATCGCAAAAATAACCGGTACGGGAACGCGGGACCTCGCTCTCCAGTCGTTGAGCTTGAGTCTGATAGATGGTATAGTGCCCCAGACTCAACAAGCAGCCTCGGCCATCGAAGCGATGGCTCCTGGTTACGTAAGGGATCGTGTGACTCGCTGGGTTGCGAACAAGTGGGCTAACGCTGATCCCGGTGCCGCACTGGAGTGGGTTACCGCGCAGCCGCTTAGCGAAGGGCGGGTGGCGGCAATCCAATCTGTGGTTTCAGCATGGGGCAAACACGACCCTCGGTCGGCGCTTGGCTGGCTACTTAAGCACGAGCCCCCCACCGGCGAAAGCTCCGGAACGCAAGGGCTAGTCGGAAATTGGCTCGTGCGAAATGAATCGGAAGCACTTACCTACTTGCGCAGCCTTCCTGATGGTAAAGCGAAGGACTTGGTGCTTGCTGACGCTCTTCAACATACCGCATCCCGTGGCGCTGCTCCCCGGGCCGCGGAACTTTTTGCCACAACTCTTTCTGTCGATGCGCAACGTCGTGCTTCCGCCGGGGTCGCGACAAGCTGGTCCGAAAGCGATCCTGCAGCCGCTGCCGACTGGGCAGCGAACATCGGTGATCCACAGGCAAGTGCGCGCGCTTGCGAAGTAGTTGCAGCAGCTTGGGCGCAACGCGACCTTGTAAAAACTACGGTGTGGCTGGATCGTCTTCCCGCCGGACCTGCTCGAGATGCCGCAATCGCGAGTTTCGCATCCGTGGCCTCAGGTGTCGACGCTCACGGAGCATTGGAATGGGCAGGGGCGGTAGCAGATCGGACTCAACGGGACAAGGTTATGGAAAAGATGTTGCAGTCGTGGGTAGCTCGCGACCAAGCCGCAGCGCGTGCGTGGCTCTCCAACAGCTCCACCGTCGCCAAGGATGTACGAGATAGGATTTTAGCCTTTCGGCCGTAGCGGGGCAGAGAGCTTTCGAGCAGGCCACTCAATCGGTGTGGAGCAGGATCCAACTGAGTACATTGATCTAACGTGTTTTCAATATAGGTAAGGGGATCGATAATTTGAGCAGCCCGGAACAGGGCTTTTTGGAGAGTTTCAGCCCTTCGGATTGGCGCGGTGTGTGACTAGTCCCGTTGATCGCGCGCCCAAGCGTCTGCGTTCTGCCTAGCCCCTGGTTGAGCTCCGGCGGTCGGATCGTCTGGCCCTCGGATCTTCGGACCTGACTTTCCGAGCATTGGCCTTGGTTGTACCTGAGAGTCAATCAGGCGGTCCATCCCGGAGCCGCCCCCCCGATCCTGGGATACGCCCGCTGCATTTGGTAATTCTTTCTATCAGTCATGGCGCACCCTGCGCAGGTGAGGCTGCTGGCCTTGAAGCGGCGCGGACCTTCTCTCGAAAGCCGAGCAACCAATAAACGATTTCCTGAATGTTCTCAGCTCCCTCAGCTCGCTCCTTCAGCAAATCTCTGAGCTCTACTACAATCGAGACATCCTCGACCTCCGGGAAGAGCTTTCCGAGCTGGAGGGCCGCCTCTACGAGCGCGTCTTCGCGTCCGATCTCAAGATCACGTTCAGGGAGCCGCTTCAAGATCTCAGTCGCTCTATTGGTAAATGGATCGACTGCCTCGGCTGCTTCGCCATGCGAGGCATGCTCTGCTTCCGGGACGGTCGTCGCACTCGGCACGGATGTGGAGGGCAGCTGAAACAATGCGGGATCACCGGCTTGATTGCGCGCAATAAAGGTAACGAACGCCTCCACTTGGGACCACGCACGTGTTGGCTCACCGGGTGGGGCCGGGTGCTCCGCTTGCAGGAGGCGCGCAAAAGTGTGCGAGCCATCTTGCTCCAGCCTGGTAGGAGTACGCGGTATTGGTGAGGGCTCGGCACCCTCGAGCGGGGTCAGCTTCATTCGCTGGGGGTAGCGCGCAGTGAAGCGGTGAAAGGTGACGCCATTCAGCGGATCAACGAGGTCAAGTATCCACTGGCTCCCATGGGTTGGATGATCCGGTCCGAACCCCCTCCACCGCAGCATGACGCCAAGGCCGGAGCCGATCGCCGTTTTGAAGACAAACTTCTCGGCAAGCCGGCGTCGGTCGCCGTCGTTAACTTCCTCATAGAGTTCCAGTGCAACTCTCGATTCCTGCGGCACGACGATCTGCAATTCACGGGTGAAGAGCGCGCCGTCCGGCGCTGGGGGTTGAGGGGAACCTGGATTCGGCGCTGCCTTCAATTGCAAGGTCAGGCCGTTGGGGGGAATCAGCGGCGTTTGCTTCGAAGTCCCGGATTCTCCAGGCGATGTAGGCTGCAATGCGCTCGAGTCTAGTGATCCGACTGACTCACGTTTCACGCGGGCGATCAGGTGGTAGCTCCAGCCATCCCGATGTTTTGCAGAGGCGAACTCAATCATGGCACCTTCTGTCAGGTGCCGAAACTGCCTGGCGCGAGCTTCGAGCACTTTTGCGACGCCCCGCACTTCGCTTTCGGTGAAATCAGCCGGGAGTGTCCAACTCAGGAAACGCGGGTTTTCTGGGCCAACCCACGTCTTCACTTCCCCGCTCCGGTAGGGATGCTGCGGCCCGGTCACACCGGCGGGCTGTGTGATATCCTGCGTTACTTCCAAACCAAGACCGGGACGAGGATCGCGGTCGAAGTGCACAACGATGTTGCGTGTGCCGGCGGGAACCTCGACGCGCGTGACTCTAAATTCGATCTTCTGAGGGGAGGGCTGCGCCGAGTCGGTCGCCAGGTTGGCTTGGATCGCATCGTGTCGGGTGCGAGCCTCGACAGCGGCGGCGGCCGCGGCACTACGAGCGCGCTGCACTGCCGGAATGGCAAGGCTGATCGTCAAAAGCAGCGCGGGCACCGCAATCAATGCCACGACAGCCCACGCAACTAGTCGCCACGGCGACGCTGCCTGCCCTGCTTCCGGAAAGCTTCTCCTCCGGTTCCTCCGGCTGGCAAACAGACCCATCGTAAGAATGAGGCATACGACTCCGATCCCCGCCGCAGTCGGCCAGCCGCCCGGGAAATACACCGTCCCGCGGTCCTGCCCGACCAGAATGTAGGGAACGAGCAGCCCTACTACGATGAGCAGCAACGGCAATCCAACCAGCAGGCCGAGCATCCAGAGGATGCGCCGCGGCCAGGGATCGTGCGGCACCGCCGCAGTTCCGCCAGATGGCGGAGGCTGAGCACCCAATGAACTCGCCGCGCTCGTTTTCGGGAGCTGATCTTCCTGCAACTCGTCGGAGGGGCTCTCGAAGTAAAAGCGGAACGCGGAACCTATTAAGGCGCACAGCGCGAGGTTCATCACTGCAACGACAGGGGCGCTCGCTGCAAAATAAACGACGTGCCAGCCGGCGATCGCCAGCACCAGAACGAAAACCGGCCGCCAACACATGAGCAGGCCAGTGATAAAAAGAGCTTTCGCTGCGAGCCAGAGCAATGCCTCGGGCTGTGCCGGGATCGCCAGGAGATTTCCGATCCCCTCCAATCCGAGCAGCGCAATGGCTGCCCAAATTTGCCATGGGATCCCCCAAAGAAGAAAGGTGGTCCGTTCGTTGCCGCTCCCGCTGCGACTAGCCGTTGGGGGCGAGATCCGTTGATTTGCGAAATCGTTCCCTATGGTCTCGACGCGAGTCCCCATTTCCGCAGCGGTCTGGAAGCGTAATTCGGGCTCATGCTCCAGCGCGCGCAGCACGACCTCATCAATGCGCACATCAACCTGCACCTTACGCGAAGGTGGCTCGATTTTGTTCGCCGGGAGTTCGCCGGTGAGCATCTCGTAAAAAACCACACCCAGCGAGTAGATGTCCGCGCGGCTATCAGCTCGCCTCGGACTTTCTTTTTGCTCGGGGGCCATGTAGCCGGGCGTGCCGGCGATGCGCTCCTCCTCAGCTGCTGCCTGCGCCTGTGCGATCTCGGCGCCGAGCATTTTCGCAATACCGAAATCAGCGATCTTCACCCGGCCGTCCCTTGTCAGCAGCAGGTTCTCGGGCTTGATGTCGCGATGCACGATGCCGCGCTCATGGGCAAATTGCAGCGCTTCACAGAGCGGCGGCACGATCGCCAGCGCTTCCTCGGGCGATAGGTTCCGGGCACGCAGGAGCTGGCGCAGATTCACGCCATCCACAAATTCCATGAGCAGGTAGAAGAAGGGGCCGCTCTGTCCGAAGTCATACACCGTGACGATGTGCGGATGATCGAGCTGCGCCAACGCCTGGGCTTCGCGGGCGAAGCGCTCGGCAAACTGCGGCTCCTTCTCGCGTTCTGGGGCGAGCAGCTTCAGCGCGACGAGTCGGCCAAGCGATTTCTGTCGCGCCTTGTAAACGACTCCCATCCCGCCACGGCCGAGCAGCTCCAGGATCTCCAGCTGAGGAAAGTGTGGGGCAATTTCCGCAGGCGCGAGCGGTGGCGTTGGCTGAGCTGGCGCGTCATCGGTGAGCGCAGTCTCCGGCCCGAAGTTCAGCGCCATCACGCATTGAGGGCAGAGCCCTGCCGGCGCGTCGGCAGACAATGTCGCGCCGCATTGCGGACAGTTTGGGAGAGGATCAGGAGTGCTCATCACAAGGGAGTGACCGCCCGCCGGAGCATTGTTACGCCGGCCTGCGCATTTTCCTAGCTGATCGTCAAAGCTGCCGCGAGATGGCGCATTTCATCCTCCAGATCGGTGTCGTGGGAGAGCGTCTGCGAGATTTCGGCGCGGTAGACCTCACGGAAGCGCTTGCGAAAGCGATGCACCGACACGCGCGCTGCGCCTTCGGACACGCCGAGCTGAGCGGCGATACCGGCGTAAGCTATCGCGCCGCGCGCAGCCATGAGGCAGCCCTTGAGCGCCTCAAAGTCACCCTCCTTCCCGGCAGCGGCAAACTCCGTTCGGAGCTGATCCAAGCTGCGCTCCAGCAGCGTGAGCGCCCACTGCCGATCAAAGGCTTCCTCTCCGCAGCCCGCCCCAGCGTGTGCCGCAAAGCGGCTCTCCGCGAAGCTGGTGTCCAATGGCAGGTGCGCGATCCGGCCGCCGCGCCGCTGCGCTCCCGCGCGGCGCCATTCCTTGGCCATGAAGTTCTTCAAGGCCACTATGAGGAAAGTGCGCAGCCGGCCTTTGTCACGATCCGCAGCTTCGAGCCAGCGCTTTTCCAGCAGTCGGGCGAAGAACTCCTGTGTGAGGTCCTGCGCGTCGTGCGGTGCCTGCCCGCAGCGGCGCACGTAAGCATAGAGCGGATACCAGTAGGCGCGACAGATCGCCTCCATCGCTGCAACCGACTCTTTCGACCCGTCGCGGCGCGCCGTTAGCACGACGGACCAGCGGGTGGTCAAGAAAAGCGGCGATGCAGTCGGTGGATGGGGCATGAGTACGGCAATAACTTACCGGAAACGCGCGAGTCGTTACACTCCCAGGGTAGCATATAGCGGTGATGAGCCTCCAACCCCGCGGAAGGTGATCTGCGCGGTCGTATTTACCGACTCACTCCCAAGCGGGTGTCTAATAGCAATGCGGATGGAAACACCTCGAACTAATTTCGTAAGTATTCCAGCCACGCCTTGGCAGTAGTCTCATCCGGGAGCCATGTTCCACTGGCCTTGCTCCCCTTGAAGCTTTCCAGAGGTGCGATCGTCTGGCCTTCAGCATTTCCCGACCAGCCGGTGCGAGGATCGGCCTTGGTTAATCGCAGCGCGGTCGCGGTGGTGCTTGCCGATCCTCCCATCGGGCGTGGAGCCGTTTTGAAGACGCTGACTGGCGCAGTGCTGCCCTTGGCGGGGCTGAGCCGCAGCTCGATTGCTGCCTTTAAGAAAGTCTGTGCGACCCCGAGGCTCTTGCCGACCTCATGCCCCTCGTTCTTGTGGTAAGCGACCGCCCACGGTGCATTCTTTTTTAGCCCGGTCTCGATGTTCGTGCGCGAACCTGCAACCCACTCGGGTTTATCCTTGAGCCCGACGGCGAAGAACATGGGGATTCCTTCCTTCGCCCGCGAGAGTTGTGGTCCTGGGCCAGAGGTGCCTTTGGAGCTGGCGAAGGCAGCCACGCGCTCAGGGAAGAAATCGCTGTACCTGCCCGCCACATTCGAGCCAGCTGAGGTTCCCCAAAAAGCCAGCGGTGCCTTTTCAAGCTCCGGGTGTTTGCTCAAGACGGCAAGCTTGCTTACTGCACTGTTAATCGCACGAGCCACCTCTCCCTGTGGGTCTCCCTGATATAGGTAGGGTTCGCCATTGGTGAACTGGCAGCCAATTACCGCGAACCCAACTGCGCTTCCGACCTCCTGCCAGCCAGCGTCGCTGGCGAGGCCACGACCATCGCCATGACGACCAGGAATGAGGACAAGCGTTCCGCGAAGCGGCGTTGTCCGTTCCGGAAGCCATGCCTTGTAAGCAACGGTCTGAAGCTGCACCCCCGGGAGGGCCTCACCCTGCCATTCATGGAAGCCCGAATCCGCAACTGCCGAGTAGCTCAAGAACGAAGCGGCAATGGTGAGCAGGCGGTGCTGAATGTTCATGCAGCACGGGAGCTATCTGTAAGAGGGGCCGCCGGGGAGGAAAAACGCAGAGCCACGCACTCGTGGTCACATAGCTCGACGATCGCGGCGCCCGCGTCACGGGGTGCGTTCGGGAGGTGGCATTCAGCGAGGGTGGGGGAGAATTCGGATGTCACGAAGTGGCGTTACGCGTTTGCATCCGCCTCCACATACTTCTTGAATGCCCGGAGGTAAGCGAGATGCCGTTGATGGACCACCTCTGGCTCTTGTGTCTCCGTGTCCGGTGTGAACTGAACCGTCAAGGTGACCCGTGAACCACCACCGGGCAGTGCTTCGCACCGGGCGTCTCCAGTGCTTTCCGGACCGGTCAGGCTCTGCCACGAAAGGCTATTCTTACGCAGATCGGTCCGGATCTCAAAAGTAGCTTCGTAGTCCAGTTCGATTACCTTCTCGCACCAGTAGAGTTTGCTCTTGCTCAGCCATCGCGCCTCTCGGACGGACGGGACGAAGCTAGGGAACTCTTCCAGCCGCCTCCACTTCTGGTAAACGCGCCAAATCGGAGCGTTGACGGCAGCAGAGACAACTACCTCTTCTTTGGAGCGCATCCTAGGAAGATGAACAGAAGCCTGTTCAGACTACCAGAACGTACCCGTCAGCCTGCATCATTGCAGCGGTCCTGCCCCGAGTCTAGTAGCGAGCATGATCCCCGGGTCTTTGAGTTTTCGCTGCACCATCGGCGACGTGGCGCCACCAAGCGCGACGACATAGCCTGACGGCGTTTTGCCACCGAAGTCCGAGGCTTTGAGTTGGGCAATGAAGTACGCGGCGTTCTCCGTCCAGGCGGCATAGTCCTGTTCGAGCGCAGCGATCGCGGTACCATCCGCTCCGAGGGGAATAGGCAGGATGCCGAGCGTCTTCAGGCGTGCTCGAATGTTCATGCAGCACGGGACCTATCTACAAGAGGGTTCGCCGGGAGGAAAACGCAGGTCCAAGCACTTACTCATGTTGCAGGCTGGTCTCCAACAAGAAAAGTGAGCATGCTCTTCCTGCCGTGTGCGTCACTTCGATCTCCACCTTTAAATCATGTTGAACTGGCCGACGGTCAATTCGTTCACAGATGGGCTGGCCTCCATCACGCTGACACGGCAGCGTCTGATCATCGGATCTCCTCAATGTGTCCTGCTGCTCGCCGCTGCGCTGATCCTTTGGATCAGTGCCCGGGCCGGCGGAGAGGCTTTCGCGACTGGGCGGAATCAGCCACGGGTGCTGGTGCTTTATTCCGACGAGCGGCTGCTGCCGGCCAATATCATCGCCGATGAAGCAATCCGCACAACCCTTGCCGCAGGCATCCCCGGCGGCGTGGAGTTCCACAGCGAGTTTCTTGATTCAGCGCGCTTTCCCGGGGAAGCGCACGAGCTTCGCCAGCGCGATTTTTTGCGCGCCAAGTACCAGCAGCGCCCGCCAGCTCTGCTCATCGCAGGTGGCGCGCCGGCGCTTGATTTTTTAGTGAAGCACCGCAGCGAGCTATTCCGCAACGTGCCGATCGTTTACTGCTCGGTGGCTGGCGATCGTCCGGAGCTACAGTCTGATAAAGGGATAGCTGGCGTCCCGGTTTTCACAGGCGCAGGCCCGGCGCTGGAGCTCGCTCTTCGGCTTCATCCAGAGACGCGTCAGGTGGCGCTGGTCTGGGGGAGCGGGGCGCGGGATCAAGAGATGACCGCACGCTTCCGCGAAGACTTGCGCACCTTTGAAGGCCGGGTAGCGATTACGGTGCTGACCGGTCTTTCGATGGGGGACCTGCGCAATGCACTCGCGCGCCTGCCAGAGCATACCGTCGTGCTTTACTTGACGCTGTTTCAGGATGTCTCAGGGCGCACTTTCACCCCGCGACAGGCTCTGTCCGAATTCGCGCCCACCAGCAACGCGCCGATCTATGGCTGCTACGATACCTACGTCGGGCACGGGATCGTCGGCGGAATGATGGTGCCGTTTGATGAGATCGGGCGTAAAGCGGCGCAGGTGGGCCTGCGCATCCTTGCGGGAGAAGATCCCCAGACAGCCGCGCGATCGGAGACCCACCAGCCGTTGGCGATTTTCGATTGGCAGCAGCTCCGACGCTGGGGGATCGATGAAGACCTGCTCCCGCCCGGCAGTATCGTTCGCTTCAAGGAGCAAACATACTGGCAGAAGCATTTTCGGGTGATCCTTGGGGCGGCTGTCGTGTGTTCATTGGAGGCCGGGCTGATCGTTGCGCTGCTCGTGCAGGGCCGCCGGCGTCACCGCGCCGAAGCATCCCTGCGCGAGAGCGAGGCTTCGGTGAGCCTCGCCGCGGAGTCGGCCGGTGCGGGGCTCTGGGCCGCAGACCGATCCGGAGGCAACTTGTGGCTTACGGAGCGCGCTCGGGAGTTGTTCGGATTCAAGCCGGATGAAGCGCCAGATTGGGATCGACTTCACGATGTAATTCATCCCGCTGATCGGGAGCGGGTGGAGCAGGTCGCAAGAAAGTCGATGAAGGAAGGAAAGCCGTTTGTGGTTGAGTTCCGGGTTGATGGGAACGGAAGTGGAAAGCCGCGTTGGGTGATGTCGCGCGGACGCCCGCATCTCGGCGCCAATGGAAACCCAGATCGGCTGATGGGCGCGAGCGTGGACATCAGCGAACGTAAGCAAGCGGAGGCGGAGCTGAACGAACGGCGCGCGGAACTCGCGCATCTGTCGCGAGTGACCATGCTGGGCGAGCTCTCCGGCTCGCTGGCGCACGAGTTAAATCAGCCCCTCACTGCGATCCTCAGCAACGCACAGGCCGCGCAGCGCTATCTCGAAATCGAAACGCCAAATCTTGCCGAGGTGCGGGAAATCCTCGTCGACATCGTGTCCGAGGACGAGCGCGCCGGCGAAGTCATCCGGCGGCTGCGGCTGCTTTTGAAAAAGGGCGAGGTCCAGCAACAGGCGCTCGATGCCAACGAAGTTGCGCGGGAGGTTTTAAAGCTTGTCCGCAGTGACCTGGTAAATCAGGGCGTAACTGTGGAAACGCAGTTTGCGCCAGACCTCGGCCCAATCTGCGGTGATCGCGTCCAACTTCAGCAGGTGCTGCTGAATCTCGTTATGAACGCATGCGACGCGATGGCCGGAAACGACCCTGGAAGACGCCGGCTCACACTGCGGACTCGGGCGGAAGGTGGGGCCGGATTGCGGATCGAGGTTAGCGATATCGGCCGCGGTCTGCCGGAGGGCGGAGCGGAGCGAGCCTTCGAGCGGTTCTTCACAACGAAGTCGCATGGGCTTGGATTGGGATTATCAATCTGTCGCACGATAATCAACGCACATGACGGGCACCTAGGGGCGGCCAACAACCCCCAGGGCGGCGCCACCTTTCACTGTACCCTGCCGTTGGCAAAGGTTCCGTGCTGACCATGAACAAGCTAACGCCCACTGTTTTTGTCGTGGATGATGATGCGGCGGTGCGCAAAGCAGTTTCTCGCCTATTGGATTCTGCGAAGATCTCGGTGGCCGTCTTTGCCTCGCCGACGGAATTCCTCGCTGCGCGCGATGCGGACGCACCCGGCTGCCTGCTGCTCGACGTGTCGATGCCAGGCATAAACGGCCTCGAACTCCAACGGTTGTTGGGAGGGCGGGACGGCATTCTGCCGATCATTTTCCTGAGCGGGCATGCAGATGTGCCGATCAGCGTGCAGGCGATGAAGGCGGGCGCGACAGATTTCCTGACTAAGCCTGTTCAAGACAGGGTGCTGCTTGCCGCCGTCCGCACCGCGTTCGCTAACGACCATGCAGCACGCCATGCCCGGAGCGAGCGAGCCGAAATCGCTGCGCGGCTTGAAACTCTCACGCCCCGGGAGCGCGAAGTGCTCGACCGCGTCGCAGCTGGTTTTCTCAACAAGTAAATCGCCGACGCTATGGGAACAGCGGAGCAGACAATCAAGGTTCATCGTGGCCGTGTTATGGAGAAGATGAAGGTTCAGTCTCTTGCGGAGCTTGTCCGCATCGTCGAACGAGTCCGCCCGGTCGCGGTATAGAACTAAGGTGCAATAGGCGGGGCTGAATCTGGTCCCTAGTCTAGCGCTCCTGATGAGCCAAGATTGTCCTCTAATTGCCGTCATTGATGACGAAGACGCCGTGCGCACTGCGCTGCGGCGCCTGTTGCAATCAGCGGGAATGAAGGTCGAGACATTCGGCGGCGGCGGCGAATTTCTTGCAGCACTGTCCACCTATCACCCGGACTGCGCGGTGCTCGATCTCAACATGCCTCTGATCAGCGGCTTTGACGTGCTGACGCAGCTCGCCGAGCTGCGCGCGGGTGTGCCGGTGGTTGTCATTACGGGCGACGACTCACCGAATGCTGAGGCAGCTGTCACACGTAGCGGTGCATCTGCATATCTCCGGAAACCAATCACGGACAGAGTCCTCCTCGCCGCCATCTCCGCGGCCATCGCAAATACGCCACCTCGCCCATGAATGTAACGCGTCACATTTTCACGCTCGCCTGCTGCATTGCCCACGTCGCCTTTGCCGAACCTACGAAGCACCCGGGTATGGTTTGGATCCCCGGTGGGGAGTTTATCATGGGGAGCGATACGCCCGGCAGCCGGGGCAACGAAAAACCGCTCGTAAAGGTCGGCGTCGATGGCTTCTGGTTGGATGAGGATAACGTGACGAATGCGGAGTTCACCAAGTTCGCCCAGGCGACGGGATATAAAACGACCGCGGAACGTCCGGTCGATTGGGAGGAGCTGAAAAAGCAAGTTCCGCCTGGCACCCCGAAGCCCGCCGAAGAACAACTCCAGCCCGGCTCGTTGGTTTTCACGCCAAGCAAAGGGGCGGTCGATCTGCGGGAAATGAATGCGTGGTGGCGCTGGACCATCGGCGCGAATTGGCAACACCCTGAGGGCCCGGCAAGTAATCTTGACGGACGCGAGCAGCATCCTGTGGTCCAGGTGTCCTGGGATGATGCGGTCGCTTATGCGCAATGGGCGGGCAAGCGGCTGCCGACCGAAGCGGAGTGGGAAGTCGCGGCGCGCGGCGGGCTTGACGGGAAGCGCTACGCATGGGGCGACGAACTGATGCCGGGTGGCAAGTACATGACCAACACCTGGACGGGGAACTTTCCTTACAAGAACACCAGGGAAGACGGCTTTTCTGGCACTTCGCCGGTAAAGACATCTCCACCAAATGGCTACGGCCTCTACGACATGGGCGGCAATGTCTGGAACTGGGTGAGCGACTGGTACCGCGTCGATACTCACGCGCGAATGAAGCTGGAGCCTTCCTGCCACAATCCGCAGGGGCCGAAGTCGAGTTACAATCCGGGCCATCCCGATCAGACCCAGGAACGCGTGACCAAAGGCGGCTCTTTTCTTTGCCACGTTGATTACTGCGAGAGCTATCGGCCAGCCGCACGTCGCGGCACACCGCCGGACACCGGCATGAGTCACATCGGATTTCGCTGCGCCATGTCCCTGGCGCCGCGGCAGCAGACAGCATCAACGGACAAACCCTAACTTAAATGAAACCAATAAACAAGATACTCGCGCTCGCCCTTGGGCTTGCGCTCATCAGTTCTACTGCGCATGCGCAGCAGAAGAAACCGAACATCCTCGTCATCTTTGGCGACGACATTGGCTATTGGAACGTCAGCGCCTATAGCCGCGGTATGATGGGCTTTCGCACGCCCAACATTGACCGCATCGGCAAGGAAGGTGCTATCTTCACCGATCACTATGCGCAGCAGTCCTGCACAGCGGGACGCGCAGCGTTTATTACTGGGCAGTCCTGCTTTCGCACCGGATTGTTGAAAGTCGGCCTGCCTGGCGCAAAAGAAGGTTTGTCTGGAAAGGATCCTACCCTCGCTGAGCTGCTCAAGCCGCTCGGCTATGCCACGGGACAGTTTGGCAAGAACCATCTTGGTGACCGCAACGAGTTCCTGCCGACCGTGCATGGCTTCGACGAATTCTTCGGCAACCTCTATCATCTAAATGCCGAAGATGAACCGGAGCATCCCGATTATCCAAAGAACCCAGAGTTCAAGAAAAACTTCGGCCCGCGCGGCGTCATGAAGTGCAAGGCAAGCGACAAGGATGATGCGACGGAAGATCCACGCTTCGGCCGCGTCGGCAAACAGACTATCGAAGACACCGGTCCCCTCACGCGGAAGCGAATGGAAACGGTGGATGACGAGTTTCTCGGCGCAACGCTGGACTTCATCGATCGACAGGCAAAAGCGAACAAGCCGTTCTTCTGCTGGTTCAACTCGACGCGGATGCACTTGCGAACCCATGTTCGGGCAGAGCATCGCGGCCGCTACGCCCACGGCGATAGCGAGTACAT
Source organism: Spartobacteria bacterium (assembly GCA_031389825.1). Taxonomy (GTDB): domain Bacteria; phylum Verrucomicrobiota; class Verrucomicrobiia; order Chthoniobacterales; family Chthoniobacteraceae; genus JANMSW01. Next base: position 62,226 of record JANMSW010000031.1, read on the forward strand.
CGACGGCATGATCGAGCACGACGACACGATCGGCTCGATTCTGAAGGCGCTCGACGACATGGGGGTCGCCGACAACACGATCGTCGTCTATTCGAGCGACAACGGACCGCACATGAATACCTGGCCCGACGGGGCGATGACACCATACCGCTCGGAAAAGAACACGAACTGGGAGGGCGCGTTTCGCGTGCCGTGTTTGGTGCGCTGGCCTGGGAAGATTAAGGTCGGAACTATCACTAACGAGCTGATGAGCCACAATGATTGGGTTCCGACGCTGTGCGCCATCGCCGGTGAGCCGGAAATCGTCGCGAGATTAGCGGGGGGTTATAAGGCGAACGGCATCGATTACAAGGTTCACCTTGACGGGCATGACCAATCGAAGTTTCTTACTTCGATCGCAGGAACCGCCGGCAAGAACAATGGAATCAAAAGTGCTCGCAACGAGTTTTACTACACCGACGACGACGGCGTGCTCGTTGGAATGCGACAAGGCGACTACAAGTACGTCTTCGAAGAACAGCGCAAGGAAGGAACGATGGGAGTGTGGGCTGAGCCTTTTACAAAGCTCCGCCTCCAGAAGATTTTCAATCTATTCCAAGACCCGTATGAACGTGCCGACATCACGTCGAATACATTCTGGGATTGGCAGCTAAATCATGTTCAGTTGATGTACGGCGTGATGAACGATGTCTTTCAGTTCGCCGAGACGTTCAGAGAATTTCCGCCGCGATCGACGCCGCCAAGCTTCAATCCGGCCACCATCCTGGAAGAAACGTTGAGGGATATCAAAGCGAAGAACAGGATTGAACAGGCGTTTCCGATGCTGCGACAAAGAGAGGATGCGGGTTCGAAGAAGTGAGTCGACTAATCCGCAAATGGCTAAGTTGCACTTCGCCTTTGGAACTCGGCCGACGCTTCACGCTCCGCTCGGCGATCATCGCCACGACGATCGTGGCTGGGCTGCTGGGGATGGCGG
>JANMSW010000049.1:0-62618 GCA_031389825.1 Spartobacteria bacterium
TCATCGCAGGCAATGCGGCGGAAGTGCGCGATATGCTCACCAATTTGATCTTCAACGCCGTGGACGCCATGCCTCAGGGTGGCGTGATCACGATGCGGACTTACGAGTTGGGAGCGGAGGTGATCCTGGAGGTGTCCGACACCGGAACTGGAATGACCGAAGACGTGCGCCGTCGGTGTTTGGAGCCGTTTTTCACCACGAAAGGGAACCGCGCTTCGGGTCTCGGCCTCGCCATGGTTTACGGGACGGTGCAGCGGCATCGGGGATCGATCACGATCGAATCGCGGCTGGGGCGGGGGACTACATTTCAGTTCAGCTTTCCGATCGATACCTCGGGAGCTGTGCTCGGGGAACAGGCGGCACCTGCGGTGTGTCAGCCGTTGCGGATCCTCGTGGTTGACGATCAGCCGGTCCTTGCGGAGGTGCTTGCGGAGTCGCTGGCGCGTGACTGGCATACTGTCGAGGTCGCGGCGAATGGACGCTTGGCGCTGGAGAAATTCGAAGGCGGCGAGTTCGATCTCGTGATTACTGACAAGGCGATGCCGGAAATGAACGGCAGCCAACTTGCGGCAGCGATCAAGGCGCGCTCGCCCGAGACCCCAATTATCATGCTTACGGGCTTCGGCGAATTCGACGGCCACGAGGGGAGTGAATCTGAGTTTATCGATATCCTCCTCGCAAAACCCGCTACGAATTCCGAACTGCGTGCAGCCATGCTACAGGTGGTGAACGCGGCTGCGCACGGAGCCCCGGTGGACGAGAGGAACCTGCGGGAGGTTCAGTTTGAAGGCGGTCGAGCGCGGAGCTTGTTTCGCTGAATCCGCCGCGGGTCAGCTACGGAGCCCGGCCTACGCTTTGGCAAGCGCCGCGGCGGCGATTTCGGCTGTGCGCGCAATGTCATCGGGAGAGTGTGCCAGCGACAGGAAACCGGCCTCGAATTGCGAAGGCGCAAAGTAAACTCCGCCCTCCAGGCACGCATGGAAGTAGCGCGCAAAGGCCGCCCGATCACTCCGCTTCGCATCCTCCAGATTGCGGACGGGCCCGCTCGTGAAGTAGAGGCAGAACATCGATCCAATCCGCGTAAAAACGTAGTCTCGCCCACTCCGCCGGAGGGCAGAGCGCACCCCATCTTCGAAGGCGGTACCGATCTCCTCCAGGCGCGCCCAACCATCGACGCGATCGAGCTCGTGCAATTGCGCGAGACCGGCAGCCATTGCCAACGGATTGCCCGAGAGGGTCCCGGCTTGATACACAGGGCCGTCGGGCGAGAGCTGATCCATGATCTCTGCGCGCCCTCCGAAAGCCCCGACGGGCAGCCCGCCGCCAATGACTTTCCCGAGAGCGGTCAGATCCGGGTTGATCCCACAACGTTCCTGAAAACCGCCGCGCGCCAGGCGGAAGCCCGTCATCACCTCGTCGAAGATCAGCACGGCGCCGTATTGTGCGCACTGCTGTTGGAGCACCTCGAGAAAGCCTTCTTCCGGGAGGTAGAGTCCCGCATTGGCCGGCACAGGTTCCACGATTACCGCCGCGATTTTGCTCCCTTCGGCCATGAAGAGAGAGCGGAAGGCCGTCGTGTCGTTGAAAGGCAGAGTGGTTGTGAGATTGGCGAATGCGGCAGGGACCCCTGCGCTGTCGGGCTGGTCATGCGTGAGCGCTCCGCTCCCGGCTTTGACCAATAGCGAATCGACGTGCCCGTGATAGCAGCCTTCGAATTTCACGATCCGATCGCGCCCTGTGAATCCTCTAGCAAGCCGGATACACGACATGGTCGCTTCCGTGCCGCTGTTCACCATGCGCACTTTCTCCACGGAAGGGACCCACTTACAGATCGTGCGTGCCATTTCCACTTCGCGCGGGTTGGGCGTGCCAAAGCTCACGCCATCCGCCACAGCGGCGGTGATCGCGTCCCGGACTACAGCGGGAGCGTGTCCGAGAATTGCCGGCCCCCACGTGCCGACGTAGTCGATCAACTCGTTGCCGTCGGCGTCCCAGATGTGCGATCCGCGAGCGCGTTCGACGAAAAAAGGTTCGCCCCCTACACCGCGAAAGGCACGCACCGGTGAGTTCACGCCTCCGGGAATGTATTGGAGGGCTTCCGCGAAAAGAGCGTGGGAGCGATCGGTTTTCATAGTTGGCTGTCCCGATGACTTACGGCGCTCCCGCGGCGCGCTCAACCCTCGAATCGCCGGCATCGGAGCGCGAGTTTTCGTGATTGGACGTCACGGCTTGAATGTCGGATGCTCCGATTGCGTCATTCCCCGAAAGCCAACCCGAGAATCCCATGATCGCGTCCCGATTGCTCCTTCTCACTTTGCTCGTTTCCACCGTGGCCGATGCAGCGCCGTCGGGTGCAGTCATCCGCGAGGCGGGTGCCATTTATCTAGAGGACGTTATCAAGAAGCCGGTTCACCTCGTCACCACGGTTGAAGCGCCGATTCACTACCAGAGCGATTTGAAGCGCTATCTGGGCACTTTGAAAAAAGGACAGCGAGTCGAGTTGCAGGCGGTTGGCGATGGCGCATATCGAGTGCGCGGGTTGGCGCAGCAGGGCCAGGTGGCCGGGTGGGTCGCACCAGCGTCGTTGACTCCACTGCGGGCGGATTTTCTTGCAGCTCTTAAGCAGAATGCGGCTCGTCGAGAAGAGGTCCAAGCGCTACTCGCCCGGAACGAAGTCGCAATCAACATGACGCCCGAGGAGGTCACAACCAGTCTCGGCAAGCCCTCGAAAACGACATCGCGGCTCGATGCCAAAGGTCGTGAAGAAACGTGGGAATTCGTGCGGTATGAACGCGTGCCACAGACCGTCAATGGCTACGACCTGAACGGGCGTGGAGTTTCCCGGACGATCTACGTAAAGGTGCCTGCTGGAAAGCTGGCAGTGATCTTTTCCGACAGCCTCGTCTCAGCCCTGGAGCAGAGCGAAAGCACCGGAGAAGGCGATGGACGGGTCAAGATTGTCTCCGCTCCATTCATCGTCCCGTTCTAATCGTCCGCGCTGGGAGTTGACGCGCCGCGCAATCTCCCTTATTTCCAAGCCCTTCGTATGCGGCGGGGTAGCCAAGTGGTAAGGCAGAGCTCTGCAAAAGCTCCATCCGCGGGTTCGATTCCCGCCCCCGCCTCTCGTTCGCAGCTCAGTCCATGGCCTGGTGTGGCAATTCACGTCAGCATTCGCTTCGGGCAGGGCGTGTGGCGTCTCGGTAAAGGGGTTTCTACGCGGTCTGGGGGAATCCCGGCCCGTCCACTCCCCGACTCGAAAGAGTGGGGAGCGGGTGACGCGACTCGAACGCGCGACATCTTCCTTGGCAAGGAAGTGCTCTACCAACTGAGCTACACCCGCAGCTAAGAGGCGGAGAAAGTAGAGACGGCCCGGATCGAGTGCAAACATTTTCTCGCTTTCAAACCGATATTTGAGCTGCGGAGAAGTTTTTTTTCGAAGAGCCGCTCGCCGAAAGCCAGCCTGGAGTTTCACCGCGGCGAGAACCTCAGAAAGGCCGGAGTGAAATTTATGAGAAGTGCCTACGCGGGCTTGTTCGTGAACGCGGACCGCATCTGCCGAAGATGCGGAACGCAAAACGCGTCGCCGAGCCAGATCGCGAAATGCGATGCCAAAGATCGTACCCTCGACAACGTCATTCAGCTAGATCATTTCCTTCAGTGCGTCTTGCAGTGGGGCGTAGAATTCCTGCATGCGCACGAGCCCGCGTCGGACCAGTGGGCGTAGATTCACGGCGTCTGCGAGCCCGACAACAACGTCGACGCTTTGCCGGAAGGCCTGGAGTTCGTCGCCCGTCGTGAAGCTTGCGCCGACGAGGACCACAAGTTGCCGCCGTCGCTGGGTTCCGGGTGCCGAGATAGCTTCGGCGAGAACGGGATTCACTCGGCCGTTGCCTCCGCCAAGGTGCTCGGAGATGACGATCACATCGTAGACGTGAGCGCGCATTTTCAGCATCAGATCCTCGATCGAGAGCCCCGAATGAATGCGGTAACGCATCTCCGTGAGTTGATCGATGATCAGTCGTTGTACCTCTGGAACGTCCGTGCAGACGAGAGCCGTAGGGTCGCCTGGCTCGAAAATGTCGAAGCGGCTGTTCGCGTCCATGATTTCTAGCTAAAGCGAAGATTCCCGCTCTGCGATGCGACGGCGTCGAGGTCGAGGCGGAGGCCTGTGGGCTTGTCTTGATCGAGCCCGCGCTGCTTTTTCACGTTGTCGAGGAAGCGCGTCATCTTGGATTTGTTCGTGGCGTAAAGGTCGGCTGTTTGCTCGGAGATGAGATCCGCCTGAAACGCGCGATGCAGCGATTGGTCGAAAGTCGTCCATCCAAAGGGCGCGCTAGCCTCGACGATTTCGTAGAAGTTGCGCCCATCCGCCTCGCCGAGCGCGACGGTTTCCCGAACCCGGAGATTGGACCCCATGATTTCGTTGATCAGCACCCGTCCACCACCCACCTGCGGCGCGAGGCGTTGACTTACGACCCAGCGGAGCGTTTCCGAAAGTCGCACCCGAAGCTGAGGCTCTTCGCTGCGGTCGAACATGCCGAGTATTCGGTTTACGGATTGGCCTGCGCTGATCGTGTGAATGGTGCTGAGCACGAGATGACCGGTTTCCGCGGCGGTGAGGGCAATTTCCACGGTCGCGCGATCGCGCATCTCGCCGACGAGAATGATCTTTGGCGCCTGCCTGAGTGCCGAGCGGAGCCCGGCGGGAAAATCGAGGAAATCGGAGCCGAGTTCGCGCTGATTGAAGGTCGCTTTTTTGTGCTGATGCAGAAACTCGATCGGATCCTCGAGCGTGACGATGTGGATCTTCGACGTCTGGTTCAACTCGTTGAGCATCCCGGCGAGCGTGGTCGTCTTGCCACTTCCCGTTCCCCCGGTCACGAGCACAATGCCGGTCTTCTCCTTGATGATCTCGTAGAAGATCGGCGCCAGCTTCAATGCCTCGAGCGAGGGCACTTCGCTGGAGAGCTTCCGCATGACGATCGCGTGCCTTCCATTCTGCTTGAAAACATTAACCCGGAAGCGCGCCAGACCTTCCACGCTGTAGCTGGTATCTGCGCCACCCAGGTTCTGCAGGTCCTCGTGAAGGCGGGCATTCCCGGCCATTAACACTTCGGCGAGTTGCTTCGTCTGCTCGGCGCTCAATGGGCCGGAGAGGGGCGGAACATCCATGTCCTGCAGCTGTCCCATGTTCTCGGCCTGGGCAGACTTCCCGGCAATGAATAGCAGGTCGGAGATGCCGTTGGAGGCACCCAGCATGGTGCGCAGCAACTGATCCAGGACGGTCGGGGTGATGGGCGCGAGTGTCGGGTTCACAGCGTTGAAGAAGAAAGGGTGTGACGACGCTCAGTAGCCGAATGCGTGCCGCGCTTCCTCCCCGATTTCACACACGTGTGCGCAGGAACTCAAGAACCTGCCGATTGAAGATTTCCGGACGCTCCCACATCGGATTGTGCCCTGCCCCGGGGATCACCTGATAAGTACCCCCAGGCGGAAGATGCGCGCGCAGCTTCTCCGAGAGCCGCACCGGCAGGATGCCATCCCGCTCCCCCCAGACGAGCAGCGTCGGCGCCTGAATGCCGGGGAGCTTTTCGCGCAGGTCGCTGGTCAGCAGATCGAGCGCACTCCTCACCAGCGTGCGCGGGCCGGTGCTCACCGCATCCTGCAGGAGCACAGGCAGGAGTGAGAGAGAGAATGCGGAGCTGTAGCGTAGGAGATCGAGCGGCGAGAGGCGCAGCCAGGTCTCCGGGAAGATGAGCGCCGGGTTCACGAGCACTAGCTTCTCCACGTAGGTGGGGAAGTCGGCGGCGATCTCCGCGGCGATCGCCCCGCCCATCGAGTGCCCCATCCAATCTGCACTCGTGATCCCTACCGAACCCAGCCAGCCCACTAGTCTTCGAGCCGTAGCGCGCAGCACAAAACGGGGCGTGCGCGTGCCGCGATAGCGGACCAGGTCGATCACAAAGACGGTGTGTTGTTCCGCCAGCGCATCGAGATTGTACCGCCACCAACGCACGGAGCCGGAGAGTCCGTGGAGCAGGATGAGCGGTCGCCCCTTCCCAAGCGTGAGGTAGCGAATCGCCACGTCCTCGCCCTGTGCCTCGCGCCATTGCTCAGAGGCGCGCCTAGCTCGAGCGATCATCAGTTGGGGGAGCGGTGTTTCCCTGCATCCTGCGGGTAAAGGAGAGAATCTCATCCGCCACGCGCTGCGGGTGCGAGTAGTGAACGCAGTGCCAGCCCACCTCCAGGGTCAACGCTTCTGCGCGGGGCAGCAGAGCTGCCGCTTCTTGAATCCAGTCGTCGATCACGATCGGATCACAGCTCCCGCGCATCACCAGGGTGGGTGCCTGCACATGGCGGAGATCATTTCGCATGTCGTGCCGCAACATGTGGAGGATCATGCCGATCGCTCGGCGCAAGCCGGCCCTCCAATGGTCCACCACGTGGTTGAAGACCAGTGTCCACGGCTCGTGGGGAATGTCCCAGGCAATACGCCCGAACTGATCCCAGAAGCGTCCATGATCCGGCCCCACGGTTGGCCCGAGCAGGAACAGACATCCAACGCGATCTGGATGGCGTGCCGCCAGGGAGGCTGCCACTTCACATCCCAGCGAATTTGCTACGATATGGCAGGTGGGTAAATCGGCTGCGTCCATCCAGATGACCAGCGCGTCCGCCATCGCCGCCACGTTAGGCGCCTTAGTGGGACCATCGGTAAGCCCAAACCCTGGTAGATCAACCGCGTGAACCGGCGCGAGTTCCGCGAGACATTCGCCCAGCGGGACCATGTAGAGGCTGGAGATGACGAGGCCGTGGACGAGCAGGAAAGGCAACTGCCCCGGTTCCGGGTTCTCCGGCCCCGATGCGGAACGGCTGTGAAAGATTCCGCCATTCACCCACCGCCATTGGGACCTCAGGTGTCCGGGTGGTAACATGTCCCAGTCCATGAAGACCTCAGGCGGTCCTGTGCGGGTGGCTGGGGCAAAGTAGGTCTGGCTCACGGAGATATTCGGGCCGCAGGCTCACACGAGCCTCCCCGGAAGAGGACGTCCGGAGAGATCCTCTGCTGTATCCGAGGCACGGGCCTGCCTAAGAAGCGTGGCGAAGTTTACGGGCGGCTCCAGCTTAATGTTGCTCCCCTCTCCGCGGGTTCCTCGAGCACGGCGAGCCTCTGGAAATGCAGATCTGAGCAAAAAGGGCGACGAGCCGATTTTGAACCTCGGCAGGGCGTCCGGACGGGGGCATTACACGATCGCGTAAACGAAGGCGGTTCTTTGTAGGCACCACGTTTGCTGGTGGAACTCGTACCTCCTAAGAGGTTAGCCCCATCTGCTGCGCTTCTTGGAACCAACGCTGCGTTCAAGCCTCCGTCTGGTCAACCCAACGCTGCCTACCCGTCAGTCACCATGCTCGTATCTCGGAGAGATCTATCATGCTCTTGGAAGACGATCACGAGGGCCACCAGCTGCGAAAATCTTTAGAGAAATTTAGAATATGACAATTCGGACGCGAAGTATCCGGCGGATGTCAGTGTGGCTACTGAACCGGAGGGAGGCGCTCTGCCTCAGGCAAACATGATCGCGGAGCACCTTTCAGAGGATGGCCTGTGTAAGATTCAGGAGCAGGCGATAGCAGCCGTACCCATTGGAGTAGTGATCTGTGAGCACCGGGAAAATGGTGCTTTGCCCATTGTATATAGTAACCCGGCATTCGAGCGCATCGCGGGCTACAGCGATGAGGAGTGCCGCAACCAAGATCTCCGCGTACTCGACGGGCTGGCCAGCGAGCCGGGCGCCCGGATGGAGGTGGATGCGGCTATACACGGTGGGCACGACGTGGACGTGCTCGTCCGCCATTACCGCAAGGATGGAAGCGTATTCTGGAACGAGATGAAGATCTCGCCAGTCCGCGATGCTGAGGGACGGATCAACCACTGGGTGGTCATGGTGACGGACATCAGCAACCGCAAGCAGGCGCAAGAGCGGCTGGAGCGTAGCGAGTGGCTGCTCTCCGAAGCTCAGGCGCTGGCGCAGATTGGCAGCTTCGACTGGGAGGTCGCGAAGGGAACAGCAGTGTGGTCGGAGGAAATGTACCGAGTCTTTGGCGTAACCCCGGGGACGGAACCGACGGAGACAACACTGCGTGAACGGTTAGTCCCATCGGATCGAGCAATTTTCCAGGAGTTAATTGGCAGCCAAGGGAGCCACTCTCCACATATCATAACGGATCTGCGCATCGTCCTCCCGAGTGGTGCCCACCGCGTGGTCCAGCTGCGCGGCTTTGCCTTCCGCGATGCCGATGGGTGCCTGCTCCGAATGGTCGGTACAGTTCAGGACGTGACCGACGAGCGGCGGCGAGAGAACGCTCTCCGCGAAGGCGAAGCACTCAAGGCAGGAATCATGGATGCGGCACTCGACGCCGTGATCACCTTCGATGCAGAGGGGAGGATCGTAGACTGCAACCTCGCCTCGGAGCAGATCTTTGCGCGAGAACGTGACAGGCTGCTCCAGAGCAACTTCCAGGAACTCTTTGTGCGCCGATCAGGGGTGAATGGTGCAGCGGGAACGCTTCTGGAACCACTTCACGCGGGACGTTCCCCAGCGCTTTGCCAACGCATGGAGGTCCTCGGCCTCTGCCCAAACGGCACGGAGTTTCCAGTCGAACTCACGATGTGCCGCGTCCTTTTTCCCGAAGCACTGCTCTACACTGCATTTGTCCGCGACCTCACCGAGCGCAAGCGCGCGGAAGACGCAGAGCTCGAGCGGACCAAGCAGGTGCTCAATCATCAACGATCACTCCTCGAGCTTGCCTCTCGTGAGAAGAGCGATTTTCCCATGGCTCTGGAGGCAATTATTCAGACTGACTCTAACATTATCCAGGCGGAGCGCACGAGCTTCTGGTCGCTCCATGGAGACTCCCTATATTGCGAGGTGATGTACCGGCGCGGCCGTGATGCGTGGGAGTTCGGTCTGGAGCTGCAGCTAACGGACTACCCCGTATACTTCGAGGCGCTCCGGGCAAATCCGATGATTGCCGCAGATGACGCGCAAGCGGATCCACGCACTGCCGAGTTCGCCGAAGATTATTTAAGCCCAAACCGCGTCACCTCGCTGCTCGACATCCCAGTCTGGCGCGAAGGCGTCCTGGCAGGCGTGATCTGCCACGAGCACGTAGGTCCGGCGCGCACTTGGACCAGCGAGGAGCAGAAGTTCGCGAACTCCATCGGGCATTTGATTGCCCTCGCCCTTGCGGAGCGTGAACGCCAGAACGCCGAGATTGCACTGCGCGAGAGCGAAGAGCGCTTTCGGGCAACTTTTGAACAGGCGGCCGTAGGGATCGGGCACGTCACTCTGGAGGGCCGCTTCGCTTGGGTTAATCAGCGCTTCTGCGACATTCTCGGCTACTCACGCCAGGCGCTGCTCGCCAGGCAGCAAATAGATCTCAATGATCCTGCGGACTCGGATGTGGACCTTCTGGGCGCCCGCCAGTTGATTACCGGGAAAGTGGAGGTGTACACCGCCGAGCACCGATACCGCCGACCAGATGGCAGCAGCATTTGGATCAACGTCTCCAGTTCGGTCAAGCGCGACGCCGACGGTCGCCCGCTCTACATCATCCCGGTGATTCAGGACATCTCCAGCCGTCAACAGGCGGAGGAGCGGGTAGTGCAGCAAGCGAGCCTGCTGGATCTCACCCACGACGCGATCATCGCCCGCGACCTGAATGATCGCATCGTTTTCTGGAATCGCGGTGCGGAGCGCCTGTACCATGTGGAGGCAGCACGCGCGATCGGCGAGCAGGAGAACGAGCTACTGTATCGCAGCACCCGTGAGTTCAACGCCGCCAAGCGGGAGGTGCTCGAGAAAGGCGAGTGGCATGGAGAACTCCGGCAGCGGGTACCCGGCGGGAAGGAGGTCCTGGTGGATGCGCGGTGGACGCTCGTGCGGGACGAGAGCGGAGAAGCGCGCTCGATCCTTGCGATAAACACGGATATCACTAGTCGGAAGGCGCTGGAAGAGCAGTTCCTCCGCGCACAGCGCATGGAGAGCATCGGAACTCTGGCCAGCGGCGTGGCGCATGACCTGAACAACATCCTCGCCCCCATCCTCATGGCCGTTCCCATGCTGCGCAGCGATGTGCCGGAAGAGATCCGCACTTCACTGGTCAGCACGATCGAGGCAAGCGCCCAGCGCGGGGCAGATATCGTGCGGCAGGTGCTCACCTTTGCGCGTGGCGTGGAAGGCGAGCGCGTGCTGCTACAAGTCGGCCATTTGCTGCGGGAGATGGAAACCATCGTCCAGGAGACTTTTCCAAAGACGATCACGCTCCGTAACCGGGCACCTCGAAACCTCTGGCCGGTGATGGGCGATGCCACGCAGATCCATCAGGTCCTGCTGAATCTCTGCCTGAACGCCCGCGATGCCATGGCGGAAGGCGGCACCTTGGTGATCGAAGCAGAGAATTTCCGCATGGACGAGAGCTATGCGGCCATGACTCCCCAAGCGCACGAAGGGCCTTGGGTGATTATGAAAGTGTCCGATTCCGGTTGCGGCATTGAACGCCAGGACGTGGAGAAGATCTTTGACCCGTTCTTCACCACCAAGGACCCGGGAAAGGGCACCGGGCTCGGCCTCTCCACCGTCGTCGGCATCGTCCGCAGCCACGGTGGTTTTATTAATGTATCCAGCGAGGCAGGCCGGGGCACAACCTTCCAAGTCTACCTCCCAGCGGTGGTCGATGGAGTGCTGGAACACCAGCCTGAGGTGGTCGAAGAGATGCCGGGAGGAGATGGTGAGATCATCCTCGTGGTCGACGACGAAGCGGGAGTGCGTGAAGTCACGGAAGCCGTTCTTCGCCGGCACAACTACCGAGTCTTGCTCGCTGCAGACGGAACGGAAGGCCTCGCACTCTATGCCAAACGCTCAGCTGAGATCAGTGTGGTCCTCACCGATGTCGTCATGCCGTTTATCGATGGCGTAGCGTTAACGCGGGCTCTCAAGAGGTTGGATCCAAATGTGAAGGTCATCGTGTCCACTGGCCACGCGCAGCACAATCGCATGGCGGAGCTCAAGTCACTGGGCGTCGAGGGCTTCCTGCTCAAGCCGTTCAGCGCCGAATCACTACTCCAAGCAGTCCGGTCTGCCCTGCCCGCGAGCACCGAGTAGGCTTAAGCCGCGATGAGATTATTCCGGATCGCGTACCGGACGAGATGACTGAATGTCTCCAGCCCCAGCTTGCGCATCACGGCGGCTCGGTGAGTCTCGGCAGTCTTGACGCTAATCCCCAGCAGAGTGCCGACTTCCTTGTTGCTCCGTCCCTCGGCCAGCAGCTGAACAATTTCGCGCTCCCGATCAGTCAGCCGGCCCTGTTGCTCCTCCTGCGTAGCCGGTTTGGTCCGGTTCAGCATGCTGGAGAACATCACATCACCTACGAATGGAGTAAAATAGGAGCGGTTGTTGGCCACTGCTTCGATGGCATCGAGGATCACGTCCCGACGATCGGTCTTTAGGAGATAGCTGCGCGCGCCTGCTTCGAAGACTTGCCGGATTACATCTTCGCTTTGGTGTCCGGAAAAGATGAGCACGCCGGTTGCGGGACTCACTTTGCGAATCTGCCGGGTCGCATCCAGCCCGTTGAGTTCCGGCATGGTAAGATCCAGCACGGCGACGCTCGGATGCAATTCCGCTGCCAAAGCCACCGCTTGGCGACCGTTTTCCGCCTCACCGCAAACCGTCCACCCCCGGCTTTGCACCATCCCCCGCACTCCATCGCGGATGATGTGGTGGTCATCGGCAATTAGTACCCGGATCGTATTCTCAGACATCGTTAGGGACCTCTTAGCAGCAGCGGTGCCACGCCTGAAGAAGTGTTCCCTCACAATGAGAACTACGGCGTCATCACAGAGAGCCCGCCCGGGGAGACCACTACAAAAAAAGTGCGCGGGCACCTGCCGAATGGCAAGATGCCCGCGCTGTTCCCCCCAGAACAAGGCGAACCATAGGCAGAGCGAGGCGATGGGCAAGCGAAAAATGCGAAATCTGCTCATTTCCCGAACGTCCCTCCGTGCGGCTTGGACAGGCGCACTCTGATTGCACAGCAAAATTGGCTGACCGGACACGTCCCAGCGACTGTCGCGGGAGTTGGTTTCGGCTGTTACGGGAGCCAATTCGGCAGTCGCGTGAGTCTTGGCGCGCTGGACGACCAGTCATTTTGGCTGTGGCGACAGGCAATGGATACTGTTCGAACAGGCCCGAACGACTGATCTGCCACACATTTTGGCTGTCGTGCCAGTCGAGATCCACTGTGCGAACACTTCGCTCTCCCTGAACCAACAGTCCCGTGTGGGTGGAGCGACAGCACTCCAACGTTCGCGTAATCCGGGCTTTGCTAACCCCCTGGTCACCTACAACCGGTGGAAAAAGTAAAGGGTAAGCGTGCAGCCAATGAGAATAATGAACCGCCAAAGCAAAACGGCAGGTATGCGTCGGGCAATACTCACCCCGGCGAAGCCGCCGGCGATCGCTCCAATTACCATGACACCAGTCTCTGGCCAGTGGACCGCTCCCGCGGCGATAAACGTGAGCACGGCAACTCCGTTGATCACCGTAGCCAGGCCGTTCTTCAAAGCGTTCATCGCCTGCATATCAGTCATCCCCCCGACCGCCAGCGAGGCGAGCATCATGATCCCGATGCCCCCGCCAAAGTACCCTCCGTAGATGGATATCAGCAGCTGGATAGCATAGGCCTGCCACGATATGCGCTCGCGAGTAGGCATCTCGGCATGACTCTGCTGAGCCGTGCTACGAAGGCGCGCAGTGATCGTCGGACCTATAGCGAAGGTGCCTGTTGCCAGCAGGATCAGCCAGGGGACGATCTGCTGGAAGGCGGCGTCCCCGGTGCGCAGAAGGAGCATCGCACCCATAAAACCCCCAATTAAACTGACTACGGAGAGCGACAAGAGCCGTGTGCGCATCCCGCTAAGTTCTCGGTGATAAGCAAACGTACTGGCGACAGAACCCGGCCAGAGTGCCACAGTGCTAGTGGCATTTGCTGCAACAGCGGGCACCCCGGCGAAGATCAATGCTGGAAAGGAGATGAAACTACCGCCACCGGCCATGGCATTCATCGCTCCGGCAACAGCTGCAGCGGAGAAGAGGAGCGCCGCCTCGAGCGGTGTCATCGAAAGTAGAGGTAGCTGAAGGTCAACATTGTGTCATTTCACTGCACGAAACCGCATTCCGGGCGTCTAATGGGTAGTGAATAGAGATATAAAGATCTTAATGGACTTCATGGGCCGGCTCGGTCCTGAAGCAAGCGGCAAAGGGGTAGCGGCGTTGGACGAAGAGACGCATCAGCTGCTAAAACGATTTGCGCGTGGCGAATGCACCGGAGTCGAACGCGTCGCAGCCTGTAAGCTGATGCAGGAGCAACCGAAATTGGTGCGGATTGTCGCTGCCGATTTGAAGAAGCCGAAAGAGGCTCCTTCAGGACGTAAGCAGAGCGGAAGCCGATAAGTTCCACAGCCCTCCATCCGGGGGCACACTGCCGGAGACAGCTCCTACGTTGGGGGGCGGTTCTCGTTTGGTCCCGAGACGGTCGGGCTCCATGGCCGGGCGAGCCGGTGGAAGAGCGCCTTGGCCTGGAGTGGTGGTATATCCGGGTACTCAGAGAGCAGGCACGCAAGCATACCGGCCACGCGTGGCGCCGCAAAGCTGCTACCCGTCATCTTCTTGGTACCACCGTCCCGCCAGAGCACCTGGACATCCACCCCGCGGGCCGCGAATTCCACAAGATTCCCAGGTCGGTAGAAGACCTCGGTGTCTGTGTCCGTGGCGGCCATGTTCACCGTGAGCACAGAGGTGAAGAACCCCGGCCACTCCGGGCGGCTGGAGTCTTGGTTATTACAAGCAGCGACCACGTGGACATTGCGGATGTACGCCTCATCCACCCAGGATTTGTAGCGCAGGACGTGCTCCGGAATTCCGCACCCGAGGCTGCAATTCAGAATGTGGTATCCCTGCTCTATCGCGAGACGGGCACCTTCCATAATGATCGCGGTCCGCGCGGAGAGCGCCTCGCCGAGCACGCGAATACTTCCGATCTCGGCTTCCGGCGCAGTCGCACGAAGGATTCCAGCCATGGCAGTACCGTGACCAAAGATGTCGCAGCCCTCGCCGGGGACGGTCTTGAAGCGCATGCCATCTTCAACAACAGCAAGGTCGTCGGTCAGCCGCAAACCATTCAGGCCGGGGTGGCTTTCCTCGATACCGGAATCGAGGACGGCGATCCGTACGCCCTTGCCAGTACCCCTGGCGATTGCTGCCGCCGCCTCTTCCGGCGTGATCCAGGAGTTCAGGCCCATTTGGGAAGCGCGAGAAACGAGGTGACGAGACGGTGCTCGAGCATGACTCCGAGAATTGCCGCGCTGCGGTGAATCGCCCTCAGATCTTCATAGCCGAAGCCTTCTGCATCTCCCCTGCCCATTGCAGGGTCCCGCAGCTGCACTGCCGATACCACCCCGCGCAGCTCACCTGCATAGTAGAAGGGCGCCGCCACCATGGCTTGCGTCTGGAGATTGAGACGTCGGTCAAGTGCCGGGTCCTGCTGTTGGTTCAAATGAACTTCGTTTTCACAGATCGGCTGTTCGGTAGCGACGACCATGCTGATCATCCCCGATCTCAAGCTCTGTCGGAAGGAGCCCACAAACTCTGCCGCTCGGGGACCAGAGTTAAAGACGGGAAGCAACTCACGCCGGTCTGAATCGAGCAACCATACCGTCCCTTCATCCGCGCCCGCCTGCGCAAAGGCGTCCAGAAGGAAACTACGCGCGAGTGGATCGAGGAGCTCGTCGAAGTTCTCGCTTGCTGACGCCGCAGCATCGCGGAGCTGCAGCCTCATCGCCAACTGGAGCTCACTGGTATTGTCGTCCGACAACCCGAAGAATTTACCTGCCATTCACATCTGCCTATCCGGCGACCTACACTCCGGGAAGCCTATTCACCTCGTTGAGCGGAATCCCACCTCAACGAATGATGCCCCTGGCGCTTGCGGTGATGAACTCAATCAGATGCTGGGCTTCTGGATCGTCCGGAAATGTGGCGCGGATCTGCTCCACCGCCTGCTGCACATTCAGCTGCGACCGATAGATGATCCGATAGAACTCCTTCACCTTCCGAAGGCCGTCCTCGGAGAAGCCGTGGCGCTCCAGGCCGATCTTATTAAAGCCGCGAATCTCCGCCGGGTTGCCATCGGCAATCATGAAAGGCGGCACATCCTGCACTATCTTCGAACAGCCTCCAGTGATCGCATGCCGCCCGATGCGGCAGAACTGATGGATCGCTGTGAGCCCACCGATCACCGCGTGATCACCGACTTCCACGTGGCCGGCAACGGTTCCGTTGTTGGAGAAGATCACGCCATTCCCGATCACGCAGTCGTGCGCGATATGGCTGTAGGCGAGGAAATTGCCTCGGTCACCAATGCGCGTTGTCGAGCCGGGCGCTGTCCCTCGGTGCACGGTCACGAACTCCCGAAAGCAGTTCCCCTCCCCGATCGCGAGGTAGGTCGGCTCGCCGACGTACTTGAGATCCTGCGTCTGCTGTCCGATCGAGGTGAACGGGTAGAATCGATTCCGCGGGCCGATCCTGGAAGGTCCGGACAGGCTGACGTGATGTTGAAGCGTGCACTCGACGCCGAGTTCCACACCTGGTCCTACGATGCAGTATGGTCCGATGACGCAGCCGTCACCCACCGTGGCAGCCGTATCGACGATCGCGGTGGGATGGATCTGCGCGCTCACGAATCAACGATGCCGAACATCATCTCCGCCTCGGAGACGACCTCGCCATTAACGAGGCACCGGCCGCGCGCCTTGAGCACGAGCCGCTTGCGCTGCGTGATCTCCACCTCGATGAAGAGCGTGTCGCCGGGCACCACGGGCTTGCGGAATTTCACTCCATCCGCGCTCATGAAGTAGCCGATCTTGCCTGCGTTCCCCGGATTACGAAGCAGGAGGATGCTCCCGACTTGAGCCATCGCTTCCACCTGCAAGACACCGGGCATGACGGGGTGTCCGGGGAAGTGACCCTGGAAGTACCACTCGTTGAAGCTCACAGACTTGATTCCCACGCACTTGGTCTCGCCTTCCATACCGACGATCCGGTCCACCATGAGGAAGGGATACCGGTGCGGGAGCAGCTTCATGACGTCATTCACGTCGAGCACGTCGCCGCTCTTCGGAGTGACCGCTGGCGGCACCATCGCCAGAGCCTTTGCGTGCTGCCGCGAGAGCAGCCGGGCGAGTTCGGTGTTCGGCCCGTGTCCTGGCTTCACCGCGATCACGTGGCCCTTAATCGGACGCCCGAAGAGTGCAAGGTCGCCAACGATGTCCAGGATCTTGTGCCGTGCGAACTCCTCCTTGAAACGCAGCGGCTCCTTGGAAAGAACGTTTTCTCCGCGCACCACAACGGCATTCTCCAGACTCCCGCCTTTGATCAGCCCTTTGTCCATCAGCGGCTTCACGTCTTCGTAGAACACGAACGTCCGCGCCGGGGCGATCTCCCTCTCGTAGATCGCAGGCGTAATCTCAGTGCTGTAAAACTGGGTGAAGCGATTATCCGGACCGACCTGCGTGCAAGAGATCCGGAAGCCGGCATCCGGCACCAGCGTCATCAGGGAACCGGATTTCGTCTCGAGATGCATCGGCTCGCGCACTTCGAAAACTGCGCGCGCCGCATCCTGATCCACGATCCCGGCTTTGCGGATCAACTCGAGATATGGGAGCGCACTTCCGTCGCCGATTGGAGGCTCGTTGGCGTCCATCTCGATCAGCGCATTGTCCACGCCCATCCCAGCGAGCGCCGAGAGCACGTGCTCTACAGTGTGGACCTTGACCGCGCCTTCACCGAGCGTGGTCGAGCGTTCAACGGTCTTCACGTTCTCCACCAGGGCGTCGATCACGGGTTCGTCCGCGAGATCCTTGCGCTTGAACTTACGGCCAAAACCCGGAGGAGCCGGATGCAGGGTTACAGTTACCTTTTCGCCCGTGTGCAGTGACGATCCGCTGAGACTAGCGATCGAGGCGAGCGTACGTTGTTGCGGGGTCGTCATTAAGAAGCCGGCACCTTATGCCGCACCGGCCCGAGACCGACAAGCGTTTGTCTCGCCACCGCTATGGGGGCTTTCGTATCGTGCTGCACTCGGCGCTCGGCAACTCCGAAGCCGCCGTTTCCTACCATGCGTTTGCCATTCCCCCTGGTGCTCGCGGTTCTGTCGCTGGCGTTCGCGCCTGCTGCGTTGCCCGCTGATCCACGCCACGCCGATCCAAAGGACCTCGACGGGTACTTTCCATTCACTCCTGCGACCTCTCCTGAGGCTTGGACAGAACGAGCGGAGGACGTGCGCATGCAACTCCGCGTGGCCTTGGGCCTCTGGCCAGAGCCGACGCGCAGTCCGCTGAACGCGGTGGTCCACGGGAAGATCGACCAGGAAGACTATACCGTTGAAAAGGTGTTCTTCGAGAGCATGCCGGGGTTCTATGTGACGGGCAGCCTCTTCCGGCCAAAAGGGAAGCCGGGGCCACACCCCGCGGTGCTCTGCGCACATGGCCACTGGCCTGAAGGACGCTTCGGCCTGCTCGGAGATGCCGAGCTGAAGAAAGAGATGGAGACGGGTCAGGAGTTCCTCGGAATCGGCGGACGCAGCCGCTTCCAAGCCCTCGGCGTAACGCTCGCGCGCATGGGCTGTGTCGCGCTCGTCTATGACATGATCGGCTACGCGGACAGCCAGCAGATCTCCTTCGAGATTGCGCACAAGTTCGCGAAGCAGGAGCCCGGTCTAAACGATCCTGCAGGCTGGCGGCTTTACAGCCCGCGGGCCGAGTCGCACCTCCAGAGTGTGATGGGACTGCAGACGTGGAACTCGATTCGCGCGCTAGACTTTGTAACCTCACTGCCCGACGTAGACCCGAAGCGCATCGGGATGACTGGAGGAAGCGGTGGCGGCACCCAAACCTTCATCGCTGGCGCGCTCGACCCACGGGTGACGGTGGCCTTTCCCGCTGTGATGGTCTCCACGGCCATGCAGGGCGGCTGCACCTGCGAGAATGCCTGCCTGCTGCGGATCGACACCGGCAACGTGGAGATCGCCGCACTCTTTGCGCCGCGGCCTCTCGGTATGACTTCCGCAAAGGACTGGACCGAGGAGCTGAGCACCAAGGGCTTTCCCGAGCTTCGCCAGCACTGGGCGATGCTCGGTAGGCCCGATGACGTGCAGCTGTGGCCAATGCTTCAGTTTCCGCACAACTACAACGCTCCTACCCGGGAGCGGATTTATACGTGGTTCAATACGCACTTCGGGCTCGGGATCACTGAACCAATCAAGGAACGTGAGTACCCACTGCTCACGCCCGCGCAGCTCACCGTCTGGGACGCGGCGCATCCCACTCCTCCCGCCGGACCCGATGCCGAGCGAAAGGTCCTCGCCTGGTGGCGGCGGGATGCGGAGGAGAAGGTCCGCGCATCGCGGCAGGTAGCAGAGCAGGGCTGGCGGGCTATCATCGGACGGGATCTACCCGCGACAGATGCGCTGCGAGCAGCGCCGAACGAGGACGGCGTGAAGATCGAGAACACGAAGACCGGTGAAGCGGTGTCGGTGAGACTTTACCGCCCGAAAGGAATGACAAAGGCGGTAGCGCTCTGGCTCGGCACCGACGATTCGAGAGAACAGACAGTTCGCGATCTGGTTGCGGCGGGAATAGCCGTCGCTGTACCGGACCTTCGCGCCAGTGAGGTGAAGCAAAACCGCCGCGTAAAGAACCCTCGCGAGAGCGCCGCTTACACCTACGGGTACAATCACCCGCTGCTCATCCAGCGCGTTCACGATGCGGCGATGGCGCTTGTGTGGCTCGACTCGCAAGAGCCGTTTTCCGGCCTGCCGATGCTCCTCGTTGCTCGGGGTTCGTCCTCGCCAGTGGGCGCCATCCTCCGAGCCCACGCACCTCGCCTGATCGATGGTGCGGCGCTCGAGACCAGCGGCTTCCGCTTCTCCGAACTTCCCGACTACCTGCACGAGAACTTCGTCCCCGGTGCCGCTCGTTACGGCGATCTCCCCGGCCTGCTTACCCTCGGGCCGAATACGCCGCTCCTTCTCCAGGGTGAAGCTGCCCCGCCGCAACCGCTCCCTGCAGAACTCCCGGTTAAGGTCAGTGCCTCCGTAGCAACTGGTGAGCTGGTCAATTGGCTCAAAGAAACCGCCGTCGGCAAGATTACGCCATAACGCCCAGCCCCTCGTGCCTGCCCCCCTTCTCGCGCTCATCGCGCTGTTCCTTCTTTGTACTACCGGGCTGGCGCAGACGCCCCCTACTACAAAGCAGGTCCCGCCTGTCGGGATCGATGTGCCAGAGGATCAGCGCCAGGGGTTGCTCGAAGGTGCGCGTCGGCTTCGTAAGGCACTCGATGAGCTCGTTGCGGAGTTGAACGACAGACCGAAGATTGCGCAGCTCCTGCCGGATGTTGAGATCTTCCACAAAGCAGTGCACGATGCAGTGGCCCATGGTGAGATCTTCGATAAGAAGGAGATCGCCTTCGCCGAAAAGCTCCTCGCGGAAGGCAACTCCCGGCTCGAAGCTCTTCGTAAAGGGACTCCAGACTGGACCACCCAGACCGGCCTGGTAGTCCGCGGCTATCGCTCGCGGATCGATCACTCCGTGCAGCCCTACGGCTTGGTGATTCCGGAGTCCTGGAACGCAGACGATCGCCGACCGCATCGGCTGGACCTCTGGTTGCACGGGCGCAACGACAAGCTCACCGAACTTGCCTTCCTCAATGAACGGATGAACAAGAGGGGCGAGTTCACGCCCGCGGACACCTTCGTCCTGCACCCCTACGGGCGCTTCTGTAATGCGACGAAGTTTGCGGGTGAGACGGATGTCTTCGAAGCCATGGCACACGTGAGTTCGCAATATCCTATCGACCCGCAGCGCCTGCTGGTGCGGGGCTTCTCGATGGGTGGCGCCTCAGCGTGGCACCTGGGCGCGCATCACGCCGGTCTCTGGGCAGCCGTCGCACCCGGCGCGGGCTTCGCAGAAACAGCCGAGTACACACGCGCTTTTGGGCCGGGCAAAGAACCGCCCCCTTGGTGGGAGCAAGTGCTCTGGCGACTCTACGATGCCACGGCGTATGCACCGAACTTGGCGAACGTGCCCGTGATTGCCTACAGCGGAGAGGATGACCAGCAGCGACAAGCTGCCGACGTGATGGCGAAGGCGATGACCGCCGCAGGCTTGGATCTGCCGCACCTCATTGGCCCGAAGACTGGTCACAAGTATGAGCCTGAGACCAAGCGGGAACTCTCCGCACGGGTTGATGAACTCGGAGACCGGGGCCGCGAATTAGTGCCTGCCAAAGTGCAGCTCACCACATACACCCTGCGCTACCCGCGGCAGGAATGGGTGGAAGTCACCGGCCTCGAAAAGCACTGGGACCGCGCCGACGTGAGCGCGCAATTGCACGACGACAAGATTGAGCTCGCGACGAATAACGTGTCGGCTCTGAAGCTCGAACTTCCCTCGAACGCCGCGCCGGCCGCTCTCGCGCGCACTCGCATCATCATAGATGGGAAGGAACTCGCTGCACCCGATCCCGCATCGCCCTGGGTCGCGCGATTCCAAAAGACCGATGGCCAGTGGCGCGTTGCCGCTTCCGACGAAGCGACGGCGCCACTCCAGAAACGCCACGGCCTGCAGGGCCCAATCGACGATGCCTTCACGGACAGCTTCGTCTTCGTCAAACCTACTGGAGAGCCGCTGAACGCAAAGGTCGGCGACTGGGTGCAAGGCGAGATCGCACGGGTCGTTCCGCAATGGCGCAAAGTCTTTCGGGGCGAGGCCCGCGTCGTCGAAGATCGGGCGGTCACGTCGGAGCTGATTGCCAATGCCAACCTCGTTCTCTGGGGTGATCCCTCGAGCAATTCCGTGCTCGCAAAGATTCTTCCGCAACTCCCTATCCAGTGGACTGCCGAAGGCTTGCGAGTCGGCAAGGCGACCTACCCTGCCGAGTCCCACATCCCCGTAATGATCTTCCCGAATCCGCTGAACCCCAAGCGATACGTGGTGCTGAACAGCTCATTCACCTTCCGCCAAGGCAGCGACACTTCGAACGCCTTGCAGACGCCGAAGCTTCCTGACTGGGTAGTCGTCGATCTCCGTACACCGCCGACACCGAAAGATCCGGGATTGGTGGTGGACGCCGGGTTCTTCGACGAACACTGGCGCCTACCGTCCGACCTCTGAAGAGATCGTCCACGAAAGACGCGAAGAGCGCCAAAAAAAGAGGGGCGAAATCATAGTCCTGTCCCCTTCTGCATCTGTTATCCAATCCCGACCCGACCCCTACAATGATCCGCACCCGAGCTATCGCACTCCTTGCCCTTTCTGCATTCCTCACCATATCTCCGTCGCTCGTTGCGCATGATGCATCACAGGAGATGGCGCAGGCCGCAGGGCACTTCGCAGCCGCACTCACACCCGAGCAAAAGCCAAAGGCGATGTTCGGCTTCGAGGATAAGGAGCGGACCAACTGGCACTACATTCCCAGGGCGCGTCAGGGCCTCTCGATCAAGGAGATGACCTACGAGCAGCGGCTTCTTGCCCATGCCCTCCTCGCGACCGGCCTGAGTCACCGCGGGTACGTGAAGGCCATGTCCATCATGAGCCTCGAGACCATTCTCGCAGAGCTGGAGAAAGGCCGCGGAGCCGTCCGCGATGCCGAGCAATACTTCGTCACGATCTTCGGCACCCCGGGTAAGGAGCCATGGGGCTGGCGCGTAGAAGGACATCACCTCTCCCTCAACTTCACTGCGGCAGGTGGTGGGCTTCCCTCGGTTACACCTTCCTTCTTTGGGAGCAATCCCGGCGAAGTCCGTGAAGGCGCGCGTGCCGGCCTGCGCCCTCTCGGGAGCGAAGAGGATCTCGGTCGCGCGCTCATCAAGTCGCTCTCGGAAGAGCAGCGCAAGGAGGCCATCATCCTCGCCGAAGCCCCCAAAGAGATCTTCAATGTTCCAGGCCGTATCACCACCGTCCCTGAAGGCATCGCGCCGACGAAGCTAACCCCAGAGCAGAAAACCGCGCTCACGGCATTGGTTCAGGAGCACCTCGGCCGCTATCGTCCCGATGTCGCTGTCGACGATTGGAAGAAGATCGAAACCGCGGGCCTCGACAAGCTCGCCTTCGCCTGGGCGGGCGGACTCGAGCCCGGCCAGCCCCACTACTACCGCGTCCAAGGCCCCACCTTCGTCCTCGAGTACGACAACACCCAGAACGGCGCCAACCACGTCCACGCCGTCTGGCGCGACATGACCGGCGACTTCGGCGAGGACATGCTCAAGAAGCACATCGACCAGGCGCACGCTGGGAAGTGAGCGCTCGAACCTGAGCACCGAGCCATGAACAGCACGAGTTCCTCTTCCGCCTTCAATCCGCTGCGGGCCGCGCTCCTTGCGCTGCTCACCCTTTCCACCACCGCCCTCGCTGCGCCGACCGACGATGTGTACCGGCTGGGGCCCGACTCCGCGCAGCAGGAGGGGGTGCCGGAGGGGAAAGTCGGCGAATGGAGGCAGCTGCCGAGCGAAGCTTATCCGGGGACGCTCCACGACTACTGCGTGTATGTGCCCGCGCAGTACGATCCGGCGAAGCCAACCGCGCTCATGATCTTCCAGGATGGGCAGGCGTGGGTGCGGCCGACGGGCGATTACCGCACGCCGTCCGTCCTGGATAATCTGATCTACCGGCGGGAGATCCCGGTGATGATCGCTGTCTTCGTCAATCCCGGAAGGAAGCCGGATCAGCCGGAAGCGAGTGCCAAGGAGTGGGGCGACCGCTCGTCGAACCGCCCGCAGGAGTACAACGCGCTCGATGACAAGTACGCGAAGGTGATCGTGAACGAACTGCTGCCAGTGCTGACCAAGGAGTACAATATCTCCACGAATCCAGACGATCGCGGGATCGGCGGAGCGAGCTCCGGCGCGATCGCGGCCTTCACCGTGGCGTGGCATCGGCACGATCAATTTCGCAAGGTGCTCAGCACGATCGGGAGTTTCACAAACATCCGCGGCGGGCACGTGTACCCAGAACTCATCCGCAGTACTGAGCGGAAGCCGATCCGGATTTTCCTGCAGGATGGTGTAAATGACAATCGCGGGCTCCGCGGCAAGGGCGACGAGAAGACGTACGACCCCGAGCGCGATTGGCACGCGCAGAACCGCAAGATGGTCGCGGCGTTGACCGAGAAAGGCTACGACGTGAACTACACGTGGGGCATCGGCACTCACTCCAACAAGCAATCTGGAGCGATCCTCCCCGAGATGCTCCGCTGGCTCTGGCGCGACTACCCGCGCCCGGACGACGCCCGCGACACGAGCAACCGCACGCTGCTGTTGCCACAGGACTTCGGAACGGCAGTTCCGGGCGCGCAAACAGACCTTTAATCGATTCACCGCGGCAGCAGGCCACTCCTCCCGCCGACGTAGCGGTTCCTTTTCAGGTGCCTGCCGGAGATGGGTGTTGGCGCATAGCTCCATCGGAATCTCGAGCTGAACCTCAAAACTTCCGAGATGGCTTCAACTTCTCACAGTCTAACCCCGTCGAAGTCGCCACCGCAGTTGGAGCCGTTCACCGGATTCGCCTCCCGACTGTACTCCACAGCAATACGTTCACTCTCTTGCCATGAGCCTTCCCGCTGATCACGAGCAGCGCCTGCAGAGAGCCCGCCATTCATTGGAAGGCCTGGCAATTGGTGACGCTCTCGGCGAGATGCTGGCGTACAATTGCGCAGCAGCACGCGAAAGGGTCGGTCTCGGGCTCATGGCAGGCCCTTGGTTTCATACCGACGACACGGAAATGGCCCTCTCGATCTACGAGGTCTTGCAGCGCTTCGGGCATATCGACGTCGATGCCGTGGCCACCGCGTTCGCAGAACGCTTCAGGCGTGATCCGGACCGCGGATATGGGGCGATGGCGCGAGGGATATTGCGACAGATCCTTGCGGGGAAAGACTGGAGAATCGCTTCCGCAAACGCTTTCAGTGGATCGGGTTCGATGGGAAATGGCGGTGCAATGCGCGCGGCTCCGTTGGGCGCTTACTTTGCAGATGAACCCGATGAAGTGATCATTGAGCAGGCCGCCAAGTCTGCAGAGGTGACACACATGCATCGCGAAGGGAAAGCCGGGGCAATCGCGATCGCTCTTGCCGCTGCGATGGCTTGGCGCATGAGAGGCCTCCCCGTGGAACACGCTGCGAAGGAAATGCTGCGCGCCGTCAATGAGCGAACCCCTCAAGGTGAAACGTCCGTCGGGTTGGCCCGCGCCGGGAATCTTCCATTCACCACGCCTCCACAGACTGCCGGACGCCTGCTCGGCAACGGAAGTGGCGTGACTGCGCCAGACACCGTTCCATTCTGCGTCTGGTCGGCTGCAAAGCACCTCGGCGACTTCCGTGAAGCGATGATCGCCACTGTGACTGCAGATGGCGACTGCGATACGAACTGCGCGATCGTCGGCGGGATCGTGGCGCTATACACGGGTATCGAGGCGATCCCATCAGAGTGGCGCGAGGCGCGGGAAGCATTCGACTTCGAAGTGGCCTGACCCGTGAGGATGATTTGATCTCGCTGCTATTTACTGGCACGACTATGGGTCCTTCTTTCGCTTTTTGTTGGTTTAGTAGAATCACCGCACCCGCACCCGTTCATCGGGCGGAGCAAGGACCTCTATAGAGAGGTGCTCATGTCAAAAAACGCCCCCCCCGCGCCCGGTGTGAATCAGAGGCAAGCCGCCGGATCGAGCCGCGCCACTCGCACCGCTCCGCGTCACAAACTCGCCCGCCGATGCCCCGCTCCTGCGTGTAGAAGGATGAATCCTGCACGGAGCTCCGCTGCCCATACCCCACCCTCGGACCCTCGAAAACCAGGCTTTGAGGGTCGTTTTCCACCCTCAAAGCGTGGCTGAAGGCAGTTAAAGCTCGGCTGAAGGGAGTCAAAGCATGCCCGACGGCAGTCCACGAGTAAACGAAGGCAACGATTGAGTGGCGCAAGAAAGTTTTCCCACGGTGCGCCAAGGTCACCGGCGGCGAGCCACTTCCGGAGCGCCTCGCACGAGAGTCTAACCCCGGCTGCCGACCCTCGCACCCTAGCGCGCCGCTCCCGAGCTTCGTCCGACACCCTCCGGCTGTCATCAGCGACCCTCCGACTGCCATCCGCTACCCGGAATTTGCCATCACGTGCGTCACTCTTCTGGCGATTCCTCTCTTCCCCGTGCCTTGACTCACCGCTCAATTGCAGCAGGGTAGCCCCATGGTTCTTACGGCCGTTCTCATCCCAGCCGAGGAGGGTGGGTTTGTCGCTTTCAATCCCGAAACCGGCACCACCACGCAGGGCGAATCGGTAGCCGATGCCGTTAGCAATCTCCGCGAGGCTACCGAGCTTTATCTGGAGGAGTTCCCTCTGGAGCGCACCGGCCAGGCGTTGCTGACCACCTTTGAGCTCGCTCCGCGTGCCTAAATTACCCCGCATTTCGGGAGCGGAAGCTGTGCGCGCATTGCAGCAGCTCGGATTTCAGGTCACACGGCAGCGGGGCAGCCACATCGTGATGCGCCGCGGTTCATCCGGATGCGTGGTTCCCAACCATCGCGAGGTCAAAATCGGCACGCTCTCGGGCTTGTTGCGACAGGCTGGCGTCTCGGCGGAAGATTTCATCGCCGCCTTGTGAGCCGACCAAAGATAATTGATCGTAGAACTCGGGTTTGAACTCTCAACGTCCGCAGATGAGGATGTCATTCCAAGTCTTCCGGGCGCCAGTGGGTAAGTTCTACAATCTCCCAGTGCAAGCACCTGCTGGCGGGCACAAGTGCATGGCGAGCAAGACTCCGACTAGCCAGCAGCGAATTTCCATTCTTATCTTACCCCCGGCTCCCCTGTAACCGAAAGCGGCAGCAAGCGTGCAACCAGTCTTGACTACCATCCCAGACAGCAGAAATGCTTGGATATCTGAATCAGATTACCCCCGCTCAAGCCGCTCTCGCTGCCGGCGCTTGCACGGCAACCGGCGTGCTCGTGGGTAGCGCGGTTGCTGCGTTCTTTCCCTTCATTACTGCCTTTCTCGCCCGCCGTAGCCAAGAGCGTTGGCAGGTGCGCCACCTCGCCGTTCAGGCGGGTCTGGACCACTGTCGGCATGAAAACCAAATCAAAGTTGAACTCTTCAAATCTGGGGTAAATAACAACGTAGTGATCGAGACTCCCGACGATTACATCTGCCACATGCTCCTCATGCTGGACATTGCCACCGACACGAAGATTTCGGCGCAGGAAGCTGCTGTCATGATCCGCCGCAAAAGCCGGAAGCCTCAGACCGGAACACCTAGTGCATCGGACGCCTAGCACGGCGCTGCTGCCGAACACGCTCTGGCTGTCGCGGCACCGGTTTTCACCGCCCCCTCGCCACCCTCATGTAGATGACGCGCCTTGCCGTAATCGCTGAGCTTCATGAGAAAGCCAGGGGGAGCAGATCTAGGATCCCGCTGCGCGAGCACAGCCTCAGCCCTTCGGC
This sequence comes from Spartobacteria bacterium, assembly GCA_031389825.1. Classification (GTDB taxonomy): domain Bacteria; phylum Verrucomicrobiota; class Verrucomicrobiia; order Chthoniobacterales; family Chthoniobacteraceae; genus JANMSW01. Next base: position 26,597 of record JANMSW010000049.1, read on the forward strand.
CTGATCCCTCTCTGGAATAGAAGGCACCCCGTCTCTTGTTTTGTGCTTGGATCATCCCGGCTGCAACAGGCTTGGTAAGCTTGGCTTTCAACGTGGATCGAAGGGTAGTCGCTGAACTGTTCGTACGCGTTCCCCGAGGTGATTCGGTAGAGTCTTCCATTCCTCGCGGCCGCTTTCATCGGTTCACTCCATCGAACTGGCTCTTGCTGCCTGGGTGCTCTCGCGGGTTGCCTTGCCGAAGGGGCGCGATTACTGCACCTCTCCTCGCGCACGCCCGTAGCTCATGCCCGATTTCTCCACCCTCTATCACTTCGCCGTGCTCGCGATCCTGCTCGGCGCGCTGCTCTCGGTGTTGGTGAATATTGCGTTCTTTGATGGTCTGCGGCCGCATCGTCACGGCACGGATGCACCGCTCGTTTCAATCCTCGTGCCCGCTCGCAACGAGGCACTGAATATCGAGCCCTGTGTACGCTCCCTACTCGCACAGGATTACCCGTTCTTCGAAGTTATTGTGCTCGATGACCATTCGGAGGACGAGACCGTTGCCCTGCTGCGTGGTCTGGGAATGAGCGAGACGGGCACGATCTCACGACTGCTACGAGGGCGACCGCTACCCTCGGGCTGGACTGGCAAAGGATGGGCCTGCCATCAACTCGCGCAGGCCGCGCGCGGGCAGTTCTTCTTCTTCACCGACGCAGACACGGAGCACGAGCCCGGAGCGCTCTCCGCGCTCGTCGCTTACGCACAGAAACATCGGACAGATCTGCTCTCGGCCTGGCCACGTCTGATCACCCGCACGCCCGGCGAGCAACTGGTGGTACCAATGATTCTCTTCCTGGGCATGACCATGTACCCGCACTGGCTGCTGCGCGTGGTACAGCGGTTTCCGGTGCTGGCGAAGCGGATCAAACCGCGGCACCGCCGCATGCTGGGTGTAGCCAACGGGCAATCGATGTTCTTCACCCGCGTCGGTTACGACCGGATTGGCGGGCATGAGGCGGAGCGCGCCAACGTCGTGGAGGACGTGGCTCTCGGCCGGGCCGTAGCTTCGCGCCTGGATGAAGGAATGCGCCTCCTGAACTGCGAGGCCCTGCACTTTTCGCGCTGCCGCATGTACCGCTCGTTTCCTGAGGTGTGGGAGGGCTTCACGAAGAACCTGCGTGCCGCTTTCGAGGATTCTCTGCCCAGCTTCCTGCTGGTGGGAGTCGTGCAGTTCTGCTGCTTCCTGCTGCCTTTCCTGCTCCTGCTCATGCCGGACGCGAATCGCGGACTCATCCTCTGGCAGATAACGATCATCTACACGATCCGCATCGTGCTCACGTGGCGCTTCCAGACCTCGTGGCTCGGCTGCGTGCTTCACCCCGTCGGCCAGACACTCGCGCTGCTAATCGCGCTGAACAGCTGGCGCCGATCCGCCGGAGCTGGTGTGAGCTGGAAGGGTAGGATCTACGCGGTGACTCCGCCGTAGCAGCTCACTAGGCTTTACGGCTGGCGTTCAGCGGGGCTGGCACTTACGAAACGCAGCTCTGCCTGCGATGAAGACCGTTCTCGAAGTCATCCAAACAACGACAGCTTACTTTCAAAAGCATAGCGTCGTGAGTGCACGGCTGAACATTGAGCATCTTCTTGCGCACGTGCTGGGGAAGAAGCGGATGGATCTATACTTGGAATTTGACCTCGCTCTCAGCGATGCGGAACTCGAGCCGCTCCGTGACCTGGTGCGACGCCGGGCGGCGGGCGAGCCGCTGCAGCATCTGCTCGGGACGGTGGAGTTCCTCGGGCACAGCTTTCTGAGCGACAAGCGGGCGCTGATCCCACGGCACGAGACAGAGGAGCTATGCGAACAGCTCCTGCGCGAGCGGAAGGACGCTCCGCCGCGGCGTGTTCTCGATGTTGGTACGGGGAGCGGGGTGATCGCGCTGACGCTCGCAACTGCGTGGCCAGAGGCGAAGGTGGAAGCGGTAGATACGTCGGAGGATGCGCTCGCGCTTGCACGGGAAAACGCCGTGCGTCTCGGATTGGCAGACCGCATCCGCATTCACCGGAGTGACCTGCTTACGGACGTCGAGGGAACTTTCGATCTAATCGTGGCAAATCTCCCGTACATCCCGTCTGGAGAAATCGCGGGGCTGGCGCGGGAGGTGCAGCACGATCCAGCGAGCGCTCTCGATGGCGGTCTCGACGGCGCGGCACTCATCAACCGCCTCATTGCCCAGTGCGGCCAACACCTGCAAGGCCACCTAGCACTTGAGATCGGCCACGAGCAGGCCGAGCAGGTCTCGGCATCCCTGGTGGCGCACAAATTTCAAGACATCCGCATCACGACCGACTACCAAGGCCGTAACCGATTCGTTTTCGCACTCCATGGATAAAATTCTCGTACACGGCGGTCATTCGCTTTCCGGCTCGGTCAAGATCAGCGGCTCGAAAAACTCGGCACTTCCGATTCTCGCGGCGGCGCTGCTCACGAAGGAGGCGGTTGTCATTCACCACGTCCCGGATCTCAGCGACATCCACTACATGCTGCAAATCCTCGCCCAGCTGGGAGCAGAGGTGGAACGGGCGAGCGGCACGGTGACGATCAGAGCGGAGAAGATCGGCACAGTTGCGCCGTACGAGATTGTCCGAAAGATGCGCGCCTCCGTCTGCGTGCTCGGCCCGTTGCTCGGTCGCGAGAGAGAAGCCACGGTCTCGCTCCCGGGTGGCTGCGTAATCGGCGACCGCCCCATCGATTTGCACTTGAAGGGGTTTGAGGCGTTAGGCGCGGCTTACCGGATTGACCAGGGCAACGTGAAGGTTTTTGCCGGCGAGCTGAAGGGCGGGACGATCAATCTGCGGGGCAAGCTCGGACCGACAGTGCTCGGCACTGACAATGTGATGATGGCGGCAGTGCTCGCGGAAGGAACAACGGTGATCGAGAGCGCGGCAGCCGAGCCGGAAGTGATGGACCTGGCGAACATGCTAAATGCGATGGGCGCGAAGATCGAAGGCGCAGGGACGCGTCGGATCATCATCGAAGGCGTGAAGGAACTCCACGGGGTCGAGCACGAGGTGATCCCAGATCGGATTGAGGCCGGCACCTTCCTGGTCGCAGCCGCGATCGCGGGCAAGGAAGTCACTTTGAGGCGCGTTAATCCGGCGCACATGGAGTCGGTGATTACGATGCTCCAGCAGTCCGGATACCGCATCGACTCAACCGCGGATACAATCACGCTCCACGGCAACGGCGACCCGAAGCCGCTACAGATTACCACGGAGCCCTACCCCGGCTTCCCTACGGATATGCAAGCGCAGTTTTGCGCGATGCTCAGCCACACGAAGGGAATGAGTGCGATTACGGAAACGATCTTCCCACAGCGGTTCATGCACGTCTCCGAGCTCAAGCGCATGGGTGCCGAGATCGATCTCGAAGGCGCGACGGCAATCATCAAGGGGGTAGAGCGGATGAGCGGCGCTCCCGTCATGGCGAGCGACCTGCGCGCCTCCGCGGCGCTGGTGCTGGCTGGATTGCGTGCTGACGGGATTACTGAAGTAAACCGCGTGTACCACATCGACCGCGGCTATGAACTGATTGACGAGAAGCTAAACGGCCTCGGCGCGCAGATCGAGCGGGTGAAGGCTACCAGCTAAGACGCAGCGGGTTGAACAAAGAAGGGGGCGCAATTTCTTGCGCCCCGTTTGGTATTCTGAATTAGCTTAGCCGCCGCCTAGAACTTCTCGGGATTCTCGGTGGAGATCGGCTTCACCACTACTGGATCCGTGCCGTCCGCTTGGTGACGACCGTCTTCCCCGCGACCAGGAAGGGCCTGCTGGCCCTGCTGATTCACCCCGCCACCGCCGAAGAGGCGTGAGAAGATCCGGCGAGGTGCGCTCCTTCCGCTCTCTTCTTCCATCAGCTCCGTATGAGCGTCGGACTTTGCAGTCTCCCATGCTGGAGCGAAGCCGGGCACCTGCACGAGCATCTTCTTCTCTGCACGAGCGAAGACTTCGAGATCCCGCTGAAGCTTGCGGTCCGGAAGTTCATTGAGAGCGTTTACTTTTATGCGCAAGCTCTCGTTCTCCTTGCGGAGACCTTCCTGCTCGTTCTTGATCTTCTTCATCGTCTCCGCCTCGATCTCGAGTTTGTCCGAGAGATGGCGCCGGAAACGGCCCAACTCACCTTTCAGGCGGATGTAGTTGTAAGCGGCGAAGAAGGTGAACAGGAGACCCAGCGCGAGGCCCCAGGTGAACGGATTGGACAGGATTTCTTGAGTAGTCACGAGTTGCGTACGATTAGGCCACCACTTGGAAGTCCGAGGAACTGGCCCCGCCATCATAGCGGGTCACCTCATTCTTCTCATTCAGGACAATAACCCGCGGCTTGTGGTCTACCGCTTCTTCAGGTTGGAAGAATCCGAAATTCATAATTGTGAGACGATCGCCGATCGCACCCAAGTGGGCGGTGGCGCCATTCAGCTGGACCTGCGACGTCCCGCGCTCGCCATAAATGACGTAGGTCTCGAAGCGCTCACCGTTGGCCATATTGCTGCAGAGAATCCTCTCGTACGGCAACAAGCCCACGCGTTCAGCAAGATCCGCCGAGATCGTCATGCTTCCTTCGTAGTGCAGACTCGCGCCGGTCACGGTCGCGCGGTGGATCTTGGATTTAAGCAAAGACACTTGCATGGACGGGGCGTCACGATGCCGGGGAAACTCCGAAATGCAAGACCCGGAGCGTTTCCATCGACAATTCTCACGACCGCTTTTGTCCGGTCAGCGCTTGGAGATTGCTAGCACCAATCCCCAAGCGGATGGCGAATGCTTCGCCTTAAGACGAGCGACTACAAAGCGGGTGCGGCCGGATCTGCGCCAGGAAGCGCAGGCGCTGGCTGACCAGGCACAGGTGCCATAGCATCTGCCGGAGCCATAGGATCAGCTGCAGCCGGTGCCATTGGATCCACTGCTGCTGGCGCCATCGGATCCATCGCAGCTGGTGCCATCGGATCGACAGGTGGCGCAGCGAGAGGATCGACTGCTGGTGCGGGCGGCAGACTCGGCGCGGGCGCGACCGGCGGAGGCAACACGGTCGTCGTGCTGGTTGTAGTCGTGTCTACTGGCGGCAAGACGTCGGCATCAGTAGCCGCCACGCGTGGAGCCGGTGCGACGAAACGGGAACGGCGAGGCGAGTAAGTGTCGCTATAAATGCTGGAGCAACCCGTCAGGGAAATGGTGGCGACAGTGACGATGACGGTACACAGGGGGCGGAACTGGCGGGGCATTCGCTGGGTGTAGATGTCTGCGCGTAACCCGTCAACACTGTGGAAGACAGGAAATGCGTGAAGATGTGAAAACATTTAGATTCCACCCGGTCCTTGAACAAGGCGCAGGATCCAATCGGCGAGCAGGATGAGAATCAACGCACTAACGGCGATTCCCGTTTCAACGACGGTCCAGGTCTTCAGAGTCTGGGTGACGGACATACCGATGTATTCCTTCACAAACCAGAACCCGGAGTCATTTACGTGAGAGAGGATCAGTGAGCCCGCCCCCATCGAAAGCACAAGTAGCTCCAGGTTAATGCCAGGCGTTGATTCGACGAGCGGCAGCATGAGACCAGCCGCCATGGTGACCGCCACGGTTGCGGAACCGACAGCGATCCGCAGCAGGCCGGCGATCAGCCAGCCGAGCACCAGCGGCGAGACGGGAGCCTGCGATGCGAGCGCAGCGATCTCTTTGCCTACTCCGGACGCGTTCAGAATTGTCGAGAATCCTCCGCCTGCGCCGACCACGAGGAAGATACTCGCAGCTGGGCCGACGCACTCCTCGGTGAACTTCAGGATGCGCTCACCCGGTAGTCCGACACTACGACCAAAGGACCAAAACGAGAACAGGACGGCAACCAGCATCGCGACTGTCGGAGCACCGATGAAAGTCGCCCATGAACGAAGACCGTGACCCACAGGCAGCGTGAGTTCCGCGAGCGTGGCGAGGAGCATCAGGATAACAGGCAGGAGCATCGTGAAGACGCTGATTCCAAAACTCGGCCGACGGGGTGCGCTACCGCCCCCGCTCGCCGTTGCGCCGAGGCCACCCATTTCCACGGGCACACGCGGAGTCACCCAGCGCGCTAGAAGTGGTCCGGTGAGCAGCGCCACAGGCAGGCCAAAGATCACCGACCAGAGAATCGTCAGCCCGGTATTTGCATGCAGAGTAGCGATCGCTGCCATCGGCCCTGGATGCGGTGGAATAAGCCCATGCGCAGTGGAGAGCCCTGCTGCCATCGGGAGCGCCAGTCGCAGGATCGGCGTTCGAGTTTCCCGCGCCAGCGAGAACACAATCGGGCCGAGCAGGATGACGCCGACTCCGAAGAACACCGAAATGCCTACGAGAAAGGACATGAGCATCACGGCGTAATCGAGCCGCTTCACTCCCAACCAGCGCACCAGTGTGGACGCGATCACTTCCGCTGCGCCCGATTCCGCGAGCAACTTTCCGAGGATCGTGCCCAGCCCAATGATCATCCCAAGAAAACCAAGCGTCTTCCCTACCCCGCTTTCAAAGACACTCGCGATCTGTGTGATCTGCATGCCCGAACCGAGACCCACCACGACGGACGCAATCATCAGTGCGATGAAGGCATTGAACTTGAAGCGGGCTACCAGGATCACCAGTCCGATGATCGAGAAGAGCGCCAGGAGCAGGAGATTGACGTTTAGAGGAGCAGCGGCGTCAGGCATGGGGGGCATGAGGTCGCGCATGCTGCGACGTAAGTACTACAAAGTGCAAGCATCCACGGGAGTAGTGACACCGGAACCTGCCGGACATTCCCCAGCAGGCTCGATCTAGCCTGACCTCACCAACTGCTTACGCAATGATCTCGTTCACCACGTGCCCATGCACGTCGGTAAGGCGGAAGTCGCGACCCGCGTAGTGGTACGTGAGCTTCTCGTGATCGAATCCAAGTAGGCGGAGGATCGTTGCATGCAAATCATGTACGTGGACCGGCTTTTCGACCGCCTTGAACCCAAACTCGTCTGTCGCGCCATGGACGTGCCCGCCCTTCACTCCACCACCGGCCATCCACATGGAGAAGCCGTAGTGATTGTGGTCCCGGCCATTGATCTTCCCTGCATTTGACCCTGGAGTCGGTAGCTCCACAGTAGGCGTGCGGCCGAACTCACCGCCCCAGATAACCAGCGTCTCATCGAGTAAGCCACGCTGCTTTAAGTCTTTCAAGAGCGCACCGATCGCCTGATCGCACTCACCAGCGAGACGACGATGATTTACCTCGATGTCATCGTGGCTATCCCACGGCTGCCCCTCCCCGTGCCACACCTGCACGAAGCGCACCCCGCGTTCGATGAGGCGGCGAGTAATCAGCAACTGACGCGCCTGCACTCCTGGGCCGTACATTTCCCGGATCGCTGCCGGCTCCTTACTAATGTCGAAGGCATCTGCAGCGTCCATCTGCATCCGGTAGGCGAGTTCGAAGGACTGCACACGTGCTTCCAGCTGTGCATCTTTCGACCGCTTCTGGATGTGCTCAGCATTCAGCTGCTGGAGCAGGTCAAGCTGATCGCGCTGCTCCTTGAGCGAGATGTGCTTGTTGCGGATGTGCTCAATGAGCTTTTCCACATCCTGGTGCTTCGTGTCGATGTGCGTGCCTTGGAATACGCCGGGTAGGAATCCCGCCTGCCAATTTTGTGATTCCTGAATCGGGTACCCGCCCGGACACATCGAGATGAACCCCGGCATGTTCTGGTTCTCCGATCCAAGGCCATAAGTCACCCACGAGCCCAAGCTGGGCCTGACTAATCTCGACTCGCCGCAGTTCATGAGCAGCAGGGACGGCTCGTGATTCGGCACATCCGCGTGCATGGACCGCAAAACGCAGATGTCGTCGATCGACTCCGCTGTCTTGGCGAAGAGCTCGCTTACCTCGATCCCGCTCTGGCCATACTTCTGAAACTTAAAAGGTGAGCCATAGGCCGCACCGGTCTTTCGCTCCGTCTTGAGCTGCTCACCAGGGAGTTCTTTGCCATGGTGGATATTCAGCGACGGCTTCGGATCGAAGGTGTCCACGTGGGACGGGCCACCATTCATGAAGAGATGGATGACCCGCTTGGCCTTCGCTGGAAAATGAGGCGCTTTGGGAGTGAGAGGATTGAGCGGAGTTCCCGCCATTGCCGCTGCCGGCCCGAAAATTCCCGTTTGCCCCAGAATCCCGCCTAACGCCAGCGCTCCCATTCCCATCCCGCAGCGATGAAGAAAATCGCGTTTGGTGAGGAAACGATGCTCGAGAGATGGTGCGTGGTGGGACATTCGCAGGTGAAAGCTACTGCGACAACCCTCGTCGGGCTATCGTTCTTTGGTGTCGAGCAATCCCCATTGCGAGCGGAAGATGGCAACACCCATCGGCAGAAAGTGCCTATCGAAATGAGCGCCGTCCCGTCAATTGGACGCATCGATGCGCCATTTTGGCGCATCACTGCGCCATTATGTCACACCTGCCCGTCGTTGCGACGCGCCCGTCCGTGTTCTCGATAGGCTAGCGCCCCAATGTGACGCTCTCCTCGATCAAAACTATGCAACACTCCATTGACTTGACGCATTGTCCCGTCAGATCGACGCAACGTCCGCTCAACAGCGTCGGTCTTCGGGTTCTGCCATTAGCACTTACTTCTTTGCACGCCTGACCAGAGTGGGATCGATCCACCCACGCTCCGCGAGCAACTCAGAGACGTAGGCGGCAATCATGCGGGCCGTTCGCCTCGTGTCGTCCGTTGGGCCATTACCGGTGGTAGTGGCGAGAGTCACAGCGGCACCCACGGCGTCCAGCGGTGACCCTCCGATCGACGTTATTAATCCCGGGTCGCCTCCGCTGAAGCTCGTCGTACGAAAGCTCGCAACGGTTTTGCGGGATCTGGATTTTAGATCCTCTATCCGGACTGTGGTCTCGACCTTGGATGCGCCGCTGCCAAAGCCGATCGCCAATCTGAGGAAGCGGCTTCCCCGCTCGACCCGTGTGAACTTTCCCGAGATGAGCCACGCAGCGGTCCGGGTGTCGAGCCGATCCGGGACGGCGGGCATAATTTCGAATCCAAGCGGCCTGAGCGCCTTAACGAGCTCTTTGCGCAGCGCTAGCGGCAACTCACCCCGAATGCGCGCGGCCGCCCGGGAACCGCGCGCCCGCCCGGAGAGCGTGGCATCCGAGAAGTCGAACTCGCCAACGATCAGGCGGCTTGGTCGAACTGAGGAGACGCTTGGAGCCACATTCGACTCCGGCAGCACCTTTACCGACGCACACCCACCAAGCTGGAGGGACACAATGAGAACCAGGGCAACGCCAAGGGTACGGAGAAGCATGCTGCGCAACGGAATCACGAAGTGCAGCCTGCGCGAATACAGCGGAAACGAGGGGATGTCGACACGCTCACTCGCGCGCCAGTTTTTCGTTCTCGTACTCCGGGTCTTCCGACACCTCTTTGCCGAACCACGCTGGCGGCACGAACTGGCTACATTCCTCCAGAGTGCGAAACTCCACCTCGGCTACGACTAGGCCGTCATTTACGCCGTGATACACATCCAACTCGATCTTCAGTGCACCGTGGCCAATGTCATAGCGAGTTTTCTGAAGGCGCCGCCCCTCGGTTAGCTTCCAAAGCGCTTCAAACTTCGCCAGATCCAGAGGAATGTTATGCTCTTGGCGTTCGATGCCGTGACCTTGCTTCACCGTGAGCCAGCACCCATCGTTGATCTTTCGAAGGCGCACCTGCGTGCCCGCTGGATCTTTAGCCAGATACGCCTGCGCAATCATGTAACTAGGATATCTCTGAAGATCCGAGGGTGTCTCAGGAACTAGGAATTTGCGTTCGATCTCCCGCATGATGAGCCGGTGGCTTTTGCTCGAGGATAGCGGCCCAATAAGGGTTCGCCTCCCAGGGTTAGTCTGCTCCTAGGGCCTTGGATTTCCGTTTCGTTGCGATGCGACCCATCATATCAAACCATGCACTCGGCACGATGCGGAGTTGCAGAATTGTTACCCTGCAGTCTTAGAGCAGTCGCATTCGGGGCGTTCTCTGCTGGCCGTGCATCCTGTTCTAATCCCCGACGCTCGCACGACCTCCCCTCTGGCGCTCGACCTAGCTACGCCGCCCGGCGGTTCTCGAATGAGTAACCGCATCCTGTCGCGACGCGATGAGCGTGCCAGCTACACCACCAGGATCGCCCGAACCATGCAGGACGTCCGCGCCGCCCAGGAGCTTCGGTTCCTGGTATTCAATCTGGAGCTGGAGGAAGGGTTGGAGGCCTCATACCTGACATGTCGCGATGAAGATCCCTTCGATGATGCGTGCGATCATCTGCTCGTCGAGTGCGAGCGGCAGATCGTGGGCACTTACCGGATGCAGACCGGCGAGAACGCGGCCAGTCGCCTGGGGTACTACAGCGCGCAGGAGTTTGATCTCGCCCCCTTCGAGGCGCTGCGGGCGGAACTGGTTGAGCTGGGGCGTGCATGCGTGCATCGCGACCATCGCAATCTCACAGTGCTGGGTCTGCTCTGGCGCGGAATCGCAGCGTACGCACGTGAGCAGGATTGCCGATATCTGATGGGATGCAGCTCGCTCACCTCCCAGGATCCGGTGGAAGGTGCGTCGCTGTACGGCGGGCTGGCGGAGCGGCATCTTGCGTCCCCGGAATTGAGGACTCATCCCCTACCCGGCTGGGCCTGCCCGCTGGCGGACACAGCGGAGGCAATGCCGCGCGTTCCCAAGCTACTCTCCGCTTATCTCTCACTCGGTGCGAAGATCTGTGCGCCGCCAGCGATTGACCGCGAGTTTAAGACGATCGACTTCCTTACCCTGCTGGATCTGGAGGCGATGCCACCGGGCTCCGCAAAGCTTCTCGCCTAAGATGACTCCAGACCTCGCGATCGAGCAGTCGGAGTCAGCGGCTGCCCCTGTTGGGAGTAAGCGGATGAGTGCCCTCGTCATGCTACGGCGACTTGCGCGCCTCGTGGGATTGATCGCGGTGCTCGGAGGATGCGGCCTGGAGATCGCGTGGAGGTTGCACATCACGCCCGAGGAGCGGCGAAGGCAGATGCGCGCAACCTGGATTCAGACGATGTGCCGAAGGCTGATGCGCGTGCTGCAGATCCGCGCGAGCTATCATGGAGAGCCCGCGGCTGAGGGCATGCTTGTCTGCAACCATCTCTCATACCTCGATGTGATTGTCCTAGGAGCGCATTACCCGATGGCGTTCATCGCGAAAAGCGAGGTGCGCACATGGCCAGTGATCGGCTGGCTGACCAGTTCCGGCGGGACGCTTTACATCGACCGCGCTTCGAAGGCGGACGTCTTCCGGGTCGGCGCGGAACTTTCCACAGCAGTCCGCGACGGGGTGCCAGTCTGCGTTTTTCCCGAAGGCACGAGCAGTGACGGAAGCGGTGTACTGCCCTTCCTGGGATCGCTGCTGCAGCCGGCAGTGGCGCATGGCTGGCTGGTCACGCCCGCCCATCTTCAATACAATCTGCCCAGCGGCGGTGTGGTGGCTGACGAGGTCTGCTACTGGCGCGACATGACTCTCGGACCGCATCTGCTAAACTTACTTGGGAAGAACGAAATAATCGCAAGTGTGAGATATGGCGTCCCTATTGCCCCCTCGAGAGATCGGAAAGAGCTCGCCCGAATGTTGCGCGCGCAGGTGATTGCGCTGGGGGAGAACGAGAGCTTGGCGGGAGAGGTCCAAGGGAAAAGACCGCCATGTGAGAATATGGCTGCGAATACCGGACAAGCTGCATTGGCCGCTTGAAATCGGAAATCGCGACATCAAACACGAACAGATCACACTACCCAGCGGCAGGCGGCTGAGCTTTGCCGGATACGGAGCGCCGGACGGCCGGGTCCTGTTCTACTTCCATGGGTTTCCCGGCTCGCGCCTGGAGGCGGCGCTGATCGACGACTCTGCACGCGACTTGGGCATCCGTGTCATCGGAATTGACCGTCCCGGTTACGGAAGCTCCGAGCCGCAAGCGCAGCGTCGCCTCGTCGATTGGCCTGCGGATGTGTGGGCATTGGCAGCGACTCTGAATGTAGCGACGTTCAGCGTCCTGGGAGTGTCTGGAGGTGGGCCGTATGCACTGGCGTGCGCAGCCAGCGCCTTACCGGGGCTGGAGCGCGCCACCGTTGTGGGCGGGTTGGGGCCGCTTCATGGCTTCGCGCTCACCGCTGGACTGGCGACTCGCAGGCGAATCGGCTGCTTGCTTGCCCGGGTAGCCCCCTGGCTCATCCCGCTGGTGAACGGACGGATGTGTCGGCAAATCGCGGATTCGCCGGCGCGGGTCCTCGATGCACTGATGAAGCAATCCAGCGAGCCTGATCGTGAAACGCTGCGGAACCCGGGCGTGTGGGAAGTCCTCGCTGCTTCCTTTCAGGAAGGCGTTCGCGCCCAGGCTGGTGGAGGAGCGGAGGACTTACGCGCTTACCTCAGTCCGTGGGGATTCGATTTTGCGCAGATCAGAGTCCCCCTGACGCTCTGGCATGGCGCTAATGATCAGACAGTCCCTGCTTCGATGAGCCGGCGAATCGCAAAAAGGGTGAAGGGAAGCGACTTGCGACTGCTCGCAGGGGAAGGGCATTACTCCCTGCCCGTGCGGCACTCGGCAGCAATCCTACGCTCGGCTTGCGCAGTGCTGTAGGGACTCTCAGTGGCTATGCCGCCGCAGTGCTGACCAGGCGCTTGATCAGGTCTTCCGAGAAGACGATCCCTATCGCCTGCCCGCCGCCATCCAGCACTACCGCAACACTTACGCGCGCGGCCCGCAGCTTTCGTAAGATGCTGTACGCGGGCTCCTTCTCCTCTGCGCGGACGATGCGACGCTGGAAGGGTCCAATCGTGCCCCGGCGACGCCCATCGAGTGCGATGTCGTAGCTGTCGATCACACCTGTGATGCGTCCATTCTCCCCCAGGACTGGCCAGCGCTCCACCTGCGTTTTCTCGATCGACGCAATGAACTCCGGGATCGTCATCTCGGCGCGGACCGTGCGCGCGGCGCTCATTGGGATCATTACTTCGCGCGCTGTGATCGCCCGGAAGTCGACGACGTTGTGGATCATCTCGCGCTCTTCACGGGTCAGCGTTCCGCCACGCTCGCTTTCGATCGTGAGATACTTAAAATCCTCCCGTGCTCCGAAGAGCTTGCGATTACCCTCGAGGCTCTTCCCCACGATGAGCCGGTAGACGCGCCAGCCGACGAAGTGCAGCGGTGCGAGGAGGGTGTCGACGATCCGGAGAGGAACGGCAAGGGCTGCAAGTGCACGGTATGGGAAACGTCGGAAAAGCGACTTCGGCAGGAGTTCGAGCCCCAGCAGATACACCGGTAGGGAGATCACCAGCGAGAGGAAGTAGCCGCCCGTTCTAAAGTGGCGGACCAGCTCCTGCGTAGTCAGGATGATTGCGCTGATCGTCATCAGATTGGTGACAATGAGCACAGTGACGAGCAATCGCTCTGGATTCACGAGGAGTTGCTCCAGCCGGATCGCGGCGCGATCCCGGAGCTTTACGCGATGCTTTAGCCGCACTCGGTTTACTGAGAGGATTCCCGCCTCCAGTCCGGCAAAGACAAACGAAACGAGCAGGCAGATGGCGACGGCAAACCAGGTCATGTGCAGCGTCTACACTCCTTCTGGCTCGATCTCGGCAAACACGGCTCGGGTATGCTCGATCAGCACTTCCTCGATTCGCTTTCGCGATGTGCGGCGCACCGTGCAGTTCAAATCCCCGAGCTGTAACTTGCTGCCGGGCTTCGGCAGCGTGCCCAGCCGGTTGAAGATCATGCCGCCGATCGTGTCGATTCCCTCTTCCTCCAGCTCCACCGCGAGCAGTTCAGAGATGTCATCCAATCGGGCGCTGCCATTTACAATCAGCCGGCCCTCGCCCGCGTTCTCGATGTAGAGGCTTTGGTCTGCGCTGGGCACCGCATCGGAGATGATCTCCTCGACGAGATCTGCCATCGTAATGATGCCTTCCGTCCCGCCGTGCTCATCCACTACTACAGCAAGTCCCTGAGGTAACCGAAGAAACTGCTTCAGTAGGTCGATCGCCTTCATCGTCTCCGGCACAAAGCTCGGCGGCGTGAGCAGCGCGGTATAGTGCGACGAGGAATCGTACAGAAGGAACTCTCGCACATCCAAAATCCCAAGGACGTCATCAGGTGTCTCCCCATAGACGAGTACGCGCCGGTAGCGGCGGCTCCTCAGTTTCGGAACGAGCTCTTCGTTAGTGAGGTCATCCGGGACGGCAAAGGCATCGACGCGAGGTGTCATGCAGTCCCGCGCCGTTTTGTCTCCCAGCTTGATGATCTCCTGGATCATCTCGCTCTCCGTCTCGTGCAGGGCCCCGTCTTCTGTGCTCAACTCCACGAGCGTTTCCAATTCCTCCTCGGATAGAAGATTCCCCTGTTTCAGCCGCTCGGGCGTGATTCGATCGGCCACGCCATCACTAACCTGCTGTAGAAGGCGGGAAATCGGATCGAAGATGGGCATCAGCACGCGCAGGCTGCGTACTCCCATGACTGCGATCCGATACGGGTTTGTAAGTGCCGCAACCTTCGGAACGAGATCACAAAGCACAACCACGAGCGCAAAAATCAGCAGTGCTGCAGCCCAGAAAGGGACACCTGGCATCAGAGCCTCCCGGAGGAGGAAGAGGCAAATGATGATCAGCGGGAGATTCACCAGTGCATCCGCCAGCAGGATCGCGCTGAGCAGACGGCGGGGGTTCTCCAGCAAGCCTCCCAGCGCGGTGGCAAACTCCTCACGGCGGCGCTTCAGCCGCTCGATATGCATCGGCTGGAGCGAGAAGAGCGATGTTTCGATCGCGGAGAAAAACGCCGATCCCCAGGCAAGGGCCAACGCAAGCACACCTAGCGTGACGAAGAGCGGTAACATCACTCAGCAAGAGCGGGACACCACCCGCTGCGCAGAGCGACCGCGCGCTGACGATCAGCAGCCCGGTCGATGTCATACTCTCGATGTAAGAGAACCTGCGATCGCATCTTGTCAGATACCCGACCGCGCAGAATAGTTCGCACTTGCCTGCCGCGCGATGAAAAAAAGCGAACGAGTCTCGACCTTCGTCGCCCAACTCCAGGGAGCAGGAGACGACGCGTTGGACCCCTGCTACACAGGGTATTTCGTATGCTTTAACGCACAGCAGTACTACGAGGCGCATGATGTCCTGGAGCATCTCTGGCTTCAAACCGAGGGGGAAAACTATGCGTTTTTCAAGGGCCTGATCCAGGTAGCGGGTGCTTTTGTCCACTTACAGAAGCAGTTCCTTCGACCGGATCACTCCAAGGACGGGCGGCGCTTGCGCCCGGCGATGCGCCTCTTTCGGCTCGGTGTAGCGAATCTCCAGCCGTACCAGCCGGTTCATTGGAGATTGGATGTCGAAGCGCTTTGCAGACGATGCCTGGAGCTTGCGGATCAAATCGAAGCCTCTGCGTTTGAGCTAAATCCGTGGAACCCGCTTCATCCTCCAGAGTTAAGCCTTCTCCCGACGAGTGAGTAATCCTGCTGCATCACGCGAGTATGACGTAATCGTGGTAGGCGGGGGCGCAGCGGGGCTGATGTGCGCCTTCGAAGCTGGCCAGCAGGGACGCAGGGTCGCACTGCTCGAGCACAACGATGCTGTCGGGAGGAAAATCCAGATCTCCGGCGGCGGTCGCTGCAACTTCACGAACCTGGAGGCGGATTCCAGCAACTACCTGACTTCGAACCCGGACTTCTGCAAGTCCGCCCTGGCGCGATTCACTCCATGGGACATGGTCGCGCTCGTGGAGAAGCATGGGATCCGCTATCATGAGAAGAAGCTGGGCCAACAATTCTGCGATGGCAGCTCGCGGGAGATCATCCAGATGCTCCTGCGGGAATGCGCGCTCGCTAGAGTGGAGATACTTACAAGCTGCCGAGTCGGCGAGGTGACCAAGCCCGAGCGCTTTAGGTTGGAGACAAATCTCGGGACGCTCGAAGCGCCGGCGCTGGTCGTGGCCAGCGGCGGGCTCTCCTTCCCAAAGCTTGGTGCGAGCGACTTTGGCTATCGCATTGCGCGGCAGTTTGGATTATCGGTGACGGCACTCCGCCCGGGTCTGGTGCCGTTGACCTGGGATGATCGAGAACGTGAGCGGCTCGGTGCGCTCAGCGGAGTGTCGCTCCCAGTGGTGGCGCGCGGACGCGGGATCGAGTTTCGCGAGAGCCTCCTCTTTACACACCGGGGAATCAGCGGGCCGGCCGTCCTGCAGATTTCCTCATACTGGGACGAAGGAGAGGCGCTGACCTTCGATCTCATGCCTCAGCTCGTCGCGCGGGATTGGCTCGACGGACGCCGTAGTGAACGAGCGGATCTCGCCACGCTCCTTAGCCGTGAATGGCCAAAACGGGTCGCGGACCTTTGGGCTGACGCTCACGGTGCTCGCAAGCCGCTAGGTCAGTGGAGTGCAAGCGAACTGTCCGGCTTTGCCAGAGCCCTGAATGCGTGGTCGTTTACTCCGGCCGGCACTGAGGGCTATGCGAAGGCGGAGGTCACGCTCGGCGGCGTGCGGACTGGGGAGCTATCCTCAAAGACCATGGAGGCGCGGAAGGTACCTGGCCTGTTCTTCATCGGGGAGGTTGTCGATGTTACAGGGTGGTTGGGCGGATACAATTTTCAGTGGGCTTGGGCGTCGGCAGTTGCCGCGGGCAGAGCGCTGTGAGAGTGGTCACCCACCCGATGCCGCGTCCTACTCGCTCCACTCCTCCGCACTCCGCCTCCGACGAGGTGGCGACGGAAGTCCGTGCGATTTATCGAGAGCTCGCCATTCGTCCAATCGAGCGCTCCTGCACGACCCAGACGGAGTGCTGCCGGTTTCGGCTTACTGGCCGCACACCTTTTCTTACCAGAGCAGAGGCCTTGGTCGCAGCTCGCGCGATCCGAGCTTCGGGTAGAACTAAGCTCCCGGTCAGGACTGATGGCGCATGCCCGCTCCTGGGGCCTGCAGGGAAGTGCATGATTTACAACGAGCGCCCGTTTGGGTGTCGCACACACTTCTGTGCGGCGGCAGGAGGTCCGTATGCGCGCAAAGAAGTCGCGGATCTCATTTACCGCCTGGAGGATCTTAGCCGAAAACTGGGAGGCCACGATGCACTCCCCTTACCCGCCGCCCTGCAAGGCGCGCTCGAGGCACTCTAAAGGTTATTGCTGCGCTACCGCTTTTGACTTGCGGAAGGCGTCCAGAGCCTTGGCCTCGTCGCCGGTCTTTTCGTAAAGCGCAGCGAGATTGTGCCAAGCGTCGGAGAACTTCGGGTCGAGTTTTACAGCCTCGAGGAAGGCTGCGATAGCATCGGCGTCGTTGCCGGTCTTCATGCAAAATTGCCCGCGCGTATAGGCATCAGCAACCCTCTCAGTGGTGTCACTGGCGGGAAGTTCAGGTTCCACCGCGGGGTTGCGCACCCCGCCCCTTCCGAATATGGCCGCAATGGCGCTGGGCGGTGGAGAAGGTAAGCGAACGAGCTCGGGACGTTTCGCGAGGGCAATCTCGACGGACGTGCCCGGTGGCGTATGAACACATGCAGCGACAAGGGTGCCGATGCAGATCCAAACCAAGGTGTCACGCGGGTTGCTTAACTTCATTAGCGGAAATGGTATAGCACATCTCTTGCCCAGGTGCTGATGCTTGCTTCCGCGAGCAGGACGGCGGAAGTATCAACTCACTGTGACACCGAATCTCATCAAGCCCTTCACCATCGCCGGATTTCTGATCGGCGAGTTGTACATGGTCTTCACCGTCCTCGGTCCGGACAAATCGGGTGCGGCTGTCCCTTGGGACGGGGTCCTGGGACGGCTCTTTGGTGCCGCCTTCTTCTTTGGGCCGTTCGGGGCAGCTGTCGGAATGGGGGTAGGGCTACTCGCGATGCTGGCGATTAATCTGCTCGGCCGCGCTCGCCGCCGGCTACCGCGCCAGTAGCGGCACGTCTCATCGCGCTGCAGTCGCCTGTCCAGGAATGCGATTGATCGTATTGTAGATCTCCTGCTCAACCACCCGCCCGTCTGCGGCTTTGATCTTGTACCGGATCTTCATCTGCATGGCGGGAGCCCGATCACCCAGGGTGAGCGACAGGGTCCGCTTATCCGGTGAAAGCGTAAGCTTGGATATCTCCACCAGATCACGGCCTTTCTTTGTTGGATCGAGGACTGAGAAGTCTGGGGACCCGTAAGCGCCGCTCCACAGATAGTTCCACTGCTCCACACTAAAGTTCTCCGCATCAGTGGCGCTCTGAGGGTCAAGCTCACCGGTGAAAACAAGATCCACACCAGTAGCGGTTGCTCGTAGCTCGACAGGCGTGATGAGTGGCTTGCCGGTATAGCGCACGCGAGTAAAGCAGCCATCTTTCGCTGCATCGCTCTGCCACACCCGGAGCCCGCTCATGTAGAGTTGCCCGTCCTTGGGACTAAAGCGCCCGCGCATGATCCCACTGGTAAATTTGATTGGGAACTTAACCAACCCGCCCTGAGTGACGCCGTCCACCGTCTCGTGCAACACCGTGAAGAGCGTACATTTTCCGTAGCTCATATGAAGCATCCGGCCGCCAAGAGGACCCCACTTGTTTCCTGCTGGCGCCCACACTTCGCCTCCAGGCGAGTTATCGATCTGCATGGGTATCCAGCAAAGCGGTGCGTCCTGCCCCTCAAGCGGTTTTGGCGAATTCGCCGCTCCCCAATACTGTAAGGTGCCTTTCGCCTGATCGCCGCGGGCGCTGGGATTCGCTTTATACTTCTGACCGTCCGGGCCAACGAAGGTCATCTCGCGATGCGCGGCGGGAACCATCCCCATGAAGCTGCCGGGCTTAACTAAATTCAGCCGGTTTGCGGGCATCCAGTGGCCTTGGTTGTCGGAAACCGTGAGCATGTCATTCGGCCCCATTCCAAGGCCGTTCGGCGCGCGTAGCCCAGTTGCGAAGATCTCCATCTTCTTCCCATCCTTACTCACCTTTAGCATGCAGCCTTGGTGTGGACTGGTCACCGTTGGCGTCCACGGAGATCCCTTTGCAAAGTAGAAGTTCCCGGCTTTGTCCGTCTCTAAATCGAGCGAAAACTCATGGTAGTTATCGGTCGCAACACAGTCGTTATTGAAGTTCTCGTAGAAGTCCGCCTCGCCATCCTTGTTACTGTCGTGCAAGCGGGTGATTTGATCGCGGCCGAGCACATAGATCTGATCGTTCACCACCTTTAGGCCAAGCGGCTGGAATAAGCCCGTCGCGAATCGTTTCCAGCGAACCTTGTCCAATTTCTCGTCCAGTCCATCGACCAGCCACACGTCGCCGCTTACAGATGCAAGCACGGCAACCCCATTTGCAAGGAAGTCATGCCCACCCGGGCGGAACCACGACTTGTAAGGGTTGTTCTCTGGCAACGTGATCTCGTCGGCGACATACGCTTCGTCACCAGTACCAAGCGTCCCCTTGACCTCAAGCGGGCCGCCCCAGCGCGCGGGACCGGCCTTCTTGAGCGCGGCAAGATCCGGCAATGGACCTGCCTTGGTGAGCAGGGAGGCCTCAGGCAATGCTGACTTCTTTCCGGCCCAGATCACTACTTGAAATGTCACAGGCGCAGTGAGCGCGGGTAGATTCACCATCACCCGGCCATTCGCGCCCGTGGCAAGCTTTGCGCCCTCAGGCAAACCGGTTGCCGAAATCGCCAGGGTAGCGGTTGCCTCGGGCTCAACCTTTCCCTGCTCCGAGACGATCGCAAGGTTCCCCTCCGCAGTCCCACTAGCTCCCGGCATGTCTGCAACCAGGAGAGTACGCGTTCCACTTGTCTTGCCGATTTGAAAGGTACGCGTGAAGACGGATTGCTCTCCCCGCTGTTCATATCCGGGCAGTTCCAGGATCTCCGACCCGCCGGCAGTGTACGAAAGGATCACACGGTCACCGTTCAGGTAAAGCCCACGCCATTTTGCCTGATCTCCAGGCAGATTACCTTGATGCCGTTCTCGCGGATCGTCAGCCACTGCCCCCGAAGACCACCCCGGCGCATACCCGGTACTATAAGCCACCTCGCCGACAGGACTGATCTGCCCCTCCAACCCACCCCGCCCGCGCGGGAAAGCAAGGAACCCTCCCGTCCAGGCGGCGCTCATGCGGAGCAACTCGGGGTCGAAGAGCACCGTCGCCTGCCGCTCACCTGTCCCTACCTTGATGGCGATTCCCTTCGCCGTAATCTGGTCGCGCACTTTGAAGGTCCCGCTATGGAATATCCCGAGATCCATCTGATCCCAGGGAATCTCCTGCCTAGGCTTGGGCGCCTGGCCATAAGAAACGCAAGGCACAACGGCACCAGCGAATAGACAGAGGGACGCGACGGATGAACGCATTACCGCGGACGCAAGGGGGGAGCGCAGAGTCATTTGCGCGGATTCTTAAACCCTTCGCTGCGCCAGGGCAACTGCGACCTAGCCGATCTCCGCGGATTAACCCAAACGGACGCTGACTGTCCCACCTCACTGGGTTTATGAGAATCTCAGAGCGGATCGCTGCTGACGTGCCCAATGGTAAGGCAATCCCAGTCTGCTTAGTAAACGTCGCGTTTGTAGCGTTTCGTTTTCTTCAGCGCCTCAACGTACTCCGACGCCTCTTCCGTCGTCTTCCCACCTTCAATTTGAACGATCCGATGCAGCTCCGCATCGACATCCTTGGCCATGCGTGCACCGTCGCCACACACGAAAAAGTGAGCACCTTCTTCCAGCCAAGCGAATAGCTCGCTGGCGTTCTCGCTCATCTTGTTCTGCACGTAAACCTTCTGACCGGCGATGTCCCGCGAGAAAGCCACGTCAAACTTCGCCAGTGCGCCGTCACGTTGTAAGGCGACGAACTCGTCTTCATACAAAAAGTCGTGTGCTCTGCGCTGCTCCCCAAAGAAGAGCCAGTTCTTACCCGTGGCGCCCGTCGCCTTGCGCTCCTGCAGAAAGGCCCGAAAGGGCGCAACACCTGTCCCAGGCCCAACCATGATCACGGGGGTATTCGGATCCTCAGGCAACCGGAAGTGCTTTGCCGTGTGCACGAACACTGGTACGGGCGCGGTCTCTCCTGCCCGATCTGCAAGGAAAGTTGAGGCCACGCCCTTACGGACTCGCCCATGGCTCTCATATCGCACCGTTGCAACCGTGAGATGCACGTTGTCACCTACGGCCTTCATGCTTGAGGCGATAGAATAGAGCCTTGGCTGCATCTTACGGAGCGTCTTGGTGAACTCCTCAGAGGTCCAAGTAATTGACGGGTGGTCCGTAAGAACGTCGATAAACTCCATGCCCCAGAGATACTCCTCCAGATCCTTCTTCCGGAGCGGATCGGAGAGAGTTCGAAGGAGATCCACGCCGTCGCCTCCCTTTTCGACGATAGCCTTAATGAACTCCTTCGAGGGCTGGGTAATGATGTAGTCCTTGGTTAGAGCATCGCGCAAAGTCTTAGCTGCGCCGTCTGATCCCGCGACTTGCTCGTCCCCCGTCGCATGCAATGCGTGAATGATTGCCTGCACGAGTTCAGGATCGTTCGACGCGAAGACGCCCAGAGAGTCACCGACTTCATACGCCAGCCCAGAACCCTCGAGGCAGATCTCGTGGTGCCTGGTTTCCTTCTCCGACTCCGGTCCGCTCAGCCGGCGGTTCACTGCCTGCCGGGCGGGGAAAGGATTCTTACGAGAGAATACGGACGTTACTTCGCTAGACATAGGGCGCGGGAGATTAGAGAGACCATCCCTGCCGCGCAAGCATCACGAGCACGAATCAGCGAAACTGATGCTAACCCCTCTTCTACTGTTTTACGTCGAAGCAGTAGATCAGTTCCTGATCACGAAGATAGAGCTTACCATTGGCAATCACTGGATGAGTCCAGATCCTACCCTGCGGACTGCGTGTCTTGCTCTGTGGATCGAGAGTAAAGCGACCGTGCTCTGTCCACGCCTTGGGAGAAGCCTCGGCAAGGACCACCGCGCCCTTGCCCTCATCGAGACAGTAGAGCATGCCGTCCGCTACTCCGACCGCGCCTTTACCAAGCTTCTCCCGCTCGGCCCATGCCTGCTCACCCGTCATGAAATCCATGCACAGCCAGCCGACCCCGTCGCTATGACCGTAAAGATGGCTACCCACAAGGACCACGCCACCGTGATGGTTCTTCATCAGCTTGTTACTGTAGACCTCCTCGACCTCATTGCCCGGCTTAATCTTCACGAGCTTGCATCCGACACCGTATCCCGCAGTTACGAAAACGTGGTTGTCTTTTACGATTGGCGTCGGGATCACCGCAGTTCGCCCAGGAAATTCAGCCTTCCATAGCACCTTGCCGGTCTTCGGATCGAGGCCAGCGAAGGACTCCATAGTCAACTGCACATATTGAGCCTGGCCATTGATTGTCGCTGGGACAATCGAGGAGTATTGGGCTCCCTCCTTCCAATCAGTGCTCTGCCAGCGAAGCTTTCCCGTAGCTTTATCGAATGCAGCAACGGTTCCCTTGTCGCCGCCAGGTGTGCAGACGACCTGGTCACCATCGACGAGCACACTCTCGGTGTACCCCCACCCGGGCACTTTCCCGCCCAACTCAGTCATCGTAGCGGTCCAGATTACCTTGCCGGTTGCGAGCTGGAAACAGGCAAGCGTTCCTTCGCCACTAAGGGCGTACACGCGATCGCCGTCTACGGTGGGAGTTCCGCGAGGCCCATCGCCCCAGTTATTGGAGAGGATCTCGCCAAAAGGTGCGACCCAAAGTTCTTTCCCGGTGATGGCATCAAGCGCGAGGAGGATCTCGCGGTCGTCGCGGGTGCCGATCGTAAAGAGCTTGCCACCCACCACCGAGAAGCCGCTGTAACCGCTTCCGGCCTTCTCAAAGAGCCATGCGCGCTTCGGTCCTTCCGCCGGCCAGTGCTTCAAAAGCCCAGTTTCGCGAGAGACGTCGTCCCTCTGCGGGCCCCGCCACTGAGGCCAGTCCGCCCCGAAGGCAGGCAGCTGAGCGAGAAAGAGCGCGGAAAGGAGAGCGGTTTTCTGGAGATGGCGGATGTTCATGGGAGACGCGTATCACTAGAGGCCTAGATGAAACGGTCAACCTGCGCCAGCCGCGCGTGCGGCCTTTTTTCTACTCCTTCAGGCCAGAATTCCCTTCACTACCTTGCCATGCACGTCGGTCAGCCGGAATTGACGACCCTGGTAGCGGTAGGTGAGCGCCTCATGATCGATGCCGCAGAGGTGAAGCATGGTTGCCTGCATGTCATGCACATGCACCGGATTTTCCACGATGTTCCAGGCGAACTCGTCGGTTGCACCATAGGCCGTTCCGGCTTTAACACCGCCCCCTGCCATCCACATTGAATACGCTCGTCCGAAGTGATCACGCCCATTGGGCTTGGCCGGGTCACCCTGACCAAAGGGGGTTCGTCCAAACTCGCCCCCCCAGAGCACGAGCGTGTCGTCTAGCAATCCGCGCTCCTTAAGATCCATAACCAGTGCAGCGCTCGGCGCGTCGGTGTCTCGGCATTGCTCCTCGAGCTGCGTAAAGAGGTTCCCGTGCTGATCCCACCCCGCATGCATGAGTTGGACGAATCGCACCCCCCGCTCCAGGAGCCGCCGCGCAATCAGGCAGTTATTGGCGAAGGTACCCTTGACCAGGACATCGGGGCCATAGCGCTCGAGAATGCCCTTGGGTTCCGTAGAGAAGTCCAGCAGGTCGGGGACGCTCGCCTGCATCTTGAAGGCCATCTCATATTGCGTAATGCGAGTATCGATCTCCGGATCGCCATACTCGGCAAGGTGCGCGGCGTTCATCTCCTGGATGTCATCCAGAAGAATGCGGCGCTGCTCGCGGCTCATGCCCGGAGGATTGTGAAGATACGGTACCGGATCGCCGGCATTACGAAAGCGTACTCCCTGAAACCGGCTCGGCAGAAAACCGCTGCCCCAATAGTAGTCATAGAAGAGCTGACCGCAGGTTTTCTGCTTGTCGGAGCTGGTCATTGCGACAAACGCGGGAAGGTCATCCGCTTCTGATCCGAGACCGTAGGAAAGCCACGAGCCCATGCTCGGGCGACCGGGAACCTGCCCGCCCGTCATGAAGAAGGTCACGCCCGGTGCGTGGTTCACGGCCTCGGTGTTCATTGAGCGGACCACGCAGATGTCATCTGCAATGGAACCAATGTTGGGCAGCATCTCGCTTAGCTCGAGACCGCATTTCCCGTAGCGCTTAAAAGGCTTAATGGCCGGCTGGATGGGCCATTTGCTCGCCCCGGAAGTCATGGTTGAGAGGCGCGTAGTGCCGCGCACGCTTTCAGGAATGTCCTGCCCCTTGCGTTCCGCGAGTACGGGCTTGGGATCAAACAGATCGACATGCGAGGGACCGCCGCCTTGCCAGAGGCAAACCACCCGCTTCGCTTTCGGCGCGAAGTGCGGGAGGCCCGGCAAGCCACGCGGGGTCCCTGCTGCAGCAGTCAACACCGGGGACTGCGCGGAGGCTTTCTGCGAACCGAGCAACGAGGCAAGTGCTACGCCCCCGATACCGTGTGCGGCGTTACCGAAGAGCTGGCGACGGGTTACACGCTGGTGATTTGTCAGAAGTGCTTCGAGCATTGGCGATTGGGGAGGCAAGGATTCACTCGCGGGACAGCGCTTCATCCAGATTGAGGAGCGCAAGGCAGACGGCGGTTAGGGCAGCGTGCTCCGTTACCGGGAGGTTGGCAGCGACCGGCGCCGTGCCGATCTTGACTACCTCGCCCGCGGCGGCTGGATCGGAGTCATAGATCGCGCGCTGCCTTTCGTAGGCACGCCGGAGAGCCGCGAGATCCCGTTCCGCTGGCTGGCGCCCGAGCACGCGGCGAAAGGCGTGCATGAGCCGTGCATCCGTCTCCGTACAATGCTCCATGCTACGGGCTGCCAGCACTCGCGCGGACTCTGCCCACGTGGGATCATTCAGCGTGGTAAGTGCATGCAGCGGCGTGCTCGTGACATCGGCCCGCACTTTGCAGGTCTGGCGGGCTGAAGCATCGAACATATTTGCCGGACCAATGGTTCGTCGCCAGAAGGTGTAGAGGCTTCGCCGGTAGAGATCGGCACCACCCGATGCGGGATAAGTGAAGTCGCGCTCCTTGGTGATCGCCAGCGTCTCCCATATGCCCTCCGGCTGGTACGGGTACACGGGACGCCCCCCGAGCTGGGGGTTGAGCAGCCCGCTGGCCGCCAGTGCCACATCCCGGAGGATGAGCGAAGAAGCTCTGAACCGTGCTCCGCGGGCGAGCAGCCGGTTCTCGGGATCCCGTTCACGGAGCTCTGGAGTTACTTTGCTGCTCTGCCGATACGTAGCGCTGGTTATGATGAGCCGGTGCATGTGCTTCAGCCTCCAACCGCTGGCACGAAACTCGACGGCCAGCCAGTCCAGGAGGTCCTGGTAAACGGGTGCCTCGCTTTGAACTCCGAGATCTTCCACGGTCCTGACCAGCCCTCTTCCGAAGAACAGCTGCCACATACGGTTTACCTGAACTCGCGCGGTCAGCGGATTGTTCTCTTGGAAAAGCCATTGGGCAAAGCCGAGGCGGTTCTGCGGAGCACCAGCAGGTGGTGCAGGCAGAAAGCCGAAGGTGGCGAAGCTCACCTTTTCCGTCGGCTTCAGGTACTCTCCGCGATCAAGGAGGAACGTTTCCCGGGGCTTGTCGTCGCGCATCACCATCACGCGAGGAATCTCCTCGCCGCGGAATTTCGAGATTTCCGCCTTCGCATCCTCCCACTGCTTCGCGCCCGCATCTTCCTTGGCGATTCCAGACCAGACCTTCCGCTCGAACTGACTACGCAGCCCATTCTCCAGCTCCTTCTTTTGTGCGTCCGTGCGCTCCTCTAGCGGCACGCGGAGGATGGTCGTGAGCTTTCCATCGAGCACGCGACCATCAGGCGTCTTGGACTCTGGCGTTAGTCCAGCCTTCCACGCAGTCAGAGCGAGGTTGAACTTCGCTTTCGCCTGCCCAGCAGCTTCCGCTTCCTTCTCCCGAGCTTCCAGGGCAGCGAGACGCACCTTCGTCTCCTCGGTCGGCACCTCGAGGAACGGCTCGGCAATGCGCATGCGACTAGGGCCTCCACCTGCCACGCCCGTTTCCGAGACCTGATTGAAAAGATGAAGCAGGCTGTAGTAGTCGCGTTGGGTAATCGGGTCGTACTTGTGGTCGTGGCACTGCGCGCAGGCTACCGTGAGCCCAAGCCACGTCGTGGCAGTAGTGTCCACGCGATCAAAGAGCACGTTAAACCGCTGCTCCTCCGGAATCGCGCCGCCTTCTCCATTGAGCAGATTGTTTCGATTGAACGCTGTAGCAACCAGCTGGTCCGTCGTCGGATTTGGCAGAAGGTCTCCCGCGAGCTGCTCGATCGAAAACTGGTCGAAAGGCAGGTCCGCGTTCAATGCCCGTACTACCCAATCGCGCCACATCCACTGAAAGGTGTCTCCATCCTGCTGGAATCCGTTTGAGTCCGCATAGCGCGCAGCATCCATCCAAGGGAGCGCCATGCGCTCACCGTAATGAGGGCTCGCGAGCAGCCGGTCCACCACGCGCTCGTAAGCGTCGGGCGCGGGGTCGGCGATGAACGCGTCGACCTCTTCGGGCGTGGGCGGCAGGCCGATTAGATCCAGAGTTGCCCGGCGGATTAGCGTAGCGCGATCCGCCTCGGGAGAGGGCTTCAGCTTTTCCTGCTCCAGTCGCGCCTGGACGAAGGAATCAATTCCATTGCGCACCCACCCAGCCGGATCCACCTGAGGAAGCGGACTACGCTCTGGTGGGACAAACGACCAATGCTGCTCGTACTTTGCGCCCTCGGCGATCCAGCGTTTCAGCTTCGCCTTCTGCTCAGAACT
Source organism: Spartobacteria bacterium (assembly GCA_031389825.1). GTDB lineage: Bacteria > Verrucomicrobiota > Verrucomicrobiia > Chthoniobacterales > Chthoniobacteraceae > JANMSW01. Next base: position 53,476 of record JANMSW010000049.1, read on the forward strand.
CAGTGTGCGATGCGACTTCGGAGGCGGCATTTGTTCGTCGCGGTCATCTGACAGGATGCGCTGGATGAGCGCGCTTTCGTCTGCTTTCCCGGGCACCACCACGACCTCGCCACTCTCTCCGGCCTGCAGCGCACTCTCCCGGACGTCCAGCCGCATGTTGCCCTTGCGCTTGTTTGGGTCCTGCCCATGACAGTAGAAGCAATTCTCGGAGAGAATCGGCCGGATATCGTGGTTGAACGAAAGCGGCGTCTCTGCAGACACTGCAGCGGATGAAAATGCGAGAACGAGGAGGGGGAAACACCGTCTCATGGGTCAGGCAGACTACATGTTCCCTGCGCCTTGCACAGTTACGAGCTTTCGTAACACATCGGTGCTACTCGCGCGGTAAACGTTCCTCCAGCAAGCGCTCGCGTACCGCCAAAGAAACCGCGGCGGTGGCGCAGTTAACGTGCAGCTTTCGATAGATGCTCCGCGTCACATAGTCGGCAGTGTGTGGATTCATCCCGGTCGACTCCGCGATCTGTTTACGCGGGAGACCCTCGGCCATGCATCGGAGCACCGCTTGCTCACGTTCGGAGAGGTTGTAGTCGTGCTTTGCCGGCGCGAGCTGAGTGAACATTGCAAGCACGCGCGCCGCGACCCTGGGGTTCATCGGCGCACCGCCGGCGATCGCCTGCCCAATCGCCGTTGCCACCTGTTCCATCGGCTCTGCTTTCAATAGGTAGCCGGACGCACCCGCGCAGACTGCTCGGAAGATCTTGTCGTCATCTTCGAAGACGGTGAGCACCAGGATGCTCGCGAGCGGCGCCTTGCTTTTAAGATGAGCGATCCCCTCGATCCCATCCATTCCCGGCAGGCCCACATCAAGAAGGATGACCTGAGGCGAAACAGCACCAGGCAGCATGGTCAACGCGCTTTCGCAGCTCTCGAAGGCTTCCACGTGATGTCCGAGAGCGGCCGAGCTCAGCGCCCGCTGGGTCGCTCGCCGGAATGGTGCGTTGTCTTCGATGATCCAGATCTCGGCCATAAAGGAGTGCGCAGGCTCACAGGGCCGCCAGCGGCACCCGCAAGGTGACGCACGTGCCGGTGCCCGGTGTCGAGTCGATCGTCACGCTCCCGCGCAGGCTACGCGCTCGCTCGCGTAGCCCGCGTAAGCCGAGGCCCGCGCGGGTCTCACTCTCGATGAAGCCACATCCATCGTCGCGGATCATCAGTTCAAAGGCACCTGCCTCGATCCTGGCGGAAAGCTCGACCTGGGCGGCACGAGAGTGCCGCGCTATATTCGCGAGGGTCTCCTTGAAGAAGAGAAAGACCTGCCGACGCGCATCCATGGGCCATTCCTCCGGGAAGTGATCCGCCACGTTAACCCAGCGCACCGTCCTCCCCGGCAGCAGACGAGCAGCGGTCAGTTGAAGGTGCTCCATGAGATCGATCCCCTGTTCATTTCGTGCACCGACCATCCAGAGCACTTCTCGCATGGCGTCAGTTGTCTCGCGTGAGATCTGATGCACCTCCCGCCATTCATCGGAGGTCTTATCACCCTCCGCAGCCGCCATCTCGCTTACCCGGGCAATTGCAGCCAGGTTGCTGCCGATTTCATCGTGAAGATCCTGCGCGAGACGTTCTCGGAAACGCTCTAACTCCTCAAACCGACGACGGCGTCCTCGCAGGACAATGGCGACGCCAGCCAGGGCCGCACCGGACCCGGTCACACCCGCCGACCAGGCTGCGCGTCGTTTAGCCAAGGATTCCAGTTCGGGTAGCCTTGCGCCGAGTTGCTCCATCTCGGCCTGAAGACGAGAACGCTGAGCCAAGTCCGCCAGCCACACGGGTAGTTCCATCAGTTCTCCAAAGCTCGTGTGGCCATCGACAAGCAGTTCGCCCGGACGCGGTGGACTTCTTCCGGGGTCACCAGACGACATTGGGCGGCTTCCGCGGGCTACATTTATACCGTCGGAATAGACCTCCAGCTCCGAGAGCGCCATACTCAGATCCCGGCCGCGGGAGCTCTTTTGCATCACGATCCGCACGAACCGGCCTTGCTTCCCACCTGCCGGCAAGGTCACGGGGTTGTTCCCAGGATTCTGAAAATCTAGATCGGCTGATTCAGAGCTGCCGGTATCGAAGACTTGCACGACGCCGGTAAAGGCCGCGTCCGATGACAGCTCGACCCGGAACTGCAGCGGAAACGCAAATCCTGGCACATCCGCGCCCTGCCGCGCATGGAGCGGGTGTAGCCGGATCTCCTCTACTTCAACAGTGCGCCCAAGATCGAGTCCAAGCCACGCCGGTTCACCGTCCGGCGTCGACTTGGCAAAGAATGCGTCGAACTTCGGTAGAGCGGATCGCCGGATGGGCGGGCCAAACGGCGTACGTCCATCCACCAGATATTGCAGGCTCCAGCGGGGAGGAAGATGGGCGCTGTTTGAGCCGGACGCTGAGGCCAGCAGTGCAATGTTTCTGTTCCCCTGAAGAACCATCATCTCCGCAAGTGCAAAGAAGAATACGCCATCCTGCTCCGCAAGCCGGGTGACCGTGAGTCGTATGTACCGTGCCGCGCGTCCGTTTGCAGCAATCACCACCGGAGCGACTCCCGGGGAGCGGAAGTCGGTGTCCGTGTGCACAAAGATCGGCGTGAATGTCTCGAAAGTCCGATCATCCGAAACGTCCACACGGAATCGCCTGGGGAACCCGTAGGCTCCGCGGGCGATCGGCTGGAAGTCGACCACTGCCGGAATGAGCGCGATCGTGTCGATCTGCTGCGAGCTCCCAAGATCGAGCTGGATCCACGGCGACTCGGGAGGCGGCGCTACCAGCTGAAGATGTTGAAAGCCCAATTGCGGTGCGGTCGGTCCCACCACCTGCTCGCCGAGCGCAGCCAGGGAACTCCGTTTGGCTACGAACTCCCGCTGCACCTTTCTCAACTCCAGAGAGAACCATCCGAGCACCCCCTCCTCTCCACGCGCGGAGAGCGCAAGGAGCATCAATGCCACGAGGGCAAAGGGCCATGATCTCACCAAAGGATAGATCGAGTTTCGCAATCTGAGTCCGGGCGGAGGAGGAGAAGCGGAATCAACTATGACTTTGAAGCCAATCCCTCAACCAGGTGGTTTGAGTTGATTGCCTTGAAAGCTTCTGCAGCAAGTTCAAACGATCGAAGACGAGCCGAGTGATCGAAAACCTGTGCAGTTGCCATGATCTCGTTCGCGCCGGTTTGCTCGATGAGCGCGTGCAGATTAAGGCAGACAGTCTCCAGGGAGCCAACGGCAGAACACCGCGTCATTCGTTGGGCATGGGATTCCTCGAGTGCAGTCCACCGCCCTTCCATTGACTCGACGGGCGGCGGCAGCTCCGTGCGCGTACCGCGGATCAACCCCAGGAACATCTGCTGCAGCGACGTGAACAGACGCTGAGCCTCTTCGTCCGTGTCGGCCACGACGACGTTCACTCCGATGATTACGTGCGGCTTTGCCAATTGCAGTGACGGCTTGAAATGGTGGCGATAAAGCGCGAGCGCCGGGTGGAGATATTCAGGAGCAAAATGCGAGGCAAAGGCGAATGGCAGACCGAGTTCGCCAGCAAGACGCGCGCTGAAATCACTCGAACCCAAAAGATAGAGCGGAACACGCAGACCGGCACCGGGGATGGCTTTCAGAGCCTGGCCCGGCACGGAAGGAGCGAAGTACGACTGCAACTCGAGCACATCCTGAGGGAAGGTATCGCCGTTGCTCCCCAGCCCACGGCGCAAAGCCCTCGCAGTGAGCTGATCGCCGCCCGGGGCGCGCCCCAGGCCGAGATCGATCCGGCCAGGATAAAGCGATTCCAAGGTGCCGAACTGTTCTGCGATCACCAGGGGAGCGTGATTCGGGAGCATGATGCCACCCGATCCTACCCGAATGCGCGACGTGCCTCCGGCTACATGCCCAATCACCAGGGAAGTAGCAGCACTGGCGATTCCCGCGATGTTGTGATGCTCCGCTAGCCAGTAGCGATGATAGCCCCACCGTTCAGCATGTTGAGCGAGATCGAGCGTTGAACGAAAAGCCAGCGCCGCATCGCCACCCTGGCGGATTGGCGCGAGATCGAGCACGGAGTAGAGGATCATCTTGCGCGAAGTTTACAGCATTATCGCGGGTCAGGATAATCGAGGCACCGGTCTACCTTCCCCGCGCCTGTTGAGGCATAGCAATCACGACCAGAACGGCGAAGGAGACGAACACGGCACAGTAGACGTAGAAAAACACCTGCATGAATGATCCAAGCCTTTGCAGCTCGGGATCCTTGAGCTGCCGGAACTTGCCACCCAGCAGGAATCGAAGTGTCGCAAGCCCGTTCTGTGGGCTGTTGTTCAGGAACAAAGTAGGCCGACCCAGGCTCTCGTAGGTAGCGGAGTGGCGGGTCCGCAGAATGCGATAGAACCGCGACATCACTGAAAACCACGCAACCACCGACACCACAAGGATGGCTAAGAGAACCGGCATGACCAACCCAAACCGCACGAGATCTGAATTGTTCATCGGAGTAGTAGCGTAAGCGAGAGCATACACACCATGCCCAGGTAATAGCTGGGGTCGGGCATCTTTGCGGCTATTGTCGGCAGAATCTGTGAGTCGGAGTCCTCGTTGAGATGCCTAGGTAATTCGGGGTAGCGCCTCCAGAACATCGTGGGCCTGCACCAGAGCTCCATTCTGGCCCGCCTAATTCACAACGGCTGCGTACGACATTGTTTTGGAATGAAGGATCGTCAGGATGGCCGGCTCGTGTTTACGTGGTGCAGAGATGATTCGATCGATGTTCCAGCTTCGAATTGTGGGTTACATCGCGCTGTTCGTAGCGGATTTTTACATGCCCCGCGCTGCTGCAACGAGTGTCGGAGCCATTCAATGGGAGGAACTGGTGGCCGGTTCAACATTCCTGGGTATTGTGGAGTGCACAACGGCTGGCGGGCTCGTGGCGAAGTACAAGGTAATCGAAAGTTGGAAAGGGGTGCCGGTTGGGGCGAGGATCTCAATTCGTGAAGAGCCCGATATTCACGGTCCAAAGTTTCCTTTCGCGTTGTGCGGGGAGCAATACTTGATTGCTGCGTACAGATCGCGACCGTGGGACATGCGCGGAGTTCGGAGTATGCCGATCAATATGGCCGACCCTGTGTGGTGGCGAGAGTTGCCCAGCGATTTCACCACGCCTCTCTTTCGAGGTAGGTACCGATTGAAGCCTCACGCGGGAATCGACTTGAGGTCTGCGTTTGGCTCGCCGCATGAATCGCTGGAGGAGTTCCGAGAAGTCGCACTTGAGCTGTTGGAATTGTCAGGCGATCGGCAAGAGGAGCAAGTACTCCGGGCTCTGATTGCGCAACGAAACTCGCGGCAGAGGATTCCAGACGGCCCTGCTGATGAACGCAGTTCAGGTAGGCAGGGCTACAGCGCTGCGAGCCCAAGACAGGTCGTCGACGGGCTGGTTACAGTCCTTCCGGACTATCCAAAAGGAAACGGCTATGCCGTCGCAGACATACTTCAGCGAGGGGGCGGACTGCTAACGCTCAGTGCGCTGGACAAATTCAAGTCCACAAAGAGTCCGGAACTACGAATGATCTGCGACTTGATCGCCCACTCTATTCGTTTCCGACTCGACCTGCCGGATCCTACGCCACTGCCGACGCAATTAGATTCCCCTGCGTTCCAAGACTGGCCTGCCTTCAGCGCTGATGCTCTGATGGAGAGATATTCGGACCTGTTGGTGGAAACCGATGAAAGCTATAAGGCGGGGTTCGCCTTCGCTTCACGGCTGAAAGAGAATCGCGAAGAGCAGTTCACAATGATGCTCTCAGCAAGGGACCCGTTCATTCGGGTCACTGGTGCAGTTTATCTCTGCTATGAAAACAAGAGCCTCGGAATGCTGAAGCTTCGCGACGTGCTTGAACTGGACGGTGACGCCGGAGTTTGGGCAGCGTTGAATTTGGCTCGTCGAGGTGACAAAGCCGCTGTGGAGAGGGCGCTGGAAGTCTTTGCTCAGGAAGACGACCGTGGCCGGGAGGGACAATTGCACGAGCGTTTGCAAGAGCGGCTCATCGTCCTGCTTTCCAATACAGCAGCTCACAGTGGTATTCCTCAGCCTGAACGTGCTGAGGCAAAAGAAGGGAGGCGCAAGATCGGTTCACCTGAGTTGCACGCGAAGTACCTCAAATGGTGGCGAACGCATGCAACCCAAGCCGTGCTGTTTGACCCCTGGCTGGAGTTGCTGGAGGAGCAGAAGATCGACTGAGCAGCGAGGTTTTTGAGATTCCAAAGGCCTGGTGCGTCAGGAAACGAGTTCTTCCGTCGGTGCGGTTGGGCGAAAGAAGCGAACGCTTTCTGGGGATGCGAGAGCGTTGCAGGCGGGTCACCATTGCTCGTACTGGACGGTAGCATACACTTTGCGCTCCTTCGGGAAATAGAGAAGCAACACGTCGGAGTGTCTGACCTCCACGATGCAGAGCCGATGTCGCGGACGGAATTGCGCGACGCCAGCTTGCAGGTAGTCACTGTTGGAGCAAGAAGTCCGTCAGTGACTGAGCGGCGTTTCCGAGAAGTCCTTACGAATGCGAGCAGCAAAGCGACTGCAGGGCACCTTTAAATTGAAAGAGAGATTCGCCAACTCTCATTGCGTAAGGTTCACGATTCGAGCCCCTTTGCACAACGGGTACGAAGCCATAAACTCGCCGACGAGAGCCTTCATTGTCGGAATCGAATCGCCGTAAATGTAAAGAGCGGTCTCTGTGGGCCCTTGCCAGTTTGCTTCTATCCGGCCGTGTTCAGCCAGCAGCTTGTCTAGCTCGCTAATAACGAAGTTGATGTCGCTGTTTCGGTAGACATTCTCAGGCAGATTAATTCCATCAAGATAGATCGCGTACCCCTCCCGGACTCCGAATGGGATTACCCTTTCTGTGTCACCTTCCCCGTGAATGCGGATCTCGGAACCTTTTGGTGCTCCGCAGCTCTCGAGCAATTCAATGACAAATGGAACACTGCTATCAGGTGACACAAGAGACATGTGGACATCGATCAACTCGATCTCACCCTCCTTGCTTTGCAAGGTTCCGCCACCATCGATCTCTCCGTAACCGTGTTGCTTAAGTGCTTCTTCCAGCGGGTCCTCGTAGCGATCACCCCGGTCAATCGGACCAATCTTGTGGTTGAGCTCGGCGGTAACCGAAATTCTGCCGTGTGATACGAGCTTCGCAGTGGAAGTCAGCTTCATAAAGATGATGGGTTGTTTAACGTGGGTGGGCGAATGCGCAACACTAGGTGGTGGGTGCTGCATCCCTTTGAAGGTGAAGGCATGCTGGTCTCGCAGAGGTTTGATGGGAAAAGTGCTCACGATGAGACCGGCTCGAGTAATTCAATGCGGTTGCCAAACGGGTCGGAAATGTAAATGCGGTTGTAGCCCTCTAACGGTTCGTCGACGACAACAGCAACGCTCAGCCGCTGGAGGTGGTGAGTGATCGCATCAAGGCCTTGGACGAGAAATGCCGGATGAGCCTTCTTGGCCGGACGGAAGTCAGCCTCGACGCCCAGGTGGACGCGCAAGGTGCCACCCTCGAACCACGCACCGCCACGCGTGGCAAGATTGACAGGCTTCGGGACTTCGGCGAGGCCGAGGACGCCGGAGTAGAATTCACGAGCGAGTGCCTCCTGGCCGGCGGGCATAGTTAGCTGAATATGATCCAGGCCGTGGATTCGGAAGTCAGATGTAATCATGAATACTCATTCGCGAGGACGCTTAGCAATAGCTGGACATGATGGCTGTGAGCCAGTCGCAAAGCCTAGCCCCTCGGGTAAACCAAGTGCGCCTCCCTTCTGTGGACAAACAATGATCCTTTCTTCAGGGATTGATTTGGAGATCTTCAGAGGCGCATCGAAGGCATCATGCCACTCCAGCAAGACCTGGTTGCCATTGTACGCATGCAAATGGGTGCAGATCTCAGGCTGCGTCGTTGAGGCACCGCGTTGCTTCGCGCACCGACCCGCCCGTGCCAGAACGCACTTTGCCTCCAGCGTCCAGCTTCCCGAGTAGTCGCGGAGCTGCCGTACCGTAGGGACCGAGACTTGAGCGCACGGTCGCCTGCTCCCGGCAACCACGCCGCTTAAAAGGTGAGTCAATGCGATATTTGGCGATCTGCCCGATCGCGCGAAGGCTCGTGCTAAAACCAAAGCCCTGATCGCCGGACGATCATAGCAGGGCGTCTTCACGATAAAACGGAACAAGCTCTTCTTGAGAAGAATCCTTATTGCTGCTGTCATGGGGAAAGAAAGTGCTTACGCAGGATTTCGAATAGGTGCGACCCACCTAGGCGGTCCTCCGGAATATATCGTGAAACAATCGGTGCTGGCTACTTTCCGGATAGACCCAGGCAGGCTTGGAACACTCGACGTACAATCTCAGATAGATCGGTCATTCCGCTCAAAGTGAAGCACTCTCGTTAGTGCATCTCCGCTCCTTCGCCACCCTCCAAAGGGTAAACGCTGCGGCTAAGCACATCATTGCCTGACAGACTGCGAAGACTCCGTACTCGATATATTGCCCAGTTAATAACCCGCCAACAGGCATCAAGAAGAAGTACACCGAGGCCGCCCGCAACGCGAAGGGCGTCATCAGGCCACCGCGGACGCGATGATTCGTGATAAGTCGGTACGCAAGGACGAGCAACCACAAGCAGAGCAGCACAAACACAACTCCTAATGATCCAATGAACAAAGGAGCTGAGGGAGGCGCTACAACCATCACAATCGAGGCCACCAGAAGAATGAGCGCGAGCGGCGCGAGAAGTATGCCGGCACACACCTGCAACCTGCGGTGCGCCTTGTGGTCCTCGAAATCTGGTTGCTCAATCAGGAGCTCAGTTTCCTCATTCACTTTGACGTAACTAGCAGAAGGAGACCTGCACAAAATAGGATGAAAGCCGCTGAGCAGCTTTCACCATTCGCTCGCAGAAGGACTCTGCTGCGCCGAACACGCCGTCCGCCCTAACAGGTTGCTGAAAAACTAGCGATCGGACGCTTGGTTTGGTAGAAGGGGCCATGCGAGGACGGAAAGCCGCTCAAACCAGCTTCATTAGCTTAGTGAACGTCGAGAGTCGGATCCCGAAGGGGCATCCGATCCGTGAA
>JANMSW010000007.1:0-20092 GCA_031389825.1 Spartobacteria bacterium
GTGTGCCCCAGAGATCCCGGAAGGCAGTAAACAGGCCCGTGCGGGCCTGCATTAACGCCCATTTTGCCGCAATTTCAGCCTGCTTTAGCTAAACACGCGAACCTTAGCCGACTCTGCCCCTACTTTTCAGCAACCTGCTAGGGGTGGAAAAGTCCGTTCTCGGTCGGGGAAACAGTATCATCGATCACGCCAGCAAGAAGGAATGGGCGGCAGTCCGCAAAGAATGGTCAGGAGTAAACGCGGATATCAAAGAGGCCATGGTGGAGATTGGGAGCGAGCCCCTATCGCAGTTGGTGAGTCTCGGCGGTTGGTTACGTGGCGCCGAAGCGTTGTCCGCTTTAGTTTCCCAACACTATTCCGCTGAGGGCGCCCAGCTACTGTCTCAGCCCGTTCTCCTCGATTACTTCGGGGACCTCGTGTCGCAAATGGAGAGTACGATCAGGGCCGACCCGGCGGTGATCGAAATGGAAAAAGGCATCATCCGATTGAGGCCGTTGATCGGGAGCGGCAATCGGTCGCCAATCTCAGAACAACAGGTTAAAGACATCCATAACATTGCCGCAGCCCTCGTTAAGTACATCGACACAAAAGCTAGATAAAGACGCTGCAGGCGAACCGTTGGCGGCTTGAACTACATCAAACCAGAAGCAACCTATGAACCTCGAGGAATTCCTCCAGCTCCCTCATCCTTTCCTCACCGGAATGTGCGAGTCGCATCTGCGCATGCTAGCAAATCACGCAGCGCACGTCAGCTTTCCCGCAGGCGCGCGGGTTCTCCACGAAGGCGACCAGGCGGAGCATTTCTATCTTATCCAGCGTGGCAAGGTCGGGCTGCAGGCGCACTCGGCGGGACATCCGGTCCCGATCCAGAGCATCGGGTCCGGCGAGGTTCTCGGCTGGTCGTGGCTTTTCCCGCCGTATTGCTGGCACTTCGACGCGGTGGCCGAGGAGGACACCGACGCGATCTCCTTCCCAGCCACGCGGTTGCGCGCGGATTGCGAAACCGACAAGGCTTACGGCTACGCCTTGATGAAACAAATCGCCGAACTCCTGATCCACCGGTTGCAAGCGACCCGGTTGAAGCTCGTCCAGGCCCACAAGATCTAGCGGCACGCGCAACTATTCTCCTCGCTCATTCATGCCCGTAAAGCCCACCGCCACCTCGCGACACCTCCGGGAAAAGGGAACCTCCCATGAAAGAACTCACACAAACCAACTGGCACGAACTGACCGCAAACCAAGTCGCTGCGACACTGGAGAGCGATTTGGAAACGGGCTTGGCCGAGGGCGAGGTCGCGGCGCGGCTGCGGCAGTTTGGTCTGAACCAGATGACCGCGCAGAAGCGGCTCAGCGAATGGATGCGCTTCCTTTTGCAGTTCCATCAGCCGCTCATTTACATCTTGCTCGCCTCGACCGGCATCGCTGCGGCAATGGGCGAATGGGTGGATGCGTCGGTCATTTTCAGCGTCGCCTTTATCAATGCCGTAGTCGGCTATCTGCAGGAAGCGAAGGCGGAGAAGGCCATCAAGGCGCTGGCGAAAATGGTTCTCACCGAGGCCACGGTGCGGCGCGGTAGCGAGAAGCTGCGGATTTCTTCGGCGCAGCTCGTGGCAGGCGATGTGGTCCTGCTGCAATCCGGCGACCGCGTGCCGGCCGATCTGCGCCTGCTGCTGCGGCGCAATTTGCACATCGAGGAAGCTGCGCTGACCGGCGAATCGCTCCCCGCCGAAAAGCAAACCGAGCCACTCCCCGCGGACACGAGCCTCGCCGACCGCACCAATCTCGCTTTCACCGGAACGCTTGTCACCTCCGGCCAGGGCAAGGGCGTGGTCTTCGCCACCGGCGACAGAACCGAGATGGGCCGCATCGCCGGGATGATGAACCTCGCGGAGGATTTGCAGACGCCGCTCACACGCAAGATCGCGCAGTTCAGCCGGCTGCTGCTGTATGTCATCCTCGCGCTGGCGGCGCTGATTTTCGTCGCCGGCATCCTGCGCGGGAAGCCGTGGCCGGAGATGTTCATGGCGGCGATTGCGCTGGCGGTCGGCGCGATCCCCGAAGGCTTGCCTGCGGTGGTGACCATCACGCTCGCCATCGGTGTGGGGCGCATGGTCCGGCGGCACGCGATCATCCGCAAGCTGCCTGCCGTCGAGACGCTCGGCAGCACCACCGTCATCTGCTCGGACAAGACTGGGACGCTCACGCAGAACCAAATGACCGTGCAGGAAATTCATGCCGGCGGGCGGCTCTACCACGTCACCGGCAGCGGCTATGAGGCGGAGGGTAAAATCCACTTCGAGCAAGCGCCCATTGTTATCGGTGAAAATGTCGCGCTCATTGAGACGCTTGGCGCCGGCTTGCTGTGCAACGATTCGCGGCTCGTCCGCAACGACGAAGGCCAGACGATCGTGCAAGGCGACCCGACCGAGGCTGCACTGATCGTGGCCGCGCAAAAGGCGGGCTTGGAGGAGGAGGAAATGAGCGGGCGTCTGCCGCGGATCGAGACCATCCCTTTTGAGTCCGAATACCGTTACATGGCCACGCTGCATGGCGCCGAAGACGAGCCGAAGATCATTTACATCAAAGGCGCGGTGGAAGCGCTGCTCGGCAAATGCACGCACACGCTCGGCGAGGATGGCGCACTCGCGCCGCTGGACGGAGCGCTCGTGCTCCGCCACGCCGAGGCCATGGCCGCGCGCGGCTTGCGCGTCCTCGCCTTCGCCCGCCGTGAAATGCCAACGACGCACGAGGGCCTCGAACACGAGCACGTCGCTGACGAACTCACTTTCCTCGGCCTCCAGGGCAAACTCGATCCCCCGCGTCCGGAAGTGACCAAGGCGGTGGCGAAGTGCCGCGCCGCTGGCATCCACGTCAAGATGATCACCGGCGATCACGTCCTCACCGCCACGGCCATTGCCGCGCAGATCGGTCTGGACCGTGGATCGGGCGTCGTCGGGCTCACCGGCCGCGACTTGGAAAAGCTCAACGACGAGGAACTGGCCGACGCTGCGGAGCGCGCGTCCGTCTTCGCCCGCGTCGCGCCCGAGCAGAAACTGCGATTGGTCAAAGCGCTGCAATCGCGCGGCCATGTCGTCGCGATGACCGGCGACGGCGTCAACGACGCGCCTGCGCTCAAGCAAGCTGACATCGGCATAGCGATGGGCATCACCGGCACCGACGTATCGAAGGAAGCCGCCGACATGATCCTGACCGACGACAACTTCGCCTCCATCGAGGCCGCCGTGGAAGAAGGCCGCAGCGTTTTCGACAACCTCACCAAATTCATCCTGTGGATCCTCCCGACCAACGGTGGCGTCGCGCTGATCCTGCTCGTCGCGATCATCGGCGGCATCACCCTGCCGATGCTGCCCACGCAACTGCTCTGGCTCAACTTGGTGACCGCCCTGCTTCTCGGCCTGACGCTGGTCTTCGAGCCGAAAGAAAGCGACATCATGCAGCGCCCGCCGCGCGACCCCACGAGGCCGCTGCTCACTCGCTCGCTGCTGATGCGCACCGCCTTGGTGACGCTCATCTCGACCGCCGGCGCGTTCGGCCTCTTCGCGTGGGAGCATGGCATCGAAGGCACGAATCTCGCGGAAGCCCGCACCGCCGTCGTGAACGTAATCGTGATGGTCCAGAGCTTCTACCTGCTGAACTGCCGCAGCCGGACGCGCTCGATCTTTTCCATCGGCCTTTTCACCAACCCGTGGCTGCTCGCGGGCATCGCCGCAACGTGGCTGGCGCAGCTCGCTTTCACCTATCTGCCCCTGCTAAACCGCCTCTTCCACACCGCCCCTGTGCGCGCCGAAGCCTGGCTCTACATCGTCGCCATCGGAGTCTTCACATTCGCCGCCGTCGAGTTGGAAAAATGGCTGCGCTTCCGCAAGCCAGATTCCGTTGTGCCCGTGCTGCCGGCGGAAACCTTGGAGCAGCCGTGCGCACAATAAACTCCAAATTGAAGGCGGAGCATTCGCCGCGTGCGATTCGCGACCGGCTCGCGATCCGCGCGTCGGCCGGCTACCTCGGTGACGCCGTGCTCGGCGCGATTGACGGATGCGTGACCACGTTCGCGGTCGTCGCCGCCGCCGTCGGCGGCGGGTTTTCGGGGACCGTCATCATCGTGCTCGGTTTCGCGAACCTGATCGCCGACGGCTTCAGCATGGCTGTGAGCAACTATCTCGGCGCCAAGAGCCAGCGCGAGGAGATTGAAAACGCTCGCGCCGCCGAGCGTCGGCACATCGACGAAATTCCAGAAGGCGAGCGCGAAGAAATCCGGCAAATCTTCGCGGGTAAAGGTTTCACCGGCGAGGTGCTGGAAAAGATCGTCGCGGTCATCACCGCCGACCAGAAGCTTTGGGTCGAAACGATGGTCACCGAAGAGCTGGGCTTGGACGGAGGCAACCGCTCGCCGCGCCGCGCCGCGCTCGCGACGTTCGTCGCCTTCATTTGCGTCGGCCTCCTGCCGCTGATTCCGTTTCTCGTGCCGCATCTCGACCACGCCACGCGATTCATCGCGAGCGCGGTGATGACGGCATTCGCGTTCACCGCGGTCGGTGTGACAAAGGGCGTGTTGCTCCAGCGCTCCGCGTTGCGCTCTGGACTCGAAACGTTGATCACCGGCGGGGGAGCGGCGGCGCTCGCTTATTTCGTCGGCACGTGGCTGCGGCGTGCCTACGGGGCATGAACGAGCGATCCGGCCATGAACTCAGCTCGCCACATAATACTACATCCATGATTGAAACCGCCGTTTACGACACCAAGCCCTACGAACGCGAATACCTCGCGCAGGCTTCCGGCGCGGAGCGCATCGCGTGGCGGTTTCATGAATTCCGGCTCAGTGCCGAAACCGCCCCGGCGGCCAAAGGTGCGCAGGCTGTGTGCGTTTTCGTCAACGACCACGCGGATCGTGGGTGCCTCGAAATCCCCGCCGCGCTCGGGGTGAAGCTCCTCGCGTTGCGCTGCGCCGGCTACTTCAACATGGACGTGGCCGCCGCCCGCGCGCTCGGCCTCGCCGTCGGGCGCGTGCCGGCCTATTCGCCGCACGCTGTGGCGGAGCACGCCGTCGCGCTGCTGCTCACGCTCAACCGCAAAATCCATCGCGCTTTCAATCGCGTGCGCGAGTTGAATTTTTCGATCAGCGGCCTCGTTGGGTTCGACCTTCACGGCAAAACGATCGGCATCATCGGCACGTGTAAAATTGGCCGCATCGCCGCGCAGATCTTCCGCAGCTTCCGGAGTGAGGTGCTGGCCCACGATCTTTTCCTGCGCTGGATTGGGCGGGGCTACACGGCATCCGCTAAGTCGATTTGGACACGCTACTGACGGCAAGCGACGTCATCTCGCTGCACGTCCCGCTGCTGCCGGGAACTTATCATGGGCGCCTCGATCAGGCGCTGAATGCCAAAGAATTTGCTGTCTGCGCCGGCATATCCTATTTGGTTTCTAGGAGTTGGTTTCGGCTGCCAGGATTTCCCTCTCTGCGTGGAGTGGTATTTTTGGCAAGATTTCGTCCACTGGCGAGCCAGACAGAATCAGAGGGCCAACGTTCCGGCAGTCGAAGGCGCCCGAGGTTCCACCGTCGGAACCCTGCCATCGCGCGCCAAGAAGATCTTACGAGAAGCGTAGGCGTTTTTTACAGTTCGGCGCAGAAGGGGATCCGTGGATGGCGCGCCAACGGTAGGTGATCTGAGGTGCGTGTGGCAGATAAGATCTCAGGCCCGGCTAGGCTCGTTCATTGCGGTCGTTCCAGTGGAACTAGGTGGCAGAACATCAAGCCGGTCCTGCGTCGCAGGCGACGTTAAATCTGGCCTCGTCTGCGGCTCGTCTGACCAATTACCAGACCGACCTTCATTTAGCTTCCGGACGCCACTTACTTGTCCGGGCGGTGCAATCGAGGGGGCAAATTGTGGAAAGGAATGTGCAAGCAACAGTTGGAGCGCGCGGACGACTGGTTTGTGAGGCGAACCACATGCTACGCTCGTCCCTAACTCTAATGCTCCGCGCGGCGAGGGATCACGGCGCGAGACGATCAAGCCTCCACAAGCCGTCCGGCTCGCGGGTGTATTCGAAGCGGTCGTGCAGCCGGTTCGCGCCACCCTGCCAAAACTCGATGGTTCGCGGCGCCACGCGGTAGCCGCCCCAGAATGACGGCAGCGGCACTTTCCCGGCGCCGAACTTTGCCTTCATCTGCGCCCATTCCATCTCGAGCATTTTACGCGATGAGATCACCGTGCTCTGTCGCGAGGCCCATGCGGCAAGCTGGCTGTCGCGGGGCCGGGTGAGGAAATATGTGAGCGCCTCGACAGTCGAAAGCTTCTCCGCATGACCGGTGACGATCACCTGCCGTTCGAGCGCCAGCCACGGGAAGAGCAGCGCGGTATTGGGATTCTCCGCGAGCTGTCGTGCCTTGCGGCTTTCGAGGTTCGAGAAAAAGACGAAGCCGAGTTCATCGAGTCCTTTTAGCAGGATGGTGCGAAGCGACGGACGCCCATCGGTTCCGGCGGTGGCCAGGCTCATGGCCGTCGGCTCGGGGATGCCCCCGTCGCAGGCATTCTTCAGCCAGCGATTGAACTGCTCGATTGGGTCTCCGTGTAGATCGGCGCGCCGCAGTTTTCCGCGACGATAATCTGTGCGGATGTCAGCTAGCTCCGTGGGCGCGGCGTCTGGCATGGTATAAGTGGGTCGAGAGCAGTGTCCAAAGGCAGTGCGAGGGCTGCCACCCATCGCCTCGCATAATCTGCCCATTACCAACGCGATCGACAACAGGACTCGCGTTCGATTGGAGCGAACCCCAAAGTGCGCAAGCCTCTGTCCAATGATAACCGCCGTCTTCAGCACTAAACCTTGCGACCGTGAATCCCTCACAGCGGCGAACGTGCGGACGCTGCACTTTCGCGCGGGGATGATGGCAAATATTCCGGAGTGCGAACTCACGGTACGCTGCGGAAGCCAGCTCGTAGCAAAATGAGCGCCGAGCAACCAGCGCCAGACGACTTGCCTGACAGCACCGAGCGGCTGAGAGCGATTCTGGATACCGCAATCGAGGCGATCATCACGATTGACGAGCGCGGGCGGATCGAGTCCGCAAATCCTGCGACAGAGCGCTTGTTCGGTTTCAGCGCAGCGGAAATGATTGGCAAAAATGTGAACATGCTCATGCCCTCGCCGGACCAGGAACGGCACGACACTTACCTCGCGAACTACCTGCGCACCGGTGAGGCGAAGATTATTGGCATTGGCCGGGAAGTCAGGTGCCAGCGACGTGACGGCTCGCTCTTCCCTGCTGATCTCTCCGTGAGCGAAACGCGGCTCGCCCGGCGGCGGATTTTCACCGGCATCCTGCGCGACGTGACGGAGCGCAAACGCGTCGAAGCCGCGACGACGACGCGCACGCAGCAGCAGGCGGCGGTCCTGGACTTGAGCCAGCACGCGCTCGAAGGGCGCGATCTTGGCCGCCTAATGACCGACGCAGTGGCGCTGGTCGCGCAGATTCTCGGCATTGAGTTTGCCAAAGTTCTTGAGCTGACGCCGAGCGGTGAAGAGCTGCTGCTGCGGGCGGGTGTTGGGTGGCGGGAGGGTTGTGTCGGCTCGCTGCTGCTGCCCACGGGGCGCGAATCGCAGGCCGGCTTCACGCTGCTGAGCTACGTGCCAGTGGTGGTCGTGGACTTGGGGCAAGAGACGCGTTTTCGAGGGCCGGCGCTGCTCCTTGAGCACGGTGTCGTGAGCGGGATAAGTACCATCATTCACGGCAATTTGGGGCCTTACGGCGTGCTCGGCGCTCACACGTCGAGAAAGCGCAGCTTCACCGGCGACGACGTGCATTTTCTCCAATCCATCGCCGACGTGCTCGCCGCAGCGATCGAGCGTCGGCAGCTCGAGGAGGAGTTGCTCGCCACTGCCGCCCACGAGCAGCGCCGCATCGGCCAAGATTTGCACGATGGCCTTTGCCAGCATCTCGCGGGCATCGAGTTTCGCACCGAAGCGCTGGTCCGCGATCTCGCGGGCGATCCGGTCGTGCAGGAGGAAGTTGCGACCATTGGCGCGCTGATGCGTGACGGGATACGCCAAGCGCGCATGCTTTCGCGCGGACTGGTCCCCGTGGAGCTGGAGACAAATGCGCTGATTCCCGCGCTCGCCGAACTCTGCAAGGATTCCGCGCAGCTTTACCGCACGGACTGCGAATTCCGCTGCGAGGAGCCGGTGCTGCTCACCCACCACGCTGCGGCGACGCACCTCTACCGCATCGCCCAGGAGGCGATCAGCAATGCCGTGCGGCACGGGCACGCCAAAACGATCGCAATGGAGCTGAGGCAGACGCGCCATGAGGCCGTGCTCACGATCACCAACGACGGCGCGGCACTCCCCAAGGAGCCGGGGCGCAGCGGTGGTATGGGCCTGCGCACCATGCGTTACCGGGCGGAGATGATCGGGGCCACGTTGCGCGTAGGTTCGACCGGAAGCGGTCACACTGTGGTAACCTGTGCGTTCAGAACCGATCAATGACCACCGCCAAAACTAAGCGCGTGATGATCGTCGATGATCATCCGATGACGCGCGACGGACTCACGCATCTGATCGACCGCGAGCCCGACCTCGTCGTCGCGTGGCAAGCGGAAGATGCGGCGCAAGCGCTGCGAATGGTCGCGGAGGAGGAGCCCGACCTTGCGCTAGTGGACATGACGCTGCCGGATAAGCCTGGCATCGAGTTGATCAAAGACATGAAGGCGCTCCGGCCGGAGCTGGTGGTCCTGGTTGTTTCGATGCATGACGAGTCGCTGTATGCCGAGCGTGCGTTGCGAGCCGGGGCGCGCGGTTACATCACTAAACAGGAAGGCGGCGCGAAGCTCATGCTGGCGATCCGGCAAGTGCTCGCAGGTCAGATTTATGTGAGCGAGAAAACCTCGGCGCGGATCGTGGAAATTTTTTCCGGCCAGCCTTCCCCGGCGCAGGAGCGTTCCCCGGTCGCGCAGCTCAGTGACCGCGAGTTCGAGGTCTTCCAATTGATTGGCCAAGGGCTGGCCACCAAGGAGGCTGGCGCGCGGCTGAACATCTGCGCCAAGACCGTCGATGCACATCGCTTGAACATCAAAAGCAAGCTGGGACTCGGAACCGCGGCTGAGCTGATCGCGTATGCGGCGCGCTGGGCGTCGTCGCAGACGGGCGGCGGGACGCCGGGGAGCCGCTAAGGAATTTCCTTAGCGCCGTTACGCCAGCGACGCGGCTGCGTCGCGCATCGGGCCGAATAGGCGGCTGCTATCGCGGTGCGTAGTCTTTCCCGCACATGAAAGCCTACCCCAGTCATTCCGGGCGCAACGGCGCTGCCACGCTTCTGGTCCCCACATTCAAGTGCGTCGTCATTTACGAGGACTACGCGTCCGGCGAACGCGGGGAACGCTTTTACAAGAAGCTGGCTGCCGCCATGGATGGTGACTGCGTCTCGACGCACAATCTGTGGAGCTTCCCCGTGCTGGCGATTGCGGAGATGCGGAACGTCGCAGTGAGTGCGGCCGCAGCGGCAGACATCGTGATTTTCGCGCTGTCCGGGAGGAATGAACTGCCAGCGCCGGTCAGAGAGTGGATTGAAATGTGGGCTTGGTTCATCGAGGACGCAAACCCAGCCCTCGTCTCACTCTTCGCGAGTTCAAACGGTGAAAGCGGAACCATCCGGGAGTATTTGCGTTCGGTCACGGCACGCAAACACCTCGACTTCTTTCCAGACAGCACATCCCTCCCTGCCGCGGCTTCGCTCGCCCGATCGACGAGAGAAATTGGTCGAACACCTTTCACTCAGGAAGCGTGGGAGAATGAAGAGGTCGCCGCGTTCGCAACTCTATGATTCGCGAGCCATGAACTCCTTTCCATCACCGCAAGTCGATTTAGGTGAAAGCAGTGAACGAAGCGCGACCGTGCTCGTGGTCGATGACTATCGGAGCCTGTGCAACCTGATCGCCGCAATGCTCCGGCCTCGCGGATACCACGTACTCACGGCGTCGAGCGGCGAAGAAGCGCAAGCGCTCGCGCGAGCGAACGCGGGGATCGATCTGCTGCTCACGGACATCGAAATGCCGCGGATGCGCGGTGACGAACTGGCGGCTTGGTTCCGCGTAACCACACCCTTGACGCGGATTCTTTTTATGTCGAGCCAGCGCGTGGTGAGCGCACCCGCGCCCGTTCACTTTCTAAAGAAGCCATTTAGCGGCCATGGGCTGATGACCAAAGTGCGCGATGTTCTCAACCACAACTCCGCTCCCTTCGCGGAAACCGCCGCCGCTTAGAGCCATGGAAACGAAAGCCGATCAATTCGTGCAGGAGCGCCTTTCGCGCTCGCAGATCTTCAAGGACTACGAGCGCGCCTTTGGCGATGCCACCGGGCTGCCGCTCACGCTCAGCCCGGTGGACGACTGGCACCTCACGCACCACGGGCTGCGCCGCGAGAGTCCCTTTTGCGCATTGCTTGCGGGGCAGAACAAATCGTGCGCCGCCTGCCTGCGCGTGCAGCACGAGCTCGCGACGCAGACGACCAGCGAAGCCCACACGACCACCTGTTTTGCCGGCCTGCGCGAAACCGCCGTTCCGGTGCGGATTGGCGACAAAACCATCGGCTTCCTTCGCACCGGCGAGGTTCTGCTTCAAAAACCGCGCCCGCCGCAGTTCGCGCGAGTCGCGAAGCAACTGCGCAAATGGGGGCTGGGCGACAGGATCGAGGAGTTCAAGACCGCGTTTTTTCAGACGCGGGTGCTCTCGCCCAAGCACTACGAGTCCATCGTGCAGCTGCTGCAGATTTTTGCGGAGCATCTGTCGCTTATGGCCAACCAGATCGCTTTCCAGAGCGACCATGTCGAGCCGCCCAACATGACGCGCGCGCGGCAATTCATCGACATGCACAAGGCCGAGGATCTCTCGCTCAAGCAGGTTGCCACCGCCGTGAACATGAGCAGCTTTTACTTCTGCAAAAAGTTTCACCAGGCGGTCGGCTGCACCTTCACTGAATACCTCGCGCGCGTCCGCATCGAAGCCGCGAAGACGATGCTCCTGAACCCGAACACGCGTGTATCCGAGGTAGCGTTCGACGCCGGATTTCAGTCAATCACGCACTTCAATCGCGTCTTCAAAAACCTCGCCGGCAAGTCGCCAACCACTTATCGCGCGGCCCTGCCGAAAGCGGCGTAGCCGCACGTTGGGAGCCGGTAGGCTTGGCAAAATCCGGCAAGCAATCGGCAAGGAACGGGTAGTGGACGGAGCCGCTGAGACTACCATTAGCCATGAGCCCTTTTACTATCATGACCGAGCCAACTCCTGCTGGTGCGCGTCACGCTTCGTCACAAAACACGGCCCCGCTCGTTGTTACGAAGACGAGCATCGTCTGCGGCACCGACTTTTCGGAGCAGGCTGCGCAAGCTGTGGAGGTGGCAGCGGCGCTGGCCACGCGGCTCGATGAACCGTTGGTGCTCGTGCATGCCGTGGACAAGGAGTCGCGCACGGCGCTTCCCACCGATGTGCGCGACTCGCTCTGTATGTACGAGCGCGCACAGCTTCACGACGAGCTCGAGCGGCTGCGGGCGGCAAAGGTGGAAGTGATCGAGGATTTCCGTGCTGGTAAACCGGAAGCCGTGCTCGTGGAGGCTGCCATCGCGCGGCAGGCGCGCCTTCTTGTTGTTTCCTCGCACGGTCGCCAGCCGCTGGACCGCTGGGTGCTGGGCAGCGTAGCGGAACGCACGGCGGAAGCTGCGCCAGTCCCGACCCTGGTGGTACGCGCCGCTACGCCCTTCACCGAATGGACGCTTGGAAAACGGCGGCTACGCGTCTTCTTGGCAGCCGACTTCTCCGTGCAGTCGGAGGCGGCGCTCCGCTGGGTTGCATGGCTGCGGCAGCTTGGTCCGTGTGATGTCGTGGTCACTTACCTCATGCCCACGCTGCCCGCTATAGCGGTATTCGACATGTCTCTGTCACCCATTGTCGCGGAGATGATGGATCAGACGGACCAAGTGCAGGCGCGTGGTTTCCGCCGGCGAATCCGGGCTGTGCTCGGCGCGAGCCGGGTGCGGGTGCGTCTCGAAAAAGGCTGGGACCGCTCAGACGCGCACCTCATCGAGGTCGCTCGCGAAGAACGCGCGGACCTCATCGTCGTAGGGACGCATCAGCGGCACGGGCTCGGCCGCATCAGTCATCATTCCGTCTCCCGAGGAGTGCTCCACTACGCGCCGATGAGCGTCGCGTGCGTGCCCGTAAGCGCGGCGGTGGAGCAGCCATATCATGAAACTCGCCTTCACGGAAACTGAAGCATGTGGCCGGTGCTTTTTCAAGGAAGCGCTCGGCACGCATGAACTGAGTTTTGCCGACGCGCTCGCAGACGTGGCGCCCGACGCGGAGGTTCTCTCAATCTTCAAAGCCTCGAACATCGACGGTGCGTTCCTTGCGCAACATCCCGCGCTGCGGTTGATCGCGACGCGTTCGACGACGACCGATCACATCGACCTCGAAAGCTGCGTCCGCCGCAGCGTAGCGGTGTGCGTTGTCCCCAGCTATGGCGATTACATCGTGGCTGAGCACACGTTTGCGCTATTGCTCGCGCTCACGCGGCGGCTGCATGAAGCGATCCGCCTCACCGGCTACCAGCGCTTTTCCTACGAAGCGTTGCGCGGGATGGAACTCCACGGGAAGACATTTGGCATTTTCGGCGCCGGCCGCATTGGAATAAAAACGGTCCCGATTGCGCGCGCTTTCGGCATGGACGTGATTGCGCATGACATCGAGCCTCGACCCACAGAGGCCGCCAACATCGGCTTTGTCTATGTGAGCCTCGACGAGTTACTGCGCCGCTCGCACTTTCTTTCACTGCACATACCGCTCACGGGGGACACTTTTCACACCCTCGATCGCGAGACGTTCGCGAAATGCCGGCGCGGCGTGCTGATCATCAATACCGCGCGCGGCCGTCTCATCGACACCGCGGCGCTGCTCGAAGCGCTCGATGCCGGAATCGTCGGCGGCGCGGGACTCGACGTGCTCGGCGAAGAGGCAGCACTGCGCCAGCAAACATCGCAGCTCATCAGCGACCAAATCATCGATCGCCTGCACGGCGGAGGCGTTGGCGCGGCGCCAGAACGCTCTCAGCAAATCGAGAAGCTCATGCTCATCGAAAATCTGCTTGCCCGACCGAATGTCGTCTTCACCCCACACATCGCCTTCAATTGCGTCGAAGCGATCGAGCGTATCAACGAAGCGACCGTGGCGAACCTCAAACGCTTCATCGCGGGGGAGCCACTCAAAGGTGTTCGCACGCACGAGATGGAGCGCCCGACGAGTGTGCAGCCCTCCGACGAACTCTGCCTTGCCGCAAACATTTAGCATCCGTTCCTCTCCCACCCCACAACCCCAGAACATGAAAACCGCAGAATTTGAACCTGTAGAATCAGACACCGGCCTGCAGCTGACACCGCGCGATGCCGACGGTGAAATCATCGAGATGGTGCCGCTCATCCTCACCCTCAAAAACATTCTCGTGCCGACGGACTTCTCAGCCACTTCGTTGAAAGCGCTGCAATATGCGGTGCCCTTTGCGAAGCAGTCCGAGGCGAAGATCACACTACTTCACGTCGTCGATTTACCCATGTTTCCGCAGGAATTTGGCTATCTGCTGGTGGATGAAAATCAGGCGATGGATGGCACAAAAAAGAGCCTTGCGGACCTCGCCACACGCATGATCGCGCCGGAGCTGCTCGCGCAGACCATCGTCCGACGCGGCCTCGCCTGGGACACCGTGGCCACCGTTGCGCGCGAGACGGAGGCGGACCTCATCATTACGACCACGCACGGTCATACTGGCCTCACGCACGTGCTGGTGGGCAGCACGGCCGAGCGCATCGTGCGCCATGCGCCTTGCCCGGTGCTCGTGATGCGGGAGAAGGAGCGAGAGTTCGTCTGAGCGCCGCGAGAAATGAGGCAAGCGTTGGGAAGCAATTGGCAACCAACGCGTAGTCGCCCTGGTGGGGCGGGGCGATGCTGAAACTGCAAAACCAACATGAAAGAAGCAATGATCGCTATGACTACACTGACACTCGGATCCCACAGACGGCGGATGCTGTACCTTTGCGCGGGCGTGGTGCTGATGATCGTGGTGCTTTTCGCGACGCGTCGCGTGGCGAGCTTTACCGATCGAGCCGCGCCAGTTGCGACGTCAGTCTCGCATCCGGCACCGCCGCAGGCCGCCTTATCACAGGTGCTGCCATTCACGCTTTTGGACCTCGTCTCCTACTTCAGCACTGCCCTGGAGACAAAACCCATCGCCAGCGACAACCGCTTTGTCTTCACCACCCCGACGAATGGTCCTACGGATGATGTCTTTCGCATCGTGATCTCGGCGGAAGCTCAGGGTCTGGTCGTCGCGTTCAGCGGCGGGGGTGATTACGGCATGACGCTTGCGCGCGAGTTCTTCGAAGCGCCATTCTTCAAACGCGACGAGACGCTCCGTTTTTTCACGCTGCTAGAGGAATCACGCGAAAGTCCCGCAACTGCGAAGCTGCCCCGCTTCACCGTACGCTTCACCCACATCGGGCACAGCGATGACTTCCATCTGACCCTGCGCTTCACCCCTGCTGCCTCATAGAACCATGTTCACCAGCGAGATCATCGAGACGCTCCAGGAGGGCGATGGCGAATTGGAGGTCTGCGGAACTGCTGAGACGCACTACGATGTAACGGCGCAAAAGATTTCCGTGACGCTGGACAGCTTCGCGCGACGCGTCTCCGCATCAGGCGACGGCGAGCACCAGTCGCGGTCGTGGCTCCCGGCCGCCGAGCAAGTGGCCGAGCATCTCTCGCACGACGAAGCAACGGCGTTCGCGAAAGATGTCTTCCAGAGCTGGGTGAGAAAGGTGCGCACTGCTATTCCGCACGAGATGCGTTCGACCACCTGACTCTCACTTCAACGGCACGAGCACGATCGCACGCCGTAGATGAGCAGGGTGAGGATGCGCGCGCGAAGTTTTGGCGGCGGCCCTGCACGAGCAGCGCATCGCCGAGCGCGAGCAGCGCCTGACTAGCTTGCAGACGATATTCACGCCGCGGTGATTGATGCCGAGCACCTGCAAACCGGAGCGCTCGCGCAAGTCGTCGCGGTGCAGAGTGCGGCCGGTAAGCGGGGAGCCTGGCATGATGATGATCTCATTGAGGTGAGGCCCGACGCCGAACTCTCTGTTCAGATCGGCCGACGCCACCCGCTCGGCGACGAAGCGGCGCGCAAGCAACATGTACACGAGCCCGACGAGCGCGATCGGCACGCCGACCGGTGCCAGCTCAAACGTGCCCATCGGCGGAAGGCCGTAGCTGGTCATCATGCCGCTCACGACCATGTTCGTGGAGATGCTCACGTGCGTGACCCCTGGCGACGATCGAGAAAAGCGCGAGTGGCATGAGGAGCTTCGAGGCGGTGATGCCGGACTTTTTTTGCGATGCCGAAAACCATCGGCAGAATGAATGCGGTCGAGGCGGTGTTGCAGATGAACGCGCCGACGTCGACCGAGGCGAGCATGACAATCCAGAGCAGGCGGTCGGAATAGGCGCCCCGCTTTTGCGCAGCACCGCGCGCCCGCCGAGCTCGACCACGCCGATGCGCTCGAGAGCCGCAGTAAAGATGAGCAATCCGAGGATTATGGCGACCATACCGCTCCCAAAGCCTGCGAATGCTTGATTCGCACGCTGCAAGCCGGTGAAGGCGAGCGCGAGCAGCAGGTCAAGCGCAACGACTTTCGCCGAGACGCGCTCCCACCACAACAGCGCGAGCGCCACCGCGCGGGGGCAGAGGAGGAGAAGAATTTACGGCGTCATGCGGCGCGGCGAGAGCGTGATTCTACCACCGCTCACGCACGCGCCATCGAACCTTCAGCATCATAAACAAACTAACGCTTAAATCTTGCAAAAAAACGCCTCCGTCGCTCTCGCGGCGAAATCAGCGCGCGCTCCAGTCGCTGTGAGCTGCGAGAGTGGGCCCAAGCGCAAAGCCTGTGCTCCCTGCAGGCATCGAGGTAGAATCGCGCCGATGAAATTATTCAGCGCCCGCCAACCGCTCACGCTGCTCGCTGCTTACGCGCTGGTCTGGATCGCGCTGGCGATCACGCCGACGGATCGCTGGTCATGGCTTTTGGAGAATCTGCTCGTCCTGCCGTTCGTCGCAGTGCTCGCGCTGACTTGGCGGCGGTTCGCTTTCGCAAATACCTCGTATGTGCTGATCGCGATCTATCTCTGCGTCCACTCGTTCGGCGCGCATTATACTTACAGGCAGGCGCCTCTCGGCGACTGGCTTCGTGCGGCGTTCGAGCTGCAGCGGAATCCACTTCGACCGCATCGGCCACGGCGCGTTTGGCCTGCTGCTGGCGTATCCGCTGCGCGAGATCGTCGGACGGCTCTCAGGCGTGCGCGGTGCGCTTGTTTACTGGCTCTCGATCGCGGCGGTGCTCGCGTTGAGCAGCGTCTTTGAGATCATTGAGGCGGTCGTGGCGGAGATCGTAAGTCCCGGCGCGGGGCCGGCGTGGCTCGGCGCGCAGGGTGATGAGTGGGACGCGCAGATGGACATAGCCGCAGCGCTCGGCGGAGCATGCGCGGCGATGCTTGCCACTTTTCTGATTGAGCGCCTGACTGCGCGAACGCAAACCGTTGCCCCTCCGTGAACGTGCGCCCCTTTAGCGAAAGAAGCCTGCTCCACGCTCTGTGCGCCATCTACCTCGTGGCTTGGATCGTGGCCGCGATCGATCCGGTGAAGCGCGACGATTGGCTTTTGGAAAACCTGCTCGTCTTCGCGTTCGTCGGCCTGCTCGTCGCGACCTATCGGCGCTTGCCGCTCGGCGATCTCAGTTGCGCGCTGCTCTTTGTTTTCCTCCTTCTGCACGGCGTTGGCGCGCACTATGCATATTCCGATGTGCCGTTCGGTTATTGGGCAAAGGAAACGTTCGGGCTGTCGCGCAATCACTTCGACCGGCTGGTGCATTTCTCCTTCGGTCTGCTGCTGCTCCAACCCGCGCGCGAAGTGCTCATGCGCGTCGCCGACGTGCGCGGCTTTTGGTCGTGGTGTCTGCCGATCACGCTCGTCGTGTCGCTGAGCGGGCTTTTCGAGATCGTCGAAGCCGTGGTCGCGTGGAATGTAAGACCCGAGCTCGGGACCGCCTATCTCGGCACGCAGGGTGACGTTTGGGATGCGCAAAAGGACATGGCACTTGCAGTCGCCGGCGCCGTATTGGCGATCCTCCTGGCACAGGCAGCCAGCCTGTGGCGCAGGCCTGCGTCGCGCGTGCCGCCGCGTCGCTGAAGTTGCTTAAGGCTGTAGCTGCGCCCCGTCGGCACGGGCGCGTGACAATCGGCAATGAACGCCGCCGCAAACTTCGCGATGCGCAACTGCAGCGCGATTATCTTACCGTTGAAGCTTGCGAGCACGCCGCTCAGGCGGTGTCATCGGCACCGAAAAGACGGTTGCGTTCGGCGTGGCCGTCGGGCCGCGTCAACGAGCCTAGGTCTTTTAAATAGCTGTGCGCGCTTATTTTGCTGCTAAGTTCGCTTCATAAAGGCGTCATTTCCTCTTCGTTGCAACATCGTGGCCCTCAATGGCCACATGGCGATAGAGGAATCGCGCTGTATATATTGGTCCTCCAGATCGGTTGAAACTGACCTCCGCTTATTATGGAAGCGGATTTAACCTCAGGCACAAAGCAGCCGCTCGACTTATTGAACGTCCCGGAGGATGCGGAAGAGGTGTTGCTCAAGAAAGAAGCCTTGCAGAGCGCAATCTTTAACAGCGCCAGCTTCTCGAGTATCGTCACTGACGCGAAGGGCATCATTCAGATCTTCAATGTCGCCGCGGAGCGGATGCTGGGCTACACGGCCGCCGAAGTGATGAACAAGATCATGCTAGCCGAACTTCACGATCCGCAGGACGGGATCGCACGCGCCGAAGCGTTGAGCGTCGAGTTCGGCACCCCGATTGCGCCGGGATTCGACGCCCTGGTCTTCAAGGCCGCTCGTGGCATCGAGGATGTCTACGAGCTGACCAACGTCCGTAAGGATGGGAGCCGGTTCCCGGCGATGGTGTCCGTCACGGAGCTGCGCGACGCAGAGGCCGCCATCATCGGGTATTTGTTTCTTGGCACCGACAACACCTCGCGCAAGCAGACGAAAGAGGCGCTGGTCAAGGCAGCGCTGGCTGCCGCCGAGCTAGCTGCTATTCAAAGCGCAGTCTCCGAAGCGGCCATCATCGCTGTCACCGACCTGACCGGAAGGATCGAACAAGTTAACGACAATTTCGTAACCATTTCCAAGTATTCGCGCGAAGAACTCATCGGCCAGGACCACCGCTTGTTAAACTCTGGCTTGCACTCCAAAGAGTTCATCCGGGATCTTTGGTTGACCATCGCGAAGGGCGAAGTCTGGCGAAAGGACATCCGCAACCGCGCTAAAGACGGTTCACTCTACTGGGTAGATACAGTCATCGCACCCGTCCTCAACGAACACGGCAAGCCGGTCAAGTTCATAGCCGTGCGTTTCGACATCACCGACCGCAAGAAAGCGGAGCAAGAGCTTTCAGAAAAGGCACGGCTGCTCGATCTGAGCAATGACGCCATCATCGTGCACGATCTCGATGACAAAGTCACTTCGTGGAACAAGGGCGCGGAGAAGCTTTACGGTTGGAAGTCGGAGGAAATGATGGGGAAAGAACTGCACTCCGTACTCCAGACGGAGTTTCCAAAGTCGAGGGAAGCAGGCTACGCGCAACTTCGAAATGAAGGCCATTTTAGTGGCGAAGTCGTCCAGATCGCCCGGGATGGTTGGCGCGTGGTCGCGCTCTGCCGCAAGGTTCTGGACCGAGGCACGGAATCGATCTTGACCAGCTACACGGACATCACCGAGCGCCGCATGCTGGAGGACTCGCTGGCCGCGCGCGCCTCGGACCTCGTCCGGGCCGATCGCAGCAAGGACGAATTCCTCGCCATGCTCGCGCACGAGCTGCGCAACCCGCTCGCGCCGCTGCGCAATGCAGCGGAGATTTTGCAAACCCCGGGCGCGAGCGCCGACGAGCACAGCCAGGCGCAGCGCATCATCGGCCGGCAGATCGGAAACATGACACGGATGATCGACGACCTGCTCGATGTCTCGCGCATCACCGAGGGAAGAATCGAGCTGTGCCGGCAGCCCACGGCGCTCGCGGACATCCTCGCTGCCGCAGCGAGCGTCGCGCGATCCGGCAGCGCGGCCCGCCGCCAGGAACTGACGATTTCGCTGCCCGCCGAGCCGATTTTTTTGAATGCCGACGCCACGCGTCTCGATCAGGTCTTCGGCAATCTCCTCGGCAATGCCTGTAAGTACAGCGACTCCGGCTGCCACATCTCACTCAGCGCAGAGCGTGCCGCCGGGGTGGAGCCGCCGGAGGTCATCGTGCGCGTGCGCGACGACGGCACGGGCATTGCGCCCGAGCTGTTGCCGCACATTTTCGATCTTTTTGTGCAATCCACCCGTTCGCTGGATCGTGCGCATGGCGGGCTGGGCATCGGCCTCACTCTCGTGCAGCGGCTCGTCAAGCTGCACGGCGGCAGCGTCGAGGCGCGCAGCGAGGGCTCCGGCCAGGGCAGCGAATTCATCGTGCGCCTGCCCACTGTCGAAGGCAGTCTGCCGCTGGCGGCGGAAACAGCGGCCGCCGCCAAGCCGGTGCCGGCCCGACGGGTGCTGGTGGTCGACGACAACGTCGACGCTGCGAGCAGCCTGGCCACCCTGCTCCAACTGAACGGGCACCAGGTCCGGATGGCCCACGACGGGGCGACGGCGCTCGAAATGGCCATGACCGAGCCTCCCGAAGTCGCGATCCTCGACATCGGCCTGCCGGTGCTCAACGGCTTCGACGTGGCACGGCGGCTGCGGCAACAGCGCGGCGGCGCCGCCACCCCGCTGCTGGTGGCACTGACGGGCTGGGGCCAGCCGGAGGACCGGCGCCGGTCTTACGAGGCGGGATTCGACGCGCACCTGGTCAAACCGGTCGCACCGTCGGCGCTGGACGACCTGCTGCGGTCGTTGAGCGGCGGCCCGCCCTGACCGGCACGACGTTCCATCGCCCCAC
>JANMSW010000013.1:0-305827 GCA_031389825.1 Spartobacteria bacterium
GCGCACAAACCGTCGAACCGGCATAAAATTGCGTAAAGCGAACCCCGCCGGCTGCGAGTTTGTCGAGGTGAGGCGTAGCGATCTTCTGCTGGCCGTAGCAGCCCAGTTCGCCGTACCCGAGATCATCCGCGAGGATGAAGACGACGTTCGGCGGTCGGTCCACGCCCTTCGCGGTCACGGCCAATGCGACCAGCAGCGCGATCAGAATGCGCAGCAAAAGCCCGCGATCCAGCCGGGGGAAAGCAGCGCGGCGACGGGGAGGGGTGCGGGCGGGCATGGAGGCTGCGAAAGTGGGTGCGCGGGGTCGAGGCTAATGCACCCCTCTGCAACGCCTACTTTGCTCGATAAACGCAGCACGTGCGCCCTACCCATATGGGCAGGTCTCACTCCGCCAGGGCTCGGAATGCTGTCTGTGCACCTTCTTCAAATGGACATGTCACGCGACCAGCCTTCGAGGCATGGCAGTGAGCATGTTTGGATTGTGCTCGTTTCTGGACGAATTCGAACGTGCTCCACATTTCCCTCTAGCGAACTCCGTAAAGTGCGACAGAATGTCGCACATTGGTGGATCGCTGCGGCGGAACGATGCGCCATTCTGACCAAAGTGCGCGCTGTAGTGACAGAGCGCTCCGTCACAGTATCGAGCCGTTGCGTAAAAGTGACGGGCTGCTTCGACGGAATGACGGGTTCGCCTACCAAAACGACCTGCAAACTCGCCGAGGCGGCGGGCACGAGCGCCGGGATAACGGGAAGGCACATCCAAACGGCGCTACATTCCACCTTAGCGGCTCACCTTTTCGCGGCAATGCGCGGCATTTTCTGACATGCCACCATCCTTATAGAGGCGCATGCCGCGCTTTTGCCAAAACCACACCCACTCGAAAGGAACCAGCAGCCATGAAGAACAAAATCGACATCACACTAAGTGCAGCACAGACCAACGAAGCGGTCGTCGCCGTCGCGGCGGTAGCCACGGCAATGCCATACCTGATCACGCTCAGTGTGGAGGAGCGGCGGCACATGGTGAAGGCCGCGGAAGGGACGGAGGGGTTTATCCGGAGTACTCTGGAGCTGGCCCGGCAGAATCCGCACTTGCTGCCTTCACTGGTGGATCTGGAGAAGCTGGATCGCGACCTTGCGCTTCGTGAGGACCTCGCGCCACTGGAGGCTGCGCTCACGCTCCTCGCTACCAAGGTGAATCACACCCGGCGTCTCGCGGCTGCGGATCTCTTTGAGGGGTGCCTGGATATCTACCACACGCTCCAGCGCCATGGGCAGGATCAGGGGCTCGACGAACTGGTGGCCCCACTGCGCGCGCGCTTCAAGCGCCGCCGACTTCAGCTTCCCACCATTCCGGCACCTACCCCGTAGGAGACTTGACGGCGGTAGAAGATGAGGGGATGCGAACCTGGTCGGGTTTTCTCTTCATTCTCCGCCCGGCTTGCGCCATCCCTTTCCCATGAACATCGGTCTTGTGCGCCGCGGATATTCCGCCACCGGAGGAGCGGAGGCGTACCTGAAGCGATTCGCCGAAGGTGCCGCGGCCCTCGGGCATGAGTGTGTGCTGTTCACGACTGGGGATTGGCCGAAGGAAGAGTGGCCGCATCGCCGCCAGCAGATCCGACATGGCGAGTCGCCGCTCGAGTTCGCACTCCAACTGGTCAACACCGATCCACCCCGGCATTGCGACATCCTCTTCAGCCTGGAGCGCGTGCTCGGCTGCGACTGCTACCGGGCCGGTGATGGCGTGCACGCCGCCTGGCTGGAGCGGCGGAAGCGGCATGAGTCGCGGCTGAAGGGCTGGTGGCGGAACCGGAACGACAAGCATCACGAGTTGCTGAAGCTGGAGGAGACGATGTTTCGCGCGGAGGCGGCGGGGTGTGTGATTGCAAATTCGCGGCTCGTGAAGGAGGAGATCATCGCCAGCTACGGGTACCCGACGGAGCGGATTCACGTGATCCACAATGGCGTGCCGCCCGCACTGGGTGAGGAGGAGGCGGCGGTGGCGCGACGCGAGGTACGCGCGGAGCTGGGGCTGGGTGAGGGTGACTATGTGCTGCTCTTCGCGGGCTCGGGATGGGATCGCAAGGGGCTGCGCTACGCGATCGACGCGGTCAACGAGATGGCCTCGGCTCGCCCCACGCTGCTCGTGGCCGGGAGCGGGCGCCCGCGCAGTATGCCGGCTTCGACGCGTACCCGGTACCTCGGGCCTGTGCAGGGGATGGAGCGCTACCTCGCGGCGGCGGACGTTTTTGTGCTCCCGACGCTGTATGATCCGTTTTCCAATGCTTGCCTGGAGGCGACGGTCGCGGGGTTGCCGGTGATTACTACGCAGGCAAATGGCTTTGCCGAAGTGATGGAAGTGGGGCTGGATGGCGATGCACTTGCGGAACCTGGGGACACCCTGTCGCTGGTTCGCGCGTATGAGCGTTGGGGCGACCCGGAGCGTCGCGCGGGGGTGCGTGCCCGGCTCCGGGCGAAGGCGGACCAATTCACGATGGAGGCAAACGTGCGCGAGACCGTGGAGGTGCTGGTGGCGGCGCACGCAGCGAAGCAGGCCAGGGAGCCAGCCCCTATCGTGCAGGCGTGAGGCGACTCGGCGCGCGAGGGCCTTTGCGCGCTGTGCCTAACGGACTTTCCACTGGCGGATTATCCCTATGCTGGCAAGGTGTCCGCCCCCGTGCTGCCGCCTGTTTGCATCCCTGCTTTCTCGATGAGTTCACCCACCCGCCGTCTTGCCTTAGCCGCCGGCACTTTGTTTGCGCTGACCGCCTGCGATCGCCAGGAGGTGAAGGTTTACACCGTTCCCAAGGATCAGCCGATGCCTGTGGCGACGCCCGCTCCGACCGCCGTCGCCGCCACTGCTCCAACTCCTCCGCGGCCGGCGCGGATTGCGCCTCCGCAGAAGCAGTGGGATGTTCCCGCTGGTTGGACCTCGGCAGATCCCGGGCAGGTCAGCGCGGCGAACTTTGTGTTGAAGACAGAGCAGGGTGAGGCGAGTATCAACGTGACGCCGCTGCCGGATCTGGCGGGGAAAGAGGATCTCGTGGTAAACATGTGGCGGCAGCAGGTGGGGCTGGAGGCGCTCGCCGCGGCGGACGTGGCCAAGGCGCTGACGCCAGTCCCAGTGGGTTCGGCGGAGGGGAAGTACTTTGAGATTACCGGCGCACGTGATGGCAAGCAGACGCGGATCATTACGGCGATGGTCCACGAGCCAGGCGTGAGCTGGTTCTACAAGCTGTCGGGAGATCAGGCGGTGGTGGATGCGCAGACCCCGGTGTTCTTCGAGTTCCTAAAGACGGTGCGGCCTGCAGCTGGAGCCAACGCGGCAGCAGCGCCGCCGGCGAGTGGTCCTGTTGCGGAGCCGACGCCCGAGTTCAAGTGGGAGATCCCGAGCGGATGGGAGCAGGTGGCGCCGGGTACGATGCAAGTCGCGAAGTTTAAGGTGCCGGATGTCGCCGCGGCGAAGGCGGAACTAGCAGTTAGCGTTTTCCCCAGTGACACCGGTGGGACGCTGGCCAATGTAAACCGCTGGCGCGGGCAACTCGGGATGCCGCCGACTGACGACGCCGGCCTGGCGGCCGTCTCGACGCCGCTGGATCCGGAGATCCCGAACGCGGTGATGATCGATCTGTCCCATGAGGGACGGCAGATGCTCGGCGCGATCGTTCCGCGTGAAAAACGCTGGTGGTTCTACAAGCTGACGGGTGATTCACCAGCGGTAGTCGCCGCGAAGGACGCGTTTAAAGACTTCGCCCGCAAGCAACCATGAGTCCGCAGAAGATCTGTCGCGCCTGCCGGAGCGTACTGTTTCTGCTAAAGTCCGCTTTCGTCATCAATGAATAGTCTCTGGAAATTCTTCACTTCGCTCCGGCTTACGGTCGTGCTGCTCCTGCTGGGAGTCGCCCTGGTATTCTTCGGCACTCTGGCGCAAGTAAATGAGGGATTGTGGAATGCACAGGACCGCTGGTTTCGGAGCGCGTTCGTGATTCGGGAGACGGGGGATCCCTGGTGGGTGTTGCCGCTCTTTCCAGGCGGGTACTTCCTGGGGGTGATGCTTCTGCTCAATCTGATCGCGGCGCACATCAAGCGCTTTCAGTGGAGCGGGAAGAAGGTCGGCATTCACCTTACGCATCTCGGAATTGTGCTGCTCCTCGTGGGCCAACTCGCGACGGACATGCTCTCGCAGGAGAGCCACCTGAGTTTCCGCGAAGGTGAAACGAAGAGCTACTCGGAAGCGCACCGCGCGAACGAGCTGGTCTTTTCCACTGACGCCAGCGCTGGGCAGGAGGAAGTCGTTTCCATTCCCGAATCGAAGGTTGCGGCGAAGCAGGAGATCGCGCACCCAAAGCTGCCGTTCACGGTGCGAGTGAAGGAATACGGGGTGAATGCGGAGATCGTCTCGCACGCCACTGCGCTGGACGCAGCGGGTAAGCTGACCGCCGCGTTTGCGACCGTCGACTCGCAGCTTGCGATGGCCGATGGGTTGGTGCCGCAGGCCGAGCGCGCGCAGGAGAGTGCAGGCCGTCTGGAAGTCTGGCGGGCGGCTCTAAATGCGATTGGTGAGACTGATGTGCAGGATGTTGTCGCAGCGGCGCGACGGGTAGCTGCTCAGCCCGAGCGCGAGGGGAAGCTGCGCGAGGAGCTGAAGACGCGGTTCAAGAGCGAGATGCTGGAGCGCTTTCGCAAGCCCGGCGGAGGTCGGACGGAGGATCCGCAGATGGTTGCCGGGATGCGCTATGCAGCCGAGCGGATTGGGAAGGGAGAGCAGGTGACGCAGGATTCGCTGAAGCCAGTGGGAGATCAGGGTGCTGCAAGGAGCGCGCTGGTCATACCCGTTGCGGAGGCCAAGGACATGGATTCGCGAAACTGGCCCTATGCGCTTATCGAGTTAGTTAAGGGCGGCCAGGGGATCGGCACCTGGCTGGTTTCACCTTGGCTGGGCACGCAGGAGGTCACGGTCGATGGTAAGCCGTACCGCCTGGACTTCCGTTTCGAGCGCTACTACCACCCGTTCTCAGTGACGCTGCTGAAGACAACGCACGAGATCTATAAGGGGACGGCGACTGCCGCAAACCCACAGGGTATCCCAAAGAACTTCCAGAGTCGTGTGCGGATCGACAATCCGAAGACTAGCGAGAGCCGTGAGGTGGACATCTACATGAATAACCCGCTCCGGTATGCGGGCCTGACCTATTTCCAGTATCAGATGGGCAGAGACGAGAGCCGTACCGTGGGCACTAGCACCCTGCAGGTCGTGCGGAACCCGAGTTGGATTACGCCCTATCTCGGCTGCATCATCGTCGGCGTGGGGATGTCCTGGCAGTTCATGTATCATCTGCTGCGCTTCAACAAGAAACGGAACGCCCCCGAACCGGCGCCCAAGACCTCGCGGAAAACCCGCAAGGAGCGCACCGCCGCGACGGTGACGCCTTAGCTAACTATCTCCTATGACCAAGTGGCTGCCTCGAATAATCACCGGCCTCCTCGCGCTGTGGATCCTTAGTGCGCTCGTGCCGAAGCGCGACAAGGAAGGCGCGATTGCTGTCCAGGAGTTCGGAAGGCTTCCGGTCCTCTCGAATGGGCGCATTCAGCCGCTGGACTCGCTGGCGCGCAACTCTCTCCTTCAGCTCCGTGAGAAACAGACCGCGAACACCGCTCCCTGGAAAAGTGGCGCGCAGGTCCTGTCAGCGTCGGAATGGCTTCAGGAGATGTTCTTCAAGCCCGAACTCGCGAACACCCGGCCGGTCTTCCGGATCGATAATCCGGATCTCAAGGGGCTGCTGAGCCTGGCGATGGACGCTAACGAGGCGCAGCAGGCGGACGGCAAGCACTACGCTTGGGATCAGATCAAAGGAAAGCTCGAGCAACTTCAAATCGAGGTGCAGCGCGTCGGCGCGATCGATCAATCGCAGCGCACGCCGTTTGATCAGGCGGTTTCGAAGCTTTGGACGGGCGTTGGTCAGTACATGAAGCTGCAGAACACGGTGCAGCCGCAGAATGCCAAAGCGTGGGATACGGAACTAAGCGCGTATCTTGAAAACGTGTCCGCAGGAGTGACCGCGGCTCGCGCTCAGCAGGCCGGGCAGACGCACGATCAGGCGGCGCTGGACAAGCTGGTGAATGATCTCGGGCGCTTCGATGCCATGCAGCGGATGGAGCCGCCGCTTGCTGTGCCCCCGCATCACCCCGAGCGCGATCGCGACAACTGGGGCCGCATGGGCGTAGCGCTCATGGAGATCGCCCGAGGCGAGGCACCTCATTACGCGGTGAGCGCGTATGCTCGGATGTCGGGCGCGTTCAACAATGGCCAGACCGCCGAGTTCAACCGGGCTGTCGCTGATTACCGGACGGCACTCACCGCGAATCATCAGCTGGAACTATCGAAAGCCGCGAGCGAGCAGCGCTTTAACAACTTTGCGCCATTCTATAAGTCCCTCGTTCTCTACGTGCTCGCAGGAGTCGCGATTCTTGCCTTTTGGGTGAATCCGAAGAGCTTCGAGTGGCTGCGTCGTAGCGCGCTTTGGGTCGTGGTGCTCGCGCTCGTGGTGCATACTTGCGGGTTGATCTTCCGGATGGTCCTCGAAGGGCGGCCACCGGTGACGAACCTCTACTCCTCTGCTATCTTCATCGGCTGGGGAGCGTGCGTGCTTGGGCTGATCCTGGAGCGCTTCTGGCGTAATGGGATCGGTCTCGCTGTCTCTAGTGTGGTCGGCTTCCTTACGCTGATCATTGCACACCATCTCTCACTAAGCGGCGACACCATGGAGATGATGCGTGCTGTGCTGGATACGAACTTCTGGCTGGCCACACACGTGGTGGTGATCACGCTCGGGTATTCCGCAACCTTCGTCGCTGGCTTCCTCGCGATTATCTTCATCATGCGCGGGTTCTTCACCACTGGCCTGGATCCGGCTACGTCGAAGTCCCTCTCCAAGATGGTCTACGGTATCATCTGCTTCGCGACGCTCTTCAGCTTCGTTGGCACCGTGTTGGGTGGGATCTGGGCCGATCAATCGTGGGGGAGATTCTGGGGCTGGGATCCCAAGGAGAACGGCGCTCTGCTCATCGTGCTTTGGAATGCGGTGATTCTGCACGCGCGCTGGGGAGGGCTGGTGAAGGAGCGTGGCCTCATGAACCTCGCCATTGGCGGGAACATCGTCACGGCCTGGAGCTGGTTCGGGGTGAATATGCTCGGCATCGGGCTTCATGCGTACGGCTTCATGGATGCCGCGTTCTTGTGGTTGATCGCCTTCGTTGGCTCTCAATTGGCGATCGTCGCGCTTGGCTGTCTTCCGTTCCGTTTTTGGCGGAGCTTCCGGAATGATGAACCGGTCGTCCGCTCGGGCGATCTGATCCCCGCCTGATTCAGTTAACCGGCCGGGAAACGCCGGTTGTCACGGGCCAGCGATGCCCGTAGCGTCGACGCCTCCATGATTCGGGTCCTCGCCGCCGGCATCGCCGGTTTTCTCCTCGGTCTTTTGGCGCTCTTCCCTCTCTATCGCGCGAAGCAGCCCCACTCGGCACCGCCCGGGAACGAGCGCCGGCTCGCGCTGCTCACTGAGGAAAACGAGCGTTTGCGAAAAGTCGTTGTAGAGCACGAGCGCACCCGCAAGTTCGCAGCGGACAAGGCGATCCGGGAGAAGATAGAGCGCGAGGTCGAGGAGATCCGGGGGCTTAAGTTTAAGGAGCCCGTCGATTATAAGCTGCTCTCGCGCGCAGAGATCAAAGGCGTGATCTCTGGCAAGCTCGCCGAAGTGTATTCGGAGGAAGAGTTCGCGAATCTTGGCGCCGCGTTGAGTCGCATCGGTCTGCTTCCGGAAAGCTATCCTTTGCGGCAATCGTACATCGACCTCATGGGCGAGCAGATCGCCGCGTTTTACGATCAGCACGCACACCAGCTCTTCATGTTCGAAGACGCGTCGCTGGAGAATGAGCAGAACCGGATCGTGCTCGCACACGAGCTCACCCACGCTTTGCAGGATCAGCACTTCAGCCTGAAGAAGCTGCCCTTGGAGATCAAAACCAACGACGACCGCGCCATGGCCGCGAGCGCGTTGGTGGAGGGCGACGCCACGCTCGTGATGAGCGCGTACATGATGCGCAACATCTCCTTGCGCACCTTGAAGGACAGCGTCGCGGGCAGTCTCGCCCAGGACACCGAGCAGCTCCAGAAAGCCCCGCGCTTCCTCCGCGAGATGCTCGTCTTCCCCTACCTGCGCGGTCAGGAGTTTTGCGCGACCCTTCAGGCCCGGGGCGGGTTTGAAGCGATCTCTGAGGCCTACACTGAGCTTCCCAGTTCCTCTTCGCAGATCCTTCACCCGGAGAAATACCTGGGCAATGTCGAAGCCCCGCTTGTCATTGAGTGGCTGGAGATCGCGGTGAATGGCGCGGCCCCCACAGTGGATAATGTGATGGGCGAGTTCGCGATCCGGCAGCTTGTTGCGGAATGGGCTCCGCAGCTTCCGGCCGACCAGATTGCAGCGGGTTGGCGGGGTGATCGCTACCTGTCGTTCCGCATGGGAGAGGCAATGGTTTGGCAGAGCAGGTGGGCGGATGAACGCGAGGCTCGCGAGTTTGCGGAAGCCCAGCGCGCAGTGCTGGAGAAGCGCTACGGAGGCAGCGCCGCCGCTCCCGGCTTCGTGTACGCACAGGAGCAGCCCCGCGGCATACGTCTTCGCCAGCAAGGCACGGCCGTGATCCTCGTCGATGCCGCCAGCAGCGACGAGGCGGAGACGCTCCTTCGACAGTTCGACCCCAGCTGATCCAGGATTCCGCCCTTGGTCTGCCGCGCAGAAGGTGCGACAACTCTCGGCTTCTTCATGGATAAGAACGCAATGCGCCTCGACCCGCTCACCGAAGCGTGGACGATCTTCTCGGAAGCGCGCGCCACCCGGCCCGCCTTTGGCTCCACGCGCCGCGCGCGTCTTGAGCAGCCGCTGCCCGACCCATTCCTCGCTGGCCGCGAACGCTTCGCCCCGCACGCCATCCACACCTCCACCGGTGGCCCTGCGCCGTGGCAGGTGCGCGTCGTTCCCAATCGCGCACCGATTCTCCGCGTCGAGGGCGATCCCACCCGTCATGGCGATGGCTTTTACGACCGCATGGATGGCGTGGGCGCTCACGAAGTCATCATCGAGGCACCCGGCGAAGAGTCGCTGGAGGAGCTCCCGCTGCCCGATATTATCAAGGTCATTACGGCGTGGAAGACCCGGATGCTCGACCTCATGCGTGACTCGCGGATGCGTGCCTTCTCCGTCATCCGCAATGTCGGCCGTCCCGCCGGCGCGCTCACCGACCACTCTGTGAGTCAGCTCGTCGCCATGGCCGTCATCCCGCCCCTGCTCAAGCGCAAGCTCGAGATCGCGCGCGCCTTTTACGAGTTGAAGAAGCGATCCATCTTCGAGGACATCCTCAGCGAGGAGGTCCGCTCCGTCCATCGCCTGGTGTACGAGAACAACGGATTCGCCGTGTTCTGCCCCTACGCCAGCCGCGCCCCCTTCGAGCTCGCCATCTATCCCAAGCGGCAGTGCCCCGATTTTCACGGCCTCACCGAGCAGGAGACCTCGCAGCTCGCCGATGCCCTAAAAATCGCGCTCCGCAAGCTCGTCGCCGCACTCGACGATCCGCCATACAATTTCATCCTTACCACCGCTCCCACCCGCACCTTGCGGCACGACCACTGGAGCACAATCGAGGCGGATTTCCGCTGGCACATCGAGATCGTGCCCCGGCTCTACCACACCGGCGGGCTCGAGCTCGGCACCGGCTGCTCGGTTAATAGCGTGTGGCCCGAAGTCGCTGCCGAGTATCTGCGCGGCATCGAGAAGGAAGCCTGATCCGCCTGCTCAATGACCGCCCGCCACGTTTTCTACGAAGGCCGCGTCCAAGGCGTCGGCTTCCGTTACACCGTCAAAAGGGTCGCCCGAGGCTTCGATGTCGTAGGGTGGGTGAAGAACCTTACCGACGGTCGGGTCGAGTTGCAGGTCAGCGGCGAAGAATCGGAGGTCGAGAGCTTCCTGGAGGACATCACCGAGAGCGAGCTGAAGAGCCACATCAAGAAGGTGGAAGTCTCGGTCATCCCTCCTCTGCAAGGAGTGAAGGGGTTCGACATCGTTGGCTGAGCGGTCCACGAAAGGCACGAAAGCCACGAAAATGGGGAGAAGCGGAAAGGTCCGCGAAATAGGCGAAAGGGCGCGAAAGAAGAGGGCGATGAGAGAGCGAGCCACATGAGGTCTGCGTCTTGTCGTGTCTTTCTTCGATTGCTGCCTCAGCGTCGTCCAGTCGCTGAATCTGTCCACAATCCGAATTTCGAACGATGAGACATTTCTTTCTTTGGTTTGCGGTTCTCTGCTTTCCAGCGATCGCATGGGCAGAGACGACATTGCTGCCGGGTACTGCGTCTCCGTAAGGACGCTACGTCTTGGGCCTGATCGAGCCTTCTATCGCAAAGGGGTATGGCCTTCAGGAGCTGGGCTTTTTCGATCCGAGGACGAAGATGAGGATTGGAGAAAGCCTGATCCGCAGCGGTGCCGAGGTGGTTGACTCGCCGCGTTATAGGCCGAGTGCAGTTTGGAACGAGGACGAGACCCGAGTGGCCATCAATACAGGAATGAGGACCGGTTCATGGACGAGAGTCTTTCAGCGAACGAAGAGCGGCTTCGTCGAACTCGCCATGCCCGACTACGATGCGATCTTACCCGCATCGTCTCTGGCTTTGTGTACAGCACGCGGCGCTGGGTGAAGGCTCAGCGCTGGAGCAAGCGCAACGTGCTCCGCGCTCAAGTTGACGGCACTGCCTTTATGCGAGGCAATTCCGATGAGTACCCCCGACTTCCGTGCCAAGCTGCGACTCGAGTTTGCCAACGACGGGAATGTTTTAGTCTCATCGGTAGATTAGGCCCGGGCCTCACCCGTCGCTCACAGGTCTGCCCAAGATGCGCCGCTGAACGGCTTCCCACGTCATCACCTTGGAGGGATCGCGTCGGTACTCTTCCATCCTGCGATCGAGTTCCGCGATATGTTCGCGTGAAACCGGGATCTCAGTGGGATGAGCTGCGAGATCGTCCCAGAGCTCGCCCACCAGGATGAGCTTCTCGG
This sequence comes from Spartobacteria bacterium, assembly GCA_031389825.1. Lineage (GTDB taxonomy): Bacteria > Verrucomicrobiota > Verrucomicrobiia > Chthoniobacterales > Chthoniobacteraceae > JANMSW01. Next base: position 11,101 of record JANMSW010000013.1, read on the forward strand.
ATGCGGTGAGGCGGTTTACCTCTGGCAACGTCTCAAGGATCATGGAAGCAAAGTACGCGGCAGTGCTCGGACAAGCCGGGATGTCCGGCCTGCGATCTCTCCGCCCAGGCTACGGTTAGTCCCCGGCGCACAAAAGGACGGTGGCGGAAAACCGCGCACCGTCCAGTTGGTTTGGCTGGGTTTCAGCCGTTCGTGTTACACTGCGGGAGGCACCGGCGTGGGCTCGGTGGCTGGCGTGCGGCTCGTGCGTTCGAAGCGCTGGGCCAGCACGTCGATGGTCTCATCGAGGCCCTCGCCGCGATGCGCCTGGAGCACCCGGTAGATGCGGGTGGCACCGCGCATGGCATCGCCGCCAGCGAGCATCCAGGTGTCGTTCATCTTCGTGTACAGGGTGCGCACCCGCTGGAGCAGCGGCAGGAGCGTGTCGCGCAGGTTGACGTCGCGCTGCAGCTCCGCGAGGCCGATCGAGGCCGGCAGGTGCTGCGGGTAGAGGATGGCCGCTTGCAGCGCCTCCCGGGCGAAGCCTTCGCTGCGCGAGCCCAGCTTGAAGAGCGACTTGCGCTCCTCCGGCAGCAGGCTCACGAGGAAAGGCGTGGCGGTATCGAGCTCGTCGAGCAGACTGGTCAGGGCAGCGGCCTGCTCCGCGGTGAGCGTGACGTTGATGTGGTTGGTATTAATGGACATGGCTGATGGTCTTTCTATTTGTTTTTTGGTTTGGTTCAGAACGCCCCACCCCGCCCGTTCATCGGTCGGAGCATTGCGCTCTACCTAGGTGTGCTCATGTCAAAAAACGGGGATTCTTCCTTGAGGATACCCACCTTACGGGCCAGGCTTCCCCGGTCCGCTCTGTCTGGAGCGCGCCTCGCCCGGTCGCTCCACGGTCGATACGTGGCGTTCCACGGTCCAAGCGTGGCGCTCCACGCTTCAAGTCTCGAGTACCACGGTCTCAGGCGGCCTTCCACGTTCCGAGGGCGGAACGCCACGCTCACAACGTGAAGCGTCACGCTTGAACCGTGGAACGCGACTCCACAGCGTCGCACGCCACGAAAAAAGCGTGGAACGCCACGTTCCGAACGTGGAAGGACATTGAAGGATCGTGGAGCAAACGCGGTGAATCACGGCTGCACCCACGTAAGCCCTTGGCTCCGAGCCTTCGCGCAAGTGCCGCACCCTCTCCCGGTGCAGTTTCGGCTTGGCCGGAACGCTGCCGCCGACCATGGTCTCGCGCATGCTACGGAAGGTAGCAGCTGATTCAGTGAGAAGCGAGGAGATAGGCTGTGGGCGTGCAGTCTACATCTAGTTAGGCCGCTGCACACGTTATGCAAACGAAACCCCGAATGGCGAAGGCACACTCGAAGCAAGTCGCAGATGAGTATCTGCGCCTTGGCTGGACATTGCGCACGGAGTTTCGAGCAGAGGGCCACGATGAGCCTTGCGAGTATTTCTTTGAGTGGTTGCGAGAGGACGAGCCTGTGAGTATTGATTGGAGCAAGTTTACACATGGACACAACGCGGCCTAACATGCGCTGCAGCGAACCCGGCCATCGCGTCACTGTTGCAATCGTGGCGTCCCGCGGGCCGGGTCGCTGAGCTTGGGCCGTTATGCAGCGTGACGACGCCTCTTCATCCGGCGTGGAAACGCGGCATGCGTTCGCTGATTTCTTGGAGGCGCTCGCTGCAGGCAAAGGCACTGCGCATGAGTGGAGCACCTATGCAGTCGCCCATTACAACGATGAAAAGGTGGAGGACATTCGCCGGTGCGTTATGCGGCTTTCGATTCAAGCTGGCGAACCATTTCCTGGCGCCGATGAGCAGAGAACGCAACTTCGCCTATGGTCGAAAGTACTACGTGAAAACAAGGCATAACACGGCACTCCACCTAACAGCGAGCAGCCTGAGGTCTGATCTCCATTGAAAATCTTTCTGGCTGCCCTCTGCAGGTGAGTTTGATTCGTTAGGCATCAAACATGGGCAACGAGACTGATCTGCCGAATAGCAGCCCATCCGGCGGTTGTTCCATGGGTTGCGCGTCGCTTTTCGTCTTGGCCGGGCTCCTTTGGCCTTTGCTTCATATCATTGGCGGCACTCCCGAACCTGAGGTCATGTTTATTCCAATTGTGATTGGCGGTCCGGCATTTCTTGTCGGGCACGTGCTCGCGTATTACGCGTTACGTTCCAAGTCAGGCGATACGGTCGCTTGGGGACGCAGAGCCATCCGATTCATGTGGGGCAGCATCGGCGTCGTGGTTTTGCTCGCCTTCATTGATTCCGTGGTGGGTTTCGCCAGGAGCAAGATATGACCGTGATGCGGGACCTCAACTTTGAAGTGCAAGCAAGCCTAACGAAAGAGGGTTAGCTTTGCGCGGCGCCGCAAAGCTAACCAGGGTTGAACAAGCCCGGCTGGAGTCACAGCGGCCCGGGGGCTTCTTTGCGCCTTTACCCCTTTCGGGTTAATGGACACTTCTCAGGACTGGGCGAAACTTAGAGGTTCCCGTGTTGCCTCCCATGCCGAAATTCCCGCTGGTTTTGCGTTCCGCGGTCAAATGCTGGCAGCCGCTGCTCGCGAGCGCGGCTTTGCTGCTTTCGCCTGTGGTGGCGTCGGGTCAGGGCATCCCGGCCTTTCCAGGCGCAGCGGGGGCTGGGGCCTTTGCGAAGGGTGGGCGGGGTGGCGATGTCTACTGCGTCACGAATCTGAACTCCAGTGGGCCGGGGTCGCTTTCTTATGGGCTGAGCACGGGGGTGCCGAGCGCGGGGCGGACGATCATCTTCGGGGTGAGCGGGTATGCGAGCATGCGCGGGACGCTGCGGCTGGTGTCCTCGAAGATTACAATCGCCGGGCAGACGGCACCGGGGGATGGCTTCGGGCTGGTCGGCGGCACCTTCCGGATTTCGGGGGACGATGTGGTGATCCGGCACATGCGCTTCCGCAACGGGGTGAGCGCGGATACGATCAATGTCGATAGCGGCTCGATCAATTCGATCTTCGATCACTGTGACGTGCTCTTCGGCAAGGACGAGAACTTCTCCAGCTTCGACAGTCCGCCGGATAACCTGACCTTTGGCTGGTCGCTGAATGCGTGGGGGCTGGAGTCGCACTCTTGCGGCGGTCTCTGGGATCAGAATCATGCGACGAGTCATCACTCACTCTGGGCGCACAATCACACACGGAACCCAAAGGCGCGGCCGGCGGTGCTGGACTGGGTGAACAACGTGACCTTCGACTGGGACATCGGCTTCATTCTCGGCGACTCGCAGACGCCGGCAAACTGGAACTCCAACGTGGTTGGGAACTATTTCCTCTCCGGCACGCCGAAAACGCGCGCACTGGAGAAGGGTGGACGCGATCGGAATGGACAGTGGAACTTCCACGTCTTCCTGGAGAACAATCGGCTGGATGGAAACGTGAATGGGCTGCTCGACGGGACAGACACCGGCTGGGGGATGGTCTCGGGCGATGTGGAGCATCTCACCGCGCGGGTCGCGAATACGGGCGCGCCTGTCGCTACGGACGATCCGCTCACCGCCTTCAAGAAGGTGGTCTCGGCGGCGGGCCCGCTGCGGCTCGGGGCGGATGCCACGGTGCCGCTGCGCGACGAGGTGGGGACGATCCTGATCAACAATCTGGTGACGCAGCGGCGGCATCACATTTCGAACGTAAGCCAGACAGGTGCAAGCGAGGGCGGGTTGGGAATGCTGCGCTCGACGACAGCACCGACAGACAGCGATCGCGATGGGATGCCGGACTTCTGGGAGACGACGCTGGGATTCGATCCGGGGGCGGATGATCACAATGCGGTCTTCGCGAGCAGTGGCGGCTTTGTCACGGCGGGCACGTTCTTCCCGGCGCAGACGCCTGCGGGTTACACGCGGCTGGAGGAGTATCTGCACTTCCGCGCGATACCTCACGGGGTGGTGGCGAAGAATACCGCGGCAGAACCGAGCTTTCTGGATGTGGACCTGCGGAAGTACACGAGCGGCTTCTCGAACACGCCGGTCTTTGCGGTGACGGGCGTGACGGGGGGGAGTATCACCCTGTCGGGCCCGGGAGGGCATTTGGCGCGTTTCACTCCGGCGGTTAATGGCGTGGGCCGAGCGCAGTTTCGCTTTGCGGTGACGGATGCGGAGGGGAGCACTTGGGCGCAGCAGTTTGGCATCCTGATCTCCGCGGCGGGCGTGCCGCGCGATCTGCTCTGGAAAGGCGATGGCGCGCAGAACCGCTGGGACAGCAATGCGCAGAACTGGATCAGCAAGGGGGCGACAACGGCCTTCAGCGTGGGCGATGCGGTGCTGATCGACAACCTCGGCTCGGCCGCACCGGCGATCGAGCTGGCGGGGACGATCTTCCCCGGAGCGGTGGTGGTGGACGCGGCGAAGAACTACTCCTTCGCGGGCAGTGGGTCGCTGGGTGGAGCCATGGCTCTCACGAAGTCCGGGGCCGGCACTCTGACTCTAGCGAATACAACCGCAAATTCCTACAGCGGCGGAACGTTCATCAATCAAGGCGCGGTGATCGTGGGAACAGGCACTTCGCTGGGCTCCGGCCCGCTGGTGCTCGGCGGCGCGGCGGTCACGCTCCCGAACAGCTCGACGATCGCGAGCGCGGTGAAGGTGGATGCTGAGAGCACGATCAACGCGACAAGCGGAAGCAACTTTCTAAAAGGCGGGCTCACCGGCAGCGGGGATCTCCGGCTGAACATCGCGACCTTTACGCCCGAGGCGAGCTGGGCGGGGTACAGCGGGCGAGTGACGATCGTGAACAACGGCACACTGCGTTTCAGCCAGGGTGGGAATCCGTGGGGCGCGGCGAATGCGGCCTTCGATCTCGGCGCGGCAGGTGGGCTGAACAATCGCGCCGGAAGCACGGGGCAGACGATCATACTCGGCGCGCTCTCTGGAGGCGCAGGGTCGCGGCTGACGGCCAGCGATCAGGCAGGGGCCGTCACTGATACCTATGTGATCGGCGGGCTCGGGCTGGACACGACTTTCGCCGGGGAGATCCGGAATGGCAGCAGCCACGCGCTCGCGTTGACCAAGGCTGGAAGCGGTACGCTGACCTTCGCGGGGAGTGCCGCGTACACGGGTCCGACGATGGTGGCCGCAGGCACCCTGGCGGTGACTGGTGCGCTCGGGAACACTGCGATTTCGGTGGAGCCTGGCGCGACGCTGCACGTGGAGGGAGCGACGGGCGCGGGCGTGGTTACGGTGAAAAGTGGAGCCACGCTCGCCGGCACGGGCACGCTCGGTGGCGCGGTGACAGCGCAAACCGGCGCTACCATTTCTCCGGGTAGTACGTCTGGTGCAACGGGCGATCTGCGGATGAGTGGCGGCCTCGCGCTGAATGCGGCGAACCTGCATTTCGATCTCTCCAGTTTGGCTGCAGGCGCGAACGATCGGATCACGTTGAATGGCGGGCCGATGACGCTGAATGGCGCGCAGACGTTTCTCTTCCACTGGAGAGATGGCGAGTTGGGGCAGGGCACCTACTCGCTGATCGAAGGCGGGACGAATACCGCGGCATCGGGTGCAGCGCTGAACACCAACCTGCCTGCGGGTGGAACACGGCAGACGTTCACCATGCAGCGTTCGACAGCTGGGAGCGGCCAGGGATTCGTGCGGCTCAATGTTTCCGGGAATGCAGCTGCTCTTCAGTGGACCGGCGCTAGCGGGATTTGGGATCTGAATGCGGCAGCAAATTGGAGCGGCGGGCCAACGCCGACTTTCTTCAATCTCGATGCGGTGACCTTCGATGACACAGGGGCAAATCGGAACGTCAGCCTGACCGCGGATTTACAGCCGCGCTCGATTGCCGTGACGAACAACGGCGCGCCTTACACCCTCGGCGGGACCGGTGTCATCGGCGGTGCCGCTTCGCTGACCAAGACCGGATCTGGGACGCTAATTCTTGCGCCCGCATGGGTCTCCCTCATGTCGACTGCCACGCTCGGGACGGCGATGGTGACTGTGCCGAGCACCGTTGCACTGCGCGCGGGGATGCTGGTGGCGGGAACCGGAATCCCAGCGGGCACTTCGATCGCAGAGATTCTCGATGGCACGCAGCTGCGACTTTCACAGAACGCCACCGCTTCAGCGGCTGGTGCGGCGTTCAGTTTCATCACCGCGAACACCTACAGCGGAGGGACGTCGATTGGCCCCGGAAGCACGATCGCACTTACTAATCACGCGGCGAACTCGCATGGGCTGGGAACTGGCCCTGTGACCTTTCTGGGCGGTACGCTCGCCATGTACGATCCGGGCGCTGCGATCTACACCGGCCCGCTGCCCAACGGCCTCGTCGTAGCGACAACCGGAACCCTGCGGGCCGCGCCTCGAACGGGGATTACCGGCGCGCTGAGCGGGAGCGGAGTCCTAGATTTCTTCACGCCATTTGTGCGCACGGATGTGACTGGTGATTGGTCGCGGTTCACGGGCCAGATCAAGGTTCTCACCGATGCGGACGGCGGCGATTTCCGTTTCGGGACGTCGTACTCGTACCCGGGCTTTCCAAACGCTTCGCTTCATCTCTCCGACAAAGTGAATGCATACTTCATCGGGATTCTGGCGGCTGGCGCGGGAACGACGATCGAGATCGGCGAAGTCACTGGCACGAGTGGGGCGCAGCTCCGGGGCGGCGGCACGGCTGGTCGCGGCCTGACTTACCGGATCGGGAGCAGGACACCGGCTGGCGTCGAAGCAACCTTCGCGGGAACGATCGGCGAACAGATTCCCTCGACCAGCACGAGCTATGTAAAGACGGGCCCTGGCGTCTGGCGCCTGAGCGGGACGGCGGCTTACAACGGAAGCACCACGATCGAACAAGGGGGGCTGCGGGTCAGTGGCTCTCTAAGCAGCGGAGGCTCGAACTTCCTCGTGCTCAATGGAGCAACGCTGGAGCTGGCGGGCGGTACGGTGACGACGGCCGATCTGCAGATCGCGGAACAAGGCAGCCTGACTGGGCAAGGCGCGCTGGTCGGGGATCTGACGAACGCCGGAACCGTGACCTGTAATGCCGGCGAACTGTCGGTGACGGGCGATGTCGTTAACAACGGCACCATGCGCTTCACCGGAAATGCCGCGTTGGTAGCCAGCGGCAGCTTTGTGAACAATGGCGTGCTCGATCTACTGCGAGGGGCACAACAGCTCCCGGCGAATTTTCAGAACAATGGCATCGTCATAGACTCGAGCAGCCTGCGCGCACTCGAAGTAAAAGTGGCGGGGAGTACCGCAACGCTTCGGGTGCAGACGTACGTCGGGCATCGATATCAACTGCAGCGGACGGGTTCCCTTGTTGGTAGCGCGTGGAGCAACGTTGGGCCTGTGCAGATCGGCGATGGTACAGTGCGAACCTTCACGGACCTGGCAGCGACTGACCTGCGGCGATTCTACCGGGTGCAGGTCTCCTCGTGACGTGACCGCGGGTTAGCTAGTTCAGTCCCGCACGGCCCGTTGCGAGCAGCGCGTCGCGGAGCGCGCGCGCTTCCTCGAGGCTCTTCGTGCGGAGTGACCGGCGAATGCGCTCCTTCGTGATCGGTGTCGGATGCACGACGTAGTGGATGAACCACGTGCCATTGTTATTCCAGAGATGGTGGTTCGGGTTTGCGTGATTCACTCGGACGGAGAGTTGTGAGATCATGGGCGGTGTTTCCAGACACGCCATCACATCAAGGGAGAGTAGGTTCCACCAAACGGCAGCGGGCCGTTGGGGCACATCGTCAGCGGCATACAGGCCACTGACTTCCACCTTGGTATCTCCGACCAGGTTGGCAGATCCCGCGAGCAGCGGGATCACTCTTGATGCAATCGCAATGAAAAGAACTGCGCCGAACTTAGTGCCCACGGTTGGCGGGCGCAAGTCCGCCGGTGCCGTATGACACACGTTGCGAACTTACCCTTGTCCGTCGTTGGTCACGAGCTTCGCAATCGTCTGGGCAAGGGTCAGTCGAGCGTCTTCCGAACTCGGGGGAGCAGGGTGGCCGCCGGGCAAGTAGGCGCTCATGGGCTGGAGGGCGCCGGATTTCCAAACCCACGCGCGCGGGTTGTAAGGTCCTACCTTGCGCGGATCACTCCAAGTATGGATCGAGAGTAGCTGGTGGGTGATGGCGGCCGCGATGTGCATCGGGCCGCTGTCGACACTCACGACAAAGCGGGCCTGACGGATCAACCAGATGAGCTGGGAAAGGGAGGTGCGGTTCAGGAGGCCGATGGTATTCGCTAAAGTGGGAACGTCGGTTTGGGCGCGTCCCGCGATGACCACCTGAAGCGGAGCGAGCTCGTGGCAAATTGAAACGACATCGCCGATGGACAACGACTTATCATTCCCGCGGGAGAAAGGATGAAGGAGAATGAATCCGGGATCGAGACCGGGCACGGCGCTTCCCTTCGGCAACGGCCACTCAAGCGGTCGGGATATTGGAATGCCCAGTGAATGGACGAGCGCTAGGTAGCGATCCACAGCATGGGCTTGGGCGCGGACATCAGCCTGCTGGTCGTAGAAGAAACCAGCGCCTTCACGGGCATCACTGAGTCCGACTATTCTCCCGCTCCCAGTCCGCCTGGCAAAGCGCGCAAGCAGACCACTGCGAAGCAGGCCCTGAAAGTCCAAGACGAGATCGGATTCGTGTTCCTGACCGAAACGCCGAGCCCAAGGGAGAAAACGGGTAACTGCGCCGAATCGTCTGAACTCAGCGCGAGGGAACACGATGACTTCATCGACGTGCGGATTTCCCTCCAGCAGCGGTTCCCATTCGGGATTAACCAGCCAGCGGAGTCGCGCCGCGGGGAAGTGTCTTTTTAGAAGCGCGACTGCGGGCAGGGTGTGCACCACGTCGCCAAGCGAACTCGGCTTGATAACGAGCAACTCGCGTGGCGAGTTGCGCCCGGAAGCGTGCGAGTTCACGCCGTATGATGGAGGTGGTCTACTTCCCGAGCGCCAGGCGATCAGCCAACCGCTGAGGGAGCTTCGCATCTACGATTTTATCCTGGGCTGTCCAAATGTCGTACTCGAGTCGGCGCAATTCCATCACCTGCTTGTCGACGTCGTAGATGCAGTAGGAGGCATGCCAGTCACCATCGCGGGGCTGGCCCACGGAGCCAACATTGATGAAGTACTTTTTGCCCGGCTCAATATGCAGCTGATCCAGCGGTGTCGTCCGGACGGAGGTGTCGCGGATGTAGGCGCGGGGCGCGTGAGTATGCCCGTAGAAGCAGAGTTGAGTGTGCTGGTAGTTGAAGCTCGCGGCGGCATCCAGCTGATTGAAGACGTAGCCCCACTTGTGTGGGGTATCGAGCGTCGCGTGGACGATCGTGAAGTCTCGCACCTGCCGAACCATCTTCAGATCCCGGAGCCACTGCTTGTCATCATCGCTAAGCTGGGAACGGGTCCAGTTGATTGCCTCTTCGGCGAGTGGATTGAATCCCTCCAGACTGTCGGTCACCGACGCCATTTCGTCATGGTTCCCCTTCACCACCGGGCACTCGAGATCACGAATAATCTTCACGCACTCGTGGGGGTTCGCATTGTACCCGACGATGTCGCCCAGGCAGACGTAATGCGTCACCTCCTTCGACTCGGCGTCGTTCAGGACCGCCTGAAGCGCCTCGAGATTAGCGTGAATGTCTCCGAAAATGGCAAATCGCATGGGAAATCTGGAAAGCTGCTTACTCCATCTGGGAAGCAGGCGGGGAGGAAAAAGCTACCGTGGAGTGGCTTCCTTCCGGTCTGGAGCAGTATCGATGCGCTGTTCAGGGGGAATATTCAGTTTCTCCTGAAGTTCATCGATGCGGGTCAGAAGAGTAAGTAGTCGCTCCTCTTTTCCTTTGTGGAAAAGCTTAACCAGCCCGGAATATGCCTCGGCTTCCCTTCCGGGACATCGGGCTAGATTGTAGAGTGCGAGACGCTGCACGTAGGGCATGGCATCCTTCCGCTTTGCTGCCTCGCCGTAAGCCCAGGCGGCTTTGCAGGGATCCTTCATCTTGTCCTGATAGATGAGCCCGAGCCGGTCGAAGAGGATTGCCCGGTCCGGATTGAATTTGATTCCGCGCAGGAGGTACTGCTCACCGAGCTGAAAATACTCGCGCTGAGCTTTCTGGCGGAGTGCTTCACGGGGCTGATCCGGATCGTTGAACGCCGCTACGCTGGCATTATAGGCCATCTGCCAAGCGGCTCCCTCCCAGAAAGGCAACGCGCGCGGCTGGAGCGAAGTCACTGCATCGAAGAGGAGCTTCATGCGACCCCACTCGGTATTCTCCCAAGCCACGTGAGCCCGAATCCATAGAAGATCCGCCAGCACCGAACGGAATCCACTCAACGCGGCGATGAATCCACCCTGCCCGATTTGCTCACGCAACTCGAGATTCAGCTCGGCAGCATGGAAGAACGCCCGCCGGTGCTCCGCTGCCAGACTGCGCTCGAAAGGCAGCTTCACGGCTCCGAAGATCAAAAGAGCGGCAAGGGCGACGAAGAGACGTTTCATGGCTACGGACGCGGTGTGAAAACTCCTTAGAGCTCCTTCCCGGCAAAGACAAAGTAGCCGGCGAAAAGATACACCAGGATATAGATCACGCCCAAGCCGGCCGTCTTCCAGAACATCATCGCCGGAACGAGTGTCCCTACGACGATGTCATCCACGAGATTGAACAGCTGCAGATCCGGGAAGAGTAGCGCCACAAACGAGAGAAAGATCTTCGCCATTGGGCCCGCTCCTTCAGCAAGCCAGTACTCGCGGGCGATGCCTTGGATATGACCGATGAAGTACACCATCACCGAAACGATGATCGTGAAGATCATCGAAGACGCGAAGATGGAGATGAGCAGCGTGAAGGAGGCGCAAAGCGCTGCCTTGAGGTAGATGATGATAACCGCCTGAACAAGGCTCCCACCGAATGCCGCCTCTTTGATTCCGGTGATTGCTGCCTGGATCTGATCATCGGGCAGCGAGCGAATGGCCTGTGCAATCTCCCACTGTTGGCGCGCATAGAGCACTGCGACAAAGACCACGCTCATTAGGGCAGTCGCAATCGCCAGCAGCGCCAAGACTCCGAGGAGCTTGCCCAGCAGATACTCGAACCGAGGCACCGGCTTCGCCAAGATGGTGTAAAGGGTGCGATCCTCGACATCCTTCGGCAGGAGCATGGCGGTCGAGAGGACGCCGAGCAGCCATGTGAAAATAGACATGCTGCCAAGCGAGACATCTTTCAGCACTTGGAACTGCTGCTGAAAGGTGAAGTTCACCATGAATAGTGAACTGCCGATCAAGATGATTCCGAAGAGCAGCAGGAAGTAGAAGACCTTTAGCCGCACCAGTTCGAGAAGCGTGTTCGAGGTAATCGCCCCAATTCGCCCGAAGGAAAAGGCTTGGTGCTGGGTGGCTGGACCGATGGTGGCGGGAGCGGACACGGTTTGGCTGTCTAGGAGTGAGAGTGAGAGCGGGTAGTCCGGTCGTCAGTCCCTGGAGTATTTGACGGGCTGGAGTCGCCAGTGACATCGAGAAAAAAGCGCTCGAGATTAGTTTGGGGCTTGCGCCGTTCCAAGACGCGACCGCCGAATATGGCGACCTTCGCTTCGATCTCTGCCAGCAATGCGGGAGACGCATTCTCCAGGATCAGTTCGGTTTGGTTCTCAATCGAGATGAGATCCTCGAGTCGTCCTTCACGCACGAGTACCCCTCGATGGAGAATCCCAACTCGATCGCAGATCTCCTGCACCTGGCTGAGCAAGTGAGAGCAGAGCAGGACGGTGATGCCCCTCTCCTTAAAGCGGAGGATAAGGTCGCGAATCTCGCGCGAGCCGGCGGGATCGACGCCTGCGGTTGGCTCATCGAGCACGAGCAGACGAGGCTCCTGCACGAGAGCCTGGGCGAGGCCGATTCGCTGAAGCATTCCCTTCGAGTAGCCGCCTAGTCGACGGTCCGCCGCATTCTCCAACCCAACGAGTACAAGCAATTCCTTCGTACGCTGGCTCAACGCTTTCCCGCGGATTCCGCAAAGTTTGCCGAAGAAGCGCAGGGTCTCCTCCCCCGTAAGGTACTTATAGAAGTAGGGATTCTCCGGAAGAAAGCCGACGTCCTCGCGACTTTCTACGAGCGTAGAATCGCGACCAAAAATCTCGGTACGCCCGGTCGTGGGGCTGACCAGCCCAAGCACGATTTTCATCGTAGTGCTCTTGCCGGAGCCGTTCGGGCCGAGCAGGCCGTAGACCTGTCCCGCTTCGACCTCCAGCGAGAGGTCACTAACCGCGACGACTTTCTCGCGTCTAAAGGGGACTGGGAAGACCTTCGTGACGTGCTGAATTGAAATGGCAGGCGTGGACACAGGAGGGGGGGACTGGTCGAGACTACCGCGTTGGAGACTCCCCCGCCAGATCCGTGGAGCTAGCCGGAATGTCGATTATCCGCCCTTGAAAGCGGACGGTCACATCGACACCTTCCTGGCTCACCAGCGGAAAGGTCATTCCTTTCCGGAATTCCATAGGGCCATATGGAGTCTGGATTTTAACCGGTTCGATCAACGTGACGTGGGTTTTCGGCCCAGGGATTAATCCTGCGGTTGATTCGACCGAAGCTGCACCCGGTTCGACCCCTGGGACCTTGGTGGGAGGAGAGGAAGCCGGCGCTCCGGTGTTCGTGCTTGTTGCAGAGGCGAGATTAGCGTCGGCATTAGCCGATGGTGGAGACGTGCTAACGATCTCTACTGGGCTGCCAGCCATTAAATCTGCGCCTGCTGGAGGGCTGGGTGGCTGTCCAACGGCGCTGCTGCCGGGCAATGTTGAGCCACCGGAGGGAGGTGAGGTTTCCGAACCGGCCACTGCTGACTTCGAGAGCATCGCAGTAAGCGTCTTGCCCTGTTGGATGAGGGCAGCCAATTGCTCTGGATGCCTCCGCAAGTAGAGCGCTCCCACGGTCACACCAATGAGGATCAGACCAATGGCCACTCCGCGTGCAAGGAGGGAAAGCGGCGAAGCCCGCTTCCTCGGTGCAATCCCTCCTGGTCGCCGCACGGTCTTTGCGACAACTCTTGGACCTTGGGGAAACTTCAATTTGTCTCGCCACTCCGGGCGTACGAGTTGCGGGAACTTCTCACGGACCGCAGGAAAGAAGTAGTTCCAGGCAGCCTCCGTTTCGTTGGCATCCCAGCTCGGATGCTTCACATCCAGGTAGCCCACTAGCACCTGGCAATGAGCCTTGGTGACACCGTCCAGGCACTCGGCGCCTTGGGTCTTGCAGACTTCAAAGAAGCGAGTGGCCCGCTGCTCCTTTCGTGTTTGGATCTCAGTGGCGTAGAGGTCTGGATGAAGTCGAAGCCGATCTTCGTTCCAGCGCGCCAGTCGTGCCGGCTCACGCGGGTTCTCCATGGCATCGTTAACCAGCAACGCCGCCTCCTCTTTCGTACTTTTCGGATCTAGGCTGATCCCGAGGTAGGACAAAAACGCCTTCTGCTTGGCGGTCGCAGGTTCAGCGAGGAGGCGCGAAGGTGATTCTGAGGAGGTGGAATGAGCCGGAGCAGTGCTGGCTGGATAAAGTACGGAGTGCAAAGGCAGCCACTCCGCCATTCCCGGGAGCCAGGCGAGATCGTCGATCAGCGCCTCGCCTCGTTGCAGCATCCGCTGAGTCTCCTCCTCACTGAAAGGGCCGGTCTCCTTGCCTTCGCGCAAGATGTAGATGTCCATGGGGGTCTGCTTCACCTCACAATCCCGACTGCCTAATTCGCATTCGTCACGTCACGAGGGGTCGCGATTATCCCGCAGGAGGAAGCGTTTGCCAACGGCTATTGCAGCGGAAACCGAACAAACGCCCTAGGCGCTCATCCAGCCTGTGCCGCGGCAACCGTCGGGAAGATCGAGAAGACCTGATCCAATCGTGCGATCTCGAAGATCGTTTGCACTGTTGGCCGTAGATTACAAAGCGCGAACTTTCCGCCGTATGCCTGGATGCGCTGCATCGCCTCAATGAAGAGCGCGAGACCTGAGCTATCGATGTAGCTCACTCCACCTAGGTCCACAACGATCCTGGGAAGCTTGGCATCAATCAGCGGATTCAGCTTCTCCTTCACCTGAGGAGATTCATGGAGGTCGATTTCACCTTCGAGGGCAATCACGCCGGGTTCGGGATTGGAAACGTTGGCCATGAAAATGGTTTCGGCGTTTTCCTCCGGAAGAGCAAAGCCAATCCGTCGCAAACTTTCGGCTATGTGCCTACCTGATCATTAACAATCCAATCAGAGTGAACTGGGCGAGATCAGAGAACAATGTTCACCAGTTTTCCAGGCACAACGATGACCTTCCTGACGGGCTTGCCAGCAGTCCATTCCTGGATCTTTGGGCTGGCCATCGCCGCGGCCTCGATTTCCGCGTTTTTGGCGTCCAATTGGACCACAATCTTGTCCCGGATCTTGCCGTTCACTTGGAGCACCAGTTCCACTTCATCCTCCACGAGAAACTGTGGATCATACGCAGGCCACGGCTGGTCGGCGAGATCGCCCTGTGGGCCAGGGAAACGTTGGTTCAGAGTATCCCAGAGTTCGCAGGCCAGGTGTGGTGCGAAGGGGTTGAGCACTTGGAGCAGCGTGCGAATCGCGCTCACCGGGCGTGGCGTGACGCCGGTGAAGTGGTTCACGAAAATCATCATCTGCGAGATCGCGGTATTGAAGGCGAGATCTTCGATGTCTTCGGTGACTTTCTTGATCGTGGCGTGGATGACTTTGCGCGCGGCTTTGTCCGGCTCTGTCTCCGCGACTTTACCGAGCACCCATTCGCCAGCCTGGTTCTCTTCCATGACCAAACGCCAGACGCGCGCAAGGAAGCGAAAGACGCCTTCCACCCCAGTCATGCTCCACGGCTTGGCATCCTTCAGCGGCCCCATGAACATCTCGTAACAGCGCAGCGAATCGGCGCCGTACTGCAGGATCACGTCATCCGGATTAACTACGTTCCCGCGCGACTTCGACATCTTCACTCCGTCTTCTCCAAGAATGAGCCCTTGATTAACCAGCCGCTGAAAAGGCTCGGGAGTCGAGACATGGCCGAGGTCGAAAAGCACCTTGTGCCAGAAGCGGGCGTACATCAGGTGCAGCACGGCGTGCTCTGTACCGCCCACGTAAAGGTCCACCCCGCCGGGCTTATCCCCGCCCATCCAGTATTGCTCAGCATCCTTGCTGACGAAGCGGTCCGCGTTCTGGGCATCGATGTAGCGTAGGTAGTACCAGCACGATCCTGCCCACTGCGGCATGGTATTCGTCTCGCGCCGTGCCGTATCGCTGTATCGGACCCAATCCGCATCCTTGCTCAGCGGAGGCTCAGGCGTACCACTTGGTTTGAAGTCCACCATTGCAGGTGGAGTCACTGGCAACTCGGCTTCGGAGACTGCGGAGTGTTCACCATAATCCCAGATCACGGGAAATGGCTCACCCCAGTACCGCTGGCGCGAAAAAAGCCAGTCACGCAGCTTGAAGTTCACAGTCTTATAACCGAGCCCTTCCGCTTCCAGTCTGCGGCTGATCTCACGCTTGGCTTCGTCGGTTGGTAGCCCATCGAGCGGACCGGAGTTCACGGCATACCCCTCGCCTGCGAAACACTCCAGCGGCTCCGCGCTGCACGGGCTCGATCCACCCAGACCAAGACGCGGCTCCGGAGAGACAACTTCGCGAATCGGCAAAGCGAATTTCCGCGCAAATTCCAAATCGCGTTCGTCATGCGCTGGCACTGCCATGATCGCGCCCGTGCCGTATCCGAGCAGTACATAATCTGCGATCCAGATCGGAATCTTCTCACCGTTCACTGGATTCACGGCAAACGCGCCGGTCCACACGCCGCTCTTTTCCTTAGCGAGCTCCGTCCGCTCCAGGTCACTTTTGCGCGCGGTTCGCTCCCGGTACTCACGCACTGCGGGCCACTGTTCCTCGGTGGTGATCTCATCTATTATCCGGTTCTCGGGCGCGATCACGAGATAGGTGGCACCGTACAAGGTATCCGGGCGCGTCGTGAAGACGGTGATCCTTCTTTCCAGATCGGCCACTTGGAAGTGCACCTCTGCGCCTTCGCTCCGCCCGATCCAGTTTCTCTGTAAGCTCCGGATCGACTCCGGCCAGTCCAGGCCTTCGAGTTCGTCGATCAGCCGCTGCGCGTAGGCAGTGATGCGCAGCATCCATTGCCGCATCGGCCGACGCTCTACCGGGTGCCCGCCTACTTCGCTTTTGCCGTCGGTGACCTCTTCATTTGCGAGCACCGTTCCGAGTTCCTGGCACCAGTTTACAGGCGCTTCTGACACGTAGGCCAGCCGCACGCGGGCGGGCTCCTCGCCTGTATAGGTGCTGATTGGCTCGGCACGGTTTGTCTCGGGGTTGAACCAGGAATGGTAGAGCTGAAGGAAGATCCACTGCGTCCACTTATAGTAGCCTGGGTCAGTCGTATTTACCTCGCGTTGCCAGTCATAGCCGAAGCCGATCCTCTTCAGCTGCGCCTTGAAGTTCGCAATATTCTGCGCGGTCGTGACTGCAGGATGCTGGCCAGTTCGAATTGCATACTGCTCCGCCGGAAGACCGAAGGCGTCCCAGCCCATCGGATGCAGGACGTTGTATCCGCACATCCGCTTGTATCGCCCCAGGATGTCGGTGGCCGTGTACCCTTCCGGATGTCCCACGTGGAGCCCTGTGCCGCTCGGGTAGGGGAACATATCGAGCACGTAGTATTTGGGTCGGCTCGGATCGAATCCCGGCTCCCCCGGATTGAGTACGTGGAAGGTCTGTTGCTCCTCCCAGTGAGCCTGCCAGCGGGCCTCTATGTCGTCGAAGGGGTAAGGTTTGCGGCGGTCGTTGCTCATGCGTGGGACAAGACGAATGGCAGGGGATGTTTGAAGGTTGAAGGTTTAAGTTCTATGAGAGTGTCATGGGAACTGTCCCAAGCCTGCTTTTCCCGGCATCATCTCCCAATGCCCAGCCTCCTCATCGCGACGAAGAACGCTCACAAGACAAGGGAGATCGCGGAGATCCTTGGCTCGAATTGGGACATCTCTGACCTGAATTCGCACCCGGAAGTTGTCTCGCCGGATGAAACTGGCACCACCTTTCAGGAGAACGCGGAGATCAAAGCTCTTGCCGCTTCCCGCTCCTTCCCGGGGCTGGTGCTCGCGGACGATTCCGGGCTTGAAGTTGATGCGCTGAACGGCGCTCCCGGCGTGCGCTCCGCGCGTTATGCAGGCGAGAACGCTACTGACGCGGAAAACCGGGCCCAGCTTCTACGCGAACTCGAAGCGATCGGCGCCCGGGGGCGCGACCGATCGGCGCGTTTCCGCTGCGCCATGGTCCTCGCCGATGAGGGGCGGGTCATTGCCGATTTCGCGGGTGCGGTGGAGGGTGTGATCGTCAATCAGGGGAAAGGCGAAGGCGGATTTGGCTACGATTCCCTGTTTGTGCCGGAGGGGCACTGCGAGACCTTTGGCCAGCTCCCCGCAGGTGTGAAGAATCTTCTCAGTCACCGTGCTCGGGCCCTCATCCGAGCGCGTCAGTTCCTGGACGCGGTCGATCGCTGAGCCTATCTGGGCTATGTCACTTCCATCGCCCTGCACGCGGGCCGATGGCCTCGCGCAGAGTTAGAATCTTACCGTTCGTCTGAATCAGGAGAGGGCCACCATCGTGCGATGAGGCGTGCTCGACGAACCACGGCTGCTTCGGCCACTGGTAGGCCGTGTAGGGTCTGGAATCGAACGGGGTCGCGTTGTAATCCACTCGCCGGTTCTCTTTCTCCTTCATGTCCGGAGCTTTCAAGTTGCGCTGCTGAGTCGGGCACAGCCAGTTGGACTGAGAAATACCGTACGGTGCGAGCGCGTCGATCCAGAGGGCCGCATACTCTTTTGAGTTCTTCTGCACCAAGTTTCCTGGGATCTGAGGCCACTGCTGGCGGTCCATTACGTACCCGGCAGCTCCTGCATAGAGGTTCTTAAGGTTGGACACGCAGTTCGCCTTCTCCGCGCGCTCCCTCATGGTGTCCGTGACCCGGAGCAGCAGGACCATGAGGATGGAAATGATCACCATGACGGTCATCAGTTCCATAACAGTGAATGCTTGCTGAGCTCTGGGAGACAACGGGGGACCCATAAATGCAAAAACACTTCTGAGTGGAAGATCCACCCAGAAGTGCTTGGATGCAAAACGTGAAGTTAACCGATCAGTTCTGGTTCTGGAAGTTGTTGATCGCCGTGTCTCCAGGGGCATTGGACTGACGGAAACCATCCACTGACAAGCTGATCGAGTTGGTGAGTACGACGCTCGTGGTCGTCACTACATCCCGATCGTCCGTCGTCGGATCACCGTCGTCTGTGCCGGGGACACGGCTGGTCGTCTCACGGAACTCTGAAATCTCGACCGTTGCGGTACCTTCCAGGCGAAGTCCGGCGAAAGGAATTCCGCTCGTCGATACTCCAAATCCGCTCGCGGACGGAACGAAGTCTGCCTGAATCTGTCCGTTGGCGAAGCCACCTGGCTCTGTGAAGGTCAGGGACGCGTCGCCGAAGAAGTCGTCGTTTAGCTGGATCGAATCAGTGACGATGTCGAACTGCCCCTTGAGCAAGCCGATCAACGTGCCTTCATCAGGATCTGCAACGCCCGTGATCGAGCCAGTGAACGTACGGCCCTCGGAGAAGTAAACGAAATCGCCTGCACCGAGGCCCGTTTCTGGGACGCTGAGGGTGAAGAGGCCAAGACCATTGGTGGCACCCTCGACGGTTTCATCGCCAGAGGGAAGAAGCGCGCCGGCATACACGCCGATCAAGTCAGTCTGCCCCGCGGAGCCGCCGGAGCTGTAATTAGGACCGCCGGTAAGGGCCCAGCACTGTGTCTGGAGGACAACAAAGGCAAGCAGGAGGGAGAGAACCTTGTTCATGCTTCAGTTATTAGTCGCCGCCACCTTTCTCGTCAATCGGATAAAATAGCTTCTCAAGCACTTCTTCGCTCAGGACGGGGCGAGGGGCACGAGGGAGAATCCTGCGGTTGAGTAATGTGAGGGCAGAACGCCTTCGGCCACTGGTGCGGGATGGTCAGCGATAGATGGATGGTACTTGCCGGGCAGCAGATCTAAATAGTCCGGAAACGATGCTTTGACCGCCAGCGATGACTGAATTTCAGTCATCGACCAAGGTTTTCGACCCGTTTCGGACAGAATGCGTCCCGCCGACGAGCCATGGGGTTGGGCGGCGGGGGTTGGAGAATGGCCGCTGAACCCCACAGGTGGCGGTTCGCGTCTTGACCTCGGTCTTTGAGACCTACGTGAGAAGAGGCGCATCGTCGGGCGCTGCTTTCTGGGTTTTATCTTGGCCTCGCGCTGCCTGCCGCTATGGCTTTCCCGCCGTGAAAGCCCCTTTCAGCCTTTTCCTCGCGCTCCGCTACCTCAAGCCGAAGCGCACCTTTGTCTCGATCATCACGATCATCTCCATCCTTGGAGTCACTCTGGGGATCACCGTTCTGATTCTGGTGATTGCGGTGATGACCGGGTTTGGCGAAGAGCTGAGGCGCAAAGTGCTCGGCTTCGATGCCCACGTGCTGGTGACGGCGAGCGGGGTGCTCAGCGGCTGGCGCGAGTTGGAGCCTGAGATCGAGAAAGCCCAGCACGTCGTTGCAACTGCCCCGTTTGTGCAAGGGCCGGTAATTGTCGAGTTCCAAGGCCGACGGCTGGCACCGAAGATCCGCGGAATTGACCCTGAGCGGGAGCAGCGCGTGACCGACATCAGAGGGGCGATCAAGCAAGGCAAGTTTGACCTTAGCGGCGACAAGGTACTAATGGGTAAAGAACTGGCCCGCCAGCTGGGGGTGCAAGTCGGGGACCGAGTAAGCGTGATCTCGCCGGGGAATATCAGCGAGTTGATGGACGCCATCGATAGAGCGGAGAAGAATCCCGGCGAAGAGAAGACCATGCAGGAGCTCCGTGCCATGGTGCTCCCCGCCGACCTCGTGGTCACCGGAATCTTCGAGTCCGGTCGCTACGTCTATGACTCAGAGTTTCTCCTGGTCCCGCTCCATATTGGCCAGGAGCTATATGGGCTCGGAGATGATCTCCACGGCATCACCGTTAAAACGGACGACCCTTATCAGGCACCGGCGGTAAAGGCTGCGCTGCTTAGCACCCTGCCGCCTGATCTCCAGGTCGATACCTGGATCGACCTGAATAAGCAGATCTTCGATGCGCTTCGCCTCGAGCGAAACACGATGTTCTTCCTGCTCCTCTTCATCGTGATTGTTGCCGCTTTTGGCATCATGAATACGCTGATCACGGTCACTGTTCAGAAGACCCGGGAGATTGGGATCATGAAGGCGCTCGGTGCGACGACTGCCCAGATCGTCTGGATTTTCCTCGCCCAGGGAATGGTAGTCGGCTTCTTCGGAAACGTCAGCGGCCTGGCGCTGGGGATGGCCCTCGTCCGGTGGCGCAACGAGTTCAAGGACTTCGTCGCCACAACCTTTCAGATCGAAGTCTTCCCCGCCGGTATCTATCAATTCAGCCAGATCCCTGCGGAGGTCGTCCCCAGAGATGTGGCGATCATTTGCATCAGCGCATTCCTCATCTGCTCCGTGGCAGCGCTCATTCCCGCCTACTTCGCGGCACGGATGGACCCCGTAAAGGCACTGCGCTTCGAGTAGCCAGCCGAATAGGCTCGTGCGCTGCCTGATAGGCAGGTCAGCGCCCTTCGAGATTTGCTCTCTACAAGTGGAGCAGCGTATTGAAGTGACGGCCGTCCACCGGACCGACTGCTTACTTCTTACCCTTTACGACCTGCTTGGCAGCAGTAGCAGTGGTCTTCTTCTGCTTATTGGTGTTCGCCTTCGCCTGCTTCTGTGCGGATTGCTTGCTGGTCGCTTTCGGTGATTTATCTCCCATGGTGAGTAGAGGATGGCTAGTTTTCGGCTGAATTGCCAGTCGGAAAAACAGGAAATAGGTAGTTCACTCCCGAGCGTCTGTGGCCCGACCATTGGGCCTCCGAGACTTGTTTGGTTGGCGCGTTTCACTTGCTTGCACCTAGGCGCGCAACGGGGCACGTTTCCCACTTGATGGGAGCTACTCCTCTGCAAGACATGCCCGAACTCGTCGAGGTGGATGCAGAGAGTCGCGCGGGCGATGCACGCGCTCAGGCCATCATCGACGCCGCGCTCGATGCGGTGCTGCTCATGGATGCAGAGGGCAATGTAGCCGAATGGAATCCGGCGGCAGAGCGCATCTTTGGCTGGAAGCGTGATGAGGTACTGGGATGCGAAATGGCCGCGCTGATTGTTCCCGAGCGTTATCGCGAGGCACATCGACGTGGGCTGGCGCACTTCCTAGTAACAGGAGAGGGGCCGGTGCTGGGGCGACGACTGGAGATCTGCGCGATCCGACGCGATGGAGAGGAGATCCCGGTAGAGCTTTCGATTAGCCCGCTGCCTGGTTCGGATCGCAAGCTCTTTGTGGGTTTCATCCGCGACATTTCCCAGCGGCGCGCCATCGACACGGAGCTCGCCGAACGGGCAAACCTCTCGAGCCTGCGGGCGAACGTTGCGGCACTCCTCACGTCGCGCGCAGATTTCACGGAGAGCCTGCACGGATGCTGCGAGCTTCTGGTGCGTCATCTCGATGCCGCCTTCGCGCGGGTCTGGGTCCTGGATTCAGTCGAGCCCGTGCTCATCCTGCGGGCCAGTGCAGGCCTCTACACGCATCTCGACGGTCCACACGCCCGCGTACCGGTGGGGCAATTCAAAATCGGGCGGATCGCAAAGAGCCTTCACGCACATCTAACGAACGACGTTCCGCACGACCCGAATATCTCCGATCCGGAATGGGCCAAGCGTGAAGGGATGATCGCGTTTGCAGGGTATCCGCTGATTGTGGAAGGGCGCGCGATGGGTGTGATGGCACTCTTCTCTCGCCAACCCTTGAGCGACACGGTGCTCGGCGATCTCGCTCCGATCGCGGATACTATTGCGATCAGCATCGAGCGCCGGGCCGCGGAGGCTGCGTTGCTTGCGCAGAAGGAGCGCGCGGAGGTGGCCTCGCGGGCCAAGGATGACTTCCTAGCGGCGCTTTCCCACGAGCTGCGAACTCCGCTTACCCCGGTACTGATGACCGCCACTGCACTTCGAGATGACGAGCGTCTTCCAATGGAGGTGCGGTCGGAGCTTGCAATGATTCAGCGCAACGTCGCGCTGGAGGCACGTCTAATCGACGATCTGCTCGACCTTACACGGATCTCGCAGGGGAAGCTCCAACTCCGCCCAGCAGTGTGCGACGCGCATTCCCTGATCGGTCTCGCCGTTGAGATCGTGCGCGATGAGGCGCAGGAGAAGCCCGTAGCGCTGGACCTCGATCTCTGCGCATTACGCACCGCGCTGCGAGGGGATCCCACGCGACTCCAGCAGGTCTTTTGGAATCTGCTCCGCAATGCGATCAAGTTTACGCCTTGTGGCGGGCGCGTCTCGATCCGCACCCGCGACGAGACGAATGAACGACTCAGGATCGAAGTGAGCGACACCGGAATTGGACTTTCGGCAGACGCGCTCGAAGCAATCTTTCGCCCTTTCGAACAGGCGGGGCGGGAGAATGATCACCGTTTCGGCGGCCTCGGCCTTGGGCTTGCGATTGCTCGCGCAATTGTGGATCTGCATGGCGGGACGATTCACGCGGAGAGCGCTGGAGCCGGCTTGGGAGCCACCTTCATCATAGAGTTGCCGCGGGTCAGTGAGCAATCGTCGGGCGTCTCGACGCCACATGTTGGACAGTCCGATGAGTCAGATGCTTCCAGCACTAGCTCACAAGGGATCTCCACAGTTTTGCACTTGCTGGTCATTGAGGATCACGAGCCGACACTGACCGTCCTCCGGCGCCTGCTCCTGCGTGCCGGGCATTATGTGACTACCGCGGGTAGCGTGGCCTCTGCCATGGCGGCTGGTGAGACGGGCCAATACGATGTCGTGATCTCCGATCTGGGCCTACCCGACGGCACGGGCCTGGAGGTCTTCGCCAAGCTGCGCGCCATTCAGCCGCGACTGCGGGGAATCGCACTCTCGGGCTATGGTATGGAAGACGATGTTCGCCGTTCGATTGACGCAGGCTTCTCGGCTCACCTCGTCAAGCCCATCGACTTCAACCAACTCCGCCGCGCATTAAGAGACATTTAGGGCGGCCGGCAGTTTTGTAGAGTCCTGTGCGATTCGGGCTTTTCTGTTGCGAATCGCGTCTCTAGCTTCCGGCGCAATGAAGACGCGTTTTCTGTTCGCGCTGGCTCTCCTCTCGAGCGGCCTGCTTCCCCTCTCAGCATTAGCCGGTGAGATCATGGCTCCGGCTAAATCAGTCAAGGACGTAGCTGAAATCTGTCCCCCTGACTCCCTCAACACGCTGATCCTCCGCTCCAGCTACACGGGGCGTAGTGACTTCGAGCGCGGCGATGACGCCAGTGGAGACGCCTGGTCGAAGCAGGCCGAACTGCAACACCGCATTCCACTCCAGATCTTCGACTGGCCGAATATCGACTGCGGCCAATGGTACCTGCGTGTGGGTGCGGAGTATCGCCGGTGGGACTTCAACAACGATGGCGGCCTGCCGATTCCAAACACCCTTCAGAGCGGCTCCGCACTTATCGGCTTGGAATACGTTGTGCGGAATCAGACGGCCATTCTGCTCGAGGCGCGCCCCGGTTTCTTTTTCGAACAGGAGATCGAGTCGAACACCTTCAACGTACCCGTAATTGCCTACGCTCCTATCTGGATGAAACGTGGCGAGGGCTATTCCTTCGCACTGCTCGCAGGGCTCACCTACTCCGGCTTCCGCGCCAATCCCATCATCCCGGCCGCTGGGCTGGTGGTGTCGTACGATCGCTGGACGCTCCTCGCAGTTCCGCCGCAGCCGAAGCTTATGTACTCGGTTTCGGACCGTCTCGATCTTTGGGTCGAAGGCGAAGTCGCTGGGGGATCTTTTCGCACGGATAGCCAGGACTTCGAGCGCAAGCCACGGCTCAATAACGCGGTGGTGAGTTACTCAGAATGGCGCGCGTCTGCCGGCTTCACTTACAAACACGAAAACATCCGCGTCGAGATTGGTGCTGGTTACGCCTTCAACCGAAAGTTCGACTTCCACCGCGCCGAGGAAGGTTTCGAGACCGAAGAGGGAGCGCCCTTTGCGAAGCTGGAAGTTCGCGCAGGATTCTAGGACACGCCCAAAAGAGGATGCCCTCCTTCGACATCGTCTCCGAGGTTGACGCCCAAGAGATTGACAATGCGATCAACCAGGCGCGCAAGGAGCTGGTTACGCGATTCGACTTCAAGGGCAGCACCGCCACGATCGAGTGGGTGCCGAAGGAAACGAAGATCAAGCTGGCCGCGGAAGACGGAGCCCGTCTGAAGAGCCTCGTCGAAATCGTCATTGGCAAGCTAGCCAAGCGGGAGATCGACCTACGAAACATCGACAAGAAAGATCCCGTGATCTCGCCGCTGGGCCACGCCACGCAGGATCTCGATGTGAAGCAGGGTCTCGACGGTGAGAAGGCCAAGGAGATCATTCGCGCGATCAAGGCGGAGGATCCAAAGGTACAGAGTACCCTACAGGAGCGTCAGATCCGTGTGAGTGGCAAGAAGCGGGACGATCTCCAGGAAGTAATTCAGTTCTGTCGGCGCAAGGACTTCGAAGTGGGCCTTGCCTTCAAAAACTTCCGCGACTAGCCGCGTACGGCTGTGCGGTAAGGAGTTACCTGGAAGGCACGAGCCGAGTCTTTTGGTTGTCATCGGGCATGGGGCGCAGCATCTTGGAGATACCTTCAGATTGGCACGTCACCGACGGTGTGCTCTGGAGTCCACTCAACCAGGAGTCCCTATATGGCCAAAGGAAATAACAGCAAAAGGAAAGAAGTGAAAAAGCCCAAGAAGGAGAAGCCAAAGACTCTGCCCGTGCGCAGAGAGTCGTAGGAGCGGAGCCTGCTCCCGGACCCCCTTTTGGGTCCGGGAGAAGCGGGTCAGTAGGTTGGCCCGTCGATTTACCTTACAGATCTGCAGAAGCTAGGCTGGACTTATCCGATCCCTGATGTATCTGTAGTTCTTGAAAACTACCTACGGTTTCTCACGTCGAGGTCCAGATCGGGTTGCGGAGGAGTTGGCGGTGGTGTTGTCGAAGAAGGCGTCTTACGAGTTCAAAGCGCTCTTTGATGTGGTGCATGCGAATCTCCGGGCGCGCAACGCCGCGAGTGGAGGAGAGGAGATGCTTCGCCTTCGCGCCTACGAAAAGCTGCAGAATCTCGTGCAAGCCGGCATCGTCAAGAAAACAGGCAAGGAATACCGGGGCGTCGCCGCCGGCCTCGCTTCGTTCTTCGAAACCGCCGCTGCGCTGAACGCGAAGTTCGCTTCTGGAGACCACTGTCGTCCACCGGTTCCCGCTGAAAAACCTGCGCCAGTAGCGCGCAGAGTGAAAGCAAAGGCCGTCTAAAATTACCCCAGCCGTCTGACGGCTGCGGTGCAGATTAAAGAGCACGAAGGGTTTATCCCTCGTGCTCTTTTTGCTGCCGTCACAAACGAGCGCGGAGTTGCTCGCCGGATCCACGAGCGAGTTCGCCACCGTGGTGAGCGAGCTCGTTCAGCCGATAAGACTGCTCGTCGCTACGACAAGCGCGCTTCTGAATCCCGCGGGATGGCTCGCGAGTCCAGCGAGCACGCTTTGCATTCTGATGAGCTGGCTATGTAAATTGACGAGCGCGCTATGTGATTCGACGAGCCCGCTCGCCAATTTGATGAGCAAACTCGTCACTACGACGAGCTTCCTCGCGAATCTTGCGAGCACGCTCTTTGTGTTGAGAAGCGTGCTCCTTGCCCACTAGAGGCTAAAGGCCCGCAGTGCAGATGCTCCCCAACAAGGTGCTAACTTTTCGTTGGCACTCTGTGACACAATCCAGAGGTGCGCTACCTCCGTGGCACCGATTGTGCGATGCACAGGACGAGCCTCGAGCCCGGCATTCCTTGCCGGAAAAGGCCTGAGCAAACTTTGAACGAGAGACGTTGACGCCTGTCTGAACCTGAGATCATCAACGGCATTTACTACTCACCTCGAGAGATAAAAAGTTCTTGCATCGAGGTTCAATTCTGGCCAATGTGAATACATCGGCATTACAGCACTCTAAATTCCACACTATTACAGCCTGAACAGCTCCGACAGACGTAACTTTAGCGACCTAAACCGCTTCCTTTAGAAAGACCGAGGCAACCACCAATGAACTACAAGTCAGGCGAAGATTCCGATACGGGAATCAAGATCTACCTTCGGGAGATTGGGCAGATCCCTCTGCTTACCCCCGATGAGGAGATCGAACTCGCCGCCCGTATCAAAAAGGGCGACAAGGAAGCTCGTGCGAAGATGATCCGCTCAAATCTGCGTCTGGTCGTGAAGATCGCGCATGATTACGCGAATCTTGGTTTGCCTCTTTTGGATCTGATCTCCGAGGGCAACATCGGGCTGATGAAGGCTGTGGAACGCTTCGACCCCGCGAAGGGCGGAAAGCTCAGCACCTACGCGGCATGGTGGATCAAGCAGTCGATCAAGCGGGCGCTGGCAAACCAGAGCAAGACGATCCGACTTCCTGTTCATCTGGTTGATAAGATTTCCAAGATGCGCCGAGTCGCGCTCCAGATGAGTGAGGAACTCGGACGCGAACCGACGGATGAAGAACTTGCCGAAGAAGTCGGGCTCTCCGCTTCGAAAGTGTCTCAGCTCAAGACGGTGTCCATCCGTCCTGCATCCCTGGACGCGCCGATCAGCGACGACGACTCTACGGAGTTCGGCGAGATTGTCGGCGACTTGGAAGCGCTCACGCCTTTCGAAAGGCTTCGTGACCAGAATCTGCGTGACGAAGTGAGCGAACTTCTTGATGTGCTCGACGATCGTGAGAAGAAGATCATTTTCTCGCGCTTCGGTCTCGATGGCGGCAAGGCCAAGACGCTTGAAGAAGTCGGCAAGAAGTTCGGAGTGACCCGCGAGCGGATCCGTCAGCTCCAGAACATCGCGTTGATGAAGCTCCGCCGTGCTTTGCAGAAGAAAGAAAAGCCGATTGATCACCTCCTGCCTGCCGGTCTCGGCGGACCAGACGACATGATCAACTAGGCTGCCCCACTTTGGGAGTGGAAACAAGAAAGGCGCGCCCGTAAGGACGCGCCTTTTTTCTGTGGCTTGAGCCAGCGACTCGCTATTTCGGAGGACGAGGATTGCTGCCAAGATCCGGCGCACCTTGTGCGAGATCGGAGATCTTCGGAGTCTTGGCAGCCTTTTCTTTTGGAGGCGGAGGTGCCGTTGTGGGATCGACGACGTCGTGACGCGAAGGAGTCGGAGGGCGAGGCGGCGGAGTTGGCGTCCCCTTCTGCGGATGCCTCCAGGTAGAGTGACGGGCTTCTTCCTGGGAACCCTTCACCAGTCGCAGGACACACATCGACCTGCCAATGCACTCCAACTCGTCACCTGAAGCATGTGACTTGGCTTCGGAAGGCAGTCCGGATTCGTACTGCGTGTTGACACAAACCTCCCAAGAGAGGTCCTTCTTACCCGACAGAGTAAAGCTGACCGGTTCGTGATGAGCATTGAACAGCACGAGGAACGTATCATCGCGGATCACCTCTCCATGCCGATCGCGTACATCCATGGTGTCACCGCTGAGCAGCATGGCCAGGCAGCGGGTGTAGCCGGAGTTCCAGTGGTCGTCGGCCATCTCGCAGCCCTCCGTATCCAGCCACATGATATCTTTTACACCTGCGCCTCGGATGCGACGGCCCTGAAAGAACTTCGGCCGACGGAGGACCGGATGCGCGCGACGCATTGCAATGATCCGGCGGGTGAACTCCATGAGTTCCTTTTGCTCCGGGGTCTGATCCCAGTTGAACCAGGAGATCTCGTTGTCCTGGCAGTAGGCGTTGTTATTGCCATGCTGCGTTCGAGCAAACTCATCTCCACCGCACAGCATCGGCACGCCTTGTGAGAAGAAGAGAGTCGCGAGCAGATTGCGCAACTGGCGGCGGCGCAGGGCATTGATCTCAGGATCTTCAGTCGGGCCCTCGTGCCCGCAGTTCCAGGAGCGGTTGTCGTTATGCCCGTCCTGGCTGTTCTCGCCGTTCGCCTCGTTGTGTTTGTCGTTGTACGAAACGAGGTCGTTCAGCGTAAAGCCGTCGTGCGTGGTGATGAGATTGATGCTGGCGTAAGGACGCCGGCCATCATCTTCGTAGAGATCCGAGCTGCCGGTCAGACGATACGCGAACTCACCGAGCTGGCCCATGTCGCCCTTCCAGTAGGCACGCACGCAGTCCCGGTACTTGCCATTCCACTCCGCCCAGAGCACCGGGAAATTGCCGACCTGATACCCGCCTTCGCCGACATCCCACGGCTCGGCGATCAGTTTTACCTGCGAGAGAACGGGATCTTGATGAATGCAGTCAAAGAACGCGGACAGCTTTGAAACCGCATGCGCCTCACGCGCTAGTGTCGAGGCAAGGTCAAAGCGAAAGCCGTCCACGTGCATCTCCAGCACCCAGTAGCGGAGGCTGTCCATGAGGAGCTGGAGCACGCGCGGGTGCTGCATGTTCAGCGTGTTGCCCGTGCCCGTATAGTCCATGTAGAACCGGCGATCATCGGGCATCAGCCGGTAGTACGCGGCGTTGTCGATTCCCCGGAAGCACAGCGTGGGACCATTTTGATTTCCCTCGCCGGTGTGATTGTACACGACATCGAGGATCACTTCGATCCCGCCCGCATGCAGGCGCTTCACCATTTCCTTGAACTCCCGCACCTGCTCACCGGAGATCCCCTTGCTCGCATAGGCCGAGTGCGGCGCGAAGTAGCCGATCGAATTGTATCCCCAGTAGTTAACCAGCCCCTTGTCCTGGAGGAACTGGTCATTCACGAAATGCTGGACCGGCATCAGCTCCACCGCCGTGACGCCGAGCTTCTTGAAGTACTCGATCGCGAAGTCCGTGCCCAGTGCCGCGTAGGTCCCGCGGATCTTCTCCGGGATTTCCGGGCAGGTCTTCGAGAAGCCCTTCACATGGACCTCATAGATTACCGACTCGGCTAGCGGGATATTCGGACGCTTTGTGTTCTCCCAGTCGAAGGTCTCATCCACGACCACGCATTTCGGCATGCCCCAGGCATCATCGCGATAATCGCGTGTTAAGTCGGCGTTCTTCCCCTCGTCCTGCACATAGCCGAACATCTCGTCGCTCCAATTGATCAAGCCCGTGATCGCCTTGGCGTAGGGATCGAGGAGCAGCTTGGAATCATTGAACCGATGCCCGTGCTGCGGCTCGTACGGGCCATAGACGCGGTAGCCGTAGAGCTGGCCAGCCTTCAGACCGGGGAGAAGACAATGCCAAACTTGATCCGTCTGCTCGGTCATCCGAATGCGCACCGTCTCACTGGGCGCCGCCATGTGGTCAAAGAGGCACAGGTCGACTCCGGTTGCGTTCTCAGAAAAGAGAGCAAAGTTTACGCCCTCCTCAGTAAGGGTCGCCCCAAGCGGATAGGGATTTCCCTGCCAGACTTTCAAGTTGGTCATGCGAGAGAGCCTTCGTTCTACTTACGGGGGGCGGTCTTATCGGAAGTAGAAAACTTCACGCCGCTCGAACCTGTGGATTTCAGAGCTTCTCGAGCAGCTTCGCCGCCTTCTTCGTGTCG
This sequence comes from Spartobacteria bacterium, assembly GCA_031389825.1. Lineage (GTDB taxonomy): Bacteria > Verrucomicrobiota > Verrucomicrobiia > Chthoniobacterales > Chthoniobacteraceae > JANMSW01. The sequence goes on from JANMSW010000013.1 coordinate 40,736, forward strand.
CTGACGCGGATCACCGATAGGCCCTTTTTGGAACTCGTGGAGGTGGCGAGATAGGCGTACTCGATATTGATCTTTGCCTTTGCAAGGCGGCGCGCGACCTCACCGAAAGCACCAGGTTTGTTCGCATTCTCCAGCAGCAGCACGTTGTTCTCGATGACCAGGACACCACCTTCGCCGAGCAGAAAGAGAGCGCGCTTGGGATCGCTTACGACCATCCGAACCACGGAGTGATCCGTCGTGTCGGAGACGGTGAGAGCAAAGATATTGATCTTCGCCTCGGCGAGCACATCGCAGATTTCTGCGAGAGTGCCGGGTTCGTTATTGAGGAAGACGGAGAGTTGGAGTGCGATTTCCATAAAGCAAAAGTGTGTTGTTCAGTGAAGGCTGCGCATTGCGCTATGGGCAAACGCAAAATCAGCGCTCCTATGAATCGGCTGGCGCTCCAATGCGCGCATAGAGCAGAGCCAGACGCCGTGCATGCTCGTCGTAAGCGGACTCAAACAACTCCATCGCTCGCTGAGCGCCGCAGATCGCGGCGGCGGTCAGCACGCGCGGAGGCTGTCCAGCTTTGGTTAATCGGGCAGCGACTTCGGCCTTAATTGCATTCACGAGCAGGCAGCCGCCGACGGTGGATCCAGGTGCCACGGGAGTGGCCAGACCCTCGATTGCCACCATCGCGTCGCCGACCGGCGCGCCGGTATCCAGCACGAGATCCGCGAAATCCTGTAGCTTCCGACCGTCGGCGCGGCGGCTGGTACTTGCGTCCGAGTGCGCCTGGCTGATGATCGCAACTACGCGAACCTTTCGGCGCTGGAATTCCTCAGCCATTTCAATCGGCACAATGTTGCAGCCACTGGAAGAGACGACGAGCGCGGTGTCCGGTGGCGCGAGGTCGAAGTTCCGCAGGATGCGCTCGGCGAGGCCGCTCACGTTTTCGAGGAACATCGCCTGCCGCTGGCCGTTCGCGCCGACTACGAGATTATGGAAGCTGAGCGAGAGCTCGACGATCGGATTGAACCCTGGAAAGGAGCCGTAGCGCGGCCACATCTCCTCGACCATGATACGGCTGTGCCCGGAGCCGAAGACGTGCACCATGCGTCCCGCGAGGATTGTCTCGGCAAACCAGTCCGCCGCGGTGGCAATCTCAGGAAGCTGGCCTTCGACGGCATCGACGAGACTGCGGCAGCGGGTAAGGTATTCGAGAGCGACGGACATGACGCCCAGACGAATGACCGATCGCCGCGGTAGGAGGAAGCCCGAATGCGGCTACGTACCCAGCATCGCCTCGCGTGCCGCGCCGATCGCACCGGCCCATTCTCCGAGCAATGCGGGGATAATTCGGACCCGATGCCCGGCTGGCTTCCACTCCATTGCGTCGAGTTCCTCCTGGAGCGGGACAAACAGCGCCGCACCCGCCTGCGCAATCCCGCCCCCGACGATCACCGCCTCCGGATCGAGCACATTGATCAGCGACACCACGCCGCAGGCCAGTGCGCGGATGGAGCGGAGCCAGACCTCGCTGGCGGCTGCGTCTCCGGCGAGATGCGCCGCGATGAGTGCATGGGTAGTCGAAAAACGCCTGCCGCTTCTCGCAAGGATGCTGTGGTTACCGATCGCGTCCTCCAGGCTGCCGGGAGTTCCCACGATGTCCTGAGCGCCATCTACCGCCAGCGAGATGTGCCCCAGGTGACCAGCGCGTCCGATCGTGCCACGCAGCAGGCGGCCATCGGCGAGGATCGCTCCGCCGACGCCCGTGCCGAGCGTGAGCATCACCACGTCCCGCAGACCTGCTGCTCCGCCCTTCCACGCTTCCCCGAGCAGCGAAGCATGCGCGTCGTTTGTCACTGGGACCAGCGTTGGCTTGCCGAGCAGAGCCGTCCAGTCGAGTCCCTCCAATCCCGCAAGACGGCCAGGCATGTGAGCAATCGTCCGCCGGTCGCGCGCCGCGAGACCAGGCGCGGAGATCCCCACCGGTAGCCCAGCGCCTTGCTCCTCCGCGAGTGCGCGGATTCGCTCCGCCCAGGGCCGCTCCTCAGCATCGCCGGTCTCCAGTCGCGATTTCCAGAGCACGCCCCCAACCTTGTCGATCACTACCGCTTTGATCTGCGTCCCACCCAGATCGATCCCGAGCGCCGCCGGCTCACTCATACTGCCCCTCGCTGATTCCCCACCCGCCATCCACTGCGAGCACCTGCCCGGTGGTAAAACGCGACGCGTCGCTCATGAAGTAAACCGCCGCTCCATCGAGATCCTCCGGGTGGCCAATCCTCCCGCCATCCAGCGGCTGCTTCGTCTTCACGAAGCGCTGGATAGCCTCGTCTTCCGCGGCCCGGCGCGCCATCGGCGTTTCCACCAGCGCGGGGGCCAGGATGTTCACGCGGATACCCTGCGGCGCATAGTATGCGGCGATAGATTTTGTGAAGCCGATCACTGCCGACTTTGTTGCGGCGTACGCGTGCGTCGCGAAATAGCGAGGGGAAGGGGACGCGCCGAGCACCGACCCCATGTTCAGGATCGTTCCGCCTGTCCCTCGCTCGAGGAAGCGCCTCACCGCCGCGCGGTTCGAGTACATCAGCGATGTCAGGTTGAGATCGAATGTCCCTTGCCAGCCTTCGTCCGTCAGCTCGTGCAACGGTCCATCACCCATCCGGCGGCCGCTCCCCCCGGCGACATGATAGAGACCGTCGAAGGAGCCAAAGACTTCCACCGTCAACGCGATCGCGCGTGGCGCCGTATCCGGATCAGTGGCATCCCCCGACACAGCGCGCGCTTTCGCGCCGAGGCTTTCTCCTGCGATCCGCACCGACTCCTCGCTCCGGCCCACCACCACCACCGATGCGCCCTGCTTCAAGAATGCGCGTGCCGCCGAGATCCCGAGCCCGGTCGTTCCGCCGATCACGACCAGCGTCTTCCCGGAGAGAGCAAGTTCCATAATGAGAACGGTCAAGTCACTCCGCCGCCCCGAGCGCGTGAATCGAGTTCACAATCTCGCCCTTCATTTCCGCGCCATCCGCCGTCTTCAGATTGTACTTTATAGCCATCTGCATCACCGGCTTCAGCTCGGGGATCTCCAGGAAAACCGTGCGATCATCCGTGCCAATCCGGACTTCTTTCACCGGCAGCGGGTCGTGCTGCTGCTTCTTCAGCTGGTCCGCCGTGAACTGCATCTTCCCGTCTTTCCCCACCTCCCCGGGCTTTTCGTCGGCCGTGAGCGTCGACACTTCCGGCGAGCCGTACGCGCTGGACCACAGATAGTTCCACACCTCGATATTCCAGTTCTCCGGGTCCGCTGCCATCTGTGTATTCAGCGACGAGGTGAACTGGATTTCGATCCCGCCCTTCCGCGCGCGCATGGCGATCGGCATGTGGACCGGCGCGCCGGTGTAGCGCACTCGCTGGAAGCAGCCGTTCTTCAGCCCAGTTGTCTGCCAGCCACGCAGGCCTGCGACGTATAGTTGACCATCCTTTGGGTGAAAGCGCGCGCGCATCGTGCCGCTTTGGAATTGCACCGGAAACTTCACCACTCCGCCCTGCACCACGTAGCTGCAGCAGTCCGGCGCATCCGGGATATTGATCCCCTCCTGCAGCACGCCGATGAGCGAACACGTGCCGTAGCTGAGGTGCAGCATCTTGTCGCGCCAGGGCCCCCATTTGTTGCTCGTCACCCACACCTGCGACCCACCGGAATTGTCCACCCGCTTGGGCAGCCAGCAGAGCGGCCGGTCGTAATCCGTAGGCAGCGGATCGCGGTGTGCCAGGTCCACCACGCCATAGAACCCGCCGGGTTTCACCCAGTTGATTTTGCAGGCTGGTGTCCACGTTCCCTCGTTGTCGCCGGTGGTCAGCTCGCCGTGTGGGCCGACGCCGATTCCGTTTGGCGCGCGGAAGCCGGTAGCGATCACGTCCATGCGCTTCCCATCGGGCGACACCCGGAACATCGAGCCGTGGTGCGGCACGATCTCGTCGAAGCCGCGTCCACCGTTCTTCACCGGTCCTGCCTTGGCGAAGTAGAAGTTCCCCAGCGCGTCGGTGTGGAGGTCGAAGACGAACTCATGAAAGTTCGCCGTCACCATGATGTCGTTGTTGAAGACTTCGTAGTTATCCGCCTCGCCATCTCCGTTCGCGTCGCGGAGGCGATAGATCCCATCGCGGCAGGTCACGTAGACCTCGTCCTTCACGATTTTCAGCCCGAGCGCGTGGTAGAGCCCGCTGGCGAAACGCTTCCACGTCACCTTCGCGAGCGAAGCATCGATGCCGCTCGCGATGAAGACGTCTCCATGGAAGGTGCAGAGCGCTGCTCGTCCATCGTCGAAGAAATCCAGTCCGCCCACGAACATGGGCGCATCCCATGGATTGGACTCGGGCAGCTTCACCGTATCGACCACATACGCATCGTTTGCTGCCGAGATCTCACCCTGGGTCTCCACGGTCTCGGGCCAGCGCACGGGACCGCCTTTAGTCAGCGCCACGAGATCCAGCTCGGGAAGCATAAAGGTCATCGGCGACTGCATCCCATGAGGATCGGTCGGCGGCGCGCTCCAGTACGCGATGCGGAAGGTGCGGGTTTCCTTGGAGGCCGGCACCGATATGCAGAGCTGCCCGCTCGCCAGCCGCCAGCTGCAGCCCTCCGGCTCGCCCGCAGCCCAGACCATGATTTCGCCAGAAGCCCCGCGGATCCACGGCGTCATCTGGAAGACTCGGCTGGTGTCCTGCAGGGCTGGATCGTCGAGCGTCACGGTCCGTCGCGTGGCCTGCCCAAAGGGCGCGCCGACTTCCACCTGCGGCTGGGCTGCGAGCGCGATGAGCAGCGGCTTGGCCAGCGGACCCACTCGGAAGGTCCGCGTGAAGTAGCCGCCGCGCAGATCGTTCACATACCCCGGCATCTCCAGCACCTCCGCGCCTCCGATTGTCCAGCGCAGCACCGCGTCGCTCCCATGAAACGACACCCCGCCGAAGCGCACGGTGGGGAGCGGGCCGAAAGGCTGCGGGCGCGGGTCCTTCAACGCCGCATCCAATGCGGGATCCGTCGCGGGCACTCCCTCTTCTTCCACGATTGAGGGAGCATTCTCGAGCAGCGCAAAGCCCGGCACCGTGCCCGTGGTGAAGGCCACCATCCCCATCGCGGTGGGATACTCGCCACGCGACATCAGGTTCATCGGGGTAGTGAACTTGCCGCCCGTCCATGCGCCGGCCATGCGCCCGAGGTCGAGATCGTAGCAGACTGCTGCCTCACCTTCCTCACCGACCTTGATCGCCAGCCCTTTCAGCGCCGCGGTGGTGATCGTCTTGTCCGGATTCCTGCCCACGCCGATCGTGCCAAAGATCCACGGTCCCGGTGCCTCTCCCGCCGCAGTCTGCATCTTGTGCTGGGCGGCTGCGGTGAAGGCGTAAAGCGAGAGGGCGCCTGCGAGCAGGACAAAGGGGATCTTCATGAGGCGAGGAAGGTGCCGAAGTAGACCCGTGCCTTTCACCCAGCGCAAGGGCTGAGCGGCTCGCGATCCTGAGTTCGCTTTGGGGGCCAAGATTGCGCTGGCAATCGCCTGCGGATCGGCGGACCTTCGCGAGCTCGATCTCATGGAAAGAACAGGCCGCCTTTTCATCCTCCTTTTTGCCCTCCTTGCCGCAGCGAGTCCACTCGCCGAGGCCCGTCCCACCATCGTCGTCGATGCCGGCCATGGAGGGCACGATCGGGGCGGAGTTCCCGGCCAGCGCTACTCGGAGAAAGTGTATGCTCTCGATGTCGCCAAGCGGCTCGAGAGCCGCCTCAGGCGCGCGGGGTTCAAGACCATAATGACCCGCAATGGCGACTACTTTGTTGGTCTGAGCGGGCGTTGCGCGATCGCCAACCGCACCCGTAATGCCGTCTTTGTGAGCGTCCACTTCAACTCTGCCAAGCGCGAGGGTGCAAATGGTATCGAGACCTATTACTACGGGCGTTCCAGCGGATCGCTCGCCGCAGCGGTCCACAAGCGCATGGTGCGCGCGGCAGGAACCGAAGACCGGCGGGTGCGCAAGCGCGGCTTCTACGTCCTGCGAAATACCCGCACCCCAGCCATCCTCGCCGAGTGCGGCTTCCTGACCAACGGGAGGGAAGGCAAACGGATAGCCACCTCCAGCGGCCATCGTCAAAACCTGGCAGATGCGATCGCCGAAGGCGTGATCGCGGTGTACAGGTAGCGGTTCGCTTGTCTGGCAGAAGAAGGCTCGGTCTTCGGTGTAGCGGGCGGAAACACGTGACAATCCCTATGGAGAGTCAAAAGCCCCGGTCTATCAGAAGGCTCTCACAACAAGCGTCAGGTAGTCCCTACGGGACAGTAGCGAGGAAGATCCCAACGGTGATTCAGGAGCGCGGCTTCTTCCGTTAGGAAGGGCGTGTAGTTGTTAAGAAGGGTCCAAAAAAGCCGCAGGTAGTCCGGTAGGGACCACGGAAATTAGCCGGGTGGCGCAAGCCCCCGGAGAATTGTCCGTTCGGATACATCCCGGAGGGATGGCGGATTTCTGTGCTGGCCCGCTCTATCGCTCGCCTCTCTCCGCCGTCTCTACGGGACGTATGCACTTTGAAATGGATCCGGGGGCTTGCGCCACCCGGCTAATTTCCGTGGTCCCTACGGGACAGACAGATGGGAGATCGATACTGTGATTCAGCAGCACGGCCTTCCTGCGGTGCAGCAAGCCAGAGCGCACCCGCGGAGCTCCGAGCCGCAACGCCGGAGCAAATTACCCCGACACAGGGGCTCCGAGCTGCAACGCCGGAGCAAATTGCTCCGATACCGGAGCTCCGAGCCGCAACGCCGGAGCAAACTGCTCTGACACCGGAGCTCCGAGCCGCAACGCCGGAGCAAATTGCTCCGACAGCGGAGCACCGAGCCGCAACGCCGGAGCAAATTGCCCCGACACCGGGGCTCCGAGCTGCAACACCGGAGCAAAACGCTCCGCCACCGGGGCTCCGAGCCGCACCGCCGGAGCAGATTGCTCCGACACCGGGGCTCCGAGCCGCAATCAGTCCGCCCAGAGTACTTTGGATGAGCGAAGCTCAGGCATGTGCGCGCGTTCAGGGGCACCCGAGGAGATGGAGGCGTCACGTCCCGCTTCGCGGGACAGAGACGCACTCTACACAGGAAGCTGGACGCGATCCAGCGGGGATCGCCTCCGCTCGCCCGGAGCTTACTTCTCCACCTCACGACCTTTGAGGATGATTGGATCGCGCAAAAAGCACCAGGCCGAAGGCCTCCCCGCGAAGCGGACCCCTTGTGTAGAGCGCGTCTCTGTCCCGCGAAGCGGGACGTGACGCCTCCATCTTTTCCCCCGCAAAGTCCGACGACACTCAGCCAGTCCGAGTTCCTGCGCTGTACCTTCGAGAGGACACAGGATACACTACTCAACTTAGCCTCAGCACGCGCGTTTCCTAATGAGCGAAAAGTATCCAGAGACACTTTTAATATCGAGATAGACCGGGACCGTCTCAGGAACTATCTCCGTGCCAGGTGGCTTTTATCTTGGGCGATTCCTATTTCAGCCTTTGGTGGTATGATCGGCCCGGGCATCAGCAAGGCTTTCGAAGACTACGAAGAAGCGTCCCGCACCGAAGCTGTTCTTCTCGTGCTGATGGGGGTTGGCACCGGCATCGGTATTTCGCTTCTCGTAGCGCTATTTTGTTATCTCGTCTTCAGCCATCGCTTCGCCTCGCGACTAGCTGCCAGCCTTGAGGTCTCAGTCGAGGGGCCTTTTTTACACGTTCGCCAGCACACTGCGGTTTTATCCGACCGCAAACTGCACTTTCGTTCCATCGTGGACTACGCAACCACTCAAGACTTTCTCATGCGACATTTCGGCATTCAGTCGCTCGAGATGACTACCACCGCCGGCGGACAGAACACGAACTTGGTCATTCTGGGAGTCAAAGATTGCTTGCGAATTCGCGATGTTCTCGCCGACATCGATCGTCTCCGCGAGAATCAATGACGCGTAAATGTGTGGCATTCGCGACTTGGTGGTAGCGTTGCCACCGGCACGCGATCTTCGGGGCAGAGATCGAGCGAGGAGGCGAACGAGGCTTGGAACTGGCACATAGCCAGCACGTCTAAAGACCGCTATACTCACTGGAATGAACCGAACGGAGACGCATCAGCATTTCATAACTCGGTTCTGCGCCGACGGCGCGGAACCCATCGCGAGAGCTGCGATAGATCAAGCTGAGGATCAGCTTGGTATTCTGTTTCCGACGGCCTACGTTGAGTTTCTATTGGTCCGCGGTGCAGCACGCTCACATACCCTTCTCGGACTCATTGTGGACGCCGAATCCGACTTATGGGACGTCACTTCATTTCACAAACCATCCGAGTGTGTGGAGGCTACCGAGGCTTACCGTTCCGCTGGTATGTCCGATCGCCTTGTCGCTTTTGCTAGCGATAGCACCGGCAATGTTTTCTGCTTCGACGAGGGCAACCTGCTCGACGCTCGCCCAGATGACGCACCGATTTGGTTGTTCGACCACGACTTCAATGAGGATGAGCGGCTGGCGGAGACATTCGATACCTGGCTGGCGTCTTATTTCACCCTTCCATTGGTCCGTATCCCAGAACTGTAACGTATAGCTGCAGTACACCAGCCGTTCCTTTCGACTTCGCCGGGCCGGTCGATCTAAGCTAGCTCGTTGGGTTTCCTCGCGTTCCCTGTGAACAATTGAAAATGAATCCATGGGGTTTCATCGAGACGATTCTCGACATCATTTACTTCCTAAGCGACTGGCGTTTCACGCTCTGTCTGTTCGGTAGCGTTGCTCTGGCACTCGTCGTCGGAGCAAGCATCTCAGCTGAGCCGTTGCGTTGGATCGTTGCCGGCGTCATTGTCATTGCAGGCATTATCGTCGGCTGGCGCTGGGATAGCGCCCACTGACTTGTTCCATCAGACTCCGACGCACGCCATTGCCTGCAATTTGAGCCCCGTGGCCAAGTCCCATTGTAGCCTCCCTAGAGATGTGCACCGCATTGGCTGGAACAGGCGCATAAAGCACGTTGTTCCACGTTAGAGTTGCCTTCCGCCCCGTGGGTGTCGACCTTCCGTCCGCGTGATCGATTGGAAAGAACTCCTGAAGCGGCGACTCATCGACGAGCGCCGCCGGCGAAAGGCGGCGAGGCGCGCTTCAATGCGAGTGAAGGCGGTGCCAATGAAGCCCGTACATCTGTTCCCGTTGCTCAGGGACGCCGCCTCTCACTGGATCGACGATGGGGCCATGCGGCTGAGTGCGTCACTCGCATACTATGCGATCTTCTCCCTTGCCCCCATGCTAGTCATCGTGATCGCCATGGCCGGCGTTTTCTTTGGGGAGGAAGCGGCTCGCGGTCAAGTTGCCCAGGAGGTCTCCACGCATGTGGGAAGGAGCGCCGGCGAAGCCATCCAGTCGGTAGTGAGGTCCAGCGCAGCACAGAAGAGCAGTGGCGTGCTCGCCACCGTGATCAGTACCGCAGTGCTGCTTTTCGGCGCGACCACCGTGTTCGCCGAGCTAAAGGATGCGCTCAACACCGTCTGGGGCGTAGTCGTAAAACCCGGCCGGCCGTTTCTCACGCTGATGCACGACCGCTTCTTCTCGTTCTCGATCGTTCTGGCGATCGGGTTTCTCCTGCTCGTTTCACTGGTGATCAGCGTTCTACTTGGAGCCTTGGGAGTCTATATGACCGGTCAGTTTCAGTTCCACCCGCTCCTGCTGAAGACATGGGACTTCGTCATCTCCTTCGTGGTCATCAGTGCGCTTTTCGCAATGATCTTCAAGCTGGTGCCCAATGTGCGGCTGTTTTGGCGTGACGTGTGGCTCGGGGCAGTTGCGACTGCGCTCCTCTTTGGCATCGGCAAACTTCTCATCGGCTACTATCTGGCCACGAGCTCTGTTGCCTCCAGCTTCGGGGCGGCGGGTTCGGTAATGATCGTGCTCGCCTGGGTTTACTACTCGGCGTGCATCCTCTTCTTTGGTGCGGAGATCACGAAGCTCTACTCCCGGAAGTACGGTTCCGGCATCGTCCCGAACAGCCGGGCAGTGCTCGTCGACGATCTGCTCCGGGCGAGGCTCGGTCTCTCCGCCGCTGCAGTGGAGGCCGCTTCGGTTCCTCCCAGCGTTCCGTCACCAGACGACACACCCGAGAAAAGTTCTTAAGGGGGGCGGCGTACTTCCCCGCGTCCAGCATCGCCGGGAGTGGGCCGAGCTTGAGTTGCGTTAATCAGAAGGTCAAAAGACCAGCAATGAAGATCGAAGGACTCAAGGGCTGCTATGAGAAGACGGGAGCTTTGTTCTATTTCGCCCGCATGTGCTCAAAGATTCGTCTGCACGCTGATGGCCAACTCCCAACTGATTACGATGATATGCTTGGGCAGGGATTTGATGGCCGCACCTGCCGCTATCTTTTCGTACGCTACGAAGACGTCAGATCACAGGTGCTCAGCGGCAAGAGTGTCGAAGAGGTGCTCGACTGGTGCCTGACCACTGGCCGCCGCCTTACTGACGAGGAGGTGCTCATTTACAACAGCTTTATGAGTAAACGCGGCTGGAGGGACGATGAGACGGACGGCTTCATCCCCGATATGATCCGGCAATATGGCCTAAAGGACGATGGTCGCGTGATCACGGACTTTGACCTTATCGAGATGGACGAGGGACGCTGGTATCCTGAGATGTGGAGAGATGCGTGGAAGTGACCCCGTGCTGGCGTGCTCTGCAGTGAGTCAGACTCGCACCACTGCCCCTGGTACGATTGTCGCGAGCCGCCAATCAAAGCTGTAACTCCGGCGACGAACGCGTGGGTCGACGCGATCTCTTGGCTGGTTTGGAGATGCCTCATCGATAAGCGCTGACGCTGCCTACTTAAATGCGCGTGGAGCGACGCCAGCCCGGGAACGCCTGGCTCCAGCCTGGTATCGGCGGTTGATGCCGGAGGGCGACGGGCTTCAGAGACGCCGCTGCTGAGGGACCACAGTGGGTGTACCCCGCGCCGAGGCCACGCTGGAGCATGGCGTTCCCGGGGCTGGCGCTCAGGGAAAACGCCTTCTGCAGAGAGCCGTCTCGACGGGAAAGTGTCCCGCAATCCCCTGCCCTAACCTCTTTTTTTGACATGAGCCCATCAGGTGTAGGGCATCGCTGTCCGTGCCGTGTGGCACCAGAGCGGGGCTCGAACAACCAAACCAAACCAAAACAGAAAGAACCAAACGAAATGAAACTAAATACAGACCGCATCGACATCAGCCAGACCGCTGAACAAGCCGCAGCAATCACCACAGCCGTGAACACCCTCGAGGCGGCTCTCGGCGCCATGGAGGGGGCCACTCCCAAGGAGCGGCGAGAGCTGGTGAAGCTTGGGCCAAAGAGCCGTGAGTTCGCCGAACTTGCGCTCACCGTCGCCCGGGACAATCCCGCACTGCTCCCCGCGGGGCTGGATCTGCCCGGCCTTGAGCGCGACGCTGCGCTCTACATCCAGCTGCAGCCGACCCGGGTGCGCATCGAAGGATTGCTAACCCGCGTCTCGGATACCGGCATGTTCGCCGGGAGCGACTGGATGTACGGTGCGCTGACCATCTACCGTTCGCTCCGTGCGCACGGCGAAGGATCAGGCCTGGACACAGTCATCCAGGACCTCGCCCGCCGGTTCCGGAAGCTGCCTACGGCTCCAACGCCGCCCGTCGTGACGCCGCCACCGGGAGTCTAAGCAACAGGATAGATAGTTGGACCTGAAGTGCGGAAGGAGGTGAGAGTTCTCACCCTCCTTCCGCTACTTTATCTGGGAGTACCTGAACGACCAAGGCCTGGCCCTAGTGCTTGCGCCTGCGGCTTTCGACCGGCGCGGCCGACGGACAGAGCGGATTCGAGCGTCACGCACCCGCTCTTGCCAAAACGCTAGCCGCGCAAGATGGTTTGAGGACCAGCGTGGCTGGAAAGCATCGCCGGATGCCGTTCCTTGTGCCTCGCGTCCCCGGACATTTTCTTCATGCGCTACATCGAACCCCACGCTCACATGGTCAGTCGCGTCATTGACGACTATGTCGCGATGACAACCGCGGGTTGCGCGGCAGTTTGTGAGCCGGCTTTTTGGGCAGGTTTCGACCGGAGCAGCTCCCAAGGATTTTACGACTACTTCTGCCAGCTTACCGACTTCGAGCCGAAGCGTGCGGCAAAGTATGGGCTGCCGCACTTTAGCTGGCTGTGCATCAACCCCAAGGAGTCTGAGGATGTACAGCTTGCCGAGGAAGTGCTGAGCATCATCCCGGAATTCCTCCCGCGCGACACAGTGCTCGGGATTGGGGAGATCGGGCTGAACAAAAACACTCGCAACGAGCTGAAGATCCTGGAACAGCACGTGAATCTCGCAGCAGAGCACGATCAGATGATTCTCGTGCACACGCCGCATCTGGAGGACAAACTGAAGGGCACGAAGCTGATTCTCGACGTGCTCAAGGCAGACTCGAGGGTGCGGCCAGAGCGAGTGATTATCGATCATGTGGAAGAGCACACCGTGGATCTCGTTCTCGAAGCCGGCTTCTGGGCGGGGATCACGCTCTACCCGGAGTCGAAGGTAACGCCTGCACGCGCGATCGACATGGTGGAGCAATGCGGGGCGCGAAACATCTGGCTAAACTGCGCATGCGACTGGGGCCGCAGCGAGCCACTGGCCGTACCCAGGACCGCACTCGAGATGCGAAGGCGCGGGCATTCCGCAGAGGCGATTGACCAGCTCATCTATGGTAATCCATTGCGTTTCCTTTCCCAGAATCCGCGATTTCGGCTCGAGTGACGATGCTCCGCTGACCTCTCAGCGCTCGGACTGGAAGAAACGCGAATCCATTCTACACTGACTCCTTCCGCCATGCTGCGACTCCGCCGTCCCCTCGCCATTCTCCTCGCCTCCGTGGCCGTCACAACTCTGGCGCAGGAGGCTGACCGGCCAACTCCGGGGATGATCGCGGCGCGGAGCAAGCCGGGCAGCGCAGCGGACCTGACACCCACCGAGCCGCCGCCAACTGGCGCCGACCCGACCTTTACTCCCACGTGGGAGACGCAGAAGAACGCGCGCACGCATCTGCTCTCCATCCCGGCGCCGCGCGGCCAGATCGTGGATCGCAATGGTAAGCCGCTGGCCCAGACACGAGTGAGTCATAACCTGGCGATCGCGTTCCCGACGCCACTCAAGTTCAACGATCGCGAAGTACTCCGCTTTACCGGAGAGCAGGTGGCGCTCGCGCGGAGTCTCACGCAGCGCACGATCATCGTGAAGTCCGACCAGATTCTGAAGCACTATAAGAACCGGGGAGTGCTCCCGATGACAATCGCGCAGGATCTGAAGCCCGACGAGATGGAGGCCTTCCAGGCGGCCAAGGCGAAAAGCCTCGTTCTTCAGCCGGTGTATCAACGCTTTTATCCCAACGGCTCGCTGGCCGGGCACGTGCTCGGATATGCCGGCCGCGCAGGGCGTGTGGCTACGGGACCGATCGAGAACAACGAGACGCTCTGGCCAAATGCAGAAGGGCGCGAAGGGCTGGAGCAGAGCTTCGATAGTCAGCTTCAGGGCAAGTTCGGACAATACAATCTCTCCTTCGATGCCGCGGGGAAGCAGGCCTCCGAGCAGATCTCCATTCCTCCCCAGCCCGGTTACAACGTAGTCACGACGCTCGATGAAAATATCCAGCGGCTCTGCGAGGAATCGCTGCGCAAAGGTACGAAGCGTGGTGCGATTGTAGTGCTCGATCCGAACACGGGTGACGTTCTTGCGCTCGCTTCATGGCCGACGATCAACCCGAACGACTTCATCCCGAATATATCGTCCGAGGCCTTCAAGGCGCTACAGGACGACCCTAATATACCGCTCATTCCACGGGCCTTTCGCTCCTCATATCCACCGGGTTCGGTCTACAAGTGCTTCGTCGGACTGGCTGCCCTTACTTCGGGGAAGGTCGAGCCAGGTGACGAGTTTTCCTGCCCACCGGCCTTCAACGTAGGGAATCTTACCTTTCGGAATTGGAAGAAGACGCATGGTGGGATGCTCAACTTTGCTGATGCACTTACCCAGTCGTGCAACACCTGGTTTTATCAGGTAGGGCTGCGGATTGGGGCGCAGCCGATCATTGACTCGTCCCATCAGCTCGGGCTCGGAGAGAAGACAGGCATCCCGCTGAACGCAGAAGACCCCGGTCGCATTCCGACAAACGAGTACATGCAGAAGGTGCACAAGCGAAACCTGCTGAACGGCGATGTCGCAAACCTTTCGATCGGGCAGGGCGACACGCTGGTTACCCCCCTGCAGATGGCACAGGCCATGGCGGCGCTGGGTAATGGGGGCACGCTTTATCAGACGCGCCTGGTGCAGCAGGTGCAGGGGATCGACGGCCAGATCGTGACGGCCTATAACGTCCGGGCGAAAAGCTCTACGCCGATTGATCCGACAGCAATGAAGACAATTCGGCGCGGAATGATCCAGGTGGTTTCCAGCAGGAGCGGCACCGCGAGCCGTGCGGCAGTCCCAGGATTTCAGGTGGCTGGGAAAACCGGCACGGCGCAGTGGGGGCCGAAGAACAAGGAGCGCACGGCTGCGTGGTTTGCAGGATTCGTCCCAGCGGAGGAGCCAAAGTACGCTTTTGCTGCGGTCTACGAAGGGGAGGCAAATAACGACGACGTTCATGGCGGGACCCAGGCCGCACCGCTGATTGGCAACGTCATGCGGGAGCTCTTCAAGGACGAGAAGCGTGAAACGGTCGCTGAGCGGAAGAAGCGCAAGGCAATGGAGGCTGGTGAATCCGGTGAAGAAGTCGACCCCATGGACGAGGAGGATGCAGAGGATCGCCCAATGCGCCGCACCCGCCCGCGCGCGGAAGCCGACGAGGACGAGATTGCTCCGCCGCCACCACCACCGCCACGGCGTGAGCGTGGAGGGTTCTGGCGGCGCATCTTCCGGAATTGATCGGGTAGGGCAGCGAGCCGGTTCGGGTGGTGGTATTTCGCGGGTAAGACCACCCAAAGAGATGGCAGTGCGCGCTGCGTCGTGCCTAGACTGCGCGGAACAATCCGCCAGGAGAACAGATGCCGTTTCCGATTTCCCTAAGATCACTGGCCCACATCGTTGCGTGTGGAATCGTCCTGCTTCCGGCTGCCGCACTTCCGGATGTTGGCACCACATTTACCCCCGACGTAACGTATGCGGCCAAGGCTGCATTTCTCCGGAACTGCTGCCACTTCATCGTGTGGCCGGAGAGCGCCTTCGATTCGCCGGCGGAGCCCATTACGATTTGTGTTTTCGGTGACGACCCATTTGGTCCGCTCCTCGACTCTGAATTCGGAGATACGACGATTCGCGGAAGGCGCGTTCGGATTTTACGGACACGAAACATCGAGGAGGCAAAGGAGGCGCAGCTTCTTTTCATTGGAGAATCGGAGGCAGAACACCTGGCGCCGATCCTCTTTGGGACTAAAGGTCAGCCCGTTGTGACCGTGGGTGAGACGGACGCCTTTCTGGCTGCCGGAGGAATGATCGCGCTGAAATCCGAACAGGGGAACGTGCGTCTCCGAATCAATACTACGATGGTGCAATCAACCAATGTAACCGTCAGTTCCAAGCTCCTGCGTATCGCCACGCAGCGCTAAGCCATGGCCGTCTCCTTCCGCGACCTTCCGATCAAACGGAAGCTCATGCTGGTGACGGTGATTAGTACCGGATTCTCCCTGCTCGTCGTCTGCGTGGCATTAATCGCCTACGAGCGCATGACGTTCCGGCGGAATCTCGTAAGGAGTACCGAGACGCTTGCGCAGTTGATTGGTGCGAACAGTAACGCTGCGTTGATGTTCAACAACCAGCGGGATGCAATCGAAGTTCTCAATGCGCTCAGCGTGGAAGATCAGATTGTCGCGGCAGCTTTGTACGACAAGAAGAACGAGCTGTTCGCGCAGTATCGATCGACTGCGGAAACGAGGGAAGTCCCCGCGAATCCAGGGCCGCTCGGCCACGTTTTTTCTTCATCTCGGCTGGGAATGTTCCGTGCCGTGTTGGACGATGACGAACGTCGGGTAGGGACCATCTATCTGCGCGCTGATCTGGATCCCATGTACGCGCGCTTCTGGTTCTACGGAGTGCTCGTGGTGGCAGTTGGCGGATGCTCAGCTCTCGGTGCACTGGCCCTTTCCACATTCCTACAGCGCCGGATTGCTGCTCCCATCCTTGAATTAGCTGGAGTGGCGAGAGGTGTCTCGGATCGGAATGACTATGGAGTGCGTGCACGAAAATACGGCAACGATGAACTCGGCGCCCTGACAGACGACTTCAATCACATGCTCGGCAGCATTGAGGAAAGCCGGACTGCTCTTGAGGCTAGCGAGGAGCGGCTTCGTCTCGCGCTGGAAGGATCGAAGATGGGTACGTGGGATGCGAATCTCGTGACTGGAGCCCTTGTCTGGGACGACTACATGTTCCCGCTGCTTGGGATCTCGAAGGAGCAGTTCGATGGGACGGGGAGGAGTGGGCTGGAGGCGGTGCATCCTGATGACCGGGAAAATATCGATCGGCAGATGCTTCAAGCCGTGCAGGGCGGCGGTGACTATCACGTGGACTTTCGAGTAGTCGGTCCGGATGGAGCAATCCGTTCGATGTCTTCACGCGGAAGAGTCTTCTTTGACGCTGCGGGCAAGGCGGTCCGCATGAGCGGAGTGACCATGGACGTTACTGCAGACCGCCAGACCGAAGCTGCGCTGCAGGCCGCAAAAGAAGCTGCGGAGGCTGCGAATCAGGCCAAAGACGGCTTCCTCGCAATCCTCAGTCATGAACTCCGGACTCCGCTGACGCCAGTCCTCGCGGCCGTCGCCATGATCGAGGAGGACACCTCGCTCCCCGAGCACGTCCTACAGGATATTGGAATGATTCGCCGCAACGTGGAGGTGGAGGCGCGGCTGATCGACGATCTACTGGACGTCACTCGCGTTGCGCGTGGCAAACTGGAACTCAAGCGGCACGTCGTAAATGCGCGCCCGCTGCTTGAACATGCGCTGGAAAACTACTGCGCGCCCGAGGCGGCGCGTCGAAAGATCGATATTTTCAAGGAGATCACCGCCTCGAAGAGTCATGTGCTGGCAGATCCTTCGCGACTTACTCAAGTCTTCTGGAACCTCCTTCAGAACGCCTGCAAGTTCACTGCGAGAGGAGGCAGCCTCTCCATCCGCATGTTCAACGAAAACGCCGGTCCCGGCGTCGAGCCTGACCTCGTCATAGAAGTCCAGGACGACGGGATCGGAATAGATCCGAAGGTTCTGCCTCGCATCTTCGACGCCTTTGAGCAGGGAGAGCGCTCCCGCACCCGACTCTTTGGTGGTCTCGGTCTCGGCCTCGCAATCAGCCGAGCGCTCGTCGAGTTGCACGGTGGGACCCTCTCTGCCCGCAGTGGGGGAAAGGATCGCGGAGCGACCTTCACGATCCGCCTGCACACCGTACGGCCCTCGGATGAGAGTGCGACGCATGCTGCTACAGCTGCAGATTCAGCAGAGTCTTCATTGGCGAGTGAGAGAGCCCTTCGCGTTTTGCTAATTGAGGATCACCCGGATACCGCCGCACAGCTTTCACGGCTCCTGCAGCGAAGCCGGCATCGCGTGACCTGGGCCGGCAGCTTGGGAGAGGCGCGCGCCATAGTCACAGATTCTGAGGCGCAGGGGAATGGCGTTGGTTTTGATCTGGTGATCAGCGATCTCGGCCTGCCCGATGGTAGCGGGCACGAATTGATGCGCGAGTTGTCGAGCCGTTATCAACTCCCCGCCATCGCGCTCAGTGGCTACGGCATGGAGTCGGACATTCGCGAAAGTATGGAGGCGGGTTTTGCGCGGCATCTGACTAAGCCCATCGACTGGCACGAACTGAAGTTCACCATTGGAGAACTTTTCCAGGACGCTCCCGAGGTGACCTAACGCCGTCAGGAGCACCGTCTCGCACAAAGCAGGTTGACACTCCTACGGATGTAGGACACTAATCGCCTACATCTGTAAGACGTCAACATGCCGCCGCGTTCCACTGCCCTACTTCCGAGCATTTCCGAGAGCGAATGGAGCGTTGCCTCTGTCGTCTGGAACGAGGGAGGACTCACTGCATCGGAGATCGCGGATCGGCTCCCTGCGGAGATCCAGTGGAAGCTAAAGACGGTGAACACCTTTCTCGCTCGCCTCGTGGCGAAAGGTGTACTTGTCGTCGAGCGGGATGCACGCGCCTTTCGCTATCAGGCGAAGATCCCCCGCGAGCGCTGTGTCCGCGCAGAAAGCGCCTCCTTTCTTCAGCGCGTCTTCGGAGGAGCCGCCGCGCCGCTGCTCGTGCACTTCTGCGAAACCGCAGATCTCAGCGACGACGAGATCGCGGAACTACGCCGCATTCTAAAGAAGAAGACGCCTGCGTCTTTGCAGGACTCTCCTCGGCTCAAAGGCAAGAAATCCCCTCGCTCCTCCCCATGATCGTTCCGCTCGTCCGCCACCAACCCGCCGCTCGCGCGCTCTCCCTGCTGCTGGTGATAGGTACATTGCTTCTGTTGGAAGGAGGGGCGGCTGCGCAAGTTGCCGGCACCTCGCCGCGGCTTCCGATGGTCGAGATCGAGGCACACTTTGTTCGCGCGACGCCCATCCAAGTTGAGGAGGCAGTCAAGGGGAGCATGGGTCATGAGAACATGGTGCTGTCCCCCGCACAGACAGAACAGGCGATTGCCAGCTTGAAGGCGGGCAAAGCCGAGTTCTTTAGCCATTCTTGCGGCGTGAGCCGGAGCGGCCATCGAGCCGTGATCGAGTCAGTCAGTGAGTTACGTTATCCGGCCAAGTGGGCTGCTTCGAAGACGGAGCCGACAAAGTTCCTCCCTACGTCGTTCGAGACACGGGACGTGGGGGTGACGCTGGCATTCGAGCCAATCGTCGAATCAACTGGTGCCCCGGTGATTAATCTCACGCTCGTACCTGAGCAGGTGAAGTTCCTCGGCTTCATCGATCAGTCCTCTCGGCGCGCAGGCCTCGAGGATACCCATCCGGATGTGCTTGCCGAGCTAGCCCGGGGCGCTCTGAAGGCGGGCGCGATTTGGTCGCCAATCTTCTCGACCCAGAAGGTAACCACAAGGGTGGCGCTTCATTCCGGTGAGACCGCACTGGTGGGTGGCCCGCAGGCTGCATCCCCTCATGAGAGGCACCCGAGCAGCCTTCAGCTTTATGTTTTCGTGACCGCCCGGCTCGTCCCTGCGGAGTAAGGCGACGGGTAAATTCAGAATCTTCGTCTCTCCATGAATTTCATTTCCTCCATCTTGCCGTGGTTACTGGAGTCCACGCTACGTGGCTCAGCGGGTATCCTTCTGGTCCTTCTATTGCGCCCACTCCTGCGGCGATATGCCGGAGCGCAATCAGCGCACCTGCTTTGGTTAATCGCGCTGGTACCGCTACTCTCGCCGTGGACGCCAGCGGGGCCTTTCTCCCTCCCTCTGCGCGCTGCTGCCCTGTCGCCGGCGAGTCCATCTGCGACGCAGACACTCGTCCGTGTCTCCGTTGATGATGTGCCGGCGCAGCGCGTAACCGTCCCCATCGCCTCCGTTAGTCCATCTACTAGTTGGACAGACTACTTGATGCTTACCTGGGTTGCTGGTGCCGCGGGTGTTTGGGTGCTGGCAATAGTCCGCGCAACCCGCGCGGGACGCCTTGTGAGTCGTGCCCCGGAGATTAGTGAACATGCAGTCATCCGCACGGCTTTAGCATCTTTGTCCAAGGTTCCCGCCAGGCTGCGAGTTCGCGAGACGGATGAGCTGCGCAGTCCGGCGCTCTGCGGCATCCTCAAGCCAACCATTTTACTACCACTCGGCTGGTGGACGGAACTCAAGGCGGAGGAGCTTCGCTGCGTGCTGCTGCACGAGATAGGGCATCTGCGCAGAGGCGATCTGGTCTGGCGGTGGGCCTTCCTGGTCGCGCAGGCACTGCATTGGTTTAACCCGCTCGTCTGGCTGGCTGGACGCGCCGCAAGGACGGACCAAGAACTCGCCTGCGACGAATGGGTTCTCGCACAGGAGCGTCCACCCGCGAGCGAGCTATATGGCGAGGTGCTGCTCAAAGCCACAGCTCTCCTGGGCAGGGCGCGGCTCACCTCGCCGGCGCATGCCACAATGGCGGAGTCGAAAGCCGGCCTAACTCGCCGGATCCGACACCTTTTGGAGACCCGCCCGCACGGATGGTTCTCCCTGGCAGCGACCTTGGCGATCGCCGGAGTGGGAATTATCTCGCTTGCGCCTGCGAGGTCAGTCGCCGCGAGTGCGCCCGCGCCCGCGCCGCTCGTTTCGACGGAGACTTCGAGTTCACCTCCTGTGGAGACACAGGAGGCGCGTTCACCCGCGTCACTGATCGAGATCGAGGCGAAGTTTGTCGAGATCTCACAAGATGCATTGCCGGCAGAACTCTTAGCTGCCCGTGAACCAGCGGGTGCGGCGGAGTCACCGGCCCCCGCAATCACTGCGGACGCAATCGACGCCTTGCTCTTCGGAACGGATGCCCAACGCAGCGCCGTTTCACCCGGCATGAACGCAAGTGTGTTCACCGATCCTCAGTTCCAGGTTGTAGTCCGTGCCCTGAATGAGAAGAAGGGTGTAGATCTTCTTTCAGCACCGCGAGTCACAACAAAAAGTGGACAAAACGCGGTAATTGAGATCATCCGAGAATTCCGCTACCCTGTGGAGTTTTCTGATGAGGATGCGAACGGACTCGTTTGGCCGAAGAACTTTGAAACCCGCAATACCGGAGTCACGCTCGAGGTTACGCCAGAAATCACCTCCGACGGTCGCATTGAGCTCCTCCTCAAGCCGCAGGTTGTGGAGTTCCTTGGCTTCGTAAACTACCGCGCTGGGCGACCGGCCCGTCCTGCGACCAGCACGAACGCACTCGCATCGCTCCTGGAGCCGATGACTTCTGCACGGGTGATCAATCAGCCCATCTTTAGAACCAGAAAGATCTCCACCGCTGTCACTCTCTCGTCGGGCCAGACCGCACTTGTTGGCGGCATGGGCCAGACGGACGAGAAAGTCGCCAACGAGAGATTAGGCGAGCGGATCATGAGCCCGGCCCTCGATGGCACGAATACGACGAAGGTCATCCCCCGCTCGCTGTACATCTTCGTTACTGCCCGGCTCATCCACGCCGGCAGCAATCCAAGCTCAAGCTCTACGCTGTCCACATCGCCTGGCGGCGGCCCATCCTTCGTGGTCGTTCCGAGTTCAGCGCCGAATACCCCCGCAGTGCCAGCGAGTGGTTCCGCCCTCCCGGCTACCCCAGTTCCGAACAAACCCGGTTTTATGACGAGTCCTTATGCTCTGAGTGCTGGCAACGTCGACGTCCGCGGATTTCCGCCCGGGACAGAGGTCAAGTGCCCGTATACGGGAAAGATGTTCCTTGTCCCCTGAACGTTCCTTAGGAGCAAGAGCCGCCCTGCTCCCAAGCTGGGAGCCCGGGTTTTCCAACCCGGTGTTTATGTCTTGCACGGGAATCGTTCGCCTGCGTGGAGAAGATCTACAAGCACTGGAAAGGAATGTCCGGGCTCGTGCGCTGCCGGAAAGGGATGCGAGAGATCCGCACATCCGGGCCAAGAGGGAGGGGAGGCCTAACTCAATGCGCGTCCCTCCCCCGATTCAAGACTTGGCGGCGAGCTTTCGAAGCTCGTCCTTCCATGGGAAAGGCTCGGCGTCGAGCTTCCGAAGCTCGCCCTTCTATGAAAGAGGCTCAAGGTTGAGCTTCCGAAGCTCGTCGTCGTATAGAAAAGGCTCGGCGTTGAGCTTCTGAAGCTCGCGGTTCTATGAAATAGGCTCGGCCTTGAGCTTCCGAAGCTGGCCGTTCCGCCAATTAAGCTCAGTGATTCACCGACCGGGACCGCTTTTCTGCTGCGGTTGTACGGGCTTTTCCCGACCTGCGTTGTGAGATGTGGATGCGGTTCTCTCCTTCGAGCCAAGCCGGCTCGCGAGTACTCTGCTGGGCGCTACGGGCAATAAGCGCGTGCTGCTTTCCAACTGGAAGACGGTAGATCTGGAAAGGTAACGGACGCTTCGAGTTGATCTCCCTGAAATCGGCCAGTTACCAGGATCGGCCCGGCCTCGTGTTCCACACTGAGTGAGAATGCGCTCCCGCGTACCCGACCGACTACCATCTTGCCGGAAGCCCCTCCTACAGTCGCTGTGCCGGCGAGTTCCTGAAAGCGCTGGCGTAAGCTGAGCGAGGCAAGAGCCAACGGCGAATCGGAGGAATTTGCCCGCCATTCGCCAGATAGATCGGCAGGGACAATCCAGAGAGAGACACCGTTTGCGGCGAGGGGCGTGTGAGCGTCGCACCCCCAGTCCCCCATCTCGAAGGAATAGCTCACCACGCGAGTGCCGGGAGTGCACTGGGCGAGGATAAGGGGTCGGAGTCGCAGATTAATCGAGTCCAGCAGATAAAGCATGAGCGCTGTCGCGGGACGGAGATCGGCTTGGAAGATGTCCTGTTCAACGAATTCCACGCGATCTGCGAGGCTCAGGCGTACAGCGTCCGTGCGAGCCTGGGCAACCAGGAGGGGGTCGATCTCTATCCCGATACCTCGCGCGCCATATTCCCGGGCGGCGGCAAAGAGGATCTGCCCATCTCCGCTGCCTAGATCCATCACCATGTCATCCGGTCCGATCTCTGCAATTCGGAGCATCTCCGTGACTACGCGGGCCGGAGCGGGAAGAAAAAGGATGTCTCCTCCTGCGGAAGTGAGCGGGGGGTGATCGGCTGGACCCATGAAACGAGCAAAGTGGAGGCGGACGCACGGCAACCGTACTCCGCATTCGTAAACAGGCGCTTTTCTATGGTCCATTCTAGAAAGTACTCACCGATCTTCTCCCGGGTGAGTGCGGGTTCAACCCGAGGCTTGAGGTTTCCATCAGGCACCTGCATCATCGTTAACGACAATCCGCGTATGAAAATGTTTCTCCTGGTGGTGCTAGCTGGTGCAGGCCTGTATTTCTTCGTATATAAGCGGGGTGCCGGCGAAGCTGGACCGGGAGATCCCGTGACGCTCGAGATGCGCAGCACGCAGGTGGAGAAAAGCCATGGTCAGCCTGCCCAGATGCACACGGAGAAAGGGGGGCGAGACGTTTGGATCTATGACGATGGAAGGCTTGTCGAATTCCGGAATAAAAGAGTGGTCCGTTCCGAACCGCCATCACCGGGAAATCCTTGGGTGAGGCAGGAGGACGGAAGCTGGGTGCGGAAAAAGGAGAAACTGGCGTCGAGCAGGCCGAAAGGGCCGACGCCCCGCGGGAGTGCGGCTTCGCTTAAAGCCCGTGAAGCATGGGGCTGGGACCGCCAGGGCACCGCGCTGGACCAGCCTGCGAAGTAGGCAACGCTGGAGAGGAGTCGCTCTTCCAGACGATGCGGCAGTTTGCAATCAAGACGGCGTTCGTGATTGCGCTGGCATCCGCGTTGTACTTCGCGTTGCTCCCAAATGACCACCGCGATCTCCTGCGAATCCTGCCGGCACCAATCCGCAATTGGTGTGGCATGAACGACGACCTCAGCAACTTTCTCTTCTTCGGTACGTTGGCGTTTCTTAGTTTTCGCCTGAGACGAAGTGGGGATGCTTCAGGAGAGGAGGGGCCTTGGCCGGTAAGGATTCAAATCGTCCGATTGGCGGCTTTGCTGGGCCTCGCTGCCGCCTTGGAAATCGCGCAGATCTGGATCCCAGGGCGATTCAGCTCCCTTCGGGATGTGTGGATGTGCTGGGGTGGGATACTCGTTGCTTGGATTATCTCTATGGGAGTCGATCTAAGTCGCCGGCTGGATACAGATCCGGCCCCGGGCGATTTGTCGTAAGCGCTTAGTTCTGTGGGGCTGCTCCGGGCTGTCTTCGCAAGGTCTCTGAAACGTAACTGTAAATCCATTGCTCCGGCGAAAGGGAACTTATATCCCCGACGACGTGCGACCAAAGCTATGACTTTAGCACGGTGCCCAAAAGCCGGGGACGCACACCAAACAACAACTCGATAGAGCAGCACATCAGCATGAAACTCCCGAAACTATTTCTCCTGGGCTTGGCGGGGCTGGCGCTGGCCAGCCCGGCGATGGCTCAGAAAACCTTCTTCGATGAAGGCATTACCCTGCAGGGTAAGACAATCGACCTGGGCTATGCAGGCCGAGTCTACAAATGGGCAGCGATAGCCAGGAATGGAAGTATCTCTGCGTCCACCAGCTCCAACACCTCGCCAGCAAACATCGATTTCGAAGGCAATGTGAGTATCGGCGACGGGGGCAGCCTCGTTCTGAGCAATTCGCGAGTGCTTGGCGACGTCTTCATCTGGAAAGGCAACGGCAGTGGAACTAATGTAAGCGGCAGCGGCGGATGGTCTGGGGCGAAGCATCAAACCACTTCGACGAATAGCATCATCAGTACGGTGCAGTCCCACATGAACCTGCTCGCGACGAACATCGTTGATCTGACCAAGACTACGAATTTTGCGCTCAGCGGATTCACCAACAACACGCCGTCGAGCTTCTCGACGATTCGGGCGTCGGGCTCGGGGGATAACACCGCCAGCATGAATTTGACGATTGATGGATTGGCTAACAACCCATTCAACACTCCAGTGGTTCTGAAGCTGACGGACTTCGTCCTGAACGAAGTCGGCGGCACTCAGCTCACGCTGATCGGAAGTGCGACGACGAAGTTCATCGTCAATGTGACGGGGCAGTTCTCGCTCTCCAACAGCGCCGACGTTATTCTGTCGGGCGGATTGCAGGCTGGAAACGTCATCTTCAATGTTGGCGACATGGGCGTGGGGATGAGCGGGGCATCGACCCTCGAGGGCATTCTGCTCGCCAAAAACAAGACAATCGCAATGAGCGGAGGGTCGACGGTGTTTGGCCAGGTCATGGGCAAGTCCATCGCCCTCTCCGGCGGCAGCAAGGTCAAGAAGCCGAAGCCGCCAAAGCCTTCGCCTTAGTCGTTAACAAGTAGAACAAACGCGCTGACGAAGACGGTGTCTTTCGTCCCGCAGCAGACAGCCTCGGAATCTCGGCGGGTCGAGATTTCGAGGCTTTTGTTTTCCCCGCCGAAAGTACCGCTAACGAGTGTCTTCTTTGTATGCTTAAAGAGTTGGGTCAGCCGCGTGGAGCGAGACGACGAAATCGTACTCATCGCGAGGGTGAATCAGTAACACACGGCTACGATGCTCCTTCAAAGTCGGAAGTCAGGAGCGATTTAGATCCCGGCACTCGCACCTGTGCGGGATGGCTCCTTGCAGCCCTCGCTATCGCTGCTCCCGCACTCGGCGGAGCAACTGCGCTCTGGGCTCAAGCCACATTGGCCATTGCAACTGGCTGTCTCTTCCTGATCGCTCCTCCAGCGCATTCACTAGGCAGGCCGGTCAATCTCGCTGTCCTCGCGTTGGTTCTAATCGCGAGTACGGCCTTTCTCCCTCAGACCTGGTCACTGGGAGATGACGGGAGGAATGCCTTATCGGAAATTGCGGGTTTGCAGCTTCCCGCCACGCGATCACCTCAGCCGTGGCTTTCTTTCGAGGCATTTGGGGTAATGCTGTTGGGGCTGGGCTGGGCGTATTATCTGTTCAGCTATGTCTGGCATCGAAGAGTCGCCCCTCGTGGACTGAGGATTTTTTGTATTGGAATTATCCTGCTGGCGACCGCTGCGTTGTTTGGCTTCATCACTGGGCATAAGATGCCATTCTGGCCAGAGACGGAAAATTCCGGTGTGAACTTTGGGTTCTTCCCGAATCGCAATCAAACCGCCAATGTCCTAGCGCTGGGCGGTGTGATGATTAATGCGTTGGCTTTCGAAGGCTTAAGGGGACGACGCAAATCCAGCGCGATTTGGTTTGCCTGTCTCGGACTGATTGGCACAGCGCTGATCATCGCTTATTCGCGGTCCGGCGTGATCCTCTTCTTTGGCGGAATCGCAGTCTGGTCGCTCCTTTCTACACGGCTCTCGTCATCCACCCAGAATGCCGCCGTGGCCGTATCCGGCGCGATCCTCCTGCTCACCTCTCTCTTCCTTTTTGGAGGCGAAGCGTTCCGGCGCTTTCAGGCGGAGACCGTCATCGCCATGAAGAACTTCCGGCTACTGCTCCAATGGGACGCGTGGGATCTCGCCGCAGGCGCGCCGTGGTTTGGCCATGGGCTCGGTAACTTCGAGCCGCTGTTTGCCATGGCTCGTGAACAATCGAGAATGGGTAATCGTGCGGTGCATCCCGAGAGTGATTGGATGTGGGCCGCTGTCGAACTCGGTTGGTTCGGGCCGGCGATTCTGTTGTTCCTGTTTGTTCTTTGGGTGCGGAGATGTCTCCCATTTGAGCAAGGGACCGCGCCGCTGCTCCGATCGGCGGCTTTTATCGGAGGCATTGGATTTGCCTGCCACGGATTGGTCGACGTCTCCGGACATCGGGTGGGTTCACTCTGGCCTGCCTTGTTTCTGATGAGCGTGGCCCTTCACCCGGAGTGTACTCGCGTCTCAGAGCGCTGGGTGCAGCCGGCATTTCGCGGTCTCGGTGTATTGTTCCTAGCGCTCGGCTGCTGGTGGTTCTCATCACATTGGCTGCCGCTCCCAACGTCGGCCTATGCACAGCGCCTCGATGCACAGATCGAGGCCGCGGTCTCCGAGGATCGGGCGGGGGATGTCATTGCAGATGCAACGCGCGCAATGCAGATCGCGCCGCTCGACCCTAACTTCTACTACCAACGTGCCCGCGCGTTCGCCGTAAGCCACTCCACAGCGCAGGCAGGCGCCGACTTTGCAGTCGCTCGCGCGTTGGAACCTAACTGGACTGAATTGTGTTTCTATGAGGGGATGCTCTGGCTGGAACTCGACGACCCAGACCGGGCTCTCGACGCTTGGAGCGAAGCATTGAAGAGGCCGACTGACGATGAGGATGGGCTATTCCGCCGAATCCTCGAAGTAGCTCAGGGTCGGCACGAAGTCCGCGAGGTTCTTCGTGTTTGGGCACGAGAAAAGCGCTCGTATCTCATGCTCTACATGGCGGCATCCGGGCGCCTCGAGTTCGAACTCGAAAGCGAACAGCTGCTGGCGGAGGATCCCGGTTTGGAAACGCTTACCTCCGAACAGCGAAACCAATTCTTTCGAATCTGGGCGGAGCGTCGGGAGCTATCCCGGCTTGGACCGCTCCTAATCGGAAAGCCGGAGTGGGAGACTGAAAGCTGGCCGTTCATCGCCCGCTTTCACGCGGAGCAGGGAAGGCATCAGCAAGCTTACGAAACTGTAACGCGGTTTGCATCAGTGCCCCCGAGGCCTGCAATCGAGAGCGGCGAGGCGCTGCCCCACTTGGAGCGGGAGTTCTACGTGCGTTCGAAAGACCTTGTGAACGGCCTGGCTTTGTTCGGCGCGCAGCTCCGATCCGGGAAACTCGACGATGCCGCCGCGACCCTGAAAGTACTCAAAGAAATGAAGGGCCGCCCTCGCTATCTGTTCGCACTCGACTCCGAAGTGCAAGCGCAGCGCCAGGATTGGGAGAAAGCTTGGTTGGCATGGCTCGAATACGAGAGCGCTCGGCACTGAAGCTAAGATAGCGCAGTGCGGAAACGGAGATGCCTAACACGTCAGTTGGCGCGCCGGAGCGTTTTCGCAAACATGCTGCGACAACCTTTTGGGGCAACCGGGGCTCGCTAGCTTCGAAATACAATTGCATGGTGGTTTGTTCGATCCCTTAACGAATGGATTTGAGCCGGAACTCGCCCCGTGAGTTAAGAAAAAAAGTGAGAAGCACTTAACCGGGAGACACACAAGGGTCTCAGCATTGCCGCGCAATTGTAATGTTTAAGCCGTTGATCCAGTATTGGGTAGTTTGTACTTAACGCGTGTGCTTTTGCGGTTGCACTGCGCAATCTGCACGACTCCGCACAATCCACTTTCCCTTGGATATCCATCTCTCAACGCCTGCGATGCTCAGCCCGACTAGGTCGCGCAGCGAGCCACTGGGTTTTCAGTGGCATATCGTTCCCTTCCTGGCGTTATGGCTAATGGCGTGTTGGGGGCTTTCAGGCCATTGGACCCTGAATCCGCAGTATCATTATGGCTGGTTTGTGCCGGCGTTGGCGATCTTTGCAGGGCATCGGCGATGGCAAACAAGGCCATCGCCAGGCGCTCCGGTCCCCGTCGGCACCTGGGTTGCTTCGGTCTTCTGTGTGCTCCTGCTCCCTGCCTGGTTCTTTCTCCAGCCAAATCCCGATTGGCCGCTTCTCAATTGGGCGTTTGTCGCCCAGATTATTGTTATCCTAATGGGCGCTTTGCTCGCCACGGGCGGTTGGCGCTGGCTGGGTCACTTCATCTTTCCAGTAGCTCTCCTCTTTGCTGCAGTCCCGTGGCCAGACTTCGTCGAGAGCCCACTCATGCAGTTTCTGATGAGGATGGTTGCATCGACCGCACTCGCGGGCCTCGACCTTATTGGGATAACGGCAATCCAACGCGGCAATCTTCTCGAGGTGGTCGGCGGCGTAGTCGGGGTAGATGAAGCCTGCAGCGGCATTCGTTCTCTGCAGGGTTCTCTTACCGCATCGATCTTTCTCGGTGAGCTGTTCCGTTTTGATCCCTTTCGCCGCGTGTTGCTCGTAGCTCTGAGTGTCATCGTTGCTTTTGTTACGAACGTGCTGCGTGTGAGTTTCCTGGCTTGGAGCGCCGCTCATAGCGGAGTTGCTTCCGTTGATCGCGTCCATGACCCCGCAGGGATGACCGTTCTGGCGATCTGTGTGGGAGCGATCCTTGTGGTCACGCTGCTTCTCGATCGGAATTCGCCAGCCGACACCAAGCAAGTCAGCGCTCTACAAGGCCACCCGCTTCCACGCTGGTTTGCGCCCGCGGTCGCCGCCTGGATCGGGGTTACGATTATAGGCGCGGAGGTATGGTATTACGATAGCGCAAAGCCGCCGGACAACCCGTGGAGCGCGGTGCCTCCAGCGTCCAGCAACCGCATCTCGGTCCCACCAAATATCTGGGTTCAGCTCCGCTACGACGACGTCACGTCTGCTGCGTGGTCCGAACCGGCTGGTCCGCGCTGGCAGCTTTACTTCTTCGATTGGAAGTTTGGTCCTGCCTTCTCTCGTGTCGCAGCGCAGATGCACCGGCCCGACATCTGTCTTCCAGCGACAGGGTGCGTGCTGAAAGAGGATCGTGGGATCGTTGACTTCGAAGTGGATGGAGTCCGGCTTCCCTTTCACGCCTACACCTTCGAACAAGGCAGCGAATTGCTCTTCGTCTATCACGGCATCTGGCAGTATCGATCGGAGCGTGGTCTTCGACAGGGGCGGCTATCTCAGGGTAAACAGATGGCCAGTATCCAGTCTGTCCTTTGGCGAGAAAGATACATCGGCCAGCAAGCTGCCGAGCTCGCCGTGTGGGGATTCACGCAGGCATCCGATGCTGATGATGCGTTTCGTCGCATCATTCCTTCAGTGCTTCGCCAGCGGTCGACTTCATCTGCCGGAGTTTCGCAGCCTTCGTTAACCGTCTTTGCCTATTCCCGATATGCAGCCTCCACAAACTAGCGTTAAGTTTTGGTATCAGCGTCCGGTCATCTGGATCGTGGTGGGCACTGCGCTATGTCTTGTCTTCCTTGCGATGCCTCATGCGCATCGCAAGTATCATCGGTGGAGTGAGGAACGGAAAGTGAAACGGGGGACCGAGGCCTACACCGCGGGAAACTACGAACTCGCGATTCTAAACGCGCGGGGTGCTCTTGCCACTAATCCCACTCACGTTGAAGCGACACGTCTGCTCGCAAAGACGGCTGAAGCACTCGGATCTCCTCAAGCTTTGCAATTTCGCCGCCAGCTCGAAGCGATTAAACCTGACGATGTATCGAACCTTCTCGCGATTGCGGAAGCGAGCCTCAAAGCCGGTGATCCAGCTGCCGCGCGTCAGGCACTCATGAGCGTTCCAGCCGATGGGCAGTCGAGCGCGCTCTACCATGACATAGCCGCTGGTATCGCCTGGGCACAGCAGGATGCTGCAGCAGCCGAGACTCACTCCGCGGAAGCGTCAAAACTGGCCCCAACCGATCAGGGTTACCAGATTCGCCTCGCTACCTTGCGTCTCTCCGGAAAATCAGAGCTACGGACCGAGGCACTGGGAGTTCTTCAGCGTTTAAGCGCGGAGGCGCCGACTCGCATCCAGGCGCTTCGCGTGCTCCTCCGCGATTCGATGAGCCGCGGCGAGACGGATCGTACCTTGGAGCTTGCCGGCACCCTGGCCGCCGCTCCAGAGGCAGGCTTTGTCGACAAACTTGCCCAACTCTCGGTTTTTAAGATGCTCCGAGGAGCAGAGTCCGCTTCGCTTGGGGCAGGTCGCCGTGTGAAGGAGGCAGAGTACACTGCGCTCCTCGCTCAGCATCAGCACGACGCAGCAGCCGACCCAGAGCGGCTTTATCAAATGATTTCATGGATGAACGAGAACCATCTCTCGTTTGCCGTCCAGGAGTGGATTGTGTCGTTGCCTGCAGAGGTGTCTTCAAAACCACCGGTGATCGTTGGCCTGGCCGATGCATATTCCCGCACGTCGACATGGGGTGTGCTGAAAGAGTTGGTTGAGAAGTCAACATGGGAACGGTTCGAGTTTCTGCGCCTGGCCTTTCTCTCCAGGGCTCTTGATCGGCTTGGGGACGGCGGGGCGTCTGCGGTTGCGTGGAAGCAGTCGATCGAAGCCGCGCAGAATACTCCTGCTTTCATCGAGACACTTGCCAAGGAGGCGATCAAGTGGGGTTGGGACCGCAAGGCGGAAGATGCTCTTTGGATGGTCGCAGCAAAGGGTAATCAGTCACGTTGGGCGATCGATCAGCTCTGGTCTTTCGCCATGAGGCGGCAGGATACCGAGGCGCTCTGCAATGTGAGCAAACTCATCTTGCAAGCAGAGCCGAAGAACGTAGCCGCCCGTAATAACTTCATCAGCCTGTCTTTGTTGACCAACCGGCAGGCGGACTCACCGCATCACCTGGCGGAGGCTCTGGCCAAGGAGCATCCATCGAATCCGGATGCGGCGGCAACGTATGGATTCTCGCTCTACCAACAGGGGAAGCCGGAAGCCGCGGTCTCGGTGATTGAAGCGCTCACGGAGGCACAGATCAGCCAGCCCTCGATAGCTATCTACCACGCCATCTTCCTTGCTGCTGCCGGCGAGGCCGACCGGGCGGAAAAGTCATTCGAGGTCGGACGTAAAGCCCTATTGCTGCCAGAGCAGAAAGCACTGACCGAAGTGCTGGATCTCGCTTTTCGTGCGAGAAGTTTGGGCCGTGCCGGTGATACGAAGGGAGCAGCAGGGGCCTGGCAAAGGGCGCTCACTTCGGCTTCTGCGAGTTCGGACCGCTTGGAGCTTCTTGGCCGCGTGGCGGTCTCCTCGGGCACCGCGAATGACGCCGCTGCCGTAATCTGGAAACTTGCGGATGCGGGACGGTGCCCACCTTGGGCGATGGAAACCCTTTGGACAGCTGCCTTAGAGAGCAGTGATCCCAGCAAGCTGTACCGCGCCAGCAAGGTCATTGCTGCGGCAAATCCAAAGGATTTCGCAGCGCGGAACAACTTTGCGACTTTGGCGCTGCTTACAGGCAATGACGCGGAATCACCGCATCAGCTCGCTGAGGCGCTCCATCAAGAGTATCCCGACAACGCTCAAGCCGCCGCGACCTACGGCTTGGCTCTCTTTCGTCTTGGTCGGGCGGAACAGGCTCTCAAACTTTTTCGAGCATTGCCGCCGGATCAACTCCGCCAGCCACGAATCGCGCTTTACCACGCTTTGCTGCTGGCGGCAGCTGGCCAGCCTGAAGTTGGCAAAACGTCCCTTGAGCTAGGGTCTGCTGAGAATCTCCTGCCGGATGAGCGGGTGATCGCTGGTATCCTCAGTGGCGCCTTCGTCTGGCACTCCTTAGCCACGACTACTGATCATGCGGGTGCCCGAGAGGCTTGGAGCGACGTCCTATCGTCCGCCGCGAAGCACCCCGGGATGCTGGAGGTTGTTGTTCGAATGGCCCTGAAGTGGGGGCGGGTGGACGAGGCTGATGAAGCTATGTGGATGTTGGCCAACGAGTCTTCCTGCCCGCGATGGGTAATTGACCGTTTATGGGCCGACGCCGCGAAGAAGCCCGACGCCGCCCGCCTCCTAAAGGCAAGTCGACTTTTGAGCAGAGCTGACCCTGCGAACCTGATCGCTCGGAATCATTCGATCTGGTTGTCGCTACTGACCGGCCAAGATGCCGACTTTCCCCATCGGCAGGCTGAAACCTTATATCAGAACAATCCAGGGAACGCCGATGTTGCGGTCACGTGGTCGCTTTCGCTTCTGAAACGAGATCGCGCTAAGGAGGCCGCGGCAGTTCTCGGTGCATTACCCCCGGCCCAACTCCGGGAACCCAAGCCCTCTTTGTATTACGGTCTGATTTTGTCCGCTTCCGGAAAACCCGAGAAAGCTGCGGAATACCTCGGACTCGGCGCGAAAGCTCCTCTTTTGCCGGAGGAGCAGGCACTATTGGCCAAGCTTCGGTAATCGTTGTTTGAGGTTACTGATTATGGTCGTTGGCAGGAGCGCCAGCATTCCCTCGAGTATGACCTCAGCGAGGCATCTGGTCTAATTTGTGACCCAGACGATACCTGATTGTCACAATCTCGACCTCGCAGGGGCACTGGGCCGACCTTATTACAACCCGACCTTCCATTCGAGGGCCGCACCCATCCTGCCCGTTGCGCTCGCGCCTAACCAATCTATACCCGAGAGATCGCGCCGCGTGCGGCGCGAACGGGTGGAATGTGCTCTGGTCTATTGGGCTCAGTATCTTGGTGGGTACAAGCCTGTCCCATGCTCAGGAGAACGCGTCACAGGCCGAGCCGCCTGCGTTTCTCCGCGAGTACCGGGTGCAGGGTGCAAAGCTTCTGCCGAGGCGTGAAGTGGAGGAAGCGGTCTACCCCTTCCTCGGGCCGGAACGAACTACCGCAGACGTCGAGCAGGCGCGGGCTGCCCTGGAGAAGGCTTATCACGACAAGGGATTCCAGACCGTGACCGTGCAAATCCCGCAGCAGCAGGTGCGGCGTGGGGTGGTGCTCCTGGAAGTGACCGAAACCACCGTGGGTCGGCTGCGGGTAAAGGGTTCGCGGTATCATTCCCTGGCCGGGATCAAGGCCGAGGCCCAGTCGCTTGCCGAGGGCAAGGTGGTCAACTTCAACGAAGTGACGCGGGACGTGGTTTCGTTGAACCGGCTTTCCGATCGGCGGATCACCCCCGAGCTGCGGGCTGGCGTGGAGCCAGGCACCGTGGACATTGATCTCAACGTGCAGGATAGCCTGCCCCTGCATGGCAGCCTCGAGCTGAACAACCGCTCCAGCCCGGACACCCCGGAGCTGCGCCTGAATGGCTCCTTCAGCTACAACAACCTCTGGCAGGCAGGCCACTCCCTGGGGGCCAGCTTCCAGATCTCGCCCGAGCGGATCGAGGACGTGAAAGTCTTCTCCGGCTATTACATCGCCCGCTTTGCCGAGATCGACTGGCTGAGCCTGATGATCCAGGGGACCAAGCAGCAGAGCAACGTGAACACCCTGGCCAGCGTCGCCGTGGCCGGTCGTGGCGAGGTCCTCGGAGTGCGCGCGATCATCACCCTGCCCCCGCTGACCAGCTTCTATCACTCGCTCAACGTCGGCTTCGACTACAAGCACTTCGACCAGCAGATCAACCTCGGCACCTCTGAGCCGACCGAGACCCCGATCACCTACTTTCCGATCACCGCGGCGTACAATGCGACCTGGGCGCCCAAGGGCTCGCTCACCGAGTTCAACGCCGGCGTCACCCTGCATCTGCGGGGTACCGGGAGCGAGCCCGAGGAGTTCGAGGAGAACCGCTTCAAGGCCGATGGCGGGTTTATCTACTTCCGGGGAGATCTCGCCCATACCCGGGAACTCCCCCGCGGCTTCGAGGTCTTTGGCAAAGTGCAGGGGCAAATCGCGGATCGTCCCCTCTTGAACAGCGAGCAGTTTACCGGGGGCGGTCTGGGCACGGTGCGCGGCTACCTGGAAGCGGAGGAGGTGGGCGACAATGGCCTCTTCGGCTCCCTGGAAATGCGCAGCCCCTCCTTCCTTTCTTCCGGGAAGCGCAAGGACGGCAAGGACAGCGAGTGGCGGGTCTACGCCTTCGTGGAAGGCGGCCTGCTCACTATCCATGAACCCCTGCCGGAGCAGGAAGACCGCTTCGAACTGGCCAGCTACGGGGTGGGCAGCCGCATCCAGCTGCTCGAGCACCTCAATGCCTCCGTGGATCTCGGCATTCCGCTGATCGATCTGGCGGGCGCCCAAACCGACGACTTCCTGGTGACCTTTCGCGTCTGGGCAGAGTTCTAGTCCTGCCCCTTTTTCCTGCCACTCCGAGACTCCACTGCCGATGTCCCATTCCTCTTTCTCCACCCGCTGCTGGCTCGCCACCCTGCTCTTTGCGGTGCTCCTCGCGAGCCCGGCCCACGCCTGGTGGGACCAGGCTTACACCATCCGGCAGCAGGTCACGATCGACACCTCCAGCGAAGGCGCGAACGTCACCACCCCGATCGGTTCCACGGTCGTGCTGGTGCGACTGCATGACGGCAACTTCCAGTTCGCCAATGCGCAGGAAGGCGGGAGCGATCTGCGCTTTGTCGCGGCCGACGACAAGACACCGCTCGCCTTCCATATCGAAAAGTTCGACAGCCTGATGAATGAAGGCTTCGTCTGGGTAAAGCTCCCCGAGCTGCCGCCCGGCGCGAAGACCACCTTCTGGCTCTACTACGGCGCGGCCACGCCCGGAGCAGGCGGGCCGGACCCGGCAGCGACCTACGGGCCGGACACGCTCCTCGCCTATCACTTCGCCGAGCAAGGCAGCGCGCCCGTGGATGCCTCCGGCCATGGCCACAACGCCACGGCTCCCGGGATCCCGGCGGACGGCTCGATCATCGGCCTGGGGGTTCGCTTCAGCGGGACCGAACGCATCACCGTTCCCCCGGGCGAAAAGCTCACCTGGACGGCGGCTGATCCGGTCAGCTTCTCGGCCTGGATCCGTCCGGCGAGCCTGCAGGGCCGGCGTGCCCTCCTGACCGCCGAGGGACTGACCGTCGGCCTGGAGGAAGGAGTGCCCTTCGTGGAAGTCGCCGCCGAAGGCGCGACCCTCCGCACGCCGGCCAGTGCCGCGCTCGTGGAAAGCACCTGGCAGCATCTGGCCTTCGTCGCAAACGCCGGCAACCTCGAGCTCTTCGTCAATGGACTGAGCGTCGGAACCGTCGCGGCGACGCTCCCCCCGCTGAAGGGCCCGCTGGTCATCGGCGGCGTGGCGGAAGGCCAGACCGGCGAGGGCTTCAGCGGCGAGCTCGATGAACTGCTTCTAACCAGGTCCGTGCGCACCCCGGGCAGCCTGCTCCTGGCCACCGTGGCGCAGGGCGCTTCCGACGCCGCGGCCCGGACGCTCTTCCTCGGGGAGGCAGCCGGCGGCGAAGCGGGCGGCCACAGCGCCACCCTGGAGCACGTGATGCTCTTTGGCGACATCGCCCGGAACATGATGTTCGACGGCTGGGTGGCAGTCGGGGTCTGCGTGATCATGATCATCCTGGGCTGGGCGGTGGCGATTAAGAAGTTCAGCTACCTGAACAGCATCCAGAAAGGCAGCGACGCCTTCATGAAGCAGTGGCAGCACGTCTCCACCGACCTCACCGCGCTCGATCATGACGACGAGCAAAGCGTCAAGCACATGGGCGGGCAGCTCGATCCGAAGACCCTCCGGCACATGCATCGCTCGCCGCTCTACCATCTTTACCACATTGGTTCCCAGGAGATCCGGCACCGCGTGGGCAAGGGCAAGGATCGTTCCCAGGGGCTTTCCGCCCGATCCATTCAGGCGATCCGGGCCAGCCTGGAAACCGGGCTGGTTCGCGAGAACCAGCGGATGAACAAGGGGCTGATCCTCCTCACGATCAGCATCGCGGGTGGTCCCTATGTCGGGCTGCTCGGCACGGTGGTCGGAGTGATGATCACCTTTGCGATCATCGCCAAGTCCGGCGAGGTCGACGTGAACTCGATTGCACCCGGGATCGCCAGTGCGCTGCTCGCCACCGTGGCCGGCCTGGTCGTGGCCATCCCGGCGCTCTTCATCTACAGCTACCTCAGCTCCCGGATCAAAGACCTGCTCGCCGGGATGCAGGTCTTCATCGACGAGTTCATCGCCAAAATGGCCGAGTTTTACCCCACCCCCGCGGACCTGCCGCCGGTGCGCGTGATCGCCGAGGCACCGCACCACGCCGCCCGCGCGCCAGAGCCTCCACACCCCGTCCGCGCCCCGGAACCGCAGCTCGCCCACTCCCATCACCATGCAAGCTGATTCCGGCAAGAGCTACGACGACATCAACGTCACGCCGATGGTGGACCTTTACCTGGTCCTCCTGCTGATCTTCATCATCATGACCACGGCGGGCGTGCAGGGGATCAAGGTCAACCTGCCCAAGGCCAGCAAGACCCCCGCGATGGAGGGTCCGAAGAGCCAGGCGATCACGATCAACAATCAGGGCAAGGTCTTCCTCAACACCATCCCGGTCACGCTCCCGGAGCTCGAGCAGAAGCTCACCGCGCTCAAGAGCAAGACCCCGGAGTTCCCGGTGGTGATCCGGGGCGACAGCCTGACCCAGTACCAGGGGGTCATGGAAGTATTGGACGTGGTGGGACGGCTGGGCATTACCCAGGTGGGGCTCGCGACCCAACCTCCGAAGTAGGCGCGCACGCGCCTTGTGTCCCATATGAGCGACGAGCCGCCCATTCCGCAGACGACCGCGCCCAGAGAGCGCGACCAGGCTCCCGCGCCCGAGCCGCGGCAGGGGGTGCTGTACCTGGATGACGAGGAGGAGGAAGGCGGCTTCTTCCGGCAGAATCGGATCGCGCTGATCATCGTCGCGGTCCTCGCGCTGGGCATTGGGGCATTCGTGTTCCTGAAACTGCCCGCTCCGAGTGGACCCGTGCGCAAGGCGCCCGAGCCGACCATGGTGCGCATTCAACTTCCCCCGCCGCCTCCTCCCCCACCGCCGCCACCGCCGCCACCGCAGCAACCGCCGCCCGAGCAGAAGGAACAGATGGTCGAGCAGGCCCCGGTGGAAGAAGCCGAGCCCAAACCCGAGGCGCCGGATGAACCGCCGTCCGATCCTATTGGCACCAACGTCGCTGGTGATGGGCCTCCCGACGGCTTTGGCTTGGGCAAGGCCGGCGGAGGCGGTCCGGGGGGCAGCGGACGCGGCGGCCTGGGGGGCGGCAGTCAGTTCGGCTGGTACGCAGGACAGGTCCAGTCGCGGATCGCCGATGCCCTGCGCAAGAACCGTCGGACCCGCAGTGCCCGGATCAGCGGCCTGCAGATTCGGGTCTGGCCCGACTCCGCGGGCCGCATCACCCGCGCGCAGCTGGCCGGCACCACCGGCGACCCCGCAGTGGATGCCGCCCTCCAGAACGAAGTGCTGACCGGCCTGCAACTCACCGAACCCCCGCCCTCCGGGATGAAGCTGCCGATCGTCCTGCGTCTCAATGCGCGCCGTCCCAACTGACCGCCCCGCACTCCCTTTGTTCTCCGCTCCTTTCCTTCACTCTATGCGTACCCTGGTCCTCCGTCGAAAGCTCGCGCTGCTCCTGGCCCTGTCCTGGGGCGCCGCCACCGCCCTGCTGGAGGTCGCGGGGGCACAGGAGGCCGCGGCCCTGCCCAGCGGCGGCTTGATCGCCCAGGCCGATGCTCCCGCTCCCGAGACGGTTGGGCAGGTGGAGCCGAGTCCGGCTCCGGATGCGGGCGTTGCTGCGCTCGCTCCCGAGCGTCCGAGCCCTTCCCAGAACGTCACGATCAACCTGATCAACCGCCTCGTTGATCGTGGCGCACTGACCAAGGAAGACGCCGCCGATCTGATCCGCATGGCGGAAGCCGACGCTGCCGAGGCCCGGGCCGCGGCCGCGACCACCCAGGCGTCCGCCGAGCAGGCCATGGCCACCGCGCAGGCGGCGGTCACCCAGGTCACCGCCGCCGCCGAAGTCACGCCCCTGGGGGCAGACGACGTGCGTGTGACCTACATCCCGGAAACCGTCCGCGCGCAGATGCGCGACGAGCTCCGGCAGGACGTCATGGCCCAGGCTCGCGAGGAGAACTGGGCCGCGCCCCGGCTCTTTCCGGAGTGGACCTCCCGGATCAAGCTCTTCGGCGATGTGCGCTTCCGGGGTGAGGGCGTCTTCTTTGCTGATGGCAACGACAACACCGGTGCTTTCCCCAACTTCAACGCGATCAATACCGGCGCACCCTTTGACGTCAGCGGCACCGTCTTCTCGCCCCAGCTCAATGTGGATCAGGATCGTCAGCGCTTGCGGCTGCGCCTGCGGCTCGGGCTGGAAGCTGATCTCGGCCAGGGCTTCACCGCGGGCTTGCGCATTGCCACCGGGGAAAGCAGCTCGCCGACCAGCACCAACCAGAGTCTCGGGGCCTCGGGGGGCAACTTTAGCAAGTACCAGATCTGGCTGGATCGCGGCTTTTTGCGCTACGAGCTGGGTGGGCTCCCCACCAAGAACCTGAGCGTGACCGTGGGCCGCTTCGACAATCCGTTCTTCTCCAGTGAGATCATCTGGGACGACGACCTGGGCTTCGATGGCATCGCTATCTCCGGCAAGTACGAGGTCCTCACCGGCCTGACCCCCTTCGGCACCGTCGGAGCTTTCCCCGTCTACAACACCGACTTCAACTTCGCCAGCAACCAGCCTGCGAAGTTCGAGAGCGATGACAAGTGGCTCTACGGCGCACAGCTCGGGGCCGACTGGAAGGCCAGCAAGGACTTCAACCTCAAGGTCGGGATCGCCTACTACTACTTCGATGGCGTGGAAGGCGCCCTTTCTGATCCCTTCACTCCGCTCACCGCCTCCGATGCCGGCAGCACCGATGCCCGCCGCCCCGGCTTCGCCCAGAAGGGCAATACCTACATGGCCCTGCGGGACATCGTGCCCAATGCGAACAACAACTTCGGCACCACCCAGCAGTTCCAGTACTTCGGGCTGGCTACGCGCTTCGAGGAACTCGCGCTCACTGGTCGCCTGGATTACAACCGTTGGGAGCCGTTTCAGGTCAGCCTCACCGGCGAGTACGTAAAGAACCTCGCCCACGATCAAAACGCCATCGAGCGGATCGCAGTGAACAATCGGGGCGCGACCGGTGCAGAAGGCGGCTTTGGCTCCTACGAGGGCGGGGACACTGCCTGGATGGCCGGGATCAAAGTCGGGCATCCTGCTTACGACAAAGCCTGGAACTGGCAGGTCGGCCTGAACTACCGCTATGTCGAATCCGATGCCGTGGTCGACGGGTTCACGGACTCGGACTTCGGCCTCGGTGGGACTAATCTGAAGGGCTACAGCCTCTTTGGGGCGGTGGCGCTTTCGCCCCGGGTGCTGCTCGGCATCCGTTGGCTGAGCTCGACCGAGGTCGCAGGTCCGCCGCTCAGCGTGGACATCATCCAGGTCGATATCAGTGGAAAGTTCTAAGCTCACCATGAAAGCATCCGCACTCCTTGCTGTCTCGTTGTCCCTGCTCCTCACGGGAGCCGTCGGGGCCGCCGATCCAAATCCCGCCGAGGCCCGCCTGCGCGAGGGCCTGAAGACTCTCACCCTGCAACTCCGCGCCGCGCAGACCGAGACCGCGACCCTGCAGGCCGCCCAGGCCAAACTGACCGAGGAGAAGAAGGAACTCGAGACCCGCGTGGCGGCGTTGAGCAAGCAGAGCGTCACCGACTCGGAGACGATCACGGAGATCCGGGAGGAACTCGTGACCCGGGGCAACGAGGTCAACCGGCTCAACGAGGCGCTGGAGAAATGGAAGAAGTCGCATGGCGAAGTCACCGTGGTGGCACAGAAGAAGGAGACCGAACGCGCCGCCGCCGCCAGCCAGGTGATCATAATGGAACGGAAAGTGGCCGATCAGCAGCGCAAGAACGCGGAGCTCTTCCGACTCGGCAACGAGATCCTCCAGCGCTACGAGCGCTTCGGCCTCGGCGACGCGCTCACCGCCCGGGAGCCGTTCATCGGCACGACCAAGGTCAAACTCCAGAACCTGGCCCAGGACTACGGAGACAAGCTCGCCGACCAGAAGATCAAACCCGCACCGCGCGCCCGGGCGCAACGCTGAGCTAGGGGCAGAAGGTAATTCAGTCCGCCGGTCTTTGCATCCGATCCCATGGTGCGACCTTGCACTTGCGAAAAGAAGGGCTAATGCGGCCATGTTCTCATGCTTAGCTGAGTGTAAGCGTGGCGCGCTTGGTCCGTTGCGGAGCTGAATAATTCATCGACCGCCGATTAGGAGGCCACCAGTCCTGGTAGTCAGCGTGACGATTGCACGCGGATCCGGTCCACGCCTGGCGATGCGTGGGTGGCACGTGGCCTGTGCGGTCCACCAGCGGGTTCTGTAATGCCGTAAACCAATGCGCGACCGCTACGTGCCGCTGCTTTTCGTCCAGATACCATACTCACCATTCGGCGATGACTGAATTTCAGTCATCGCCGAAGGAAAATGACCGGAAAACAGAGGGTAATCGTCCGCCGCTGGGCAGATCACATCGGCAGAGCGGCCTCTCTGGCAGGGCCATGTTTGACCCTGGTCTGCTTCTGTCGCCGCCCGGCGCCCCCGTCGTGCGGCTTTCTCGCCTGTACGGGACACGAGGCAGCCTCAGTGACACGAAGATGTAACAATCGGGTGTTATGTCTCGGTACCGGAGTGGGTGATAATAGATGTCCTTGCCGGGGCGTTGCGCGAGAGACAACTCACGCGAAGTCCCGGCGATCCCTTCTCTACCTCATGGCAAAGAACCGGCCGCTCGCCCGCCAAACCTCCGCTCCACGTCTGTTTGGCACTTCGCCGCACAATGCCTTGAGCGTTCCCTTCTCGGTAGCTCTGGGGATCGTGCTCTCCACGTCGCTCCTCTCAGCTGCGAAGGCCGGAGACATCTTGCGGGGTGGTGCATCGGCACGTCCAGGCTCCTCTGGGGTGCGGAACTCCGAGTCACAAGTGGACATCGCAGCACCGCGGGTTTCTGGAAATGCGAGCGATGCCCTCGCGCGTACTACAAAGGCAGTGGATTCAGTGCGCGCGATGCAAGCCGCCGCTCGACAGGTCGCGACTGCTCGGCCCGTCATCCCCATTTATCAAGGCAAGCCGCTTCCCGCCGTGCCCAATGGACTCCGTCCAGGAGGGCTCGAGGTCGCGCCCGAGGTAGCTGCTGGGAACCGGCTCCTTTGGAAAGGCGCGCAGTTGCCGGTCCAGAAGAACAGCCCGGACGGAACGCGCGTGGTGATCCGGCAGACCGAGCAGTCCGCAGTGTTGAATTGGAAGACCTTTAACGTCAGTGAAGGCACGACCGTGCAGTTCGATCAGCGCGCGGGTGGCGAGCGAAGTTCCGAATGGATTGCCTTCAACAAGATCAATGATCCGTCGGGGCGCCCGTCGCAGATCCTCGGCTCGATCGAGGCTGAGGGACAGGTATATCTGATCAATCGGAACGGTATCATTTTCGGCGGTTCGAGCATGATCAATCTGCACACGATGGTCGCATCGTCCCTGCCGATAAATGACAACCTGATCCAAAAGGGGCTCCTGAATAACCGGGACGCGCAGTTTCTCTTCTCCGCGCTGCCTGTTCCCGGTGGATCTGATGGCACGCCTGCGTTTAATCCGACTATCAGTGACCCGGAATTCCGCGTGTCCGAGGCGCTCGATACATATGTGCTGAAGGAGCAGGTGGCGCTGAGTGGCGCCAATCTACCGCTAAGAAGCCCGCAATTCACTTACAAAGCGACAGATGGCACCAAGTCGGCGCTGGTCGCAGGGTCGGACTACACGCTGGCAATCGACGCCACGACCAAGACCGCCAGTGCAAAGTTTACTGCCGCTGGCCTGGCAAAGATCGCGGGAACCGAGGTCAAGGTGACCTATACTCCAGTTGCAGTTAAAACCGGTGACGTCGTGGTGCAAGCAGGGGCCGTGATGAAAAGCCCGGTGAGCGCTGATGGTAACGGCGGACGCCTCATGCTCGTGGGTACAAACGTGACGAACGCGGGAACGCTGTCGGCCCCTGCCGGTCAGACGATCCTCGCGGCCGGACAGCAAGTCGCGATTGCCGCTCACGCGAGTAATGACCCAAGTCTGCGCGGCTTGGATGTGTGGGTGGGGGCGACCGGAGCGGGCGGGACTGTTACCAATTCCGGTTTGATCGAAGCGTACAAGGGAAGCGCTTCCATGTCGGGACGGTATGTCAACCAGCTCGGCGCAATCGATAGCTCTACCTCAGTCGACCTTAATGGCCGTATAGATCTGCAGGCCAGCTACGGAGCGGTGGCTAATCCAAACTTCGACAATACAGGCGGCGGCGCTGGTGGACCGCCCTTTCTGTTCCAGCACACCGGAGTCGTAACTTTCGGCGAGGGGAGCACGACGCGCATACTCCCGGATTACGCGAGTGACAAAACCGTCCCAGGGACGTCGCTTCCTGAGCGTTCTCAGATCAACGTGGAAGGTCGGGTGGTACATCTCGGGCCAGATGCAGTGGTG
This sequence comes from Spartobacteria bacterium, assembly GCA_031389825.1. Taxonomy (GTDB): domain Bacteria; phylum Verrucomicrobiota; class Verrucomicrobiia; order Chthoniobacterales; family Chthoniobacteraceae; genus JANMSW01. The sequence continues at coordinate 83,299 of JANMSW010000013.1, forward strand.
CTTGCGCCCAACGGCGATGTGTCAATCCGTGCAGGACTCTGGCCGTATCAGGATCTTGGTGGAAATCGCAACACGTTCTACGCGCCTGATCCGACGAAGCCCGACGAGCTATCGCCAGAGCCTGGCCTGCAGCAGTTCTATTCTGGTCCCAATCAAAGGTTCCTCTTCTCTGGCGGGCAGATCTATCTGGATAAGTCCTCGCTAATCAGCGTGGCGGGCAGCGTCGATGTTTTCGTCCCTCTCACCCACAGCATTCTCGATGTCGAATTCCGCGGCGCCGAGCTCGCTGATTCTCCTCTGCAGCGCGATGGCGCACTGCGCGGCATCTCGCTCACTCTCGATCTCCGCCAGACCGGCGCTTACGGCGGACGCTTTTGGATGGGCACGCCGCTGGGCGATGCCACCGGTTTGGCGGGCCTCATCCAGCGAAATGTTGCGCAGCTAACCACCGAGGGCGGTAATGTCGAGCTGCAGGCAGGGGCTTCGATTGTAGTTCAAAGTGGAGCAACGATCGATGTGTCGGGCGGTTTCTTCCGTCATGAGGGTGGCATGGTGAAGACTACACGGCTGCTCCAGGACGGACGACTTGTCGATATCGCCGACACGCTCCCGGATCAATTGTACGACGGTATCTATACCGGAGAGTTTACGCGCGCGTCTGCCCGCTGGGGTGTCTCGGAAACCTTCGCGACTCCATGGATGAACGGAGAGCGCTTCGAGGCAGGTTACGTGCAGGGCGCAGATGGTGGTTCGCTTTCGCTCAAGGCGCCGAGTATGGCGATCGATGGAGAGCTGCGCGGCCAGACAATCAAGGGCAGCCGTGAGCGTACTCTTGCTCCCGAGCATAGTAGCGTGTCATTCGCTTTCACCGCTGAAAAGGTGTTCGAGGTAACGGCCAGCGACCGTCGTTTTCTTGCTTTCTCCCCTACGCCGCCAAGCGTGATCTTCTCGGAAGCACCCGGGGATCAGACGGTGCCAGTTTTCACCATGGCTGGCGACGAACCCGCGGCGCTCGCTGCAGATCGTCTAGCTAATGTTTTCCTATCGCCGAAGCTTCTCGAAGAGCAAGGATTTGGGCACTTGTCGGTCGAGAACACCGACGGCGACATCACTCTTCCAGCCGGTGGCACCTTGGCTGCGCCTGCGCTGGGGTCTATCACTCTGGCAGGTGCTAATGTGGCGATTCGGGGGGACGTGATTGCGCCGGGTGGCGAGCTGGCCTTCGTGGCGCATAACATCTCGCCTGCGGCGACGGCGGAGTTCCCGTTGATCAATCCTACCGGAGCGCTCTCCCCTCTGCCAAATCTCGGGCGCGGGCTCTTCTCACTCGGCGCTCAGGCCAGCCTGAATGTCGCCGGGCTAATCGTGGACGACCGTCCAAGTGCTCGAATACCGTTGGGGCAACCGCTCGTCATCGATGGCGGAAGTGTCTCAATTATCTCGTACGACGCAGATCTCAGCATTGGTAGCAAGATCGACGTGTCGGGAGGCGTCGCGGTGGGCACTCGTGGCTCGGTAAGTTACGGAGATGGTGGCAGCATCGAGATTCTTACGGGTAGGGATCCGGAGGTTGGCACCGTACTGGGTGGAAAGCTGGTCCTTGGGTCTGAGCTCGCGGGCTACTCAGGTGCCACAGGCGGTTCGCTCGCTCTGCAGGCAGAGTCGATTCAGATCGGCGGACTGGCGAGCACAGCCAACACGCTCTACCTGAGTCCCAGCTTCTTTCGGCAAGGCGGATTCACGAACTATGAGATGGTTGGAATCGGCGCACTCCTGAGTGCGGCTGTCGAGGCAATCCCCGCTGTTGAACCCGGGCCAAACGGCGAGCCCGGGAGCCCAGCGGTTCCCGGAAAGCCCGCGACCTACACGCCGGGTATTACCATAGCGGCCGGAGCGATCATTGAACCGGTTGCCGAGAGCTGGAGAGCGCTCCCGCATGAGCTGGGTGAGCGCGAAGTCGTGCTGGAGCCTACGCTAAATCCTCTTGGGCTGCGGGAGCCTGCAAGTATCAGTTTCGCTGCCTTGGGTGCAGATGACGTCTTTACCCTCGAGCAGCTCGAAGTTCGCGGGGACATCGTGATGGGCGCCGGTGCCGCGATCGTCACTGATCCCGGGGCAAGTGTCGGCTTCGATGGCGACACGGTAACCATGTTAGGTTCGATCACCGCCCCGGGTGGTGCGATCACGATTGAGGGCGCAAGCCGGTTCCCGCTTCGAGGAACTAACCGCGCAAACATTCAATTTGCCCAGCCCACGGTTTACGTTGGTCCTCGAGCGAAGCTCTCCACTGCGGGTGCTGCGGTGGTAGTACCCGATGAGTTTGGCCGCCGCCAAGGGACGCTCTTTGCGGGCGGTACCATCTCGATCGAGGGCAACATTGTCGCTGACGCGGGCGCGGTGTTTGATGTGTCGGGTGCATCCACTGTCTTTGATGTCGCGCCAACCGTTGCCGGCTTGGTGGCCTCACCGATTATCTCACCGAACAGCGGAATCAACGCTCCTCTAGCCAGCTTGGAGAGTGTGCCCGCTCGGATGGATAGCGATGGTGGGACCATCGATTTGCAGGGTTCCGAGATGCTTCACTCCGATGCTACGCTGCTTGGCCACGCCGGCGGGCCAACGGCTATTGGAGGCACGTTGTCAGTATTCTCAGGGCGCTTCTATCTCAACGATGCGCTGCGCACGAGTGCCGACATCAATCTAGTTGTTAAGCAGCATGGGGATACCATCCCCCAGGATTATACAACGCGGGGCGTTGGTCTTCAGGTTGGGAGCGAAACGGGCATTGGGTATTTTACTATAGATCGCTTTACCGCTGGCGGCTTTCACTCCCTGGATCTCGGCGCGAAGTTCCTCGAGAACGCGAGCCCGCTGGTGTTTGGTGGGAATGTCGAGTTCCGCGGGCCAGTTTCAGTTTTTGCACCAGGGACGCTCCGAGTTGCGGGCGGCGGCGTGCTGCAGGCTAATGCGCCGGTATCACTCACCGGTTCCTATGTTTCAATCGGGCAGCCTTTCCGTCCGCCGCTCAATCCTGATGACCTCGTCTCAGGACCCTTCAGTCAAACCGGGGGAGGTCTTCCAAACGGTGACTACAATCTCGCACCGACCTTTGGAGGAGGACGCCTAATAGTTCAGGCTGGCTTTATCGACACCGGCACCCTTTCCCTACAGGGAATTGGAGGGGCGCAGCTGCTCGCCGAGCGTGGAGACATTCGCGGCAGCGGGACGATCAACATCGCAGGGAATCTTTCAATCCGGGCCGGGCAGCTCTATCCAGCCACCGCCAGTGACTTCACGATTGCGGCTTACGACAAAACGGTGCTCGTCGCATCGAGCGTTACAGGAAATCCGCAGGTGACACTCGCCTCCGCGGAACTACCCCGTGGATTCAGAATCGGCTCCCCGTTGCTGGGATCGACCGTGCAGAATATCGACGGGGCCACCGTCACGCTGGCTTCCGGAGCGGCTTCCACAATCACAAGTCCCTCTGAAACGCCGTTTGCCTTTGGCTCTGTGGTGATTGGAGCTTCGGGCTCTCCCTCTGCACCGCTGTCTGCCGGAGGGAGGCTGAGCATCTACGCTTCTCGAATTGTGCAGGAAGGAACCTTGCGCGCGCCGATTGGATCTATCGTTCTGGGATGGGATGGGACGGATCTCGATCCTTCCACGGCGCTGCTCAACAAGCCGGTTGATCTTGTAACCGGGACCAAATTGGCGATCCCTGTAACCCGGCAGGTCACCCTGGGATCAGGGAGCCTTACTTCTGTCGCGGCTATTGATTACGCATCGGGAGCAGAGATGCTAATCCCCTTCGGCCTCAGTCCGGACGGCCTGTCGTGGATCGATCCTCGCGGCCAAAACGTGACCGTGAACAGCCTTCCCGAGAAGAGCATCTCGATCGCGGGAGGCAAAGTGACAATGGCTCGGGGCTCGACAGTTGATATTCGCGGGGGTGGTGATTTGTACGCGTACCGTTGGGTACCAGGAGAGGGTGGCAGCACGGATCTGCTTGGTGAAGCAACGGGCGTGTGGAATGCAAACGGCTCCTACAGTCCCGGTGATTTGGTTGGCTTTGGCGGGAAGACCTGGTCCGCGCGCGTTGGCCATACCGGGGAGCAACCAACGATCAGCCTATTCTGGTCCCTTGTTCCAGAGTCGTATGCCATCCTGCCTGGGTTCAGCGCGCCGGTTGCGCCGTTCTCGCCGTACAACGGCACGTCAAACGCTACTTCACTCGGAGGGGATCAGGGTTACGTGAGCAGCACGCTCAACATTGGGGATCGCATCTTCCTGGGCGACACTCCCGGGTTGGAAGCGGGCTCTTACACACTTTTGCCGCGTCGCTACGCACTCCTTCCTGGCGCCTTCCTGGTCACTCCGAACTCCAACGAGCCTATCGGAACGATCCCGCTTCTGGACGGTTCAGTTCAGGTTTCCGGATATCAGTTCAATGAAGTGAGCCGGCCCACGCAGCTTTCTGGATTGCAGGCGCGGTTCGAAGTGGCTCCTTCAGAAGTCCTGCGCTCTCGCGTTGAATATGTTGACTACTCAGGGAACGCCTTCTTCTCGGATGCGGCTCGTCGACTCGACATCGATCGTGCACAGCGCATGCCCCTCGATTCGGGTTACCTGGCTCTCCACGGCAATACCGGGCTGCGACCTGACGGTCGGGTGCTCACGGCTCGCCCGGAGTTTGGTCGGGGCGCTGCAGTCGATCTAAGCAGCTTCGCCGATATCTACGTGATGGGCGGCAACGGGTCCGCTCCCGCTGACGCAACAGCGGTAATCAGGACGGGTGTGCTCGCCACCTGGGGCGTGGAGAGTTTGGTCATCGGGGGCCTCCGGCGGGAAACCGCCAACGGAACTTCGATCGAGGTCCGCACGAGCAACCTTACGCTGGACAACCGTGGTGGCGTGCTCAGCGCGCCGGATATTACGCTCGCCTCCAAGGCAAAGGTTACGCTGACGGCTGGGTCTTCCATTGCGGTCACCGGCCGCGTTTCGGAGCCGGCAGACGCATGGCATATTACGGGAGCGGGTGCGCTCCTCCGAGTAAGCAGCGACGCCGGAGCCACGGTGCTGCGGACTGGCGACGTTAGTTCTACTGCGCCTCTCCTGACGGTAGGCGCCAATGTACGTATTTCCGGCCCGAATGTGGTCGTTGATTCGACTTACGGAACCTCTCTCGATTCCACCGCAGGGTTCAAGGCCGGGACGCTCACCCTGGGCAGCGGCCAGATCAGCATTCTTCTGGAGGAGCCAGCCGCGGGCCTGACAGGATCAGTGGTTGACCAGCACCTGGTAATTTCTGGAGACCTCTTGCGCGATGTGCAGCAAGTTGGGGGACTGACCCTGCGCAGTTACCGCACAATCGATCTCTACGGCGAAGGTAGTTTCGGCGAATCGCTGGGTCATCTTTCCTTTCTCGCAGGTGGGATCCGAGGTTACGAGCAGGGCGGCGAAAGTGCACGTATGGCAGCCCGAGAGGTTCGCTTCGCGAATCCATCTAGGGTAAGTATTGCAGCACTCCCTGCCCCGGTGACTGGACCTGGTGCTTTTCAGGTGGATGCCAAGACCGTGAGGTTTGGAAACCATGCGTTCTCCGTAGGAGGTTTCGCGGACGTGAACCTGAATGCGTCGCAACGGCTTATCGGCAAAGGAACGGTGCGGGAGATCGCTGGGATTGACTATGTCCCTGCATTCTCCACTCCCGGAAATCTAACCATCACCACGCCGCTGATTACAGGTAGCAGGGGGGCGACCCAGGAAGTGAATGCTGGAGGCAATCTCGTCCTGAACGACTCAGAGGGAGCGGGCAAGCTCCGCGGCGGTCTTGGGGCTAGCTATACTTTCACCAGCGGCGGTGAACTCGTGGCAAATACCAGCATCCTCCTGCCCAGCGGTGAGCTTACCCTTAGGGCCAGGACCGGGAATGTTACCGTAGGCGGTAAGCTGAACGTCACCGGGGTCGCCAAGGAGTTCTATGACCTCACCCGCTATTCGGATGCCGGCACAATCAACCTTACTGCGGATCAGGGTGATATAAATCTCCTGGCAAGAAGTTCTGTGTCGGTAGCGGCCCCAACAGGTGGCGGCAACGCCGGCTCGGTCACAGTCAAGGCGCCTCAAGGTGCATTTCAAGCGAACGGTGCCGACCTCTCGGGAGCTGCAGGCGCCGGCCAGAGGTCTGGCAGCTTCTTGCTGGATGCCGGAAGTTTGCCCTCCTTTACCGGCTTGAGCAGCGCCTTGAACGATGGAGGATTCTTCGAGCAACGGAATCTGCGGGTTCGAGTCGGGGACGTAGTGATTGCCAACGTCGGCAGTGAAGCGAACGTGGCCCGCAATTTCGTTGTTTCGGCGGACACCGGAAGCATTCAAGTCACCGGCACGATTGACGCGTCGGGCGCGACCGGAGGCAAGATCGTACTCGCGGCCGGCGGGAGTCTGACGCTAGAGAACGGCTCTGTCCTCACGGCACATGGCGAGAAGTTTAGCAATGCGGGCAAGGGTGGCGAGATCCGCCTGGAGGCGGGGTCCGCGATTTCAGGGGTGCCGAATCTCACGGCCCAACTCGACGTAAAAAGCGGCTCCACGATTGATCTCGGAGTGGACGGATACAAGCCAGGGCTCTACACCGCGCCTGGATCCAGCGCCTTTCAAGGCCAATTCACCGGAACACTACATCTCCGCGCTCCGCGCGTTGGTGACAGCGTAAACATCAACGCTCTTCAAGGTAATGTTGCGGGCGCATCATCCGTCCTGGTTGAGGGCTATCGGATTTACGATCGCACCGGGGTGGGTACGCTGAACATCGCGCTGCGCGAACAGATCCATCAGGACAACACCGCGTTCATCAACGCTGGATATGTCGGAATGGAAGGCAAACTCCTGACCGGCAGCACGCTCGATCCAAACGTTCTCGTGATCGCACCCGGCGTCGAGATCATCAACACCAACGGAAACCTGACCCTCGGTCTCGCTAACAACAGCAGCGCCGGTTCGACAAACGTCGAGGCCCGGAGCACGGCGGACTGGGATCTCTCTGGGTTCCGTTATGGTCCCAAGGGCGCAGCGGGAGTGCTGACGCTTCGAGCCTCTGGCGACCTCGTTTTTAACAATACGCTGAGCGACGGCTTCACTCCCATCGTTGCGTCGGCGCAAAATGGGCATTCAGCGATGTGGCTCGGTCAGTTGAAAGACATCAATCCTGTGCTCCCCATCAATACGCAATCTTGGTCTTATCGCCTCGGAGCCGGCGCTGATCTCCAGGCCGTCGACTTTCGATCGGTGATTCAAGATGCGGGTTCGGTTGTGGTTGGAGAGTTTTACCCTGAGGTCCCAAATAAACTGACTTCGGGGAGTTCAGCGGGCGTTGGAGCTGATGGGCTCACGGCTAATACGATCCGAGTCTCGACGACCCTCACCAGTGATCGGGGAACTCGTTACGAGGTTGTTCGCACTGGAACTGGCGATATCGATATCGCCTCAGGTAGTAATGTGCAGTTACGCAACCAATTCTCCACAATCTACACGGCAGGGGTACGCCTTCCCAACGAAACGTCGATCTTTAGCGCGGATGATTTTGTGTCGCCAATCGTTATCAAAACATCACATCCGAATCAAGGTGGACAGCTTGGTGCGGCTGTTCAGCAGCAGTATCGACCACAATGGTCAATGGGGGGAGGAGATCTGACCATTTCAGCTCACGGCGACATTGGTCGGTTCACGCTGCGGGATGGCAAGGTGGTTGCGGACTCCTCGCGTCAGATGCCTAACAATTGGTTGTATCGGCGCGGTTACGTCGATGGTGAAACTGGCCTCTTTGCACGTGGGGGTGTGGATGCAGGATTGAGCGCGACCGTTGATGACCCTTCAGCATCAACAACGTGGTGGATTGACTTCAGCAACTTTTTCCAGGGGTTTGGAGCACTTGGAGGAGGCGATATCGAACTCCTCGCTGGCGAGGATCTCGTCAATGCTGACGCTGTGATCCCCACAAATGCCCGTATGCCGGGGCGTGCGCAAAACAATGATGGCACATTCACGAACATTGCGCCCGATCTTGGGAATCTTGTTGAACTGGGCGGCGGAGACTTATTTCTGCGGTCCGAGGAGAACATTGATGGAGGCATCTTCTATGCAGAACGAGGGCAAGGAATTCTTTCTGCCGGCAGGAGCATAACTACTAACGAGTCCCGTTCTCCATCGTTGGGAATTCTTGCGGCGGACAATCTCGTTAGTGACCCATTGACGTGGCTCCCTACAACGCTCTTTGTCGGTAAATCGCAGTTCGACGTAAGTGCGCGGGGGGATGTGCTGCTAGGGCCTGTGACAAATTCGTTTTTGTTGCCCCAGGGGCTCATTAACAAATTTTGGTACAAGACCTATTTTAACTCATTCTCTGCTGACGCGAGTGTTTCGGCTGCATCGTTCGGAGGGAGTGTGACTCATCGTCTGGCTGTAACGCCGAAGGACGGCCAACAAGCGACGCCGATCCTCGCTGCCTGGTACGATGCGCAGTATCTCGGGCTGAACGTTACAAATGCTGCTTACCATCAACCTTGGATTAGGTCTGTCGAGTCCTCCTTCGTGCCGTTTTCTTCGGTGTTCACACTTACGGCGCCGACCGTTCGAAGCACCGCATTTGCGGGAGACGTGAACGTCGTGGGTTCCATGATCCTTTTTCCGTCTTCAACTGGGACTCTCGAACTTGCGGCATCTGGAGCAGTGATTGGGTTAAATCCATCCGGAAGTGGATTGTCGCCTTCGCAGTTGCCCGTTGTTGTATGGACCGCTGCGACCGTGAATGTCTCCGATGCAAGTCCAAACTCCATTCCGTCGGTTAGTTCTCCCCTTGCTCACGCCGAACTTGCGGGCCGCGTGCTGCAGGCGTCCCGAGCAACCTCCGAGCAGATTTACTTGGGCGTCGATCTGACGCTGAAGGAGACAGGGTCGTTCTCTGGCCCAAATGCTGCAGCCGAAGTCCAGCAGGCTCTACATGCATCAGGACCGTTGCATGCCGGTGACCAGAATCCGGTGCGGGTCTATGCACTTGGTGGTGATATCACAGGGCTCACGCTCTTCTCTTCGAAGGCTGCCCAGATTGCTGCAAGGGATGACATCGCAGATGTTGCATTCTACATCCAGAATACCTCTGAGGAGGATGTGTCGTTTGTCTCTGCAGGGCGTGATATTGTTCCATTCAACGAAAGCTCTCCTCTCCGTGCAATCGCGAGCGATCTTTCAGCTGGAAATCTGGTCGGCGATCCAAGCAGATCCACGGTCACCGGTGCCGCGATCCGTGCAGCACAAGGTGATATTCAAATCAGCGGCCCAGGCACCCTCGAGGTTCTTGCTGGGCGGAATCTTGACCTGGGTACAGGCCCGAACTTCGCGGACGGCACAGGACTAGGGATCACCAGCATCGGTAACTCCCGCAACCCATTCCTCCCGGTAAGAGGCGCTGACATCATTGTGCTCACGGGAATCTTCGGCTCGGACGGGAGCGGACCAGCACTCGGATTGAGTCAAAGTTCCCTCGACATAGCAGGTTTCGCGGGCGAGTACGTTGCAGAGTTCAGCAGCACGGATTCTGCGTACCTCGCAAAGCTGGGTGCGTCCGGCGATTTGGATCAACTCACGGAAGAGCAGCAGGCAGTAGTCGGACTAGAGACGTTCTTTGCCATTTTGAGGGACAGCGGACGCGCAGCCTCGGCGGAAGGAGACTACAGTGCGGGGTTCGAGGCGATCGAAGCGCTATTCGGTAGAGACACACCGGACGGCGAAATCCTCACTCGCGCCCGTGATATCCGAACCACTTCCGGCGGGGCAATTTCGATGCTGGTACCTGGAGGAGGTATTACCATGGCTTCAGACATCTTCGGTAATCCGCTTACCCCGCCAGGAATTGTTTCCGAGTTTGGAGGTGCCATTTCAGTGTTCACGAACGGCAGCGTCGAAATTGGCCAAGCCCGTATTTTCACCCTGCGTGGTGGCGATATTGTAATGTGGTCGTCAACGGGGGATATCGCGGCGGGTAACGCGCCAAGGACCGTGGCCACCGCACCTCCGACGCGTGTGCTTATCGATACCGATAGCGCGGCGGTTCAGACGGATCTGGGTGGCCTTGCAACGGGTGGGGGAATAGGCGTGCTTGCATCCGTGGAGGGGGTGCCCACTGGAGACGTCGATCTTATCGCCCCAGTCGGCTCCGTGGACGCAGGCGATGCCGGGATTCGAGTGACGGGCAACATCAACATTGCGGCAGCGGCAGTGCTCAACGCGACCAGCATTCAGGCGGGAGGAAGCTCCACCGGAGTTCCTGCAGCAGCACCTTCAGTCGCACCCGTGCTCGCCTCAACTGCCCCTCCACCTCCGGCGAACACTGCTCCTAATCCTGCCGAGGAGGAAAGAGAGAAGCGCCGTGAAGAAGCACAGGAAGAGACACCGTCAATAATAGTTGTTGAGGTGATTGGCTACGGTGGAGGAGAGGGCTAGCCGCTCACGAGAACCTTTAAAAAATACATTCACGACGTCCCTTTTGTTTAGATGAACGAGGACATTCTTCTCCTCCGTGCATCCTAGACTCACCCATAACGCATGAAACGTATCAAATATCGTCACCTGCTGATTCCGTGCTCGATCGTGCTTGGCGTTTTCCCGTGCCAACATCTGTCGTCTGCGGAAGACGCGGTTGCAGAGCTACCGCTATCGGAACCCGTCGGGTCAGAGAGCATGTTCAACCAGGCCCGTGCTCATCTCAATGGCCAGGGAGTGAGAAGGGACCCTCAGAAGGCGTTCGAACTCATGAACAAGGCTGCTGCGCAAGGGCATGCGGAAGCATCGGGGGGCGTCGGTTACTTCTACGCAAACGGGGTCGCAGTGGAGATGAATGAAGCTCTAGCGGTCGAGTGGTTTCGCAAGGGCGCCGCTAAGGGCGGAGCCAGGTCACAATACAATCTGGGTCGTATGCTAATTGACGGAAAAGGGGTTGCCAAGAATCAGCAAGAGGGAAGAGCGTGGATTGAGCGGTCTGCCACGCAGGGAGTTGCGGAGGCCGCCTACTCGCTCGGAAGTATGTACTACTTCGGAGATACTGGTGTCGCCAAGGATCTGGAGAGAGCTTTTCCGCTTCTTCTCGAGGCCGCAGAGAAGGAGCATCTCGATGCTCAAAATACGGTCGGCGTGATGCTTTGCGAAGGAATCGGGGTGGAGCGGGATGAGGAAAAGGGGATTCGATGGTACCGGAAAGCTGCGATAAGTGGGCACGTGAAAGCTCAGAGCAACCTAGGAAGAATGCTTGGCCCTACGAACCGCAGCCCTGAAAAAGATCCTGCTGAACGAGTCGAAGGCCTAACGTGGTGCATTGTCGCCTCCAAGCAAGGAGACGTCATGGCGGTAAAGGTGATGGAAGATGCGCTCCCCTCTATTGACGAGGCCGAACTTTCGGAGGCGCGACGCAAAGCTGCCGCGCTTTTGAATGACTTCAGTTCCCAAGCCGGTGTGCGGAAGATTGTACCCGCGGGTACGAAAAAGGCGCAGCCAAGTACCTCCTCTTCGGAAGCGGATCGGCAGTGAAGCTAACAGCGCTTTGGTAGAGCCCGAACCGACTTCGAAATGGTTCCTCGAAAGAGTTATCGCGCTTCTGGGGGAAGTGCTTCTCGAGCAGCTTGCATGGCTTTTTCGTTGTATGCAGCTTCGCCGAATAGAGCCCTAAAGCGATCGTTGGCTGTGCTCTTTGCTGCTGCCCATGTCTGAACGAGATTCGAGGTAGGTGAGTTCGAATCGCTCGAAGCGTTCATGACTTCCCGCTCGAACTCACGCGCAATTCCTTTCTTTGCCTCACTTACGCTCTGGGGTAACAAATCCTCCCCGTCGAGAAGCACAGCTGGAACCTGAACTCCAGGATCAAGTTCGAAGGAAACTTCACCGGACGACGTCGGGTACGTAGGAGCCACAGGTGAGAAATTCACAAAGCGGGTGGACGAGAATAACCGAGAGGTCCGGGCATTGACTTCCTTTCGCCCTGCGGTTCGATGTGGTGCCTTGAGTGAGGTTGAGACACCGGACGGCGAAAACATCGCGGTGTGGAATATTGGCTCAGCGGCGGCTGACGTGGCAGTCCGAGGTGAGCTTAGGTGTGCGGCGAGTTCAGGAATAGTGTTCTTCACGCTGGGATTCGCCTCAGGATGCGGAAGGAAGGACCGCGCAGGTGGTTGGTGAGTAGAGAGTGATGGAGAACTGGCGCGAGGAGCTATGCTCACGGTAGCGTCATCGGAAGCGATGAAATAGGCGGCAAGCGCAACAACGGTGCAAAGAAGTGCGCTCCACAGCAAGTAATAGAGTTTCATGTCCAGTGAAATATTGACGGCTTAGTGACAGCCTGGGTAGGCGCCCACCGTAAAAAATTGTGTAGGTGTGGAAAGCAAACTGGCACCGGCTTAACGGCCGGTGCCAGATGCAAACTTTTATTGACCCCGCTGCGGGCTCAGCGGAGTGGCCTTAGCTAAGGTTGGATCGTGCTACCGTCGGAGCCGGCGCGGCCAACTGCCATTTCATTAATCGGGATTCCGGCTGCAGCCAAATTAGCACCAATGTTGTCGTCGATATGCTGAATCACTGCTGCTTCCGCAGGAGCGAGCGCTGGAGTCTTACGACGGAAGAGCTGTTGATAGGTCCATGCAGCGTAGCTTCCGTTAGTAACCTTGGCGCGATCGGTGGCGCTCATCGTGGTCCCAGCCGTTGCGATATCGTCAAGCCGGACGCCATCGTACGCGAGCAGTTTTGCACCGTTGTTGCGTGGGGCCAGCGCATCGTTTAGGGATATCCACGTCACGAGTGTCAAAGGAGTCGTAAACTCGACTGAGTAGTCTGCTGCGCGCACAGCAACATTCGCCGACTTGAATCCCAATGCCGTAGCTAGACCTGAGCCGCTGACGTATCCGCCGTTCCCATCGATATCCTGGCCCCAGACGGTCGACCTGTTGTTCACATTCTGACCAGGGTAAGGCTGAATTCCGGCCAGTGCAGGGTTGGAATCGTTGGCGCCGCCAGCAGGAACCCGCTGAATGCTCAGGATCTGGTCGGTAGGGGTATCAGTGGTGAGCACAGTGTACTGATTTACTGGATTTGAGATACCAAACCCCGTCTCTGCCAGGTACGCGGTACGCGTGCCAGACCCGTCATTCCGGCCTGTGGCGAACACGAAGTTTCCTGCATCACTGCTATTGCCAGTCAACAAGCTCAAGTCCTGAAGCCCTGCACCAACGAGTGCACGAAAACCTTGAGAAGTGATGTTGGTCAGCGAGGCTGGTGCACCGTCATTGGCAATCATTGTGAATACGACGACGCCAACCGGGTCATCAGTAGGCGCTGCTGAGCCTGCACTCGTAACAAACGGCGTGGAGGCGATCGAAACGTCGGAGAACGCCGCTTCCGAGAGCGCGCCGATGAGCGGGCCAGCAGTCAACGGAACCTCTGTGCCAGAGGCGGATGCAGTCGCTGACACGAAGCCCGGCGGATTATCAAGATATAGAGGATTTGTGCCACCGACGAGAGCGCTAATGCCTTCCACTGAACCGTTAAAGCGGCAACGGATCGTAACGTTCTGGACGCCATTGAACGTGCCATTCCAGATAGATACGTTTGAGTTAGCGACCTGGCCTGCTGCTGCGTCATGAGCGAACTTGAAATCGCCCGTCACATCGTAGCGTGCCTTAATTGTATTGATGGTTGCCGCACGGAAGGCGGTTGCACCGGTGATGTCCACCGTGACTTGGCCGTACGCGGAGCCGGTGATGACGAGCGCAATGGCGCCTGTGAGGATGCTTGGAATTTTCATCGAACAGTAGGATGTTATTAACTTTGTCTGCGGAGATTAGGCGCGGCGGCGGCGGACGAGTCCAAGTGCACCGAGTACACCACCGAGGAGCATTGCGGAGGAAGGTTCAGGGACAGTGACGAATGAGAGGTTGCCGGCAGTGTCCATAGCGATCGTGCCTTCGTACGAGCCTACGCGCAGATCGCCAGGGACTTGACCTGCGGCATTGGTCTTCGCGAGGATGCGGTAGAGATCGAGAGCGTACTCGACGTTGTTAACCGAGCCGAGGGTTCCAAGCGATCCAGCGGCACCTTGCTGCTGGACGCCAGGTGTCACGAAGGCGGTGAAGTTGGTTTGCCCAACGGGGCTGATCTGATCCAGCGTGGTTTGATCAGTGTTCAACTGCGTCACCCGGGAAGCGCCAATGGCAGTCTCGAAGCCAGCGAGCGAACCTTGAATGCCGCTCGAAGCATTGGTCATTGCGCCATCGGTGGAAACTGTCCAAGGGGTAGAGCCTGGCTCGCCAACCGTACCCAAGGCGTTGCGTGGACGGGAGGTGTAAACTGTACGATTTGGATCGCCGTTAACCAGGTTGCTGCTGATCGAACCCGCCGTGCCCCACACGCCGGCGAGGCCTGCGAAGAGGGTTGGTTCGCTCGCCCAGTTTGCACCGAAGGCGGTCGTGAGCTGTGTCCCAATGTTGAGGAAATTAATCCTCTCAACCCCATCCTGAACGCCAGCGGCAGCGCCGCGGAAGTCGAGTGCCGTATCGCCAAGGGAAACAAACAGGAGCTGGTCGCCACCGACTGCGCCGCCTGGGTTTTGGAAGAACAGCACGAGATCGCCGTTCTTGTAGTTTGGATTGTCCTGCGCCTGTGCAGAGACCGCCAGTAGCGTGCTCACGGAGGCCGCGAGCGCTAGTGCGGTGAGATTATTACGATAGTTCATGGTAGTCTGTCTTTGGTTGGGTATGTGGTCGCGGATGGAAGGGGATTCCTTCTCCACTGCACGGCGGTGTTTCTAAGGGGCGAAAGAGGCTAGAACAACGGCCGGATTGTAACGTTATAAGGGAGGAATAGAGGCAGTTAGCGATCGATGCGCGTCGAGGCTGTACCGTGGGAACGTCGATTGATTTAATCGTCTTCTAACTGCCACTCAGCTCACACGAACACGAAGAATAGCCAGGCACTACCGTTAGCGACCGGGAGCTCATCACGATGGATGATACAAGTAGTTCCAGCGCGCACGGTTGTATGCTGGTGCTGCCGTTGTGTATCTCTCGTACGTGCATTGGTTAGTCTCCATCTTCCTGCAATGGCCCGAGGTGTCAAAGGACGGCTTGTGACAAGCGTGTGACAAGCCATTCGCGCCGTGGGGCTGCTCCCGACCTGTCCGACAGATCGGCGTGCACTTACAATGTGCAGCCGCTTTCCGTAGCTGCCTCTAGCTGGCGCGCTGTCTTAGGACCTGCGCTGGGTTTCCTGCAACCACCGCGCCTTCCGGGACGTCCTTTGTCACCACTGAACACGCACCGACGACAGCTCCCCTCCCGATGCTCACTCCAGGGAGCACAAAAGCCCGCGCTCCAAGGAATGCATCGTCGCCAATGGTAATTTTGCCCACGATCAGTGGGAGAGCCGGGTTGGTGAGATCGTGGGTGCCGGTGCAGAGATAGACCTCCTGCGCCACAACGGCGCGCGCACCGATCTCGATCTCACCAAGGCTGTAGGCATTTGCCCGGTCACCCAGGCAGCTTCGGTCATGCATGGTGAGATTCCATGGGATCTGGATTCGAGCGCGCTGGTGGACGAAAGGCGTTCCGTTGAGTCTCGCACCGAAGCGCGACAGCCAGAAGAGCCTCCACCGGTTCAGCGGTTTCGGCGTCCACTGGCAGAAGAGGGTCCAGCAGACCTCCCAAAGCAACATTGCCACCCGTTCGCGGACGCTCCATGGCGATACGCCGAGCGCTGCGTGTGTGGGCGCTTTCATTGCAGCGAGCCTGAGAGACGGGCGTGCCCTTGTGCAAGTGGTGCGCGCATGGGGTGCTGGAGCAGGGCGTTGAAATCACGCACGTACTTGCGCGCGATCTGCACTGCAGAAAACGCCTCCTTCCCGTGGTGAAATGCACTTTTTCCAAACGCCGAAACCTGGTCGCGGTTCCCGGCAAGGTGCAGGATTCTTGCCGTCCAATCGCTGTCGTCGCCCGTTTTGGCAAAGAGTCCAGATACTCCATTTTGTACCAGAGGCGCATTCGCGGGGAGATCAGAGACGAGCAGGCATTTCGCAAGGCGCATGCTCTCGATGATGCTCATGTTCAGCGTTTCCCCACGCACTGAAGGCAGGCAGACGACGTCGCTCTGCCGAATGCGCTCATCAAGTCTCTCTCGATCAAAGATCGGCGGTGCAATCTCGATTTGATCCTGCAGCCCCTCGGCTTCGATATAGGCGCGGTACTTCTCCACGAGCCTCGCGTCCCCTCCATCCCGGGCCTCAACCGGTCCGACTAATGAAAGTCGGATGCGCGGCTCCTGACGTGCGCCGGCGGCGAAGGCGCGGATAAGGACATCCACACCCTTGTCCTCAGAGAACCGACCCACAAAGAGAAAGCGCAGATCCTGCTCGGGGTTCAACGCGGGAAGCTCATAGCCTTCAAAGTCTACGCAATTATGAACCGTGCGCACCTTGTGCGCGAGAGCAGGGGCGATCTGTCGGGCCTGATGGGAGACCGCTTCACTTCCGGTATAGATACGGTCGAGCCCCTGATAAATGCGGAGGAACGGCTTGGGGTCACGGTGCAGAGTGTGCGTGATCACCCGTGCCGTCTTCACGGAAGAGAAGAGAAAGGCGTGCAGCAGGTGACAGCTGAGCACATCGCATGGTTCCAGGGCAGCCCGCACCGCGAGAGCGTAGGGCAAGCCGGAAACTGCATTCACCAGCGTGTTGGACCGGCGGGGAGCGCCTTTCAGCCGAATGTGCTGGATGCCATCGACCGTCTCGCGCGCGGGCCGACCTTCTCCGAGTGGAGAGTACGCGGTGACGGTGTGGCCTTCCGCAACGAGCGCGCGGCAGAGACTCCCCAGGAGGGAATTGACGCCTCCGCCCCGGCTGGGTGGGAAAGCGAGTTCATGCCCAAGTGCAAACGAGATTTTCACGAAAGCGCGGGCGCTTGATGAAAGCAATCCGGCCGCTCCCCTCGTTTGATCTTGTCCACGGCAGCATTTGCGAAGTCCAGCGACTCGCCAATGGCCTGGTCCATGTTGAGGTAGCGGTAGGTACCAAGCCGGCCGATGAAGGAAACGTTACGTTTTTCGCAGGCGAGTCCCCGATATTTCTCCAGCCGCACAAGATCCGCCTCAAGCCGCTTCGGATAATAGGGGGTATCGCCCGGTTCTGTCTCTTTGCTGAACTCGCGGAAGAAAACCGTCCGCTCGTGATGTTCCCAGGGAGCGAAGTGCTTGTGCTCGTGGATCCGGGTGAAAGGCACTGCCTGATCCGTGTAGTTGATGACAGCATTTCCCTGATGGTCGCCTTGAGCATCTCCCCGCTCGAAAACCACTGTCCGATAGCCCAAAGCGCCGAGCTGATACTCGAAATAACGGTCCAACGGTCCGGTGTAGAACACGTGGCGCGACTGCCCCTCCAACGCAGTATCGTAGGCCGTACTGAGGCGGACCTCGATGCCCGGGTGATCGAGGATCCTGCCGATGATTGCGCTGTAGCCGTCCTCCGGGATCCCTTGGAAGCGCGCGGCATAGTAATTGTCGTCGTAGTCGAAGCGCACCGGAAGCCGCTTGAGAATGGACGCAGGTAGCTCCGTGGGTTCGCAACCCCACTGCTTCTTCGTATAGCCGTAGAAGAACTCTTCGTAGAGTTCCCGTCCGATCATCTGCAGCGCCTGCTCCTCGAAATTCTGTGGCGCCGTGATGTTCTTCTCTGCCTTTGAGGCGAGGAATGCGCGCGCATTTGCCGGGTTGAATTGCCGACGGAAGAATTGGTTGATCGTGAGGAGATTAACGGGGAGCGAGTAGATGCCCGAGCGGCTCACCGCCTTCACCCGATTGATGAAAGGCTGAATTCTTCCGAAGCCATTCACATAGCGCCATACGTCCTCTCGGCTGGTGTTGAAGATGTGCGGGCCATAGCGGTGAACCATCACACCGCTCTCTCCATCGCGCTCTGTATGGCAATTCCCCGCGATATGCGGGCGCTCATCCAGGACGAGCACGCTCGCTCCGAGCCGGGTGGCGAGTTCACGGGCGAGCACCGCACCTGAGAACCCTGCTCCCGCGATTGCATATTCAGGTGAGGCAGACATGGAGTCAAATGGCGTGCGCAGGCCGTGCGCAATTCCTATTTAGACTGGCGGTGGGAACCAGCCAAGACTGGAGGGTCAATACCTTCACTCCGCGTGCAGGCGCTCCGCGCATTCGGACCGACCACGCACAGTCGTAATGGCCCGCGCGGAAGCGGCGATCGGGAGCACCAGAGGACTCTCCTCTGCAGTAGCCTCCTCATTGCGAGCTGCGGCGATTGCAAGGCCCGCCAGGAAGACGGTGAAGCCAAGTGTCGTGGGCACACCAAACTGGCCATGGAGCATGGTGGGCCCGACTGCAAAGAAGATCAGGGCTGACAGGGGATTTCCACGATCCAGGGCGGCTAGAACAGTGCGGAAGAGGTAGGTCAGAAGAGCAAGCCGGAGAGCGATAAAGGCGAAGCCGAGGATCGGGCCGCTCTCCTTGAGCACGCGTTCCCACTCTCCCTCGGCAAGGAGAAAAGCCCGTTCACCGGTGAGCAAACCGCTGGCGACATTGGTGCCCATGCCCAAACCGGCGCCGAAAAATGGAGTATCAGCGATCGCATAAAAGGGTGCGGTGAGGTCCCCGAGCGAGCGGCGCACGAGGCCGTGCTCGATACCACCTCCAGTCGTGATCCGCGTACCATGAACGAGCAGGCCGTTGCGAAATTCCGTCCAGAACGTCAGGCAGAAGTAGGCGAATCCAATTACGAACAAGCCCTTGGTCGCCTTACCGAAGAATACTGGTTTTCGCAGGCAGATCAGGACGACCCCGAAGAGGATGATGGCGACCGACACGAGCGCGGAGCGGCTTCCTGATACCGCGACCAGGATCGCCACAGCAGGCAATGCCGCGAGGGCCAGATTGGCGTCGGGATCGTCCTTGCGCATCCGTGCATTCAGCAGGTAAGCGGTCGCCGCGGTGGTGAACGCGAGCAGGCCGAGGTTGTAGGAGAACGTGCCGGGCGGCCGGATTTTGCCGAAGGCTACCTCGAGTTGCCCGCCGACCTCACCGCCCGCGCCAACGTTCAGCCGAGAGTCGGCAGGTGCGCGGAATTGCGCAGCCACAAGCACGGCCATGGGGAATGCGAGGATCAGGAACCAACGCCCCACCTTCCGCACGTCGGCTTCCGAGAAGATCCTCGGCAGGAGGAAGAGCAGCGGCAGGTGCAGGAAATTCGTTCGTACACCATAAAGAGTGATCATCCAGTTGCCCTGACCTCCCATCGCAGAGGCAAGAAAGCTTGCCCCCGTGCAAAGGACGGCAAGTGCAACGATTGCTGCAATGAAGCCATTCCATGGGAAGATGCCTTTGTAGGCTGCAACAATGTAGATGAGGATAACGATTGGATCCCGGACGATGAGCAGCGGATTCGAAAGACCAGGGAGTACCCACTTCCGGAGGACGCCCTCAAAGATCAGGAGCCAAAAGTAACTCCAGGCAAGCCGCCGGAGCGTGGTAAGACTCTCGTCGCGACGTGACGTCGATTCTCCGAGAGGCATCAGACGCACCACATTCGAGAATGGGATTGAGGCAGGCATGGCTTCTACTCCCCGGTGCGTCGCTGCGGAAGATGCCCGACGACGGCACGACCCAGCGTGCCTGAAGGGTGAACGCGGATGGGTTTTCGGGACATGGATAGCCAGAGACGCAGGAGCGACAGGCGGGGTGATCTTTCCGAGGGCGATGACAGGCGTCAAACCGCGCAAGGTAACATTCACGATTCAGCGGGCTGCATCCCGCATACGAGATCCTGCCCCGCGTTTGATCATCACTCGGGCTGAGTGACTGCGGCCCGCCGGGCGCTGTGCAGCGACGCCTGACCTCTGCAGTGCAACTCGCTACCTGAGAGAGCGACGAGTCCGCCTGCACTCACAGACCTCTGCAGCCGCGTGTACTCGCCACCCCTGATGCGCGTGCTTAGCAAAGTGATTGAGGCATCAGACGCTTGGAGGTCCGTAAACGACGGCTCTGGAGGGGCAACAGAGCCTCAGGCGCTGTGGGTGAGGATCACAAGAGGTGAACGCAAACGGTCGTGGAGCTGCTGTTGCTCGAGGAGTGGCGGATGCCGATTGCCGTTCACCCTGAAGGCAGAGGATGCCCGAGAGGGAGCAACCGCCCATCGAGCTAGCGCCTAGTAGGGGCATCCACGACCCGTTCAATGGTGTCGATCAAAGTCTGCGCTGCGCGCTCAATTTCAAAGCGGCGCTGAAAAGATTCGCGAGCAGCGAGCCTCATCGCAGCACGCGTTTCACTTGATGCCCCATTCCATCTTTCAAGAAGTCGAACGGTGCCTGGCACGTCATCATCCTCGACGAATCCCGCGCCGTCTTCCTCGATCTCACGCCAGATGTTCACCTTGTCGGAGATCAAGACCGGCACGCTGCAGGCCAGCGCCTCGGCGACAGCAATCCCAAAATTCTCCTGATGGGAAGGGAGGATGAATACTTCCGCGGCACGGAAAGCGCCCCATTTCAGATCACCCGTGAGCATACCTGTGCAGACTACGCGATCTGCTAGTCCAGCCTTTCCGATCGCCTGTTGCACCTCATGGCCGTACTCGCTTTGCAAAGGCCCAGCCATCACCAGGTGGAGGTCCGCTGACGCGGATGGGTTTTGGGTGATTACTCTCCGGAAAGCCTCAATCAGCTCGAGGCAGCCCTTCTTTTCGTGAAATCGCCCGAGGAAGAGCAGAAGGCGCCCGTCACGCAGCTGAGGGAACTGGCTGAGGAAGAGCGAGCGCTGCAAGTCCGGGTCGCCGATGGGGCCAGCCGTGCCGTAATTCACCACGGTCTCCTGGTACTGATGTCGGAAGAATGAGCGGCGTGCCTGGAGCCGTTCTTGTTCACACGTGAAAAGCACCGCGGCGGCGTCGCGGAGGATGCGATGCTCGGCGATCGGCCAGTAGAGGCTCTTCTTGAGATGCTTGAAGGGGTAACGTTTTCGGAACCATGGATCGAGCATCCCGTGAGGGAAGACGAAGTAGGGGCAAAGCCCGGAGCCGCGCAAGGCGAGCCACGTTCCCAGCCCGTTGAACTGCCACAGTCCATTAACAATCAGGGAATCGTAAGCGGAGTGGTGCTTGCGGAGCCATGGGATCAGCCTCGGCGTGTAGCCATATCCGAGGTAAGATGGTCCCACCGCATGGACTTTTAGTGGGAATTCCGCCAACCATTCTGCCTCCAGAGAATCCAGGCAGAGCACCTCGACCATGTGCGCGCGCTGCTGCAGGACGGTGCCTAGTTGCTTAACGCCCTCGATTGGGCCTCCCCCTTCGGGGTCCGCAGAGTGGATGACGTGCAGAACTTTCACGGCGCGAATTGCACTTCCATTGCAGGTTCTTCCGCCGCTGGAGCCAGAGGCACTTGAAGCGGACCCTGCCCCGGGTGATTCTGCCGCGAGGGCTCGTTTCGCGTGAGCATCACAGAGACGCTCAGGGCAATCGCCGCCAGAACGAGGGCGGTGATCTTGATGACGAGCGATCTTACGCCGCGGGGGCTCCGGCACCCGCAGTCTGGACAGACATTTGCGTGCCCTGAGAAGGGGCGTCGACAACTCCGACACTGAACAAACCGTGGGTGCATGGGGGGAACTATCGACTGTCACCCCCGGCTCAAACCGTCCTTCTTACTTTACGAAATTCGAAAGACCGAAAATGCGCAAGAGATAACCTCGTGACGATCACATGGCATTATTCCATGCGCCAGTAGAATGTGGATGTGCCGCGGGCTTGGACATGCCCAGTGACTCGTGACTCCGGGTGGCTGCTAAGCACCCGCGCTTACTTCTTTGTCGAGGCTCTTGTAATCGTAGTAGCCGTAGCCGTATTCCGATTCCGAGAGCTTTACGTCGTTGCAGACGAGGCCCAGTAGGTTGACCCGGCGCTGGGTGAGCAGCTCGATGGATTTGCGAGTTGTCCGGACCGAAGAGACGGCAAAACGCACCACGAAGATCGTGCCGTCCACTTTCGGAGCAAGGCTAAGGGCGTCATCAGCGGCCATCACCGGCGCGCTGTCGAAGATGATGTACTCGTAGTGCCTGTAGATCTCCTGAAGGAGCGTGTCCGTTACCTTGCCTAGGAAGTGCTCGCCGGGATGGGCGAGCGTCTTTCCGCGAGGGAGGATGGAGAGATTCGGAGTCGAGGTGGGCAGGACGGCCTCCTGCCAGGTAATCCGCTGTTGCAATACCTTGGAGAAGCCAGAGTTCTCGTCCACGGGAATGCCGAAGAGTTCGTGCAAGCGCCCCCGACGGAGATCGGCGTCGATGAGCAGCGTCTTAGCACCGGAGAAAGCCATCGAGATGGCTAGGTTTGAAGCGATTGTGGTCTTGCCTTCTCCCGGCGTCGCGCTGGTGATGAGGATAGTCTTCGGACGGGCGTTCTCGACTGGTAGGAAGATGAGCGACGAACGCAGGGTGCGGAACGATTCGAGCAAGGAGTGGCGCGGGTCGTTTGGAACCAGGAGGCCCACGCCCCCGTTTGCGAACTCCCGCGGAATCTGCCCGAGCAGGCTTTCGCTGAAGTTTGCTCTGATTTCCATGAACGAACCGATCCGGTCGTCGAGCTTATCGAGGATGAACAGAATCGCCATTCCGAAGAGGGCACCGAGCGCCATGCCGGCACTCAGAATGATCTCCAATCCTGGACGGGTGGAGATGGCTGGCGAGGCCCTCTCCAACACGGAGATTACGTCCTGATCCACCCGCTTTGTGACATCGACATTATGCAGGCTCATCAGCAGGCGGTCGTACTGAGCTTTGGTGCGATCCTGTTTCGATTTGATCTTGTCGAAGTCGGCAATGCGATGGCTGAGATCGATCGCTTTCTCTTCCCACTGCTTGGTGCTCGCCTCGAGATTCTCGATCTGCAGGCTGATCGCCTCGCGGCGTGTCTTGAGAGCATCCACGCTTTGCTTCCGGTAGCTCTCGAGCAGCGCCTCACCTCGGGAAATCTGGTCCGCGAGGGCAACCATCGCGGGGTGCTTGGCCTTAAGGTTCTTCTCGAGATCATTGCGCTCTGTGTTCAGCTCTTCGATCTGCTGCTTCGCCTTCTGGTACTCGGCGAGGGGACCGAAGCCAGTCATCCATGTGTCCTGAGAAGATGCACTCGGCTCGGCGGACGGAGCTGGCGAGATGGCCTGGCGGCCCAGGTTCTGATCGAGATCAAGCAGAGCGAGTAAATCGTACTCCGTCCGCAAGTCGGCGAGCTGCCGGTTCACCTTCGCCAAGTACAAGCCGGCGCTATTCCCCTCTTCGCGCAGGAAGCCAATGTTATTTACCTTTTGAAAGTCGTGCGCCTCCGATTCGCCTTTCTGCATCTCCTTCTCGAGTTGCACCAGCTCGTCGGCAAGGGCTCCCCCCATGGACTCCGACTTCTGCGAGCGCATCTGCTTCTTCGCGGCGATGTACTCGTCCATACAGGCATCCAGGTACGCCTGTGTGTACTCCGGCGACTTGCCGATGCCGCGCATGATGAAAATCGATGCGCGCGGGACCTGCCCGACTTCGAGCTTCACGTCTTCACGGGGCAGCTCCGGGTGGAGCGCCTGGACCCGCTTGTGCGCCCGCTGCCGCACTTCGCCACTTTGCATCAGCTCGATCTGCGTCCCAAAGAAATTGAAGAGTTCCTCGCTGTACTTCGCGCCCTCGGTGAGCTGGATCTGCCCACTAACCATAAGACGGCCAAAGGAGAGAAAGGCGGGAGGTTGCTGGGAGAGGAACCAGGCCGCGCCGCACAGGCCAAGACTGATCGTCAGCACGAGCAGCCACCAGCGCCGCCGCAGCAGGTCGAGATAGCGAACGACCTGCAGCCGCACTCCGGCCCAGAGCGACGAGAACGATCCTTGATTGTTTTTGTCAGGAGTCATTTAGAAATTGATGAGGCGTTCCGGGACGTTGATGAGGTCTCCTGGCTCCAGGACGGGATCTCGATCGAGATGCCCCTTGTCCAGGATCTCGACGAGGTTCACGAAGCTGGTCTCCATCTGTCCGTCGATCTTCTTGCGGACGAGCTTCACCTTCTTGCGGTTGGCGAAATCCAGGAGCCCGCCCGCACGGAGGATTGCCTTGCTCACGGTGAGGCTTTCGTCGGGGAGGAGCTCCTGTGCCCCTTGCGCACGGACCTGTCCCGTGATGTAGATCTTCCCACGCGAGCGGGCGCTGATGCTATCCACCCCGATAATCACCGTCGCCTTGTGGAAGTACTCCTTCTCGAGGATCGGCTTGAGCTCGTAGGCGAGCTGCTTGCAGGTCTTCCCCTTAGCCAGTACTCGACCAATTAATGGAACCTCCATTTCGCCTGAATCCGTCACGATCAAACCGATCGGGACGCGCTTCTCTTCCACGATGCGGAAGCTCACGCGGTCGCCGATGCCCAGCTTAGCCGATTCGTTCAGCACTTCCATGGAAGTGGTGAAGGCAACAGTGCTCAAGGTCGGCGTGAGCGAAGCGGCACCCTCGCCGGTTTCGGCGCGGCTACGGAAGGCGCTGCTGGAGCCAACGCTCTCCTGAGCCATGCCTGAGGATGAGAGTGCCGCCATCGCAGCGAGCGCACATAGGCTGACTCGCGACGTTGAGGTTGGAAACGGACAACGGAAGTGCATGAGATTTATGAGAAGAGATACTCTGGGGCTAAGAAGGCTTTAGCAGCGCGCTTCCGCGGTGGTTCCAGTAACCGGGGATTTGATCGGCGTCGGGGCGTCGGGCAGACGCCCATGGTAGTGAAGCATCAGGCTGACCAGATTGCGTGCTTCCCAATAGCGAGGGATGAAGCGCGCGGGATCGTCGAAGCAGCGGAAAAGCCAGCCGAGACACAGACGATCTGCCCAGCCAGGGATACGCGCCTGTTCACCGGTGAGCATACCGATTGCGCCTCCTGTGCAGTGGACCGCCGGCCGATAGTCGAGGAGCGCCAGAAGCTCTGCGCCGAGCTTCTCCTGGATACCACCGCCGATTGCCATGATGACATGAGCTGGCCGCCGTTCACGGATAAGTTCAAGGAGCGCGAGGTCGGTGATACGATCACCAACGCTCCGGGAGTATTCCGGCGCGAGATAGCAGTCCGCTGGGCTGACCGAGAGCCCCCGTTTCTGGAGCCATGCGAGATTGTGAGTCATCGCCTCTGGACTCGGCATCACCCAGAAGGTCGCGCCGGGCGCTCGGAGTTGCGGTTGATTTAGCAGTAACTCGAGGTAGCGAAGGCCGGAGACCCGAGTGGCCTTTTCGCCAGTTAGCAATTGCCAAAGCAGGACCATGAGCCCGCTGTCGGTGATCGCCAGAGCACTACCGCGAATGGCGGCGCGTTGTATGGGATCGTCTTCCAAACCGAGCAGCACAGGTGCGGAGGGTGCCACCACCAATCCTCCTTCCAGCCCGATCGCCACTGCTTCTTCGGCCGTCCCGGTAAAGAAGCGAATTCCCAGGATCTGCCGGAAGTTTCGGCGTACGGCAGCAGGAATGTAAGTGCGGGCGGTGATCTCAGAATCGAACTCACGCGAGGTGACGTGAGCGCCTTCACGGGCACCAGCCACAGTGCGTTTCCTTGGCCGCAGCAGCCCGTTGCACGCGAAAAGTAAGATCTGCAGGCCGGTGCGGAAGATGATGGCGAGATCGAACGACAGCCGCCAGTTTTCGAAGTAAGCAATGTCAGACTCGAGCCGCTGCTCAATATCCGACGAGCTCTTGATCTCACCCCGAAAGCCGCGGACTTGCGCGAGCCCGGTAACTCCTGGCTTCACAGAGGCACGCAGGTGGTACCGCCGCATCTTGCGTGCGAAGTCGGCGTTATGCGCGAGCAGATGGGGACGGGGTCCGCAGACACTCATCTCGCTCGTGATGACGTTCCAGAATTGCGGGACTTCATCCAGGCTCATGCGGCGGATCCAATGCCCGGCTGAGAAAACCCGCGCGTCGCCTGGCGAGGCTTGGCGGCTCTCTTCTGGATTGTTCGCGTGCATTGTCCGGAACTTCACGATCACGAACTGCCGGTTTTGAATGCCTGCACGAACCTGCCGGTAGAAGAGCGGCCCAGGTGATTGGAGCCGATGCAGCAACCAAACAATGGCCGCTAGAGGCGGAAGTGCGATGACCGTGACAGGCACCGCAATTGCGAGATCCAGGAGCCGCTTCAGGCCGCGGTTGAGCGGATCCTCCAGCGGCTCGGTGCGAGGTGAGATAAACTCCAACCCGCCATCTTCGAAATGCACCACCCGGTGTCGGAGCTTCTCCTCCAGATTGCTAAGAATCAGCAAACGGGCCCCATGGTTATCCAGCGTGTCGACAAGCTGCTCGTGCTCTTCCGGGGATGCTGGAAGCTCGAGTAAGACCACTTGCGTAACCTGCTCCTGGTGCAGAACTCTCTCCAGATCGCTACGCTCTCCCAGCCAGGGAAGTCCAGTGAGCTCAGGTTCACTCCGGGAACCAATGATTCCAATTGCCCGGAAGCCAAATGCCTCCTTTTCTGAAAGCCAGGAGCGCAAGCGATGAGCATCGCGTGGTGAACCGATGAGCAGTGCTCGACCGATCCGGTTTTCTCCGAAGACTCGACGGGCCAACAGGCGTGGCAGGAAGCAGTTGGAGCCAAATAACAAGAGGTGCAGCAGCGGG
Organism: Spartobacteria bacterium; assembly: GCA_031389825.1. GTDB lineage: Bacteria > Verrucomicrobiota > Verrucomicrobiia > Chthoniobacterales > Chthoniobacteraceae > JANMSW01. The sequence goes on from JANMSW010000013.1 coordinate 110,014, forward strand.
ATCAGAATCAGAAGAACTATGCGGGAGATGAACGCGTCCTTCGCGGCTGCCAAATATAGGAAGAGCGTACCTGCGACGAAGAGCGTCTGGCGCACGCTTACTGCATGCTGATCAAAGATGTCTGTCCGGAACTGAAGCGCACTTGTCTTCCCCCGGTCGCGGCTTAACAGCTCGAAGAAGAGCCCGAGCACAAGGACCAACCCATAGAGCGGATACCGATCAAAATGAACTGCGCTCGCCTGCGTGAAGAAGCGGAACGCCACGACCATGGAGATCCATAGACCCAGGGCGACCAGCGCTGCCTGACATAGGAATAGGGCATTCTGCAGCCCACGGGTGCGTTGAGAGATCATCGCGCCGGGCGGCAGAGGTTAGCAATGGACACACAGGAAACGCGACCTTTAATCAAGGACACGAAATTGACCGAGGCTAACTGTCCTCCCGCAGATGCTGCGGTGAAGGGATAGGACATGAAGATAGGCGCGCTCATAGGTAGTATGGAGCTTCCGTTGCGGTCCGAAAGAATGTCGACCGATGTCTAACTCAGCAACGACCCAAAGGTGACATTTAGACGGCGCAATGATGACACTTAGGCTTGTGCCTGTGATCGTCCCCTCCGCTATCGAGTGCGCCGCCTTTGATAGCTGTCCTTTTTATAATCCACACCCCGCGACTGCGTTGCCTCCCCATAGGGGCGAGCAGATCGACGATCCGCCGGTTTGTCCATGAAGATCACGTGACATTCGCCGGAACACCTGCCGTGAATTGTGACGAACCCCGCACGTCACCCTCGTTTTGCGACATTAACCCCAATTTGTCGCGACATCGCTAAGTTCAAAAGAAAAGCCTCGGAGCTGAATAGTTCCGAGGCTTTGAAATGGTTGCGGGGGTAGGATTTGAACCTACGACCTTCAGGTTATGAGCCTGACGAGCTACCAGGCTGCTCCACCCCGCGATTTGAGACTCGGGGAAGGTGTCACTTGTGGCAAGGGCCAATTCGAGAAAAGTTCGCTCCTTCCTGGGAGACGCACGGACGATGACCGCGGTGGCTCAGCCTTTATCGATGCTGTACTTGCCGGGGCCGATGAAGATGAGCGCGCAGAAGAGTACCGCCAGATTCAGCGCATGGTGCGCACTGCCCCAGCCGTTCACTTTCACCTCCATCACTGCGGCGACGACCATCGTAATGAAGAGCAACAGCGCTGCTGGACGGAAGAACAATCCCAGGATTAAGAGCACGCAGCCGATGCTCTCGGAAAAGGCCGCCATGAATCCCCACACCTGGGGTAGAAAGGTGATCCCGAGGTGCTTGGTGTGGACGCCGAGCGCCTTCCATCGGCCGATCCCGCGGTAAAGATTCGGCCACCCTTGCAGCCAGATCATGAGGCCGCCCACGCCCACTCGGAGAAGGAGCAGCGCGACGTCATTGTAATTCTTCAGGCCGGACCACATCGGGCGGACGCTACCGAGTGCCCGCGAGCGGCGGCGAGTTCAAAAAGCGCCCAGCAGCCGCAACGATGCGAGCCCGGCGAAGACGAGGAGGAGGAGCTCGAAGTGCTTTTGCGGAACCAGCGCGATCAGCCAGCGCCCAAGGAAGATTCCGAGCGCCACGGCGGGCACGAGGGCAAGATTGAAGAGCAGGGTGTGCTGGTCGATCAGCCCGAGATGTGCGGAGAAGGGGATCTTCGAAATATTCACCAGGAGGAAGAACCACGCGCTGGTACCCACGAGGTTGTACTTCGGCAATTTGATCGCGAGGAAGTAGAGCGCCATGACCGGCCCGGCGGCGTTTGCGAGCATGGTGGTGATCCCGCACCACGCGCCGATCCCCCAGGCGAAGCCGCGAGAGTGTGGCACGTGCGCATAGGCATTTGGTCGCAGGCGGCGGAGTGCCTGCAGGACGACCATGACGAGCACGACCCAGCCAATCACCGGGCCGAAGTGTTGCCCGGGGATCCAGCCCATGAGGAAGTACCCAAGGACGATTCCCGCAAAGGTCGGCGGAAGCATCTTCCAGATCTGTGCCCACTGCGCGTGCTTCTGAAACGCTGTGACGGCGAGAACGTCGCCTACAATGAGCAGGGGAAGCAGGATGCCAGTCGATTCGCGAGGGGGGAAAAGGCGCGCCATCACCACCACCGTAACGAGGCCCACCCCGGAAAATCCGCTCTTGGCCACACCGATGCAGGTCGCGGCCAGCACTGCGAGGAGCCACTCGCCCAGGGTGAGTTGCGGAAACATGGAGGGCGGAGCGAATCAGGGGTCACGCCACTTGTGAAGATCGGAACGCGGCGGTTTGGAATGGCGGCAAACGAGCGTTTAGTCGTCGAGGAGCGACCCTTCCCAAGCACAACACTGATCCTATGGAGGCTCGACTGAGAGCTTCCGAGGCTCGCAGTTTTGTGAGGAGAGGCTCGACGTCGAGCTTCGGAAGCTCGCCGTTCTATAATAAAGGCTCGGCACTGAGCTCCGGAAGCTCGTCGCTCTATGAAAAAGGCTCGGCCTTCAGCTTCGGAAGCTCACGGTTGTATGAAAGAGGCTCGCCGTTGAGCTCTCGAAGCTCACCGTTTGATCGAAGAGGCTCAATATACTAGTCTGGAAGCTCTCGGTTCGAGGAGGGCAGTTAATGGGAGATGCGCGCGAAGCTCCTCCCCAGCAGGCTGATCCGACAGCCCGGATCGCGGCGTCAATCCTTACCACACGCCAGCCAAGCCTCGAAAAAAATTCAGCCCCTCGCAACCGAATGGCTACGAAGGGCTGATGTTCCCCCCAGAACAGTTTTGAAATCTGAGTAATAAGTAGGACAGCATTGAGGAGGGCGCAAGAAACTTTGTGCGCGAAATGAAGAAAAGCTGATTCAGGTACAAAGATCGATGTGCCCGATGGCCGAATAAGGGAAACTACTCAGAGGTTGAGTCGTTTGCTCGGTAAAGTCGCCCGCGCCTGCTTGGGAGCAAGCTCATATGCTAGCGGCTGCTCTGCTGGCCGACTATCCTGACCAGCAGCTGGCTAAGCGCCGCGCCTGGCTCCATACCCGAAGTCACCAGCTGGACGTTGGTTTCGAGGCACGATTGCAGCCCCGCTTGCAGTTCGGGAAGCGTGTAACGCTGGGCATGTGTGGCGGCGATGCCGAGGGAGAAGGTATTCACCGTCCCGTCCTTCTTGCGGGGTAGATGGGCCGTGGCTTCCGGGGCGAGGCGGTCGAGCATTTTGCCGAAGAAGAAGGGCTGTGCAGGCCGGTTCAGCTTGTGGCGCACCATCAGGTCCTTCACTACCAGGAGGTTCCTCACTGAGGGGATGATTGCGACGATCAGAATGCCAATCGCGGTCTCCCCTTGGAAGAGCAGCTGATCGAGCAGGTCCAGGCTGCGCCGGAGATTGCGCTCCATGACGCTATTCCCGAGCTCCCAGATGATCCCGCTGCGCGACATCGGCACGAGCAGGCGCACGTCCGCCGAGTTGATCAGCCGTTTCTCGCTCGCAACGTAAAGTTCCAGCTTCTCCAGCTCGTTGCCAATAAGGCGCCGATCGCCGCCGGTGAAGAGCGTGAAGAGCTCCAGCGCGTCACCCTCAAAGCGTACTCCGCGTGCTTGGGCGAGCTGACGCACCAGCATGGACGCGTCCTCCTCCCAACCACTCTTGGAGGAATCCAGCCGATCGTAGACCTCCACTTTGGCGAGCTTGCCGAGCTGCTTGTAGAAGCTGCGGCGCTTGTCGATCTCGCTCGCGCTAATTAGAAAGCGCACCGTCTCGGGCAGACCTGCTTGCAGGACTTCTACGAGCTTTTCCAAGGCTTCCACCACGGCGGCGGCCTTGCCCGTCTGAGTGTCCCCGAGGAAGGTCGCACCTTTCAGCCAGACGAACTTGTCCCCGCCGAAGAAGGGGAAGGTGAGCAGGGCCTCGATAGTCTGGTGGATGCGTGTCGCCGCTTCATCAGCGTTGCCCGCGGTGCCATCGATGATTTCGCGGGCGAAGTCGTCTCCGCCGTCGGGAGTGAGCCGGTCTGCGAGTTCTCGTGAGACGCGCTTGACCTCCGACTCGTCGGTGCCGAGCACGGCATGGATCTGTGAACTGGCCTGAACGGCCTTGGGCGCGGCCATCTGCTACTTTGTGAAGCGCTCGTAGCGGCGGAGGAAGGCATCCCAATCCTTCACCTTGTCGGCATACACGGTTGGAATCGTCTCCTTGAGCGGCTTGCCAGCGAGGGTGGCGGCAAGGAAGTCATTGAAGCGCTCCTTTGGGAATTCATTCATCAGAAAGCGGACCAGTTTCTCCGAGGTCTGGTAGAGCTGCATCACTTCGATCTCGGTCTCAGGATAAGCGAGCATCGTCTCCATGCGATCGAGCGGCATCTCCGCGGCCGCCAGCCGGGATTGGAACCTCTTTACGCTTTGCCCCTTCCGCGCCGCCACGCTGGCGCCGCCCATGTACTCGGCGAAGCCTTCGTTCAGCCAGAGCGGCCATCTGACACCGGGAAAGATGCGCGCAATGACCGCGTGGGTGGCCTCATGGGCGAGGGTGGTCGAGTCGAAATTGCTGGAGCCGCCGGAGCCGCGTCCGACCCTACGGACATTGAGGAAGAGCTCATCCCCGTAGGCGAAACTGATCGACCATGGCGCCACCTTGGTCTGGCCGAGGAAGTCTTTCCACTCGTTCTCGTCCTCAAAGACATACACGTGCGACTTCTTCGCATAGCGCTCGGGCGCGGCACCGAGCGTGGTGGCGACAAACCACAGGTCGTACTCCACCTCGCGCGCGACCTTTTGGGCTTCGGTAACCCGGCGGAAGTGCATGACGAAGTGATCTGTCTCGGCGTGACGCCACTTCTCGGGATCAATCGCCAGCGCCTTGGTGCCGTATTCGCTACCCGGCTTGCTGGAGAGCTCCTCCACCTTCTTTTCCACCAGGCGGGCTTCGCGTGGTGGAGGCAATGCGCGGGGCGCGGGCGTGGCTGCGGCAGGTCGCGACAGCTGGGCCTGGGTCGGCGCGACAGTGGCGAGAAGCAGCACGGCGAGCAACGCCGTGAGCGCGAGGAAATCAGTCTTGAAGGGACGTGCCATGCTCTTTGGTCGCGTAATCCTTAAACTCGCGATCCAAAGCTTCCAAGCTGGCAAATCGAGAACCGAAACCTTTGCTCAGCGCAGAGTCGAAGCGGTTGCCCTTGGCCATGGCCTCAAAGAAAGCTCCGAAGCCGGGTTTGTTCGCGGCACTGAGGAAGCGGACCAGTCGCTCCGATTCACTATAAAAGACGCCGATCTGGACGGGATCTGCAGGGTAGGCGAGCTGTCCGGCGAGGTTCCCCACCGGAAGATAGAGCGCTGGGCTGATCGCCTGTGAACGCGGGCGCGAAGCGTAGCCCCGGGCCCGATGGAACGCAGCGTAGCCACGGCTCGCCGCATATTCGGCGTAGCCTTCGTTGAGCCACAGGGGGATGCCGGGGCCGAAGAACCGATAAACTACCAGGTGGGCGATCTCGTGCCCGAGAACATCGCCCTTCCACTTGCGAGCGGCGTCGCGATGGATGAAGAGCTCGCCTGCTGCATGGAGACCGCCAGTCCAGGGGTCAAGCGAGCCGCGCTTTTGAAACTCGGACCAGTCGGCCGTATTCTCGAAGATGAAGATGTGGCACTTGCGTTCCCACTGCCGGGTATCGCGCTGCAGCTCCTGAGCGATGATCTTGTAGAAGAACTCCGCCTCTACCGAGACCGGCGTGGCGACGAAACTCTGGAAGAAGTGGTAAACGAAGTGCTCGGTCTCGCCGTGCTTCCATTCGGTGGGACGGACCTGCAGGGCAGCCTGGCCGAGCGGGCTCACGGTTCGATCAGAAAGCTTGCCCCACTCGACCGCCGGGATGCCGCCGACATTCTCCGCATGCGCGGGCTGGATCGTGAGTTCGAGGAGGGCGAGGACAACCAGAAGCGCTGTCGTGTAGGCGAAGAGGCGGGGCCGGAAGCTCATGTGCTGCCCATGGGTAAGCACATGAGGTGCCCGGGTCGGTCAGGAGTTCGCGACTTTGCGGCGGCGTCGGAAGCCCAGGAGCATCGCGATCCCACTTGCGGCGAGTGCGCCGATGCCCGGCTCCGGTACGGTCGGGACGGTGGAGGAGTCCACGGGAGTCAGGCCGTGCCGATCGTACTGCTCTTTCAGCTCGAGGACGACGGCTCCAGAGATCGGTGTGACGAGCTGCATGTCGATGGCGAGTTTCGTGGCGCGTTCGAGGCTGCCGCTCTCGCCCGAGAAGCGAATCCGGTCGACCTCCTCCAGAGACCAGAGGCGGGCGACATGACGGTCGGCTTTGGCAAGCGCGGCGGTGAGCTCACCGCGCGGGATGCGCTCGCGGACCGGGGTGTACTCGACGCTCTCGGTCGCGAGGAGCTGCTGGAGGACGCGGTCCAGGCTGGCGGCTGGTGATCCCTCGGTGTCAGCCGTGACCCAGCGCGGGAAATCGCTGAGTGCATCGAGAATCCGGTTCGGCCCCGCGGCGACCGGGAGATCAAAGATCCGTGGGTGATGCCGATCCCGCTCGATGCGCTGGAGCAGCGTCTCCTTCGTGTTGAGCAGGACGGGCTGGGTCCCGTGGACCCAGACGATCGCACCGTCCGGTACTGCGGCGGCGAAGTCCCAGGCTTGTTGCAGCGCCGCCAGGTTGTCCCGGCCACCATCGGCACTCCAGCGCTTGCCGCGCAACCAGTCGCCGGCTGCTTTCTTCTCGGGGCGGCATCCCATCCATGAGCTCACGTCGTCGCCGGCGAAGAAGATCGCGCATTCGGTGCCGGCGAACTTGTGTGCAGTGAGGATCTTGCTGAGTTCGCGAATGTAAGGCGACATGCCACCGGAGCCGTCCACAACCAGCGCGATCCGGCTCGGGCGGGGAATGCGTTTTGTCTGCACCGTCTGGCGGATCACCCAGGTTGGATCGGACGGATCATCGGTCCAAACTTCCGTCGGAACACCGGCGCGCGACGCCTCAATCTGTGGGCGCAGGCCGAGGGTCTGGTCATCGACTTTCGTTCGGATGGTGGTGACGGGTTTTGCCCCTGAGACTGTGAGCGGGAGATCGGATTCCAGCCAGAGCTCGTGGGTGAAGCTGTCTGCGAGTTCGAAGTTCGTCTCCAGCAGCCGTGGTAGGAGGACGGCGGCGCTTGCTTCATCCCGCAGATGGACCGGCGCGGTGATACCCACGCGGATCTTCATCTCGCCATTCGCAGGCACCGGGAAGCATTGCATGAGCACCCGGTTCGGACCGGAGGTGGTCACGAGAACCGGGTCGCGTCGCTGCACAACGGCAATCTCTTGATAAGCCTTTCGCACCTGGCCCCGCCCGCCGAACGCCGCTTCGCGCGGCTCGCCATTGATCCAGAGGGTCAGCCGACTAACCACGGCTCCTTGCGGAAGTTCGATCTGCGCGCGGGCCTCGCTCACGTCTGGCATGGCGTTCTTGAAGACCATCGTCCACTCGGTGTACGAGGTTCCTGCCGCGACGTTCACCTTCCCATCGAGGCGGGAGGAATTCATCGAGAGACCGGAGACGCGGTTTGCCACCTGCTCGCCGCCGAGTGACTCATCGGTCCGCCAGGCAAATTGTGGATTCACCCTCCCGCGAATGGTGCGCTGAGGCGTTGGTACTGCGTTGTACGCCTCGCCAGTGACTCGGTAGAAGGCCTTCTGAGCGTCTTCCACACTGATCCGCGATGTCATCTTGAGGAGACTGAAGCCGCCTCCTCCCCGGTTTGCACTGTAGCAGGCTTCGAGCATGGTGGAGCGGCTTCCAGCGGTCCTCAGCACCCAAAGTCCAATTCGTTTCTCCACTGGCGAGGCTTCCGCCGCTGCATCGAGCGCTTCGATCGTGAGCAGCGTGTGCACAGGGGTGATGAGGACGAGAGCCGTTGCGATGGTGCATGCTTTCCACGCTGGAGGAAGTGCACCCCCGTTTTCACCAGAGCGGCGCAGGTAGCGGCGCGCCGCAAGCGTTGCGATCAGCGAGAGCACCGGGGTAAGCGGCAGCAGGCCCCAGCCCATGAACGCCACGGCAATCACGGAGATTGGCAGCATTGGCGCGTAGACCGCGGTGTAGAGCGCGGCGACTGCTACCGAGGCGGCACTGGCATGCCCCAGCCATCGGCGGTGCTTGGGATCACCGTTAGCAAGCGCGAGGATCGCGATGTTGCTCGCCGGAACGAGCCCCACGAGGAAGACGTGCAACCAAGTCGGCAAGGGATCGAAGAACGCCTCCGCGCACATGTGCGTGTATAGCTCGATCGTGAGCGTCACGATCGGGAGGACAATGCCGAGCAGCATTATCATTCCGACACTGAACTTGCCCGCCGGTTTTCCGTTCATCAGAAGTTCCGTTCGCTTCTCCCGCGAGATCGGGGGCGTGGAGGAGCTCTGATTTCGGTTGGGAGAACTTAACTCGTCCGGGGGGACGACCGTCGCGGTGCGATGCGCTTCCTCTTCCATGAGCAAAGGGATACACGCCTTCGCCCCGCTTGGCCAGCTAAACTTTGCGACGCAAAGCGACTCGCTCCAATCAACCCTGCCCCCGGCCATCTCAACGCTTTGCTTTCGCGCGGTTCCAGCCGCCTTTGCCTTTCCCTGCGCTGTATTTCACCGGCTTCTTCTTCGGCTCGATCTTCAACAGCCCGGTCCCGCTCTTTAGCTCCATGATCTGATCCCGGAGCAGCGCAGCCCTTTCGTACTCGAGATTCGCGGCCGCATGGGTCATCTCCTCTTCCAGCTCGCGCAGCGTCTCGCTCAACGAGAAGTTCCCGCCGGCTTCGTTCACGACGCCGCTTTCGATTTCGCGAGCCCGCAGCATGGTATGAAGGCTTTCCTGCACGGCGCGACGGACGCTTTGGGGCGTGATCCCGTGCAGCTCGTTGTACGCGAGCTGTCGGGCGCGGCGATACTCGGTGATAGACATCAGCGCCTCCATGCTTCGCGTGATTGTATCGGCGAAGAGGTACACCTGGCCATTCACGTGGCGGGCGGCGCGACCTGCGGTCTGGATAAGCGAGGTCTGTGAACGCAGGTAACCCTCCTTGTCGGCATCGAGGATGCAGACCAGCGAGACCTCCGGGAGATCCAGCCCTTCGCGGAGGAGATTGATCCCGACGAGGATGTCGAACTCGGCAGCGCGCAGGGCTCGGAGGATCTCCACGCGCTCGATCGTGTCGATATCGCTGTGCAGGTAGCGGACTTTCAAACCCACGTCGCGGAGGTAGTCGGAGAGATCCTCCGCGGTTCGTTTCGTGAGGGTCGTAATCAGCACGCGTTCCTGGAGTTCCACCTTTTGGCGACAGAGTTCGATGGTATCGTCGATCTGGTTCTTCAGCGGCAGGATGGTGATCTTGGGATCGAGCAGCCCGGTGGGGCGGATGATCTGCTCGACGATCAGTGCGGCCCCTGGTGTGCGCACATCGAACTTCTCAACCGGAAGATCCGTCCGCGATAACCGTGGCTGAACTGCGGCGGGCAGCGGACTCCCATCTTCCGGAGCAATGGCGGCGGCAATTCGCTCCATCGCTGCCAAAGCAGGCTCCCCTGCGATCGCCGCCGGGACGTGCTCATCCCGTCCGATCTGGGAGCGCGTGTGTGCGATGTAGCCGGTATTTCCGACCACGCTGTTCTTCATCTCAAACTCCGCTGGAGTCGCACTCACGTAGATCACCTGGCCGGTCATCCCCATGAACTCCCGGAAATCCAGCGGTCGATTGTCCATCGCGCTGGGCAACCGGAAGCCGTGCTCGACCAGTGTTCCCTTGCGCGAGCGGTCGCCTTCAAACATCCCACCAACTTGCGGGATGGTGGCGTGCGACTCGTCTACTACCACGAGGAAATCCCGCGGAAAGAAGTCCAGCAACGTGTAGGGACGAGAGCCCGGGGGACGCCCGGTGAGGTGCCGTGAGTAGTTCTCGATCCCGTTGCAGAAGCCCATCTCCTGCATCATCTCAAGGTCATACTCGGTCCGCATCTTCAACCGCTGCGCTTCCAAAAGTTTGCCGTGCTTCTCAAACCAAATGATCCGTTCATCCAGTTCCAGTCGGATTGAGCGCTGTGCCCGGAGCATCTTGTCGTGTGGGGTCACGAATTGCTTTGCCGGATAAAGCGTGGCCATCGTGAGCTGGTCAATCGCCCGCCCTGTGAGCGGCTCGAAACGCGTGATTCGATCGATCTCGTCCCCAAAGAACTCGATCCGCAGCGCTTCCTCATCGGCACTTGCCGGTTGTACTTCGATGACATCCCCACGTACGCGGAACTTTCCGCGCCCGAACTGCATATCGCTTCGCTCGTAGAGCATCTCCACCAGCTTCGCGAGGGCGGCCTCACGTGTGATCGTCTGCCCGACCTTCATGGTGAGCAGCATGTTCTGGAAGTCCTCGGGCGAGCCGAGTCCGTAGATGCATGAGACACTGGCCACCACCAGGACGTCCTTCCGAGAGAGCAGCGCCGAGGTGGTCGAGAGGCGCAGGCGCTCAATCTCTTCGTTAATCGAGGAATCCTTCTCGATGTAGGTATCCGTGCGCGGGATGTATGCCTCGGGCTGGTAGTAATCGAAGTACGAGACGAAGTACTCGACCGCGTTGTCGGGGAAGAACTGCTTGAACTCGGAGTAGAGCTGGGCTGCCAGCGTCTTGTTGTGCGAGATCACCAGCGTGGGCTTCTCCACGTTGCGGATGACGTTCGCTGCGGTGAAGGTCTTTCCCGATCCGGTCACCCCGAGCAGCGTCTGGTGCCGGTTGCCGGCGAGCACCGACTTCGAGAGCTTGGCGATCGCCTGCTCCTGGTCTCCGCTAGGCGAATACTCGGAGGAAAGTTGGAACGACATGGACGAGCAGCCTAGCACGCCCCCAGACCCCTGCCACTGGCGATCCGTTCTCTCTATGCAGGAGCCGCGACGTTGCCCGCCTTCATCTCGGCGAGGAGATGATCAGCCTGCCGCCAGGCGAGCGCGAGAATAGTCAGGGTGGGGTTCTTGTAGGGATTCGAGACGAAGACCCCGCCGTCAGCGACGAGCACGTTTGGGCAATCCCAAACTTGGCCATAACCGTTGGTCACACCGTCTTCGGACCGGGCACTCATCCGGGTGACGCCGATCTCGTGGTTCACGCTTCCCCCTGTGGTCATGGCCTTGCGCGGATCCTTCACTGGTCCGCCGCTCACCTTGCCTCCAGCCGACTCGATCAAGTCTGCGAAGGTCTTCTGCATGTGCGCCACCTGCTGGATCTCGTGATCACGCCACTCAAAGTGAAAGCGGACGACCGGGATGCCCCACCGATCCTTTTGGTCCGGGTCGAGCTCCAGGAAGCTCTTGTCATTCGGGATCATCTCGCCCCGTGCGTGGAGACTGATGAATGAACCGAAGTAGCGGCGCGCCTCTGCCTTCATTCTTGTCCCAAAGAGTTCGCCGACATGGCTGGCGCTCATCGCGCCCATGCCCGGCATCTGGCGCCCTCCGCTCCATGCGATGTAGTAGCCGCGTGGCGCACCCATGGCTTGTGCGCTCCGCGCCTGGGCTTCGGAGAAGGGTGCATAGAGATGCATGGATGAGGTGCCGTCCTCGTTGTGCAGCGGGAGATTCTCCAGCGCTGGAATCTGGCCACCCATGTGGGACCCCGTTGAGTCCGTGAGCCATCGGCCGAGATGGCCGCTGGAGGCGCCGATGCCCTGTGGAAATGCGGCTGAGCGCGAGTTGAGCAGGATGCGCGCGCTCTCGCAGGCGCTTGCGCCCAGGATCACCGCGCGGGCGGAGACGTGTCCCTCCTCGCCGGTCGTCCGGTCGATGAAGTGGATGCCGGTTGCGCGGCCTTGGCCATCTACCGTTACCTCGCGCACCATGGCATCGGTCAGGATGTCGAGATTCCCTGTCGCGAGCGCGGGTGGGATGAGCACGGTGGGCGATTGAAAGTTCGCGCCGATCGAGCAACCTCGCCCACACGGCGTGGCGTAGAAGCACGGCGCGCGGCCCGGCAGCGGTTTGGTCAGGATCGCCATGCGGGAGGCGATCACCGGGATGCCCAGACCCTTGCCGCCGCGCTGGAGGAGCAGTTCGTAGGCCCGCGGCTTGGGCGGCGGTTGAAAGAAGTCGCTGTCCGGATCATTCAGCAGTCCTTCTTTTGAACCGAAGATGCCGGTGAACTCGTCCACCTTGTCGTAATAGGGGGCGACGTCTTCGTACGAGATCGGCCAGTCGAAGCCCAGGCCATCCGTGGAGCGCGGCTTGAAGTCGCGCGGCCCCATTCTCAGGTGGACACGGCCGTAATGGTTCGTCCGTCCGCCGAGCATGCGCGCGCGCCACCACATGAAGTTCTGTTCGGTGTTCATCCGGTTCTCCACCGCGCCTTCCACCCAGGCCTCGCCTTTGCGCACCACGTACGGTTCGTCAGGAACGACCCATCCGCCGATGTTTGCGTCGTAGAAACCGTTTGGCTTTTCCGGCGTAGCGACGCCGCGCAGGGGAGCGTCCGCGTTGCTCTGGAACATCGGGGTCTCGGCGGCTGGATCGTACTTCCGTCCTGCCTCCAGCATCAGGACTTTGGCGCCGCCTTTTGCGAGAACGTAGGCTGCCGTCCCGCCGGCCGCGCCGCTGCCTACGACAATGGCATCGTAGCGTTCGGCGCGCGTCTTTGAGGTAGAGAGAAAGGGCATGGGGTTCGAAGATTGGGACGCTATACGAGGCCGGCCTGCTTGAGCACTTCAGGTGGTGGACCAGGGAACTCCGCCAATGCCACGTTCCCGGTGTAGCCAATGGCTTTCCAACCCTCGGGCGTGGTGTAGTAGCCGCCCGCCGCGCGATCGCGGAAGAGCAGGAAGAAGCTGCGCGCCTGCTTCCGGGCGGCGGTGCCCTCGGCTACGATGTCGCTCAAGATGGCAGTCTGTGCATCGACCGAGCATTCGGGGAAAGCCTTGCCGAAACGCCGATTCGCTTCACCGTTTAGCCAGGCCAACCCTTCCCGAATGACCTTCCGATCCTTCACCTGCTGCTCGTAGGGTGCGCTGACCCATTCATCGATGAAGTCCGGCACACCCACGGCGCTGGCCGCTGGGCCGAACTCGTCGGCGGGCAGGATCACGTCCGCGAGTGCCGTCACGATACGCTTCTCGTCTTCAGTGAGCAGTCGCGGCCATGGGATCTCCTTTTTCAGCAGGTCAGGGTCGAAGCCCAGGCCCGGAGTCGCGCCTGCAGGGACGACGGCACGGAGGTCAAAGGTGGCGACTAGCGCGGACGCGGCGATGATTCGCTGGATAGCATCGCGGCGGGAGAGGGGACGAGCGTTCATGGCGGGGATCTAAGACTTCGCAGCAATTAGGAAACTGGCGAGCGCGCACCCTTCGAGCGCACGGAGGCCACGGGCCACTGCCGCCGCGCTGACCTCCGCGCCGACTCGGGTGGTATGCGTGTGATCGGTGGTCGTGAAATACTCGCGCTGAACCGTCTCCTGTCCAACTCGCTCGTACTCTTCCGCGACGATCTCGTTCAGATCGAGGAAGACGGCACCCTCCGTCTCGGCAGCTTCGCGCGCCCACTTCCCGAAGTCGGCTGCGGCTCGGAGCACCTTTCCATCTCTCCAAATGTTCCTCGGCACCAATGAGCAGACCACCGGCGTTGCGCCCTTCGCCTTAGCCTCCACGATGTACTGGCGCAGGTAGGCACCGTACGTCCGCACCGTCTCCTGCACGCCCGAGCTTTCCAGCGTTACGTCCTGTGTCTCATCGCCGCTCCCCTTTAGGGATGCGCGGGCCTTGCCTGCTTCTATTGGTCCATTGTCGTTGTGGCCGAATTGAATCAGGACGAAGTCGCCGGGCTGGATCTCCGCCAGCACCTTCTCCCAGAGCCCTTCTCGGCGGAACGAGCGGCTGCTCCGACCGCCCAGTGCACGGTTCTCAATGCGCACTTTCGCCGGATCGAACCACGCCTCGAGTCGTGAACCCCAGCCCTCAAATCCTCGCGTAGAGTTCTTGACCGTGGAATCGCCGATCAGAAACAGCACGGGCCGTCGGTCTGCAGACTCTTGGGCGTTGATCATCATCGCCCCACTGATGGTGAGTAGGCTCAGCAACAAGAAGGAGCAAACAGAGAGCATCGGTGGAAGAAGCATGGCGGGAGATCAGGATTCGTCCTCCTGCACTTCCAGCCGCAGGTAATCGTAGAGGACGCCCTGCACCCAGCTCGTTGCCGGGAGATGAAGCTGGATGACGTTCGTGCCTGGCTTCAGGAGCGCTGCATCAAAGGGAACTACGCGCTCACACCAGTATCCCCGGATACCATCGCGATGCATCACGCCGGTGTCAGGCAGCGGGCCGGTGCCGCCGGCTGGAGTGCCGTTCACGCTTACCTCGACGCCGCGGTCGGTTCGGCTCCCGGCAATCGCCAGACGCAATGAGGCCTTTCCGCGGAGTGGCGATTCCAAATCGAAAGCAACTCGCCAGGTGGTGCCGGAGATACGGCCATCACGACCGAGTCGCGCTGGCTGCACGTAGTTCCAGTCTCGGCGTACGTCGCTCTTCCCGATAACGAAATACACGTTCTGTGGAAAGTCCGTCGGGTACTTTGAGAAGAGCCCCCACTGCCAGAAGTGATCACCGTGCCGATACTCTGCCGCGGTACGATCTGGTGTTCCGATTTCCCAAAGCATCCTGCCATACCTGACCGGCTTCCAGGTGAGCGTGCCCAGGTCGAGCGGCTCGCCGGCCTTCACGGTGACGCCAGTTTGGGCGTACTCACCCAGCACTCCATCAGCGATTGCTTGAAGCGTGTAGGTCCCCGGTCGGATGGCGGGAATCGTGAATGCGCCGTCGCGCCCCGCTCGAACCCAGAACTGGTAGTGCTTTGCATCCAGCTGCCAGTCGACATTTGTTCCCCCGCGCCTTCGCGGCTGCCAGTACTGCGCGGGTGCGAGACCTACGAGCAGGTTTGTCATGGTGGCGCTCGGAGCAGCGGGGTCGTTAAGCGCGATTTGGCCGGTGACCGTTCCTCGCTGCTCCTTCGCCGGGTAAGCGGAATGCTCGACCCAGGCATATGGCCAGGCCTGGGCCTCTCGCGCGGCGGTGGCGAGCGCGTCCTTCCACATCGTCTCGTGATCCGCAGCGGCGTTGCAGTAGAGCAGCATCGGCCCGATCACCTTCGTCCAGGCCTCACCCTCTGACACCGCGAGCGAACTTCCGCCATAGTGGCTGCCTTTCCAGTAGTTGAGCAGCGTCGGTGCCGCCCCTTCGTTCACGTCGAGGTGCCCGGTCAGCTCCACCTTCGTCGCACCGCCACTCAGATACTCAATACTGGGATTGATCATCCACAACCCGAGATCATGCTCGGTGCTAGACCAACCGAAAGCAGGCGTGTCGAACTGTACTGCCGAGTAGTCGTACTTGTGCTCCGCCTGACCGGCGTAACGACCTGTGGTCATGCGGCGGACTTCCTTAAGTTGCAGGCGTTCGCCGCGCTGCCAATCCTCTGGAGTCGGCATGATCTTCCGACGCCGCTCGTCGATTGTCAGGTAGTCGAAGACGGCAGCGTTCAGCTTCAGCCCGAAGCGCGCCTCTGCCAGCGAGAATGCGGGGTAGGCGGCCGGGTGATCCCAGATAGCATAGACAGCGAGTGCCCGGTCGCCCCGGCCGAGCGCGTAGCGCATATCCACATCCGCAGGGAGCGACCTGCTTTGCTGGTCGTAAACCGCCTTCACCGAGATGATCGCCCGAGCGCCGCCATTCGCCGCGGGATCCACCACGACGGCACTCTGCTTCTGCGCGCTAAGCGTACCTCCGCCGACATGCGACCAATAGCCGAAGGCCTTACCCGATCCGGAACCAAGCAGCTCCAAACTCCGGTATTTGAGTGAGACGAGATCGCCCGAGCGTTTGGCGATTCGCGCGGTTAAGTGCTCGTTCGCCAGTGTATAGGAGGACTCACCCTGGATGAGGGTGACCGCTACCTCCGCCCAGCCGCTGGCCCCCGTAAATGAGGCGACCGCGAGCAAACGAAGGCAGATACAGAGGAACATGAGCTGGCGGGTGGGACAGAATAGGCCGCAAAGGGCGCCCGACAATTAACCCTTTCGGGTTAAACAGCCGTCCTCCAGCCTTCAAAAACCCTCATCCGCCCTTTTTGCTCGGCGTGCCGAGCTTTTAGGTCGGCACGCCGCCCTATTTGCTCGGCACGCCGAGCTATTCACACCCACAGCCGAGCTATTTGCTCGGCACGCCGAGCTTTTGACACCCCCAGCCGAGCTATTTGCTCGGCACGCCGAGCAAAAAGGGCGGCGTGCCGAGCAAATAGGGCGGAATGCGGTGTCCGCGGGTTCTGGGGGAGGAATCAGTGCCCGTCCCGAGGACCGACACTGCCGATTCCCCGGTACTTCACGACTGCTTCCGTCCGGGAATGGACGTGCAGCTTGTCATAAGTCCGCCGGAGATGGACGCGAACGGTCTCGACGCTCAGACCAAGGCGATCGGCGATCTCTTTGTTAGTAAGGCCCTGCGTAAGCAGCTCCAGAATCTCCGTTTCCCTCTTGGAAAGCTTCACCACCGCCTCCCCCTTCACTACAGGGCGGTAAAACGCTTCGACAACGCGCCGCGCGATTTCGGCGCTCATCGGTGCGCCCCCGGCTCGAACTTCAGCGATCGCTCGCCGCACTTCGTCCGGCGATGAGCGTTTCAGCAGGTACCCGCATGCGCCTGCCTTGAGCGCGTCGAAGATCTTGTCGTGGTCGCGGTAGACAGTGACCATGATCACTTGCAGCTCCGGCAGCTCTTCCTTTAGGCGCGCCGTGGCCTCGATGCCGGAGATCCCTGGCATGTGGATATCCATCAGCACTACGTCGGGGCGGAAGGCGGGGACCTTGACCAGCGCTTCCTCCCCACTGTGCCACACGCCGACGCACTGACACTCCGGGGTGCTCTCCACGATCCGCTGAAGGCCCGCCGCGATGCCGGGGTTGTCTTCGACGATCGCGATAGTAGTCATGAGCTTGCGCGGGGGAGATCCGGGGAGGGAGGCGCACGACCGGAATAGCAGCGGACCATTCTCCGCGAAAGCAGGAAGTCGCTAGGCGTGAGCGGGTCCGGCCAAGGGCATGCGCAGCTGTACGGTAGTCCCTTCCTGTGCGCTGCTTTCGATCGCGCACTCGCCGCCGAGGGAGGCCAGCCGCGAGTTGAGGTTACGCAGTCCTTCACTGGTCGATCTCGCCTCGGCGTCCGGGAGAAAGCCTCGCCCGTTGTCGCGGACCGTGATCTCGATCCATGCCTCCGGATGACGCACCCGGAGCAGGATCTCCGTCGCGTGGGAGTGCTTTACCGCATTGTTCACGGCTTCACGGACGGCGAGGAAGAGGCTGTGGCGACGCTCCGCTTCCAGCGGGATCGCCGGCAGCTCGCGCGGGATGTCTAGCCGCAGGGCGATCCCGGCTATCTCCAGCGATTCGCCGACCGATGCGGCGAGGTAATCCACAAAGGATGCGACGGTGTCGTGGCGCGGATTCACAGCCCAGACTATCTCGTCGAGCGCAGTCACGAGCACCTGCGCCTTGCCCGCAATCTCCCCGAGGGGGTTGCCGCTGGCCGTGCCGGGTCCCGCCTCCTCCGCAGCCAGGCTGGCCAGCATGGAAATCTCCGTGAGGCTCGCGCCGAGGTCGTCATGCAGATCCCTCGCGATTCGTGACCGCTCCGCTTCCCGGGCCCGCTGAACTTCCAGTCGGGCCAGTCGGCGACGCATTCGTCCCCTTGCGATCACCGCTCCCACCCCCACTGCGGCGAGCATTGCACAAGCCGCCGCGCCGGCTCGAAACGCAGCCGTTTCCCACCAGTTCGGCAAGACTTGCAGCGGCACCTCTGCGCCCGTGTGATCCCAGACACCATCGCCATTGGCTGCCATCACCCGAAACCGATAACGGCCCGGCGGCACCGCTTCGTATGCGGCCGTCCGCTGATCACCGATGTCGCGCCAGCCTTCGTCCAGCCCTTCCAGGAGCACGCGAAACTTCGCCTTTTCCGCGGCGGCGAGAGTGAGCGCGGTGAAGCGAAAGAGGAGGCGTGAGCGGCCGGGCCCGGCGCTCAGGAGCGGCTGGGTAATGGGCGAGAGTTCGCCGTTTGCTCTCACCTCCTCGATTACTACGCGCGGCGCCTGTTCGTTCAACCGCACGGTTGCCGGACGGATCGAGGCGACCCCGCTCACCGTGGCAAACCAGAGTCGGCCATCGCGTCCCCGCCAGCCCGCGGGCTGGAAACCTCCGCTGCATTCGCGCGAGAGAAGGCCATCGGAGCGATCAAGCTGGAGCCAGGTAGGCTGGCGTGTGCCGCCGCTCGCGGCCTCGCGCAACTCGTCCTGCCGCACGCGCAGGATGCCACCGAGTGAACCGAACCAGAGATGGCCCGCGCCGTCCTCGAGCAGGCAAGTGAGACGCGTGTCAGGCAACCCGTGCTCCGCGGTGAACCGGGTCACCCGGTCCTGATGCCAGTAAATGAGCCCGCTGCCGAGCGTTGCCGCCCAGAGAGAGCCGTCACTCTCCGGAAGCAGCGCGGAGATTGCCCGGCGCCTGCGGCCCGGCTCGCGGGCGATTGGCTGAAAGCTATCGCCCTCCATCCGGAAGAGCGCACCTGCGCTATTCCCAAGCCAGAGAACGTCCTTCGCATCCACGGCGAGCGCCGTGATGGACCCGATCGCGTGCCCCTGCTCGGCACCATAGTTTGTAAACTCTCCATCCGCCCATCGCGCGAGGCCCTGCTGTCCGCCAAGCCACACCTGACCGCGTCCATCCGCCACCATGGCAGTGATCTTACTCGGCGCGGCCTGCGCATTGGGAAAGGTGCGAAATGCTCCGTCGATAAACCGAAAGATACTGCCGTCGCGCGTGGCGACCCAGAGCGTCCCGGAGCCATCCTCACAGAGCGCGGAGATGGGCCGCCCCATTCCTCCCGGGCCCACGGGGAAGTGCTCGATGCCGCTTCCCGTCACCCGATCAATCCCGCCAGTGCGCCCACCGACCCAGAGTGCGCCCGCCCGATCCTCCAGTAGAGCCATCGCGGAATGCGTAGCCAGTCCATGTGCGGACGTGAGCATCTCCACCCGCCGCTCGCGGATCTGCAGCAAGCCGCTCTCACCGCCGGCCGCCCAGATATTGCCCTCCCGATCCTCGAGGAGTTCCAGGATGCGGCGCTCCGTTTCATTGGCAAGAAAGGTAATGGTCTCGCTGTGCCCACTGGGGTCACTCACCACGAGGCCGCCACTTGCGGTCGTCATCCACGAACGGCCGAGGTGATCACGGATCTGCACGGAGGTGGCACCAACCCCCGGACGGCCGCGCTTTGCCCAGGCCTCTCGATCGGCTCGAAGCAGCGCGTCGATCGCGGGCGATCGCTCGACAGGCTCGGGCACTCCGCCGGCGGAGCGCCACGTCCGGGTATCGTGAAGGATCAACGTCCCGCCCGCGCCGTCGCTCACCACCTGCATGGACGCTGTATTCAGCCCACCGCCGGGAGGCTCCTTCCAGACGGTTGCGAGGCGTCTACCATCCCAGCGAAGCAGCCCACCCTGCGCGGTGGCCACCCACATACTGCCATCTGTCTGCGGGAAAAGGAAACGGGGTGAGAGTGGAAGGGAATGCTCATCCCCGCCATCCACCTCCACGTTGGTGAATCGGATGCCATCGAATCGAACCAGCCCTTCTGCCGTGGCTACCCAGAGATAGCCCTCTACGCCCTGCGCAATCGAACGCACAACTCCTCCCGGAAGACCGTCCTCCGCCTGCCATGAGCGAACGAGGAAGCGCGGTGACGAGATCTCCCCCTTGGATAGCGGGGTGACAACGAGTGCCCAAAGCAGGATCACGCCGACGAGCCACGCTGGAGCCCCAGGGTGGTTGCTGCGCGGGCGAGTCATTTGAAAGGGCGGCGTTTGAACCTGACCTCACCGCCCGCCCTTAGCTCACGTCACGAGATTTCCTTCTCCAGCCTCTCGCTGAGCCACTGTTTGATCATGCTTTGGTAATTCAAGTACCGCGAGCGCGCGATGCGCTTGATCCGCGCGAGCATCCGGGGATCGAAACGCAGGGTGATCGTTGTGGATTCCCGTGTATCTGCCTTCAGAATCGAGGCATTCATCAGCCGGACCTCCAGCCGAGTGTCTTCCCAGAAGAGGGCCTCCTGTTCCTCCGAATCGAATTTGGGGATATCCGCCCAGCGAGTGATGACTTTCATCGGAAAGGGTCGACCTAGTAGCCGAGTTCGGAGTTTTTGCGCTCGTAGAAGGACGTCTCCTCTGGCGTCATTTCGCGCGAGTAGATCGCGCGGTACTTCTTGCCGTCTGTCCAGAAGACGGTGAAGACGCCACGGTCATTCACTGAGCGACCGAGATTGAAGTAGCGGGCATGTTCCGCGTCACCCACATCCTCCGGAAGGAGGCGAATGCTAAAAGGGTCCTCAAACGTCTCCTCAATCTCCCTGGGCGCAATCTTGCGCAGGTCGAAAGGGGCATCCAGCCAGTCGAATTCCATGCTATTCCTGGGCGCGCTGGATAAGTTCCACTTCGTAACCCTCGGGAGCATCGACGAAGGCGATCACACTCCCGGTGCTCGTTGCCGTCGGACCATCCGATAGCGGGTAGCCCTTGGAAGCCGCATGCCGCGCAAACGCCTCCATGTCTTCCACCTCGAATGCGAGATGCGTGACATCCGGGCCGATCTTTACCGGGCCGCTTTCGTCGAACTTGCAGATCTCGATCTCCTCTTCGCTGCCCGGAGCCTTGAAGAAAACCAGCTGCGAGCCGCGCGGGGAAGTGTGCCGCCGGGTTTCCTCCAGGCCGATCACCTCCCGGTAGAAGTTCACCGTCTTTTCCAAATCTTCCACGCGGTAACGCGTGTGCAGAAGTCGCTTAACCATTTTCAGTTTGGGATTTTGCAGTTTGGAATCTAGCGTGACAGCTCGTTCGGGCTGCATGTAAGCGCACAAACGAGCAAATCCGAAATGAAAAACCAATTGCCATGATTGCGCTTGGCATCGACAGCGGCACACAGAGCACCAAAACGATCGCCCTTGATCTCGAATCCGGCGAGATCCTGGCATCCGCCTCCCGCTCCTATGGGATGGTCGAAGGTCTGCCTGCCGGCCATATGGAACAGGACCCTCAGGTCTGGCTCGACGCCGTGGATGCCACGGTGGCGGAGTGCGTGACCCAGCTGGGTGCCCGCAAAAGCGAGGTGAGCGCCATTGGAGCGAGCGGACAGCAGCACGGCTTCGTTCCCCTGGATAAGAAGAACAAGGTGATCCGCCCCGCGAAGCTCTGGTGCGATACTTCCACGGCTGACCAGTGCAAGCAGTTCGAGGCCGAGTTCGGCGGACCGGAAGAGCTGATCAAGCTCGCGGGAAACGCCATCCTGCCCGGTTACACCGCCCCGAAGATTCTCTGGCTCAAGGAGAACGAGCCCTCCAACTACAAGGCGCTCGAGGCCGTCCTGCTCCCGCACGATTACATCAACTTCTTTCTGACCGGCGATCGCACCATGGAATATGGCGACGCCTCAGGAACCGGGCTCATGGACGTGCGCACTAAGACCTGGTGCAAGCCGCTGATCGACTTCATCGACCCCGCGCTCATGGATTGCCTGCCGGCAATCTCCTCGTCGCGACGCGCGGTTGGCTTGCTCCGGGAAAGCCTGCGTGAACAGTGGGGTCTAGAGGGTAGTCCCGTAATTAGTGCCGGCGGCGGCGACAACATGATGGGCGCGATCGGTACGGGCAATGTGCAGACGGGCGCGGTGACAGTAAGCCTCGGGACTTCGGGGACGGTGTACGCCTTCTCGTCCGAGCCGGTGATTGATTCGCACGGGGAAGTCGCTGCTTTCTGTGATTCCACGGACCGCTGGCTGCCGCTTGTCTGTACGATGAACGTGACGGTCGCGACCGAGCAGGTGCGAAAGATGTTCGGGTGGACGCATGAGCAGCTGGAGGGGAATGTTGCTGCGGTAGATTCGGGAGCAGGCGGGCTGGTCTTCCTGCCGTATCTCAATGGTGAACGAACCCCCAATCTCCCCAATGGCACCGGCGTCCTACACGGCCTGACCACGGAGAACATGACGCCGAATCATCTCGGTCGGGCAGTCATGGAAGGTGTGACCCTGGGCATCGGCTATGGGCTTGGGCGTTTCCGGGAACTCGGAATCAAGCCGGCGGAGATCCGGCTGACAGGCGGTGGTAGCAAGAGCGCTGTCTGGCGGCAGATCTGCGCGGATGTTTTCGGCGTACCGACCGTTTGCCTGAAGAGCGCGGAAGGAGCCGCCTTGGGAGCGGCGATCCAGGCTGCCTTTGCCTGGCATTCCGCCCATGGCCAGCCCGTCACCTTCCGCGAGCTTTGCGCCCGCCTTGTCCAGCCCGACGAGTCGACCCGCGTGGTGCCACGCGAGGATGATCATGCCATTTACGTGCAGATGCTTGCGAGGCAGAGCGATCTCACCCGCCGCCTGCACGCCGCCAATCACCTCTAGCCACCCGCGTTTCCCCCGAAGCACGCCTATCTGTAGCAGCTCATGAATGCCCGTTCCTTGATCATCCTGTCGGTCCTTGTGGCCGCGATCGTCGGTGCCGCGATGTGGTTCCTGAATTCGCAGCCTGTTCCGGTGCTGCCGCCTGCCATCACCGCCCCACCGCCCCGGCCTCCGGCAGTAGAGCGCCCCTTTAGTCCGGGCCGAGCGCTGGCCACGCCCGCACGTCGCGTCGCTGCCTCGCCCCAGCCGAAAACGACCCGTGAACCGGAGGCGCTGGCGGAGTGGGAGCTAAAGATCGACCAGATGCTGCGCACCGACACCTCCGAGACGAACACCGCGCAGATGCTGATCAACCTGCTGCCCACTCTGCCGCCCGAAGGTCAGGCTGAAGCGGCGCAGCACATCACAAACCTCCTAGTTGATGAGGAGTACATGCGAGTCCTCCCGCTGGTTCGCAACCCCGCGCTCCCGGAGGAGGTTCACGACGTCTTCCTCACGGATCTCATGAACCGCGAGGATCCAGTCAAACTCCCTGCACTGCTCGACATTGCCAAGTTGCCGACGCATCCGCTCCATGAAGAGGCCCTCGTCGACCTCGAGATCTTCCTCGATGAGGAGTTCGGCACAGACTGGGCACGTTGGGACGCTGCGGTGAAGAAATACGTCGCGGATCAGCAGGCGGAGGAAGCTGCCGCCGCTGCGACGAATCCCGCGCCTCCAGCACTCACGCAATGAGGCTGGTCCTCGCCGGGACTGGCGCAAGCGGCGCCATCTACTTGCAGCGCCTGCTCCTGCGGCTGGACCCGGTGCTCCATGACGTCCACCTCATCCTGAGCGCCTACGCGCGCCAGGTCATCGCGGAGGAACTTGGGGAGCTGCACGTCCCGGTGGGTGTCCACCAGCATGGAGACAAGAGCATGAACGTGCCCTTCGCGAGCGGCTCGGCCCGCTTCGATGCCATGGTCGTGGTCCCGTGTTCGATGGGTACGCTGGGCCGGATTGCGGCGGGCACTAGCGACACGACGATTCTCCGCGCAGCCGATGTCTTCCTGAAGGAACGCCGGAAGCTGATCCTCGTCCCGCGCGAGACGCCATGGAATCTCATCCACGCCCGCAACGTCACTACGGTGATGGAAGCCGGTGGGATCGTAATGCCTGCCTCGCCCGGGTTTTACAGTCGCCCCACCACGGTGGAAGAGCTCGCCGATACCGTCGTGATCCGGATTCTCGACCAGCTCGGAATCGACATGCCCGGCGCCTACCGCTGGAAGGAAGCCCCCGACCCCGAGTGAACAAGGAGGCTGTCGTGTCCTTCCTCGGCTCGTGGTTGATCCGCGCCCTGGGGCTGACCCTGCGGTTCGTTACGGACGATCGCGCGGGCTACTTCGACCCGGCGCGTCGCGGCACCTGCCTCTACGCCTTTTGGCACAACCGCATCTTCGCCGTGCCGCTCTACTATGAGCGCGTCTGCCGGCGGGAGCCGAAGATGGTCGTCCTGACTAGCGCGAGCCGCGATGGCGCTTTGCTCGCAGCCTTCGTGAAGCGCTTCGGGGTCGAAGCGGTGCGGGGATCTTCCTCGAAGCGCGGCGCAGCGGCGCTCCTCCAGCTGACTGCGGAACTTGAGCGGGGCACTGGTGTGATCATCACACCCGACGGCCCGCGCGGTCCCCGCTATACGCTCGGTCCAGGCGTGATCTTCCTGTCGCAGAAGACCGGCGCCCCGATCCTTCCGGTGCAGGTGGAGTACAGCCGCTACTGGGAGTTGAAGAGTTGGGACCGGTTTCGCATTCCGAAGCCCTTCTCCTCGGTCCGTGTGATCCTGCATCCCTTCCATCGCGTTCCTGCGCAGGTGGACGATGCCGGCTTCGAGGCCGAGCGCGCGCGCTTGGAAACAGTGCTGCGCGCGGGAGAGGAACCCGGTACAACGCCCGCCAAAGTCCCACGCAAATGATACTCATCGACGGCAAGGCCATCGCCCAAAAAATCAACGAGGAGTCCCGCACTGCCGTGGCCGCGCTCCGAAGCCGGGGCCTCACGCCCGGTCTGGCGGTCGTCCTCGTGGGCGACGATCCCGCCTCCCGCGCCTACATCCGCTCCAAGGACAAGATGACCTTGGACCTCGGCATGCACTCGGTGAAAAAGGAGCTGCTCGCGACCACCACGCAGGACGAGTTGCTCGAGATTGTCCGAGCGCTCAACGCCGACCCGGCAATCCACGGCATCCTCGTGCAGTCGCCGCCGCCAAAGCACATCGATGAACGCGCGGTGGTACAAGCGATCGATCCACGCAAGGACGTGGACGGCTTTCACCCGCTGAATGTCGCCAAGCTCGCACTTGGCGACACCGATGGTTTCGTCCCCTGCACCCCGCTGGGTTGCCAGCGGCTGCTCGTGGAGAGTGGGATCGAGACCGCAGGCGCGAACATTGTGATCCTTGGCCGGAGCATGATCGTGGGCAAGCCGCTCGCGCTCCTTCTGATGCAAAAGGGACGGGGCGGTGATGCCACCGTAACCGTCGCCCACTCCCGGACCCGGGACCTGGCGACCGTCTGCCGGTCGGCCGATATCCTCATCGCGGCGATTGGTCAGCCAGAGTTTGTGAAGGCCGACATGGTCCGCGACGGGGCAGTGGTCATTGATGTAGGGATCAACCGAGTTGCCGATGCCACCTCGGCCAAGGGCTCGAAGCTCGTCGGCGACGTGGCTTTCGCGGAAGTATCAGCCAAGTGCCGCGCGATCACTCCGGTCCCGGGCGGCGTAGGGCCGATGACCATCGCGATGCTCATGCACAACACGATCCTCGCGTGTGAGCGGTTTCACGGGATTGTCCGCGCCTGAGTAGCACTGGAGCGTCAGCTTCGTTGTGCCTGAGATCCAACCGGATGCAGCTCGACCGTCCCGTTTGAACGGTTCCCCCCGGTCCGTTCAAATGACCCTTCGGTCGAGCTGCTCCCCTGTTTGGATTTGTTTCCCCCAAGTCCGCTCTCACGGACGAGCTCACCTTTAGCACCCGTCGTGCCAGGTGGCTCATGGGGCCTTCCACGATGCGATCTACAGAGGCAAACAACACGGACTTCCTAACCCTTGGGATCGCTGGAAGATGCCTCCTCCGTGGCTAAAAAGCGCCACTCAGTGAGCAGGTCACCACCATGCTGTCGGAAATGGCGCAGGGCCTCGTAAACTCCTCCTTGCATACACCTTCAATGCCTGGTGACACCTCTCTGCAAGGCGCCCCACACGCTGGCCGCCTGGACGAGGCCAAATTCGGGAGAACCGCCGAGCAATTCCAGAGGACGTCCGAGCAAATCGAGAGAATGCCCGAGCAATTTCAATGAATGCCCGAGCAAATCGAGAGAACGACCCAGCAGTTTCAATGAATGCCCGAGCAAATCCGGAGAACGACCGAGCAATTTCAATGAATGCCCGAGCAAATCCAGAGAACGCCCGAGCGCTTTCAGTGAATGCCCAAGCAATTCCAGACCCGAAAACGAGCCCGCCCCCAGTCTAGGGCGCGGCTGTGTCCGCGAGGCGGACCTGTCGCCTCCAATTCTCCTTGAACCAACGGAGCAGCATTTAAAGCCAACACGGAGCTTCACCTATCAACCCCAGCCCTACCCACCAGAGCTCAGACATTCCCGCACATTCCACCCCGCCGCCTCCAAGCGCTCCGCCGCCTCATCATACGGGATCTCCAGCGCTCCGCTGACCAGCCGTACTCCTCGGTCACGCAGCTTCTCATTGGTGATCTGCACGTCCACCATGAGATTTCCACGCACTTTCCCGAGCCGGATCATTGCCCCAGTAGACAAAAGATTCAGCGCGAGCTTGGTACCGGTGCCGGCCTTGAGGCGCGTAGACCCGGTCACGAGTTCAGGGCCTGTGGGAAGATCGATCTCCACATTCCACGGTACCGTGCTCGGCTTACGGGCGGGATTGCAGGTGAGAAGGATGGTCGATGCGCCGTCGGCCCGGGCGCGGGTGAGCGCACCAAGGACGAAGGGCGTCCGCCCGCTTGCCGCGATCCCACAGACCACGTCGCCGGCACGCACCCCGCGCTCCAGCACGGCTTGCGCTCCGGCTTGCGGCTGGTCTTCCGCTCCCTCCACCGCACGGTGCAGCGCGACAACGCCCCCCGCCATGATTCCCTGCACCAGATCGGGAGATGCTCCGAAGGTCGGCGGAATCTCGCTGGCATCGAGCACGCCAAGACGCCCGCTAGTTCCTGCTCCCACATAGAAGAGCCGCCCGCCAGCCTTCAGAGCGCCAGCGATTAGGTCGATTCCCCGGGCAATCTGACTGCGGCAGGCAATGAGGGCGTCCGCCACCTGGCCCTCCTCCGCAGCAAAGAGATCCACCATCTCGAGTGAGGTGAGCTTGTCGAGATTTGCAGATCGCGGATTGCGCTGCTCGGTAACAGCTTGAGCAAGCTGGTCGCGATCGTGCGCACCGTTGCCAAGCGGCGCTCGGGCGGGCAGGGGCGCCGCGGGATTTGCCAGCGCCAGGCGGACGGCGCCGAGTGCACCGCTGTCCGCGCAGCGTTCCACAGTAGCCTTCGGCAGCAGCGTGCTCAGCCGGTACTTATAGAGCGAGACGTAGTCGGGATGGTTGAAAAGACCGCCTACGAGTTTCACCGTGGGTTCATTGAAGTCTAATCGCCGGGCCACGGCATTGGTAAACTCTGCCAGAACCGTTGCGCCGCTTTGTACGATCGCCAGCATCTCTGGCTCGGAGACGCGGGCGGCCTCGAAGATCGCGGGCGCAAGGCGCGCAACCGACATCTTGTCGGCCTGCATTGCCCAGTCCACCAGGTCCTGCAGACGATTCAGCGCCAGGGTGCGGAGGATGGTCTGAGCAAGTGGTGTAATCGTGTGGGTGAGATCGTAGTGACTGAGGACCGAGCGCAGGCCCTGCATGGCGAGGTGATATCCGCCGCCTCGATCGCCCAGAAGCTGTCCCCAGCCGCCGGCTTTTTCGATGTGACCACCCTTTCTCCCATGAACGGCTGCGCCGGTACCGGCGATCACCGCGATGCCGTCGTCTTCTCCGAAGGCAACAGCCATGGCGGAATCCCGATCGCTGCCCACACGGATCTGCGCCTCCGGCCAGACCTGCGCCACAAGGCCCTTCAAACGCGCAGCATCCGCCGGCGTGGCGCAGCCCGCCAGGTAGGCGCCCACGTGCGTGGCATCGCGAGGGAGGACGGAGAAAAGGTCCAGAAGCGCCTGGTCAGAGATGAGCTTGAGGTTCGCGGCGGCCAGCTTACCTTCCCGCTCGATGACCGGCGGCACTACCCCATGGCAGGCAGCCAAGACCCATTCGGTCTTGGTTCCGCCACCTTCTATCCCGAGCACGCGCTTCTCTGCAGAGTCTCTCGTAGCGGCGATGGTACTCATTAGTTTTCGAGTGAAATGAATCGGACGATCCTTGGGCTCTGCGTTGCTTTCTGGCTGGGGGTGGTGGGCTGGGCGGCGACGATCATCTATCTATCCTCGCTCTCCTCGCCGGAGCTGACGGAGATTGCCCAGATCGAGGTCTGGGACAAGTTTCTCCACTTCATCGCCTTTGTTGCTGGTGGGGTGCTTCTTGCGGGTGCGCTGCGTTTCACGGTGAACTGGACCTGGCCGAAGATCCTCATCGTAACAGCGATCGCGCTCTCGATCTTTGGCGCGACTGACGAGTATCACCAGCTCCATACGCCGAAAAGGAGCGGGGCCGATATAGGCGATTGGACTGCGGATACGCTTGGCGCATGCGCCGGAGCTGCCATTTTCTGCCTCAGCTATGTCCGCTATCCGCGAAAGGGTCGTCCAGCTCCGGCAACGAATTAAGGAGGCGGATCGCCTCTATTATGAAGAGGCGGCTCCTGTCCTGACCGATCCGGAATACGATGAGCTGTACCGCGAATTGCGGGAGCTCGAGGAAGCGCATCCGGAACTCCTGACGCCCGATTCGCCAACCCAGCGGGTCGGTGGGAAACCCATCGGAGGCTTTAAGCAGGTACGGCATCGCGTGCCGATGCTCTCGCTGGACAACCTCTTCGCGAAGAAGGACGGCGAGGAAGGGGTGCGGAAGTTTGTAGTAAGCGTCGAGAACGAGCTGCGGCGGAAGGATGCGCTGCCCGGGGAGCTGTTGACTTTTCTCGTAGAACCGAAGGTCGATGGAGTGGCCGTGACCCTGAGCTA
Organism: Spartobacteria bacterium; assembly: GCA_031389825.1. Taxonomy (GTDB): domain Bacteria; phylum Verrucomicrobiota; class Verrucomicrobiia; order Chthoniobacterales; family Chthoniobacteraceae; genus JANMSW01. Next base: position 138,665 of record JANMSW010000013.1, read on the forward strand.
TCGCAAAGGCGTGCTGGAGTACGGTGCGACGCGCGGAGATGGCGAGACCGGTGACGACATCACGACGAATCTCCGTACGATTCGGAATATCCCGCTGAAGCTGAAGGGTGCTGCACCGGAGGTTCTGGAGGTGCGAGGCGAGGTGTATCTACCAGCGGCGGGATTCAAGAAGATCACTGATGAACAAAAGGCGGCCGGCGATGTGCCTTTCGCAAATCCGCGCAATGCAACGGCGGGTTCACTGAAGCAGCTCGAGCCGAAAGTAGCCGCGCGTCGGCCGCTGGAGTTTGTCGGCTACGGGCTGGGGGAAGTGAGCGAAGACGCGGAGGTGCCCGGGACGCAGGCAGATCTTTTGCAGTGGCTGAAGAGCTTGGGGCTGCCGATTCATGGGCGGAGCTGGCTGGCGAGTTCGCTCGAGGAATTGATGCAGGCGATCCACGAGCTAGAAGCGATTCGGCACGGCTTCGGGTTCGAGACCGATGGCGCGGTGATCAAGCTGAATGACCGCGAGCTGCGGGAAGAAGTAGGCTACACCTCACGTGCGCCGAAGTGGGCGAAGGCCTACAAGTACGCGCCTGAACAAGCGGAGACGCGGCTGCGGGAGATCACAATTCAGGTTGGGCGAACGGGCGTGCTGACGCCGGTGGCGGAGCTCAACCCGGTATTTCTCAGCGGGAGCACGATCAGCCGGGCGACGTTGCACAACGAAGACGAGATTCGGCGGAAAGACATCAGGATCGGCGATATGGTGATCATCGAGAAAGCCGGGGAGGTTATTCCGGCAGTGGTGCAGGTCGTAGTAGAGCAGCGTCCTGCGGACTCCGTGCCGTTTGATTTCCTCGCACACATTGGCGGGAAATGCCCGGTCTGCGGCGGCCCGGTGCGGCGCGATCCGAGCTTCGCCATGTGGAGCTGTGAGAACATCTCCGGGTGTCCCGCGCAGAAAACCCGGCGGCTGGAGTTCCTGGCTAAACGCGGCGCTCTGGACATCGACAACCTCGGCGGCATCGTCGCTGATAAGCTCATCGAGCGAGGGCTGGTGAAAGAACCGCTCGATCTCTTCGAAGTTCCCGAGGAGCAGCTCGCTACCCTGAACCTTGGTACGGATGAGGAGCCGCGGGTCTTTGGTGCGAAGAACGCAGCCAAGCTGGTGGAGACCCGAGAACGCGCCCGCACCATGCCCTTGGAGAGGTGGCTGCATGCGCTAGCGATCCCGGAAGTCGGCGAAACCACCGCGCACGACCTCGGGCGCTTTCACCAGTCCATCGAGGAAGTTGCGGATTCCGCAGTGCTGCGGGATGTGCTGGAGTTCGATTGGCTCAAGGCGGAGGTGGATGGAACGAAGTCGACCGCTCGCGCAAACAAGGGGCTGGCCGCACCGGAACTGGCGGCATTGGCTGAGCGGCATCGCACAGCGATGGAGAGCCTCGAGGCTGTGAAGCAGCGTCTGGCGGCGATTGGCTTCGGGAAGGAGACGCGCAAGAAAGATGGCGCGGGCTTCGTTACAGAACTGGGTCCGGTGGTAGCGCGCGCGGTCCGGGATTGGTTCGCCTCTGAAGAAGGGACGCGCATTTTACGCCGTCTGAAAGAGCTGGGGATCTCGCCGAAAGGGCAACCTGCGGCAGCGGCGGCGCCAAGTGGACACGTGTTCTCCGGCAAGACGCTCGTTCTTACGGGGACCCTGACTGCGATCAAACGTGGCGCGGCCACGGAGGCAATCCGTGCGCGGGGCGGGAACGTGGGGAGTTCGGTCAGTAAAAAGACCGACTTCCTGGTGGTGGGCGAGGATGCGGGCTCGAAGCTGGAGGAAGCACGCAAGCACGGCGTGCCGGAGCTGACCGAGGCGGAGTTCCTGCAGATGCTGGAAGACGGAGAGGTCACAGCCGCGGCACCGTCGGACTCCGAGTAGAAGAAGGTGCGAAAGGGGGATTGTCCCTGACAATGCCGCCTCACCTCCTCACTTTCCGACGCGGTGCTCGATCTTCAGAATCTCTCTCTCCAGCTCGGTGACCGCGAAGACGCACCAATCCTGCTCTCGGAACTGAGCGCCCGCTTCCCGACCGGTGGGCACTTCGCGGCAATCCTTGGTCCGTCAGGTTGTGGGAAAAGCACGTTGCTCAAGGTAATCGCGGGATTGCTCGAGCCCACTACGGGAGAGATTCATTGGGAAGGAAGGAACCTTTCCGTCGATGACCTGCAGCCAAGTGAGATCGGGTACGTACCGCAATTCAGCATCGCATACGATCTCCTGACGGTGCGGGAGAGTCTCGAAAGTGCCTGCCAGTTGCGAGTGGCAGAATCCGGCCAGGACGATCGGCTGGATAAGATTCTGAGCGATGTGGGTCTCGCGGACATTGCGGAGCGTCGGGTACAGGTGCTTTCCGGCGGGCAGAAGCGCCGGCTGGCGCTGGCGTTGGAGATGGTGAGTTCACCCCGATTGCTGCTCTGCGACGAGGTGACCAGCGGGCTTGATCCGAAGGCCGAAAGCGAGGTCGCTCAACTACTCGTGAAGCTCGCTCGTGACGGGGAACGGCTCGTCCTGAGCGTGACGCACAGCCTCCAGCATCTCTCGCTCTGCGACAGTGTGGTGGTGCTTTATCATGGGCAGATCGCCTACCATGGCGCTCCGGCGTTCCTCTTCCACTACTTCGACGTCGAGCGACATGAGGACCTCTTCCCGCGTCTTGCGCAGCGCCCAGGCGAAGAATGGCACCGTTCCTGGCAGAAGAACCGGGAGTCGTATTACGAGCAGTCAGGAATCGCGCCTGCCTCAGATGACCGTGCTGCGTCGGCTGTGCATCCTCTTCCGTCCTGGCTCATCCAAATGTCCGTGCTCCTCGGGCGACGCGCTCGATTGTTCTTCCGCGATCGGGGTCAGCTCTTTCTCCAGCTTGCACTGCTTGTCGGGTTTCCATTTCTGGTCGTTATCTTCGCGCTGGATGGACTGCCGCAGTTGAAGAGCTTCGCCGATGGCGGCAATCTCCTGCAGTCGCTCCAAAACGAGGCAACTCGACAGGTTGAGATGATCCGCACCGGGAGCCTTGTTTCCGGGCTCGTGATGTTTCAAGTGATCCTGCTCTCCCTGATGGGCGCGAACAACGGTGCCCGAGAAATTGCCGGTGAACGCGCGATCTTCGAGAAGGAGAAGTTCGCCGGGTTGTCACCGCTCGCGTACGTAGCGTCCAAAGCTATTTTCCTCGCTGCGCTGGTCATCGTGCAGTCCGTCTGGATGACAATCTTCGTGAACTGGGTCGTGCGCTTTCCGGGCAGCCTGCTGGAACAGGCTGCGCTCCTGACGCTGGTGAACGCCTCGATGACTGCGGTGTGTCTCGCCATCTCCAGCTGGATGCGCTCGGCCGAGCAGGCGTCACTCGTGTCGATCTATCTGGTCGGTTTCCAGTTGCCCCTGAGCGGCGCGGTACTTGCCATGCCCGCCGCGCTCCACTCGATGTCTCACTGGTTCATCGCTTCCTACTGGGGGTGGTCGGGTTTTCTCCAGACGCTCCGCGAGACACGCTTCTATGATGCTGTGCAGCAGGTGGCGCAGACCCGCCTGGCGCCGGTGCCGTTTTGCCTGTGGGTGCTGGCCTGCCATATGGCCCTCGGGCTCTTTCTTGCGCACGCGGGCTCGCGGAATCCTCGATGGCAATGAGATCACTCCTGCTCCTGCTCGGCGCGCTGGTGGGGTACGCCCTCATGATGAAGACCTGCCCGATCGCAGGGAGCCTGCGCGACGGGCTCCGAGCGTTGCGACGCTATGCATCGCTCTGGGTTATCCTTGCGGTTTGTGGATTCGGGTACGCGGCGTTCGAGCTCGCGGTGCGCTACTCATTCTCGCAGCTGCTTCCCCTCGAGCTGCGACCGGACTTCCAATGGCTGCGGCAGGGGAGTCTCGACACCCTATCTGTTGAGAGTGTCTGGCGGTTACCCATAAAGCATTTGAGAACGGCTGCGGAGTCCAGCGCTCTACCCGCCTTGGAAAGCACCGCGGGACTCTTCAATAATCTCGTTTCCACATTCCCGATTGCTGCCGTGGGAGCGTTGCTCCTACTCGTGAATTGGCAGGGTCATCAACGTACCCTCTTTCGAGCATTGCGGCGGCGTTTCCGGTGGCGGGGCTGGTTGGCCCACATGGGGATCCTGCTTTGTGCAGTGGCGGCGATCGCGAAACCAGCCGTGTTCGCGATGCCGTGGCATGTCGATGGCGAGCTTTGGTTTCGTTGGGCGCCAGTTCTCGAATGGCTCGCCTTCATCTTCGAGTACCTGCTCGGGACCGCGATCCAGATCTACCTAATCCTGCTGGCGTACTGCTGGGTGCGAGGGATTACCTTCTCCCCACAGGACCTGCGGGACTGCGCAATCCGCCGCTTCTCGCTCGTGATGCGCTGGGCTGTGGTGGTGGTGGTGTTAAGCAGCGTTCTTATTAATCTCCCGCTCATTGCGAAGAACTTCGAACTTGTCAGCGGATGGGTGGGGCAGGATCCGGAACAACTTGAGCGCTGGGTCGTGGATTTCTGGGTTTTCACCGCACGCGGGGTTCTCGCCGGAATCCTGATCTTCTTCGCTACGGTCCAGATCACACTTACTTTTCACAGTGAGTCGCTGTGGCACGCCCTGCGTGATCACTTTCGCTTCCTTGCGCGGCACTGGTGGCGTGTCGGTTGGTTTCTCCTCGTCGCATTTGTGCACTTCTTCTTTCTGCACTTTGTGAACGCCCTTCTGGCCGCTGGCCTCGGGGAAGGCACCGCGCTCTGGGTGTTGTGGAAGCTCCTCTTTCCAGTACTCGCTGCATTCGTGGCTGCATGGCTACTGGCCAGCTGGGTCATCGTTTACCGCTATGCGGAGGCAGCAAAGGCGGGCAAGGCCGAGGGCATAGAGTTTTAGGCGTTTGTGATTCCATTCGGATCAGCTACTCAGTCCTGCACATCGGATGATGAATCCTGGCTCTGCCCCTCTTCTCGAACTGCGCGGCGTCTCCTGTGTACGTCCGCGATCAGCGATCACTGTAGCGAGCATGGAGTTTTCATCTAGCGGCTTCCACTTGCTGACAGGTGAGGACGGCGCGAATGAGCTGCTCCTCCGCCTTCTTGGGCTGCTTGAAGTTCCTGATGCCGGCGAGGTCCTTGTCGCTGGAGACAACACGGTTGTCCTCAATGAACAAAGCCGCGCTGAGCTGCGCGCGCGCTCGTTCGGCTACCTCTTCTCAGCACCGTTCCTGTTGCCGTCGCTCACCGTGATCGAAAACCTTGCGATGCCGCTATTCAAGTCTTCGGAGACGAGTCCGAGCGAGGCACGCAGCCGGTCTGAAAGCCTCCTCGAATTCGTGGGCCTTCGCGGATTGGAAGAGACTCGGGCTGGCGATCTGCCGGAGGCACAGCAGCACGCTGCTGCGCTCGCACGGGCGTTAATCACGCATCCAGAGATCTTGATCGTGGAAGGGCTGGATCGCCACCTTACGGATGCGGATTTGGCTCACTATTGTTCGCTCCTTCGTCAGGCCATCACGCGAACGGGTGTGACTATAATTGCTACTGCGTCTAGCGAATGGAAGGCGGACCCGGACACTCAGATCTTCGAGGTCGCTGAGCACGGGATCAGATCGAGATTGCCCGTGACTCCATGAATTCGACGGCCCCAACGGCGGAGGAGATCACGCGAAGAAGTAGATCAAACCTGGCGCTTGCTTTCGTTGCGCTTCCCCGCGAGCGCCGCCAGGACATCAGCCTTTTCTACGCCTTTTGCCGAGTAGTGGACGATCTCGCGGATGAACCGGATTTCCCGATCGAGGAGCGCCGCCTCGGTCTGCAGCGTTGGCGCGAAAGCCTCCGCGCTCAGATTGTGGATGAACCAGTGATCGCTCCTGCCGTCAGGACGTTAATCGCCAAGTATGAGCTCGATCCCGAGCTCTTTTCGGAAATCATCGCTGGGTGTGAGATGGATCTCGATGGCGCGAGATACGCCACCTGGGAGGAGCTGCGTGCCTATTGCTACCGTGTGGCCAGCGTAGTCGGGTTGATTAGTATTGAGATCTTTGGCTACAAAGATCCCCGCTGTCGGGAGTATGCAGTCGAACTCGGGCTTGCTTTGCAGCTCACGAATATCCTTCGCGACATCGGCGAGGACTATCGGAACGGCGGGCGCGTCTATCTGCCAGCGGAAGATCTAGCCCGCTTCGGCTACTCCGAGGAGGACCTAGCAAAGGGCGTACACAACGAAGCATTCCTGCACCTCATGCAGTTCGAAGCAGACCGCGCACACGGCTTCTATCAAAGAGCCGTCGCTGCACTTCCGGATGCTGACCGCGGCACGATGGTTGCCGCGGAAATTATGCGGGCAATCTACGGCGCAATCCTCACTCGCATGGAACGCGATCGATTCCGCGTCTTCGATCGCCGGTATCGGTTGCATCGCTGGGAGAAGGTCTGGGAGATTGCGAGGGTGGTGATTCGCGAGCGAGTTTTCTGAAGAGTCCGACCAAACGGGTGTATATCAGCGATTCGAAAATATGAACACAGCGCTCCTCAGCTCCGCCGCGTACGGTCTGCTCGGTGCGCTAATCCTCACTGGATGCGGAAACCGCGATGAAGCATCAGCCACTACCGGCGCAGCCATTGGCGGAATCATCGGCGAGCGCCGTGATGCTCTTACGGGCGACCCGATCGGCACCGAACCGGACTACCTCGTCGGAGTGCTGGCGGATAATCGCCGGCAATACGCAGATGGAGCCTACCATACCGCCTACCCTCGCTCCCGATACCCGCTGGCCAGTACTACAGACCGACGGGGGATCGTGCGCAGCCCATATCCGCCAAACAACCTTGTGGACGTTCGCAACATTCCTCCCGGTGAGAGGGTGGTAGATCCGTCTGTGAACCGAATCTTCACCCGCCCGTAATTCCGAGCAGCGCGTCCACACGGCGCTTTACTTCGGCGGGCATCGTCAGCATCTCCGGCCAATCGCGGGTGTAACCTTCGCCCGCCAGCTTGCGCGTGGCGTCGATCCCCATGTGCGAGCCAATGCACGGCACGCTAGGCCCGTGATCCAGCGCATCGCACGGACTTTTGATGAAGGTTGCATCACGCTGAGGATCAGTGTTCCCGCACATCCGGAAGAGCACGTCACTGGTGTTGTGCACGTCGCAATCTTCATCAACGACAACGATGTATTTGGAGAACATCATCTGCCCCATGCCCCAGAGCCCGTGCATGATCTTGTAGGCCTGCCACGGGTATTGTTTCCGGATCGAGACAAAAACCAAATTGTGAAACACACCCTCCGCCGGAAGGGCTAAGTCCACTATCTCTGGGAAGTTCATTTGGAAGACCGGTAGAAAGACGCGAACACTCGCAGTGCCCATATAGAAGTCCTCCATCGGTGGAATCCCCACGATCGTTGCCGGGTACACGGCGCGTTTGCGGTGAGTAATCGCGGTCAGGTGGAAGACCGGGTAATCATCTATCGGTGTATAGAACCCTGTGTGATCACCAAAGGGTCCTTCAGGGCGACTCTCCCCTGGCTGTACGTAGCCTTCGAGGACGAAGTCCACATCTGCCGGCACCTCGAGATCGGAAGTTTCACATTTCACCAGATCGACTGAACGCTTTCGGATAAACCCTGCGAAGAGGATCTCATCCAGCCCGTCAGGCAGGGGGGCAGTTGCCGCGAAGGTGTACGCCGGATCTCCGCCAATCGTTACGGCAACTGGCATCCGCTCGCCCCGCTCGTAGTAGCGCTTGCCGTGGCGCGCACCCACCTTATGGACCTGCCAATGCATGCCTGCGGTCTGGGCGTCGTACACTTGCATCCGGTACATGCCCAGATTCCGTTCCCCGGAATCCGGATCCTTGGTGTGAACATTCGGCAGCGTAATGAAGCGCCCACCATCATGTGGCCAACATTGCAGGATCGGGAGGTCCAGCAGGGTTGGTAGAAGCCCCGGCTCTGGTGGGGCGCTGTCGAAACGATGGATCACCTCCTTACACGGGCCATCCGTGACGCGCCGCGGCTTGGCGTGGAGCAGGTCCAACCCTTGCATCGCCATCTTCCACGTGGACTTTAGATCGGTCGGCGGCTTTGCCTTCAAGATCAGCTCCATCTGCTTCATCAACTGATCGATGTGCTCAAGCCCAAGAGCCATCGCCATGCGCCGGTGCGATCCCATGGTATTGATCGCCAGCGGGAAGGCCGATACCTGGCCATTGACGGTCGGCTTTTCGAAAAGCAACGCCTTCCCTCCTCCTGTTGACTTCATCTCCCGGTCGGCCATCTCCGTTATCTCTAATTCTGTTGCGACCGGATAAGGAATGCGCAGCAACTCACCGGCTTGTTCAAGTGCGGCGACAAATTCGGCGAAGGAAGCGTAGGCCATGATGTGCAGACGATACGTATGCGGTCAGGCGTCAGCGCAGAAAGAAGAGAATGATCGCGGGTATGACGAGCACGCCTTCAATCGACCATTCATGGTAGTGAGCGGGCCTTCGCGTCCTTGCCAGGGTGACCAGCCATCCGAAGTAAGCAGGCACGAGCAGTGCATTGGCAATCCACACCCCACGGCTTGCTGTGCCGGGGAGCATCGCGAGCATCGTAGCGAGGCCTAGCGTGCAGCCAATGAGGCCCCAGAGCAGGCGCACGGTGCGCTTCTTTCCCATGAGACCGGGAAGAGTAAGGATGCCGGTTCGCTGATCGCCGCGCAGATCGCGCAAGTCTGAGAGCATCCTGTGAGAGAATAGCACCGCCAACGACCATGAAAACCCGAAGAGCAGCGTTCCTACGTGGTAAGGCAGTCCTTGTTGGACGAGAGGTGGCAGGAAAGTGGCTAAGGTGACGATGCTCGGTGGAAAGAAGGTCGTAAGGAGGGGTATGACTTTGAGCTGACGCCCGAAGAAAGGGAACGAGTACGCCGCGCAGAGCCCAATCCCTACCACCGCAAGGGCTAGCATCGTCCAGTCGTGCCTCTGCCATGGGAGCCATATCAGCAGAAATCCCGAGCAAAGTGCTATGGCTAGCGCAATCCAGCGCAGAAGCATCTGTCCTGCTATCCTACGCGGGAGATTCCAGTGGTACGCTGGATCGATGCGGAAGCATTCGAGATTATAAGCGAACAGTGCCCCGAGAAACCATAAGAGGAGGTAGGGACCAGCATCCCAGCCGATCGCCTCTGCGACCGCCCAGGCAAAGGCAGTCACTCCTGCCGAGCGGTAGAGATTCAGCCTTTGGACCCATGTCGAGGCAGCCCGCAGAGTTCTTCGACGTGGCAAACGCATCTTCGGGAATACTCGCGGCAAAGGAGCGCTACGTAAGGTGAATCTCTCCTCCTTTCTGAAGCAGGCAAGAGTTGTCTCCGGCAGGCCTTTTAAGTTCGGGGACCCTAATCCGAGAGTGTCGTCGCTTGAAGTGCTGCCGCACTTGAAATAACGCTTAGAATTTGAAGGCCGGCGCGAGTACCGATCTCCGCTTTGCTGCTAGTGGCGGATCTGTCGAATTAGCGTGATCAGTACTCCCTGTACCACCAGTTCTTCGATCGGAATCAAATCAGGATAACGCTGGTTCTCAGCTTTGAGGTATGGTCGTCCTCGGTTCAGAAGAAAGCGCTTAAGCGTTGTTTCACCGTCGATGAGAGCGGCAACGATATCTCCGTTTCGCGGCTCACGTTTCTCCAATACCGCCAGGTCCCCATCTGCAATCTGCGCATCAATCATAGAATCGCCGCGGACCTTCAATGCAAAAGCCTGCTGACCAGTGCGCACCCCAGCCGTGATTGAATCTACCGAAACCGTACCGATGCTCTCCTGCTCGATGGCTTCTGCCATGCCGGCTGCAATGGAGCCATAGATTGGAATGTCTACGATTGGCTCACGATGCATTTGCGAGACGACGGCGACCGCCCGGGCTTTGCCAGCCCTACGTAAAATCACGCCTTTCCGCTCCAGGGCCTTCAGGTGATTAACCGCAGCCGTCTGACTGGCGAAACCGAAGTGCTCCTGAATCTCCCGGGTAGATGGCATTACGCCCGATTGGGATTGGGCATTAGCGATATAATCCAGCACCTCTTGCTGGCGAAGAGTGAGATCAACCATGTTCTGGAGAACACTAGGTAAACAGATGAAGCTGTCGAGGGGGAATATGCGAATTGGTAACGAATCTGTTCCTGTACTCATCCCCGAACAAACCGCGATGCGGACCGGCTGCAGTTTGAACTCTGTTTTAAGGAAAGCATTCGCCTCATCCGGCTTAGACTTGCGACCGTACTGATGTCATTCCTCTTTCCTGTATGCTGAGCAAATCGAACAGCGCCCTGATCATCGTAGGTCATGGTTCCACCGTGAACCCTGATTCCAGCACACCTACGTGGGAGCATGCTGAAGCAATTGCCAGTCGGGGAATCTTCGGTGAGGTGGCGTGCGCCTTTTGGAAAGAGGAGCCTAGCCTGCGACAGGTGCTCCATACGATCGACCGCGATGAGGTTTACGTAGTCCCGAATTTCATTTCTGAGGGATATTTCACGAATACGATTATCCCGCGGGAGCTGGAACTCAGCGGACCAGTGACAGTCAACGATGGTCGGGTCATTAAATACTGTCAGCCAGTCGGAAATCACCACCGCATGACTGAGTTGCTACTGCATCGTGCGGCGGAGATCGCGCCTGGGGTCCCACCGGACCAGACAACACTCTTCATCGTGGGACACGGGACAAACCTGAACGACAACTCTGCGGTTGCGGCAAAGCGAGAGGTGGAGCGGATCGTCGCGACAGGGCGGTATGCCCAAGTGATTAATGCCTACATGGAAGAAGCACCGCTGATCTCTGAATGGGATCAGCAGGCCACTCAGCCCAATGTCGTGGTCGTGCCGTTCTTTATTGCGGACGGTCTTCACTCGTATCAGGACATACCGGTACTGCTGGGGATTGAGCAGGAAATCGGGGCAGCGGCTAGCCAGCGCGAGATATTCCGGAGTAATCCGCATCACCTCCGTGGGAAAACGCTATACTACGCGAGCGCAATTGGGACGGAGCCGCTGTTTGCGGAGGTGATTTTGGACCAGGCTCTAGCGTTCGACGAGCAACCTGCCCACGTAGCTTGAGACGCAACCTGACGGCGGAGCTGGCCCACTGGCTTGCGATCGGGTTTCACCAGATCGGGCAGGTGCGCATTCAGCGCCCAAATGCCGGCTATCTCCTCTGCCACTACGAAGATCTCGGACGTACCGATCTCGAGGCTTATTTCCGAATCGAAGACGCTCGGCTCCTCGCAACGAACGACGATGCAGGCGAATTTCGCCCACTCAAGACCGCGCCAAATCTTCGACATGGCTGGTCGCTCTCAGTTCCTGACGTGGCTGCTCTGCGCGGAGCCTTGGACTACTTCTACCCCGCGATGCTGGGTACGCTCCTAAGTCACAGGCGCCGCGTTCTTTCTCCGGTCCACTTGCGCGACACCCTAGGACGACAAAGTGGTATGTACGCGGTGACGCGCAAGGTCACCGACACGCAGGCGCAAAAGGCAATCGCTGAGCTTTGTAATTCGCATTCGGGCTGTCTGAAGACAATTCTTTGGCGGATCTCGCCGGAAGTTCCGGTGCAGTCGCTACCCGCCACTAAGTTCGACATGGAAGCAAACCAGCTTGGCATCGCGGGCACGGCGTTTCCTATGCCCTGCCAGGAACCGTGCAATCTGTTGGTAGCGAAGCTCCGGGAAGTCTTGAAGGGATAGAGGCAAAAGCGGAGGATTGCTCCCGAAGGTAGGTATTTCGGCGCGTTAGGCGCTGGATCTGAGCCACCTTCCACCCCGCCCCCTTGACGTCTGAGTCCTTAATCTTGCGAGCTCGCGTGGTCGTCCCAATGGATGGGCCTCCAATTGAGAATGGTGCCGTCGCCGTGGACGAGAACAGTGTGGTAGCGATCGGAACTGTTCGGGAGCTTGGCTGGCTAAATGCGGGGCCGGTGCTCGACTTGGGGGAAGTCGCGCTGCTCCCAGGGCTGATCAATGCGCACTGCCATCTTGATTACTCGATGATGCGGCATGCGATCTCACCGCCAAAGAGTTTTACCGCCTGGGTGCAGCGGATTAACGCGCTGAAGCGTTCCCTAGATAGCAGCGATTACATGGCAGCGATCGAGCGAGGTTTTCGCGAGTTGCAGCGTTGGGGAACGACGTCGGTATGCAACATCGAGTCCTTTCCGGAGCTGATGACGGATATGCCGCCTCCACCAATCCGGACGTGGTGGTTCTACGAGATGATCGACATTCGGCACCGCATTATGACGGAAGAGGTGGTCGCAGGTGCTCTCTCCTTTTTCGGCAATAGGCCTCACGCGTTCTCGCGATTTGGTCTGAGTCCGCATGCGCCTTACACTGCGTCGCCGATGCTTTACGATCTGGCGAATTCCTGCGCCGACACCATGACCATGCTCCTGACTACGCATGTCGCGGAGTCCCGGGAGGAACTGGAGATGTTTCAGCATGCGCGCGGACCGCTGTACGGCTTCATGGATTCAATCGGGCGGCCAATGAACGATTGCGGAAACACCTCTCCCTTTGGGCATCTCTGGGGTGCTGGAGCGATCAATGGCAATTGGCTGCTCGCCCACATGAACGAGCTTTCTGAGGTCGATTTTGACCTACTCTCGAGTCTACCACCGCCGGAAAGACCGAGTGTAGTTCACTGCCCAGGGAGCCACGCCTACTTTGGGCACTCGCCATTTCCATTTCGCCGTTTGCACGATCTAGGCATCAACGTGTGTGTGGGTACGGATAGTCTCGCGAGCACCGACTCGCTCTCGCTTTTCTCTGAATTGCGCCGCCTCTGTGAAACGGAACCCTGGCTCACCCCGCAGCAATTACTCGAGACCGTTACGCTGAATCCAGCGCGTGCCTTGCGGCGAACAGGGCGGCTTGGGCGGATCGGACCCGGGGCCTCTGCGGATTTTATCGCGCTACCCGTGTCCGGGAACCTCGCGACGATTCACGATGAGATCGTGCATCATCGAGAGCCGATCGCTTGGATGATGATCGATGGCAAAGTGCTTTCCTAATACCAGTCTTCTACTCGCCGCATTCCTATTGCTGGATCCCGCGGGCGCAACGGCAGCGTCGGTGAAAAAGAAGAAGCAAAAGGTTGCACCTGCGACAATCCCAAAGCCGGCACCACCTGCTCCAGTGCTCGCTCCAGGGGAACTCCCGCTGCTTGCGGACGGTGCAATCGTGATTGCGGCTTACGATGGGGCATCACGGTACGAGAAGGCGGCCGACGTCCCGCTTTACCCGGCGAGCACGACGAAGATCATGACAGCGCTGCTCGTGATAGAAGAAGGGAGCCTCGAGAAGGTCGTCACCGTCACACCCGAGGACGCTGCTGTGGGTGAAAGCGGGTTGAGCATCAAGGCAGGAGACACCTTCTCACGACGTGACGCACTTTTTGGCCTGATGATTAAAAGCGCCAACGACGTTGCGCACTCACTGGCTCGAGATAATGCGGGGAGCGTGGAAGCGTTTGCCGAAAAGATGACTGCGCGCGCCCGGGAACTCGGGGCAACAAACACCCGGTTCATGAACCCGCACGGGTTGCATCATAAGGATCACTACACCACCGCTCGGGACCTGGCGCTGATCACCCGCGCCGCAATGCAGCAGCCGTTCTTCCGCGAGGTGGTGCGAACGCTGGACCGGCCCTTCGTCACACAGAGTGGAGTCCGCGAGTTGTGGAGTCGCAATAAGCTGCTGCGGAACTTCCCCGGCTGCACTGGAGTAAAGACCGGCTACACCAATCCCGCTCAGCATACCCTCGCCAGCGCCGCGGTGTGGGGAACCAGCGAAATGATCTCAGTAGTGCTGCACTCTACCAAGCAAGGGAAATGGGATGATTGCGCGCTGCTGCTCACCCATGCCTTTACTGAGCAGAGCCTCGGACCAGTGGCGGATCCCGCTAAAAACGCTGCTACCGAAACGAAGGAGTCCGGGCTGTAACCCAGGCCCATCTTCGTTCAAACTCGATAGACTTACGGTACTTTCGGCGGAGTCGTTGGCGTTGCCGGCGTTGCTGGTGCGCTCGGTAGACTCATCTCCTTGTAGTCCGCAGGCATTACAAACTCACTCTCCGGTACATCCTGCTCCGTGGCTTTGACCAGGGTAGTAGTGAACTTGCCACCCGGTGTTTCCATCTCGGTCTTCACGACCATTCCGGGAACGTTCAGCTTGGTCGGGTCGAGCCCACCCGCCGCCATTTTGGCACTTACGGCGTTGATCTGATCGTTGATCGCCTTACCGTTTGGATAATCTTTCGCAACCCAGAGTCGTCCCTTTGAGGGGCCGACCTGGTAGGAATAGATCTCTGTATCCCACTGGCCGACTTTCTCCTTCGTGCCCGTCGCCTTTGGTGCCTCCATGGTTGCGGGGTCGATCCCAGCCGCTTTTTGCTGCGCCTCGGCCTGGGCCTTGATTGCGTTGAAGTTCATCTTCATCGCCATCTTTTGAGCATGCATCAGGGTGGTGATTTCCCCCGACGCGTTGTTGAAGATCATCGTCTGGCTTCCGCCAGCTGGGCTCGGCATGTCCATCCGGGCTTTGTCCCCTTTCACCTTCATGGTGATGTTTCCGTTCATCATCGCGGATTCCATTTTCTGCTCCACGACAATATCAGCCCGAGCGAGCGCAGTGGCGAGCAGGAGCGAAGCGAGTACGGCTGTGCGTTTCATGCGGTCGCCAACCTGACCGAGCCCGCGGGTGCTGGCTAGCGAAAGTGCGAGGGGGCGGTTGTCATTTCGTCGATCCGGCTTTTACTCACCGGGCGTATTCACCGCATTCATTATGGCCATCGATCGCCTTCTCGTGAGCGCCGCAGGGTTCGCGCTCCTCTTCTCGTCCTGCTCGAAACCGGCCGCGCCCGCACCCGCTGGCCAAGCGACGGTTACCGTCGCCCGCCCGATTCCTAAAACCCTGACGGAATGGGACGACTTTACGGGTCGCCTTGCCGCGGTGGCGGACGTCGAGGTGCGGGCCCGAGTGAGCGGTCACCTCGAGAGCACTCACTTCAAGGAAGGGATTGAAGTGAAGCAAGGTGACCTGCTCTTCACTATCGATCCGCGCCGCTACGAAGCTGAACTTGCCCGGGCTACGGCGGAACTGGCGCGCACGAAAGCTGCCGCAGAACTTGCCGGCCTGGATGCGGATCGCGCCAGTAAGCTCGTTGTCAGCCGCGCGATCTCGCAGGAAGAGGCGGACCTGAAGCTGAAGTCGCGCACCCAAGCGGAGGCGAGCGTGCAGGCTTCGCAGGCTGCGGTAGATGCGGCTAAACTGGAGGTGGAGTTCACCCGCGTAACCGCGCCCATCGCGGGGCGGATCGGGCGCAAGCTGATCACCGAGGGCAACCTGATTGTCGGCGGCACGAATGGCGCCACACTGCTCACCACGATCGTCGCGCTGGATCCGATCTACTGCTACTTCGACGTCGATGAACGCTCGTCCCTCCGCTATCGCGAACTCTCCCGGCAGGGTAAACGCGAGAGCGCGTTGAGCAAGGAGATCCCTGTGCATATGGCGCTAGCCGATCAGACCGGCTTCCCGCACGAGGGGAAGATCGATTTCGTGGATAATGTGATCAGCGCGAGCACGGGCTCGATCCGCGCGCGGGGAGTCTTCGCAAATCCTGACCGCCTGATGGCCCCAGGCTTTTTCGCCCGCGTTCGCATTCCGGGCAGTGGTCAGTATGAGGCGATGCTGGTGAGGGATACCGCGATCGGGAGCGATCAGGGGAAAGCCTTCGTGTACGTAGTTGGCGACGACGGGAAAGCCGTTGCGAGGTCGGTGGTTCCCGGCCCCATGGAGGATGGCCTGCGCGTCGTCCGCGAGGGTCTGAAAGCTGAGGACCGCGTCGTGATCAACGGTCTCATGGCGGTCCGCGCGGGCGTGGTGGTGACGGCAAACGAAATCGCGATGCAACCAGAGTCGGCCACCGCTGCCGTGGCTGCTGCGAAGCCATGAACCTGCCCCGTTTCTTTGTAGACCGCCCCGTCTTCGCGGCGGTCCTGAGTATCGTCATCACGCTGCTTGGCGGACTGGCTTTCTTCCAGCTCCCGGTCTCCCAGTACCCCGAGGTCGTGCCGCCGACGGTCATCGTCAGCGCCAACTATCCCGGCGCCAATGCCCAGACTGTCGCGGACACCGTTGCCGCACCGCTCGAGCAGGAGCTCAACGGCGTGGAGGGCATGCTCTACATGTCCTCTTCCGGGACGAGCGATGGCCGGCTAAACCTCACCGTCACCTTCGCGCTCGGGACGAACCTCGACGAGGCTCAGGTCCAGGTGCAGAACCGCGTGAATTCCGCGCTGCCACGTCTGCCAGAGGATGTCCGTCGTCTTGGTGTCACCGCGAAGAAGCAGTCGCCCGACCTGACCCTCGCCGTGCAGTTCTTCTCGCCCGACGGCTCGCGCGACACCTTCTACCTGGCAAATTACGTCACTCTGCAGATCCAGAATCGCATTGCTCGTCTCCCCGGCGTTGCTGAGGCGAACACATTAGGCGGTCTCGATTTCACCATGCGGATTTGGATCGATCCGGACAAACTCGCCTCCCGCCAGCTGACCTCTGGGGATGTGGTCCGCGCGATTCGCGAGCAGAACGTGCAGGTCGCCGCGGGCTCGCTTGGCCAGCAGCCCGCTCCGCCTGGGACAGAGTTCCAGTACACGCTCACTGCGCAGGGGCGGCTGCTCACTGCCGAGCAGTTCGGCGAGATCGTACTTCGCACGGGCGAAAATGGGGACGTCATCCGCGTGCGCGACGTGGCTCGCGTGGAACTCGGCGCTCGTGACTACGCGGTGAAAAGCTACATGGACGGTAAGAACGCGATCTCGCTGCGCGTTTTCCAGCTCCCGGGCACCAATGCACTGGATACCGCCGACGCCGTGTACGCCGAGATGGTCGAGCTGAAGGCACGCTTCCCGGCGGGCGTGGATTACCGGATCAACTATGATCCCACGCGCTTTGTCCGCGACTCCTTCAAGTCCGTCCTCATCACCTTGCTCGAGGCGATCGTCCTCGTGGTGCTCGTAGTCATCCTCTTCCTGCAGACCTGGCGCGCCTCGATCATCCCGCTCCTTGCAGTGCCTGTTTCTCTCATCGGCACCTTCGCGGTGATGCAGCTCCTCGGCTCATCGCTGAACAATCTCTCCCTCTTCGGCCTGGTGCTGGCGATCGGCATCGTGGTGGATGACGCTATCGTTGTGGTCGAGAACGTGGAGCGATATTTAGCGAAGGGCTTCTCCCCGCGTGAAGCCACGCTGCGCGCGATGAAGGAGGTCACCGGCGCGGTCGTCGCAGTGGCGCTGGTGCTCTGCGCCGTCTTCATTCCGACCGCTTTCCTCGGGGGCATCACTGGTCAGTTTTACCGGCAGTTCGCCCTCACCATTGCCACCGCGACGGTGATCTCCGCGATCAACTCACTAACTCTTTCGCCTGCTCTCACGGCGCTACTCCTAAAGCCACACACCAAGTCCGACAAAGGCCACGGAAGCGGGCCGATGCGCTTCGTTCACGGCTTCTTCGGCGGGTTCAATCGCGGCTTCGAATGGCTCGCCCATCGCTACTCTCGGGTCGTGGCCACGCTGGTCCGCCGCACAGTTATGGCATTGCTCGTCTACGGCGGCCTGCTCGTTCTCACCGGATACACATTTAAGCAGGTGCCCACCGGCTTCATCCCGTCGCAGGACATGGGTTACTTCCTGGTGGTCGTACAGCTGCCCGATGGTGCCTCCTTCACGCGCACCGATGCCGTCATCCGACAGGTCGATGAGATCGCCCGGCAGACCCCAGGCGTCGGTCACACCTTCGCGATCTCCGGTTATTCCTCTGTGCTCCAGGCGAACCAGTCAAATGTCGGCGCTGCCTTCATTATTCCCGACGACTTTTCCAAGCGGAAGGATCCATCGCTTAGCGCGACTGCGCTTATGGCGACTTTGCGACAGAAGTTCGCGGGCATTCAGGAGGCGCGCATCCTTGTGCTTCCACCGCCGCCTCTGCGTGGTCTCGGGAATTCGGGCGGCTTCCGCATCCAGGTGCAGGATCTTGAAGGAGCGGGCCTCGCCTCCCTTGAAGCAGCCACCAAGCAGCTCATGGAAGCGCTTACGAAGGAGCCAGGCTTCACCTCCCTGATCACCGGCTTCCGCCCAAATACTCCCCAGTACTACGTGGACATCAATCGCGCCGCCGCGAAGAACGTCGGGGTCTCTCTGGCGGATCTGAACGAGACGCTCCAGATCTCGCTCGGCTCCATCTACGTTAATGATTTCAACCTCTTCGGCCGCACCTATCAGGTCTACGCCATGGCAGAGCCCGAGTACCGCGATTCGCCTGAAGATGTCACCCGTCTGCAGACTCGGAATCGCGATGGCGAGATGGTCTCACTTGGGTCGCTGGTGCAGGTGAACCGAATCGGCGGAGCGGACCGCGTGCAGCGCTACAATATGTTCACCTCCGCTGATGTGACTGGAAACATCCTGGAAGGTGTGAGCACCGGCCAGATGATCGGGTCTGTGGAGCGGTTGGCCGAAGCCAATCTCCCGCCGGGTTTCGCCTTCGAGTGGACCGACCTCACTTATCAACAGATCCTCGCCGGGAATTCCATCGTGTACGTGTTCCCGCTTTGCGTGCTCTTCGTCTTCCTGGTTCTGGCCGCGCAGTACGAGAGTTGGGGTCTGCCGCTGGCCGTCATTCTCATCGTGCCGATGTGCATTCTGAGCGCGCTCGTAGCGGTCTGGGTTGCCCGTCAGGACAACAACATTTTCACCCAGATCGGGCTGGTCGTTCTAGTAGGCCTCGCGAGCAAGAACGCGATCCTCATCGTTGAGTTTGCCAAGCAGCTCCAGGAGCAGGGGATGAACCGTTTCGAGGCGGCGATCGAGGCGTCGCGACTGCGCTTGCGGCCAATCCTCATGACCAGTCTCGCCTTCATTCTCGGCGTGCTTCCGCTGGTCCTTGCCACAGGAGCCGGTTCCGAAATGCGGCGCGCCCTCGGCACCGCAGTCTTCTGGGGAATGATCGGCGTCACCTTCTTCGGCTTGCTCCTCACGCCGGTCTTCTACGTGGTCGTCCGATCGTTCGGCAATCAGCAGAAGCCCGCCTCGCCCCCAGTTGAGGAGGCCGAGGAGGAAGAGCTGGCCATGGCGGAACGGTAGGACGGCGGTCGGTCGGGGTGGGCGTCTTCAGGAATGTTCCACAAAGGACGCTCGCCCGCGATCTTCGCGATCAGGGCCACATTCATGTGGGCTTCAGTCGCCTCAGTTGGCGTAAGTAGTCTCAGTTGTTAAACCTGCATGAGCTGACGTTCGATTAGAGTCAGCTATCCGAGCGTGAGAACGGCGAGTGGCTGCGTCTTTTTCGCGCGAGCACCTGTCGGTTCGATGGGTTGCTCCGTCTTTTCGACGGGTCATTCCGCAAATGTGATACACCGGTCCGCAAATCTGACGCGTCAACCCGTCTTCACGACGCATCACTCCGTCACATCGACGCGCACTTTCGCGGTTTCTACGCGCGGTTCCGTCGAAATGACGGAACGACGCGTCATTTTGATGGGCAATTCCTGCCGCTTTTGTGGAACATCGCTCTTCAGACGCCTCGTTGCGATCGCGAACTGGCGATTTGCTCGCATCCAGACCCTGCCTTCGCAGACGCCGTGGCGATTCAGCCGACCGTCCCGAAATAGCGATCTCCTGCATCGCCGAGACCCGGGACAATGTACGCCCGGCTATCCAGCTCCGGATCGATCGCGGCGGTGAAGATCGGCACATCCGGGTGCGCGGCCTGCAGACGAGCGATACCGGGCGGGCAACAGACCAGGCACATGAAGCGAATGGTTTTCGCGCCTTCCGCCTTCAGCTGAGTGATCGCTGCGACCGCACTCCCGCCGGTGGCCAGCATCGGATCGGTCACGATGACGTCCGCCGCCGCGAGGTTCAGCGGTGCCTTAAAGTAGTAACTGTGCGGCTCGTGAGTCTCTTCGCTGCGTGCAAGGCCGATGTGTGCCACGGCGGCATCGGAGAGCACCTGAAGGATGCCTTCCACCATGCCCAAACCGGCGCGAAGAATGGGCGCAAGCACCACGGGGCGGGCCAGCATTGCGCCTTCATACGGGGCAATCGGCGTCATCACGGGGTGGATGCGCGTGCTCAGATCACGCGTGACCTCGAAAGCCATCAGCGTAGCGAGTTCCGTGAGCCGCCGCCGGAACTCGGCGGTGGAGGTCTCGACCGAGCGAAGCCGGGTGAGCTTCACGCGAACGAGCGGGTGGTCGATGATCATCACACCGGCTGGAGACGAAGCGGACACATGCGTCTTCTACAAAAAGCGGGGGGTGCTTGTCACGGCTCCACGCGACCGAGGAGCGCAGACTTCCGGCTTGCGCACCATCCCTCGTGGAAAGAGCATCCAGCCTCGGCCCCCACCTTCACTACTAGCTTCCATGAAGTTTCTCGCTCTCCTCGTCTTAAGTCTGGCTGTCGCGTCAGCTACCGTCACTGCGGCGCCAGAGAAGAAGCCGTTTGTGATGTACGCGCAGCTGCTCGACGCGAAGGAGGTGCATCTTTCCGACGGGTCGATCTGGATGATGGACAAGGGCGATTGCTTCCCGATTCACATGTACAAAGAGAAGCGGACGATCGTCGTCCTGCAGCTCGCGTCTGCGCAATTTGCCGTCGAGGCTTATCACGTGCGGTTGCTCAAAGATAACGAGGCCAAGGACGCGGAGATCAGCTACAAGAAGAACGTGGACAACTACTGGAAAGCCGTGGCGAAGCGGCCCAAGGCGCAAGCGGCGCCGGCGCCTGCCCCCGCTGCGGCGACGACTGCGCCCGCGAAGTGATGGGGAAAAGGGGAGAACGGGCGCACCTGGCAAGCCGGATGCGAATCTCAGGGATGGAAAACGAGCGCCCATGACCAGTCTCAAACTGTACGTGAAGGTCTGGTGCCCATGGTGCGTGATGGCCCGCGAGGCTCTCGATGGTCGGGGATATAAGTACGACCTCATCGATGTGGAAGCGAGCCGCGCGTCCTACGACGAGATGATCGCAAAGTCCGGCCAGCGCTATACACCGACGCTGGTCGCAGGAGAGAAAGTGCTCCCGGATTTCGGTCCTGATGAGCTTGAAGTCTTCCTAAAAAAACACAGCATCGCGCCGTAGAGGAAGCGGCGCATCGTGCTTCTTCACCTGCGTGCTCACTGCCTGATGCTCTTCTCCAACTTACTGCTGACTCTCGGTGTTGCGGCCCTCAGCTTCGGCCTGCGCACCTTCCGGCACCCGTACCTGCAAAAGCTGGGGGCGATCGGGATCCTGGTGGCCTCCTTCCTCGGCGGCCAGTGGCTGACGGGCTCGTGGGTCTTCGGTGTCGCTTGTGTGCTCAGCTGGTTCTTCCTGCCATGGCTCGATCTCCTGACGCGCATCCGCAAGCTGAACCTGCCGCTGGAAAGGCCGCTCATTCACCAGCCGCCACCGAATTCAGAGTCGTTCCCCGAACTGCGCGAGCTAACCAGTGATGTCGAAGAGGAGGGATTTGAGCACGTGGAAGACCTCGGCTGGGAATGGGAAGAGTACCGGCAGTTCTTCCGGGTCTTCTACAAGACTGGCGAACGCACGCAGGCCGCCCTTTGCCTCGTGGAGCAGGAGGAAGTCGCGTTTCACTTTCTAACGCTATCGTCCCGCGCCAAGGACGGGACAGTCTGGACGACTTGGAACTATCCTTTTCCGTGCAGCCTGAAGCTGGTGCCGGCCTGGCGAGTGAATCGTCCGCGCGGCGAGCAGACTTTCTTCCAACTCGCGGAAAGCCACCGGCATTGGCTAATGACCGAAGGAGTGGTCGAGGAGAGCCTGCAGGATCTCGACCCCGAGGCGCTCCAGGCGGAGATCCAGGGAGATCTGCGCATGCAAGTCGCGCATAATCTCAGCGAGGGCGTGCTGATTCGAAAGGAAACCGGAGAGGTCCAGTATTCCTGGCGCGGACTGGTCTTCCTGTGGGTGCAATTCCTGCGCGATCTCCTGCGCGTTTCGTGATTTCGAAGAGCGAGATCCCGATTGCAGCCGTTCCGCCCAAGTGCTCTACTCGCCCGGCACAACCAGCGTTTCGGCATTGGTAGATTGTCAGTTGGGAAAGGGCGATTTCCGTTCGCCGGACCTCCAGTGGCAGTTTGAGATCCGAAGACCGGAAGTCACCTTAAAGGCAAAAACAACAGATAGTCATGTCCACTAAACTCTACGTCGGCAATCTCCCCTTCTCAGTGCTGGAGCAAGATCTCAAGGATCTCTTCGCACAAGCCGGCACCGTATCAGAAGCGGTCCTCATGCAGGACAAATTCACAGGCAAGTCTCGCGGCTTTGCCTTCGTCACGATGGGCTCTGAAGACGACGCGCAAGGCGCGATCCGTCAGTTCCATGGAAAGAACTTCCAGGGGCGTCCGCTCGTTGTGAACGAAGCGCGTCCGCAGGAAGATCGTCCCCCACGCGGTGATCGTCCCGGCGGCGGTGGCGGCGGACGTGGTTACGAGGGCGGTGGCGGCGGTGGTCCTCGCGGTGGTGGTGGTGGCGGCGGCCGGAGTGGTGGGTATGGTGGTGGTGGAGGCGGAGGCGGCGGGTATGGCGGTGGTGGAGGCGGGTACGGTGGCGGCGGTGGGTCCGAGCGCGGCGGTGGCGGCGGGCGCTACTAGTAGCGTCGCGATTCTTTAAACCAGGCGGCTCCCGAAAGGGAGCCGCCTTTCTTTTACCCGTCGCACTTGGGCTATTTGCCGCCAGTGACGGTGTAGCCAGCGTCACGCAACTCTTCCGCCAGATCCTGCTCCATCTGCGCGGCCGCCTCGAAGGGCATCGGGTTCAAGTGCGCGAAGAGTTCCGGCAGCAACCGCACGCCGTACTTCCGCACCGTCCAGGCGGATTTGTAGCCGTGCTTGTGGTTCTCAAAGCGATGCTCCACCGGCAGGCCAGTCATGCCGACGTACACACAAGGCATCTCCGCCTTGCGCTTTGGGTTCAACCTAAGAACTGAGCGATGCCGCGCCACTGCCGGATCGAGCAGGATGACGTACACGCTGTGATGATGGTTCGCAGGCAGAGGGAAGGTGGATTCTGGAAAGCTGACCCTAGAAGCGCGGATGAACCCCATTCATCAGAGAATCCGTCCCTTCAAAACGCAAAACGCCCCGTCCTGCGACGGGGCGTTGAAATGCTTAAGCTAGACGAGGCAGGTCTTAGTAGCGACCACCACCGCCGCCGCCACGGGAACCGCCGCCGCCGCCGCCACCCCCACGGGAGCCGCCGCCGCCGCCGTATCCACCACCGCCACCGCCGCCGCCACCACCTCCGCGACGAGGACCGCCGCCGGAGAAGTCTTCACGAGGACGAGCCTCGTTGACAGTGATATCGCGACCATGGAGGTTTTTGCCGTGAAAGAGTTCGATAGCTTTCTGGGCTTCTTCCTTGGAGGACATCGTGACGAAGGCGAAGCCGCGGGACTTGCCGGTCATCTTGTCTTGCATGAGCGTTGCCTCGGTGACGGTTCCGGCCTCAGCGAAGAGGTCTTGAAGGTCGAACTCGAGGGTGTCGAAGGAAAGATTCCCGACGTAGAGTTTGTTGGACATGTTGGATTAGTTGCGTTCGGAGCTCTGCGGCCGGTTTCCGGTTATCGGATTTCAAATCGCCACTGGGGTCCGGGCTCTCTAGGAAGGAGCGCCGCTACGAACTCAACTAGCAATCTACCACGCCCACTTGGGCTCTGAATCTGCGGGGCCTACAAACTCACGAACGCGCTGGCGATGCAAGCGTGTTTTTTGACTTTCCTTGTCCCGGGCCTACCCAGCCCCACATCCCCTTAGAATCGCGATGAGTAGGAGCGAGCCGAGGATTGAGACAATGATCGAGCCGATGCAGCCGAGCCGGTTGGAGAAAAATGCGAACATTGCCTTGGAATCGCGGCTCTGCCCGACTTAGCCCGCCTACTTCTTCGCGAGTCCTTCGAGATAATCCAGCATCGACGCGAGGTCGCTGACCGTTTGGCCGTTCACGAGGCCTGGCGGCATCATCGAGATCTCCAGGGTCTCTCGCTTGGCGATCTCCGCCGTCTTCAGCACCATCTCCTGGGCCGCGATGTTACGGATGCTCACCTGGTCGGCCGCTTCCTGCGTGACGAACCCCATATGTGCGGTCCCGTCCTTCAGCGTGAAGTTGTTCGTCACGAAGCCCTGGGCCATCGTGTTGCTGGGTAAGAGGATCGCTTCAGCGAGTTCGCGGCGCTTGTAAGTATCGGCAATGCTCCCGAGATACGGGCCTTTGAGCGGCTCGCCCTGTTTTACGGTATGGCAGGCCACGCAGCCTACCTGAGTAAAGAGCTGCTCGCCGCGCGCACGGTCTCCTTTGAGATTCAGCACGGCCTGGAGGACCTCTTCCACCGCGAGCGTTCCAATCAGCGGCCCGCTCGGCGTCGCGGCAGCTTTCACCTTTGCCGGGTCGATCTTGTTCTTCTTCACGACCTCCGCGGCGAGCTTCGCCACCTCCGCATTTGCATGCGTCAGCGCGGCGATGATCTGCTCCTGCTGTGAAGTGTCTTTCGTCTTCTCCGCTGCGCGCAGAATCTGCAGCGCTCGTTGCGGATCCTTCCAACCTTCGGCCAGCGCCTTGCCTGTCATCTCCCGGGATTCCGGCGAGCCAAACTTGCGCGTCGAAAGCGTGAGCAGCGCGACATCAGCATAAAACGACGGCTTGCCATCCTTCTTCGCCGCGAGTTCCTCGATCATTTGGTGGTGGTTCTCCAGCTTGCCTGCGGTGAGCAGCGCCTTTTCCGCTTTCTCCACTTCCGGACCGTCGGTCCTGGAGTTTGAGATCGCCGCCAGCGTGACGAAGGCCGTCTTGAACGCCTCCGTGCTGTCAGTCTTGACGAGCGCGTGAATCGCGTGCGCTCGAACGAAGTCGCTCTTCTCCCGATCGCCCGCTGCCTGAATTAGCACGGGCAGCGCGTTCGCCGGGATGGAGTCCGCTCGCGCGAGCTGTACGACGAGCGGCGCAATCACACCGGGATCCGTCCCGGCAAGAGTGAGCAGCTTCGTCACGGCGTCTCCGGGACTAATCCGGTGTCGCGAAAACTCACTGCCTAGGAACCCCGCCTCCGGCCCTTCCGCTGCGTTCAGCGATGCCATCAGCACCTTGCCGATCCGCTCGGATTGCGCCCATGCCTCGGGTTGATAGTAGGGCCCCCGGGTGTCTGGGCGCGTGCCCCAGCTGTCACCCTTCCACGATCCTTCTAAATGGTAGAGCCGGCAAAGCGCGGTGAGAAGTCCCCGACGGCGCTGGACATCGGGTTCCTTCTCCAGCCGCGCCACCAGACCGTCCACGACCGCAGGATCATGCAGAGCCTGGAGCACGCGAATGGCGCCTGCGCGCTGCTCCGTGGTGGTAGTCGTGTCCACGAGCGCGAAGGCCGCTGCCGCACCTTTCAGCGCGACGAGCGAGTTCACAGCAGTATGCGCAACGATGGGATCTTCATCGCCGAGACGTGCCGCCACAGCGGGTGCGAGTTCGGCATTGCCGGAACGCGCCGCGCTAATCGCCGCCGCATTGCGCACACGAGGATTCTTATCCATAAAGCCGGCGACGATGGGGGCTGTAGGCACGCTCGCGTTCTCCTCCAGCCGGTCCGTCAGCGCACGCAGCGCGTATTCGCGAACAGTTTCGTCAGCGGAGAGGCCCACGAGGAAGTCAGTGGCCTTCACGCCCAGCGCCAGCTTCGCAGTGAAGATCGCCGCTACTCGGTTGGCGAGCGGCTTTGCGCCGTCCCAGGCCAGCGCCGCAAGTCCCTGTGCAGCCGCTGTATCCACACCCTTCCGCAGCAGCGCTCGCTGCGCCTCAAGCCGTCGACGGTGACTCGGAGATTCCAGCAGCTTCACTAGCTCCAGCCCGCTGGCCTGTGCAAAGTCCGGCAATGCTTCCGCAGAGTAGCCCTTCGGCTTCACCTGCACGATGTACCCCACGTCTTCTCCTTCGTACTTAAAGGTCGCGCCCTTCCAACTGGCGGCATACAGGCGACTCATCCCATCCACGTCCAAGTCTGTCACCCGCGGGAGTCCCAGGTATTGCTTCTCATCTGCGCCGAAGGTCGCGCCCTTTGGCGTGAGCTTGTGCCGGTAAATCCAGTTCCGGCCCCAGTCCGCCGTGAGCAGCGAATCGCCGTCGCCATCCGGGAACCCGGGTTCGCTCAAGTACAGCGCACCGCAGCCCGATCCGCCGCCGTAGTCCGCGAGCGGCTGGATGATCTCATCGCCGAAGTTCTTGAAGAGCCGCGGATACCCGTGATCGTCCATCCCGGTGAAGTGATGCAGCCGGATGTCCCACCCGCCGCCGTCGTTCGTATTGTCGCGAATAAAGCCATTCAGTAGCGGGTCCAGCGCCACCTCTAGGATGTTGCGCGTACCCGTGGAATAGATCTCCAGGCCCGTGCCATCAGGTCGCACCCGCACGACGCCTCCATGGCGAAAGGGCAGCTTGCGGCCATCCGTGCCCTCAGCTTCCATGAAGCCAAAGTCGCCGACCGCGATATAGAGCCAGCCGTCGATCCCGAGGGTCAGGCCGTTGGTTGTATGATCCGCCGGGCGATCCTTGAACCCAAAGGCCAGATTCTTCACCAGCACCTTCTGCTCGTCGGAAACGCCGTCGCCGTCCTTGTCGATGAAGGCGCTGAGGTGCGGTGGATGCACGACGTACACCCGGTCGTGATCCCACACCAGCCCTCGCGGTGAATCCACATCCGCCACGAACGCCTTCGACTCGTCGGCACGCCCGTCGCCATCCGTGTCGCGCAGGCGGACGATCGTGCCACGCTTCGGTTTGCGATCCAGCGACCCGTTCTTGTCGCTCGAGACATAGAGCGTGCCGTCCGGCGCAGCGGCGACAAAGACGGGGTAGTTCACCAGCGGCGGGGCTGCGAAGAGCGTCCCTTCGTACCCTGCGGGCATCTTCAGCTCCTTCTCCCAGCCCTCCGTCACGGGTTTGGCCGGTTCCTGCGCCCCGAGGGGAAGCGCTAAGGAGACTGCGAGGATGGCCAAGGGGGGGAGCTTCGGGAGCATGGGCAAATGGGGAGGGCTACGGAGGAGGTGAAACGAGTTCCGGAGGGGGTATTGTCAAAGCGGAGTCGCGGCAAATTCCTTAGAGCCTCTTCGTAAGACCGACAATGCAGGATGCGGAAGGGCCCGCGTCGCACCGGTTTGTTCCACGCGGACGGCTCAAACGCTCTGTTTTTCGACAAGCACGCTCGTCAATTTGGTGAGCGATCTCGTTAAAATCATGAGCGTGCTCGTCGATTTAACGAGCGAGTTCATAGAATCGACGAGCTTGCTTGTAAATTTAACGAGCGTGCTCATCAATTTGGGAAGCGCGCTCGTCGATTTTACGAGCGTGTTCGTAAACTCAACGAGAGAGCTCGCGAAAATCACGAGCTCGCTCGTACCGGCAACGAGCGATCTCATCGTCGCGACGAACGCTTCAGCAGGGGGCATGAACAAAGCGGCGATGGTATCGAGTCGAATCTCGGCTCTTCCTGGGTCAATACTTACCGGGAATCTGCATTTTCCCGGTATAGGGTGACCGATTCAGGTAATCGATGGACTCAGCGGAAGCAGGCCGCGGGAGCACGATCCTTTACCTGTTATCGGCGATTTCCGTGGAACATTTGACGTTCCCGGGCGTTTACCGCGTCCCATCGTCGACGGTTCGCCAAAGCCAGCCGCACCCTACCTAGAAATTTTGAGCAATCCTCTCTTGATCATGTCTGATGCCATCCTGTCGTACCTAATGAACTGGCCTCGCTGGACCCCCTTCAGCCTCGTCGCATCGCTCCTCCTCTCCGTGGGAGCCGTCACTCCTTGCAAGGGCCAAGGGGTGGTTGACCCCACTCAGGAGCCCTCGGTCATTGCGGTGGGAAAAGTGATGCCGACGGTGGTGAACATCAATACCGAGCGGGTCGTGAAGCGTACTGCGAGGCAGCCGGCGGACACTTTTTTTAACGAATTCTACGGGGGCCAGATGCGCCCGCCACGCACCTATAAGCAGAAGGTGCAAAGCCTGGGCTCAGGATTCATTGTGGATCCCACTGGCTTCATCGTGACGAATGAGCACGTCGTGGAGCGGGCGGCGGACCTGAAGATTTCCGTGACCACGAGCGACGGGAAGACCTACGAGGCGAAGTACGTGACCGGCGCACCCGACACGGATCTTGCGTTCATCAAAATCGAGAGCAAAGAGCCGCTCCCTTTTATCGACCTCGAGGATCTATCGCCGAATCTCCTCGGTCAGACGCTGCTTGTGCTCGGCAATCCGCTCGGCTACGGCAGCTCCGTGGCCCGTGGCATCCTGAGCGCAAAGGGCCGGGCCATCTCTGTGCAGGACGTCGAGTACAAGGATCTCATTCAGACCGATGCCGCCATTAATCCGGGGAATAGCGGGGGACCGCTCATCGATCTCGCCGGCCGACTGGTCGGCGTGTCTTCGGTGAAGATGGCCTTCACTCCGCAAGGCGTGCCGACCCAAGGGCTGGGCTTTGCGATCTCTGGACAGGTGGTGCGGGACAAGGTGATGGAATTCCGCAAGACCGCTGCAGAGTCCAGGAAGACGCCGCGCATTCCGAAATCAGTATCGCGCGCGCAGCAGTACTTTGGGATGCAGCTTCAGGATCTCACTCCAGAGCTGAGCGAGACTCTGGGCTACGAACCAGGACAGGGTGTGCTGCTCGCCGACGTCGAGGCTCAGTCGCCTGCCGAGGAAGCGGGGATGAAGCGGGGCCTTGTCATTTATCAAGTGGGCCGCTATCAGGTCGCCTCTTCCAAGCAGGTGGAAGAGCTGCTTGAGCCTGTAAGTACCGGCTCGGTGGTGGACGTGACGGTCGGGGTAGTCCGCAAAACACGCGGGCAACTCGTCCGTCAGTTGCAGACCGTGCCGCTCACCGCGCGTTAGTTTCTCTCCATCCCCTAAATTGATGATCAAAGTCGAAAACCTGACCAAAAAGTACGCGGGCTTCACCGCGATCAAAGACCTCAACTTTGAAGTGGAGAAAGGCGAGATCGTTGGGTTCCTCGGGCCGAACGGCGCTGGCAAGAGCACGACAATGCGCATTCTCACCGGCTTCATGCCAGCCACCTCTGGCCGCGCGACGATTGCCGGATTCGACATCTTCGACCAATCACTTGAAGCGCGGAAACGCTTGGGTTATCTCCCCGAAAGCACGCCGCTCTACCACGACATGCGGGTGAACGAGTACCTGCGCTACAGGGCCAGCCTCAAGGGCGTGGAGAGCCGCAAACTGAAGGAACGCGTGGGCGACGTAATCGAACTCTGCAGCCTGCGCGAGAAGGAGCGTGCGCTAATTAGCACACTCTCCAAGGGGCAGAAACAGCGGGTCGGCCTGGCGGATGCGCTGGTTCACGATCCGGACCTACTGATTCTCGACGAACCGACGATTGGTTTGGATCCAAACCAGATCCGCAGTGTTCGCGAGCTGATTAAGAACCTCGCAAACAAGCGCACTGTTCTAATTTCCACGCACATCCTGCCCGAGGTTGAGCTGATGTGCTCGCGAGTGGTGGTGATCCATAAGGGGCAGATCCGCGCCTCCGATACTGCGGAGAATTTGCTCAAGAATCACCGGGCTGTCGGGTCGCTGCGCATTGATGCAAAGAACACCGGCGAAGACGCTCGAGAGGCGCTGGGGCGGATTCCTGGAGTCAAGGACGTGACCGAAGAGAAGGACGGCGAGTACAGCATTTTCAACATGCGGACTGATGCGAATGCCGACCCGAGCGACGACGTGATGCGCCTTGCCATGGAACGCCAGTGGGGCGTCCGGGAGCTGATGCGACGCCGCACTACGCTCGAAGATGTGTTTGTCGATCTGACACATTCAGATAGCTAAGTTTCGGATCCCCCACGCGGTCTGCTGGAGCGACTCCGCCCAGCCCGCGCACCCAACCCCTTTTGCACCCCATTACCCGCATTCCATCCCACCAATGAAAACCTTTCTCACGCTCCTGGGCCGCGAGGTGAAGAGTTACTTCTACTCACCCATTGCCTATGTGGTGATGTTCTTCTTCCTGATCGCCACCGGGTTTAACTTTTACACCGGCGTTTCCTTCCTCAACCAGGGACCGACGGAAGTCACCGTCGTCGAAGCGGCCTTCAACACGGTGCTGTTTTGGTTCCCGTTCCTGTTGCTCTTCCCGCTGATCACAATGCGTACCTATTCGGATGAATTCCGGATGGGCACCTTTGAGACGATGACCACCGCTCCCGTGAGCGATTGGCAGGTTGTGCTTTCGAAGTTCTTCGGCGCGCTGATCTTTTACCTCATCCTATGGCTGCCGAGCTTTAGCTACTTCATGGCCTTCCAGATGATCACTGGCAAAGAGGCGGCGATGGCTGCCGGAGCGTACTGGGGGAGTTATCTTATGCTGACCCTCATCGGGATGTTCTATATCGCGATCGGCTGCCTCACGTCGTCACTTACCACAGAGCAGATCAACGCAGCGGTGATGTGCTTCGTCGCAATCTTCATTGCGTTCGTGGCCGGTTTGCTGGGCTTCATCATGAACATCACCGAGCCCTTCTTCCGTGATCTCATCTCGTACTTCTCGGCGGTCGAACACATGGGCGACTTCTCCCGTGGAATCATCGATTCGAGACCGATCATCTGGTACCTGTCCATGACCGTGCTCCTGCTGGTGATCAACTTCCAGATCTTCCAGTATCGCAAGTGGAAGTCCTAACCGTCCTTAGCTAACCCAGCCTTTAAGACTCGCTTCGCTATGGCCACTGAAACTCTGAAAACTCCTCCCGCAAAGAAGGGCACTGCGACCCCGGTAAAAGCCGGGTTTCGTCGTGTTGCGATTGGTGCAAACGTCTTCGCCCAGGTGCTCCTGATCTTCGTGATCATCCTGGTCGTGAACATTATCGCCTTCCGCCAGTACTCCCGCTGGGACTTCTCGCGGAACAAGAAGTACGAGCTCAGCTCGATGACGACCAACGTGCTGAACTCGTTGAAGGAGCCGGTGAAAGCGGTCGTCTTCTTTCCCACGGCCCAGGCGCTGACCGCGGATGTGAGCTTGCTGCTCAAGGAGTACGAGTACGCCTCCAAGAAGAAGTTCAACGTTGAGTATGTGGATCCGTACAAGAACCTGAGCCGAGCCCGCGAACTATCCGAGAAGTACAAGTTCGGAAGCACGGACAACATCGTAATCCTCGACTACAAGGGGAAGAGCAAGTTCGTGAACGCGCAGGACATGGCCGATCTGGACATGAGCCGTGCGATGTACGGTGAACCGCCGACAGTGCGGGCGTTCAAGGGCGAGCAGGCGATTACCAGCGCGGTGCTGGAGCTCACTGAGGAAAAGCAGAACAAGCTTTATATGGTGACCGGGCATGGCGAGCCGGAGCTAGCCGGTCCGGAGCTCACGGTCTTCGCCGCCTATGCGGGGCGGGTGAATCTGAAGCTCGAGCAGGTAAATCTGAATGGCGTAGATGCCGTTCCAGCCGACGCGAATGGCTTGATCATCTTCGCGCCGCAGGTTGATCTCTCGGAGCGTGAAATGAAGTTGGTTACCGACTTCTGGACGGAGAAGAAGGGACGGCTCTTTGTGCTCCTCGGACCAACGGGCAAGACGCCACGTCTGGATCAGTTCCTCGCTACGGAGGGAATTGAGCCGCGCAACGATCTTGTCTTGAAGACGGGCAAAGTGCTTGCTCGTGATGAGAGTGGTGGGGTCGGCTTGAAGACCGGAATCATGACTGATCCTACCGCGGTACTTACTCCACAGGGGAAAGCGCTCTCGAAAGATCTGGCAGGAGTTGGAATTCAGCTGCTTGGCGCTACCCGGTCGCTAAACATCGACCCCACCCGAGCAAAGATGCTCAAGGTTGCGATCACGCCAATCCTCGAATCGGGCGAAGGCTTCTGGGGCGAGACCGAGTACAAACCTGGCGACAACAAGCCGGTGTTCTTTGATCCGAAGAAAGACACCATCGGGCCGCTCACCGTCGGCGCTGCGCTGGAGAAAGGCGCTATGGACGATCCGCGTGTAAAGGTGGAGACCGCGCGGATGGTCGTGATCGGCAACGGCGGCTTCCTCACGGATAGTGGCCTGCGCTTGAGCGAGGTCGGCATTGACTTCGCGATGAACTCTTTGAACTGGCTCACCAATCGCGAGGAAACGATCTCCGGCATCGCTCCCAAGGAGAAGAAGCCAGTCAGCCTGAGCCTGGACGAACAACAACTGGCCCGCCTTGCGCTTACCGTCCTTGGTATAATCCCCAGCATCATTGGGGTCATCGGCTTTGCGGTCTGGTGGCAGCGCCGCGCGTAGTCCTCTTCAACCCCGGATCTTACCTCCTATCCTTCCATGAAGTTCCGCCACACTCTCATCCTCCTGCTTGTCGCCGGCGCGCTGCTTGCGTATGTCGGCCTGGTCGAGCGCGACCGCAAGACGACCAAGGAAACCGCCCAAGCATCAACGCAGGTCGTGGAGTTCGATCGCGACAAGATCACGTCTGTCACGATCAAGAACCCAGAGACCAAGATCGAGTTTGCCAAAGAGGGCCAGTACTGGCGGATGCAGGCCGACCCAATCAAGGATCGCGCGGATTCCATGACCCTCACGCAGCTCTTCACTACGATGGAAACGCTGCGCCACGACGCGGTCATCGAGCCGGAGAAACCAAAGGACGAGCACAAGGAATACGGAGTGGCCGATGCGGACACGAAGGTCACTTTCAGCGGTGAAGGGGAGAAGCCACTCGAGCTTCTGATCGGTCACGACGCGGCGGTCGAAGGTAAGGTGTACGCCCGGGTGAATGGTGACGACACGGTGTTCGTCATTTCGAACGCCCTGAAAACTCAGCTGAACAAGAAGGCCGATGAGTTTCGAGATCGCAAGCTCACCGAACTAGCTGCGCAGCAGGTCACGAAGCTAGCCGTGAAGACGAAGGATGGTGAGACCGAGTTCGAGCGGAAGGACAATCACTGGGCGATCACCAAGCCGCTGCAGGCTCGCGGTGATGACTCGAAGATCAACGACCTGATTGCGCAGGCGACCACGGCTCGGATCGATACCTTCGTTGCCGACCCGAACCTGGTCACCGCTGGGCTCGCCGAGCCGCGCGGGACGGTCACCTTCCACACCGAGGGCGCGGAGAAGCCCGTGGTGCTCGAGATCGGCGACGCGCCGAAGGATGAGAAGGATAAGGAGAAGCTCTACGTGAAGCTTTCCACTCGCGACTCTATAGTCATCGTACCCAAGGATGTGGAGAAGATCGCCACGACCGGTCCAAATGAGCTGCGTGATCGGAGTCTCCTCCGGGTGGAGAGCGACATCGTGGACCGCATTACGATCGAGCCGGCAGGCAAGGAGAAGCTGGTGCTCGCACGCAAGGGTGAGTCCTGGGTGCGCAAAGTCGGCGAACAGGAGTTGCCCACGAATGCCGCGCTTCCGGCGCGGATCCTCTCTGACTTGCAATCTACCCAGGTCACGAACTTCGTCTCTGACACAGCTACGAATCTGGCCGAGTACGGGCTCGATGAGCCAGCGGTGAAAGTGACGCTGAGTTCGTTCGCCTCGGAGAATACCCCGGAATCGAAGGCGGGCGAGCAGGCCATCCTGAGCGTGCTGATTGGCAAACAGGAAGGTGACAACGGCTATGCCAAGCTCGATTCCGAGCCCTTCATCGTGGCCGTTCCCAAGACCCTCATTGAGTCGCTGCCGACGGATCCCATCCAGCTCCAGGACCTCACGATCTACGAACTTGATCCGAAGAAGCTCACCACCTTGGAAGTCGTGAAGAAAGGTCAGCCGCCCATTTCCCTTAAGCAGGAGAAAGGGGAATGGCAGCTCGCCAAAGGTGACGCCAAGCTGAATGCGCCGAATGTGCAGATGTTCGTAAACACGCTTGCTGTGTTGCGTGCTACGCGCTGGTCCGGGCCGACTCGTCCGCCGGACGAAGGGATCAACGATCCCAGCGTGACCGTCGCTTTCACGAGCGCAGAAGGTGAGAAGACGACTAGCGGTAAGCTCATTGTGGGCAGCTCCACCACGGATAATGAATGGTACGCGACTGCTGAAGGACGCCCCGGGAGTTTCCTCCTGAGTCGGCCAGACTATGACAATCTGCAGCTCGCTTTGGTGGATGCGCCTGCCGCTGCGGTCCCTCCGTCTACTCCTTCATTGGGAACCGGTACGCCGGCGACTAATTCCCCAGCAACTCCGCCCGCACCACCCGCTGATGCGCCGGAAGCAGTCCCGGCTCCGGCACCTTCTCCAGCTCCGGTTCCAGAGCCAGCAGCGCCGCTGCCTCCCGCTTCCATCCCTGTCCCGGCTACCCCGGAAATGCCGGAGAAACCTGGCGAGGCGCCTCCAGCCGCTCCGGCTCCCGCTGATCCTCCTCCTGCGCCAGTAGTGCCTCCCGCCGAGCTCCCCCTGCCAGAAGCTACGCCGCCCGCCGCGCAGTAGCAGCTTTACCCAGGCTGGAACTCGGCAACGGCTCCCTCTCCGCATGCCCTCACCCCATCCGTCGCTCACGGGTTGCGCTCTGCGCGCGTGGTTTCGCATGTTGCTCAGCCTTCCGCTGGTCGCCAGTGCAGCGGATCAGCCGCAGTGGGGACAAGCCTGGAGTCGCAACATGGTCTCGAGCGAACGTGGACTCCCATCCTCGTTCGATCCCGCCACGCGTCAGAATATCAAATGGAGCGCGCCGCTCGGCACCGAGGCGCACTCCACGCCGGTTGTCGCGGGCGGGCGGGTGTACATTGGCACGAACAACGAAGTCCCGCGTGATCCGAAGCATGTCGGAGATCGCGGCGTGTTGATGTGTTTCGCCGAGGAAGACGGTCGTCTACTCTGGCAGCTGGTCACACCGAAGCGCGAGGAGGATCAGTACTTCGATTGGCCAAAGAGCGGGATCTCCTCGCCTGTCACCGTGGAGAGCGATCGCGTCTACCTCGTGAGCAGCCGTGGAGAAGTCCTCTGCCTCGACGCTCAGGGGTTGGCTAATGGCAACGACGGCCCCTTTAAGGGCGAAGCCGAGTACATGACGCGCCAGGCCGCGCCGCCACCCGACTTCGCACCGGTCCCGCTGCCGCCCGGCACGTCGCTGATCGAGCCGGGGCCTACCGATGCGGACATCCTCTGGCGCTTTGACATGCCAGCCGAGGCCGGCATCTGGCCGCACGATGGCGCGCACAGTTCCATTCTGGTGCACGGCGATTTTCTCTACGTGAATACCGGTACGGGCGTGGATAATTCCCACCGAAAGATCCGCAAGCCGGATGCCCCGAGCCTGATTGTGCTCGAGAAAGCGACAGGCCGCCTGGTCGCTCGGGACAATGAGCGCATCGCACCCCAGATCTTCCACGCCACCTGGTCATCACCATCGCTCGGCACGGTCGATGGGCGCGAGCTGCTCTTCTTCGCAGGAGGAAACGGCGTGCTTTACGCCTTCGAGCCGCTGACCAGCGCCCCACCTGCGGGCACGGTGCTCTCCTTAAAGAAAGCGTGGCAATGCGACCTCGATCCTGAAGCGCCAAAGGAAGACGTACATCGCTTCACGAACAATAAGCAGATCGGGCCGAGCAATGTCTTCGGGATGCCGGTATTTCATGAAGGTAAGGTCTACATCGCCAGCGGCGGCGATCTCTGGTGGGGGAAGAACGCTTCGTGGCTGAAATGCATCGCCCCCACCGGCAGTGGCGATATCACCCGGACCGGCGTGCGCTGGTCCACGCCACTCGGTCGACACGTCATGTCCACCCCTGCGGTACACGACGGCCTTGTCTTCATTGCGGATACTTCCCGACAGGTTCACTGCCTGGATGCTGCCACGGGTGAGCGTCATTGGTCGCACGACGCGGCGGGTGAATTCTGGGCTTCACCACTGGTCGCAGATGGCAAAGTCTTCATTGGCTCCCGCAAGGGCGATTTCTGGACTTTCGCCGCGACGAAAGAGAAGACTGTGCTCGGGCAGGTCGAGCTGCAACGCCCGATTAGCGCCACTGCCACCGCCGCCAACGGGGTGCTCTACGTGGCGACCATGAGCGAGCTATTTGCGATTTCTGCGCCGATCGCCCCAAAGTAACAATCTGATGGCGATGGCCGGATGACCCGAGGATCAGGGAATCAGGAGCTTGCATCCGGCACAGGATCGAAGAGCGTTAGCCGATGAGTTCAAGACTACTGTCTGGCTGCGTCACGGTCCTTGCCGCTGCATTCCTGGCGACCAGCGCCTCGGCGAAAGACAAACAGGTCGGCTACAAGGAATGCCCACCTCCTGTTCAGCTCGTGATCAAGAAGTACGAAGAGCAGGGGAAGCTGGAAGAGATCGGTCTCGACGAGAAGAAGAAGTCCGGTGGTCCTGCGGTGTATGAGGTGAAGTTTGCACTGACCTCAGGACGCAGGGTGGAAGTCCACATCAATGCTGCAGGCGAGGTGCTGGAGATTCAGGAGAAGAAAGCGAAGAAAGTAGAAGTTGCCCCTTAGGCGACCTCTTCCCGAATCTCCTGCGGGTCGCAGCCACTATTCGGGCAGGCCGAGAATAGGGGATTGGTCCACGATCTAGCCTTCGGGCGGTGTCTTGGAGGGTGCAACCGCTCAACCAGAGAAGCTTGCACCGGAGAAGGAGAGGCTTTTAACCTAGCGCGCCAAGTTTGAAGTCCAGGTGAAGAGGGCTTTTTCCTAGTTGGATAGGCTTCGAACCTATCGTGAGAGGAAATTTACCGAGCTCGTCAAAGAGTCGACCTACCGAGGTAGCAAAAAAGCCTTACCAACTAGGAAATAAACCTACCGCGAGAGTAAAGGAACCTGTCGTTAGAGGCTTTAAACCTAGCTTGGCAGCCAAAAAGCCTACCGATCTCGGGCAGAGAACGCCACTGCACTGCAGTAGGCCAGCTTGGCAGGAGTGCTCCCTCCCCGTTCTGATGATCCGGCCAAGCACACGCCGACGAAAGCTCCACTGAATCGCGGAGCTTCCCTTTGTTCGATTCTCAAGGCTGAAGAAAACCTACTGAACTAGCGACTCTGATGGACTTTGCCTGGCAGCACTAGACGATCGCGCTGCCCTCCCCATTGTCGCCGGCGCGCAGAGCGCGGATCTCGGCCCGGGCATCCTCGAGCTTCTCTATCTTCAGGCTGAGTGCTCTCTGGAGAGCGATGATTCGGACTCCCACCTGAATGCGTGCGTGGAGCTCGTCTTTATGGAACGGCTTGATCAGGTAGTCGTCGGCTCCGGCTTGAAGGCCTTCTACAATATCCTCTTTGCGATCCCGTGCCGTGAGCAGGATGATGTAGATCAGCTTGTTCGCCTCGCGCATGCGTCGGCAGATGTCGATGCCGCTGAGCTCGGGCATCATCCAGTCCAGAATTGCGATCGGCGGCGCATCAGCCTTGCGGAGCTCCTCCAGTGCGCTCGCCCCATCGCGGGTCACGATCACTCGAAAGCCCCACTGGTCCAGCCGCAGTGCCAAGAGCTCGCGCGAGACGCGATCGTCTTCTGCGATCAAGATCTGCGTCTTCGCAGTGAGCGCAAAGTCGGGATCAGCGACGGCCGCCACCCCCGTGTGCGGCTCATTTGCCGACGAGGGTTCCGCCGGTGCGGAAAAGATCCGCCAATGATCAGGGAAGTGAATGGCTGGAAGGACTTGGTCCACGAATAAGGTTCGCTGCTCAGTCGGACTCCAGCCGTCCGACGGTGGTCTCGGCCTTACAACGTCGGCTGTTCCTTGATCATCCCCTTTTGCAGAAGTTTCTGCAACTTCGGACGGATTACTGCCTGGCAATAGGGGTTTCGCGCACCGTTTTGGTTGTAGTAATTCTGGTGCTCAGCCTCGCCCACATAGAATTTTTCCAGCGCCACGAGCTGAGTCACGATCGGTGCTTTGAAATCCTTCTGCGCATCCGCGATCGACTTCTCCGCCGCGGCTTTCTGCTTCTCGTTCTCGAAGAGAATGATTGAGCGGTACTGAGTACCCACATCATGCCCTTGTCGATTCAGCGTCGTGGGATCATGCGCGGCCCAGAAGACGTCGAGCAACTTTTCGTAGCTCACCTGCGCGGGATCGAACTCCAGCTGGACGACCTCAGCATGCCCGGTGGTACCTTCGCAGACCGCCTTGTAGGTCGGATTAGGAACATCGCCGCCGGCATAGCCCGAGACGACCTTCGTAACGCCCTTCAGCCGCTGGAAAACCGCCTCGATGCACCAGAAGCACCCTCCACCGAAAGTGATCCGTTCAATGGCTGCGGGGGTACCGGTAGGAGTGGAAATCAAGGTCATGGCTGGTTTATCCGCCGCGAACGAAAAGGCGCTAAGGGCCACTAGGTAGGTCGCGAGAAAAGAGATTCTAGTTTTCACAGGCGTGTGGATGGAAGGATTGAGACTCACAAACTGGAGGAGCGTTCAATTGCACGACTTTAAGGCAGGGATGGCGTAGCGCATTCGACGAGAAGGTGAGAAGGATGCTTTTGGTAGCTTACCCGCCTTTAGGCCAAATAGATCGTAGCTGTCTCAGGGCCACTGACCACAGTTTCAAGATAAGGGCGAACCTTCAACCTCCAGCCTTTGCCTCTGCCCACGCGAGCCCTCCCGGCACATGCTCCGCTGCAAACTCCAGATGCAGCACGCGGCGATGAAGGGGAGAAGTAGCCGGCGATGAGGCATGCAGGATAAGCGGGCGCATTACCATCACACCGCCAGCGGCGAGCTCGCAGGTCACGTCGACGGATTGCTCACGGACGCTGGCGATCTCAACCGGAGATAGGCGGCCCAAACGGTGGGTGCCGGGGATCACGCGAAGTGCACCGTTTGCGGCCATGCAGTCGTCCAAGTGCAGCCGCAAGGTGATCATCCGCGCGAGCAGCTCGATCGGCGGCTGCACGTGGGGGATGCCATCCTTGACCGACCATGGGCCAAAGCCGGGTACTTCCTGCCGCTGCGCAACCGCGATGGTGAGATCCTGGTGCCACGCCACTTTCCAGTTTGCATCGGGCGTCTTATCGAAGAGCAAGGTGCGCACGACGAAGGCGGGTGCGCCTAGGATCGCGGTCGCCACGGAGACCAGCCGAGGGTGCTCGCGCATCCTCCGTACACTCGGCAGCTTGCCGGCGAGAGCGCGGAGGCCGGCTTGGTGCGCGACCCCGGAGGCGGAGACGTGCTCCTCGATCTCCGCGATGAGAACAGCGAGATCATTGAGGGGGATCACGCCCTCCACGGTGGCGTAACCATCCTCGTCGAGATCGGGAAAGTGCGATCGCCCCAGCTTCACGCCAGGATCTTCTTCACCAGCTCTCCATGTACATCGGTGAGGCGGAAGTCGCGGCCTTGGAAGCGGTGAGTGAGGCGGGTGTGGTCGAAGCCGAGGAGGTGCTGGATGGTAGCGTGGAGATCGTGGACGTGGACGCGGTCCTGCGTGATGTGGAAACCAAGTTCGTCGGTCTCTCCAAGGATGAAGCCGCGCTTGGTCCCACCCCCGGCCATCCACATGGTGAAGGCTTGCGGATGGTGATCGCGGCCCAGCTTGCGACCAGCGTCCGGGTTGTTCTCCACCATCGGAGTGCGGCCGAATTCGCCACCCCAGATGACGAGGGTGTCATCGAGGAGCCCGCGCTGCTTGAGATCGCGAACGAGGGCGGCGTTTGCTTGATCGGTTGCCTTCGCCACGTTGCGTACTCCGTTGGTGACTTCGCTGTGATGATCCCATGCTTCATGGAAAAGCTGGACAAAGCGGACGCCGCGCTCGGCCATGCGGCGGGCAAGGAGGCAATTCATGGCGTAGCTCGGCTTGCCGGGTTCGGCACCGTACATGGCGAGAGTCTCGGGCGTCTCGGAGCTCACATCCATGAGCTCAGGCGCGCTCATTTGCATACGGAAAGCCATCTCGTAACTGGAGATGCGGGTGGCGATCTCGGGATCGCCGGCTTGCTCGAGATGGTACCCGTTCAGCTGCTTGAGCGCATCGAGCGAGCGGCGCTGCATGTCGCGAGTGATCCCAGCGGGATTCGAGAGGGAGAGGATCGGATCGCCAGTCTTGCGGAACTGCACGCCTTGGAAAACGGTTGGAAGGAAGCCGCAGCCGAAATTCGCGCTGCCGCCGCTCAGCCCCGCTCCGGAGCTGAGCACGACAAAGGCGGGGAGATCCTGCGACTCGCTGCCCAGGCCATATACCGTCCATGCGCCCATGCTCGGACGGCCGAATTGTTGCGAGCCGGTGTTCATCATGACCTGGGCCGGCGCATGGTTGAACGCGTCCGTGGTCATTGATTTGATGATCGTGAGATCGTCGACGACGGAGGCGAGATGAGGAAACGCCTCAGAGATTTCCGCGCCGCTCTGGCCGTGGCGGGCGAACTTGAAGTCGGATGCGTAAAGCGCGGCGTCGGGCTTGATGAAGGCGTACTTCTGCCCTTTCACCACGGAGGCCGGGACAGGCTGGCCGTTGTGCTTTTGCAGCTCGGGCTTGTAATCAAAGAGGTCGAGCTGGCTGGGAGCGCCCGCCTGGAAGAGATAGATGACCCGCTTCGCCTTGGGCGCGAAGTGGGGTGCCTTTGCCAGGAGTGGATTCGCGGGCTGTGCCGATGCGTTTCCCCCAAGCAGGGAGCCCATAGCCACGGAAGCGAGGCCGACTCCGCAATCACGCAGAAACCAGCGGCGACTGATCCGCCGGGCTTGCTCCATTTGCATTTCACGATCGAAGTTCATGGGCGGCTATTCTTTGGTGAGAGTCTCGTCGAGGTTAAGGAGGACGCGGGAGACGAGCGTCCAGGCAGCGACTTTGTGGAGGTTAACGCCGGGCGGGAGCTTGGCGGGATCGGCAAGAGCGATCGTGATGGCACGGGCCGTATCCTCCTCGAGGGTCTGGCGTTCCTGGGCGAGCAGGGCGAGGAGAGCATCAGTTTCCCGGTTGTCCGGACTGCGGCCTGTGCAGAGGCGGAATCCGTGGATAAGGCGGGTGCGATCATCCGGACCGGCCTCCTGGTAGATGCGTAGGGCGAGGGATTGAGCGCACTCCATAAACGCGGGATCGTTCAGGGTGGTGAGCGCCTGGAGCGGGGTATTTGAGCGGCCCCGGCGATTGCATGCCTTCTCGGCGGTCGGAGCATCGAAGACGGCGAGAGAGGGAAAGGGCGCGCTACGTTTCCAGTGGATGTACATCGCGCGTCGATGCCGTTCGGACCCTGCGCTTACGTTCCAGTCGGTGTTGCCAAAGGCAATGCTTAGCGCGCCGTTCGGAATGACCGGGAAGACACTCGGTCCTCCGATCTTCGGGTTGAGCAGGCCACTCACGGAGAGTGCAAGATCGCGCACCTCTTCGGCACCTACGCGAAAACGTGGGCCTCGCGCGAGCAGGCGATTATAAGGATCCTTCTCCGCCAGACTTGGCGAGACGGTGGAGCTCTGTCGGTAAGTGGCGGAAGTGACGATCATCCGGTGGAGCGCCTTTTGACTCCAGCCGCGATCTACAAACTCCCACGCGAGCCAATCGAGCAGTTCGGGATGGGACGGCAGCTCGCCTTGGAAACCGACGTCCTCTGCAGTCGCGAAGAGCCCGGTGCCGAAGTACTGCTGCCAGACGCGGTTCACGAAAACGCGAGCAACCGTGGGCTGCTCAGGGCTGGCCAGCCAACGGGCGAAACGCAGCCGGGGCGGCTCGTTGGATTCAGGAGCCGGCGGGAGAATCGCAAGTCCGCCGGGTTGGATCTTCTGACCAGGCTGCATCCAGTCGCCGCGC
This sequence comes from Spartobacteria bacterium, assembly GCA_031389825.1. Classification (GTDB taxonomy): domain Bacteria; phylum Verrucomicrobiota; class Verrucomicrobiia; order Chthoniobacterales; family Chthoniobacteraceae; genus JANMSW01. Next base: position 180,435 of record JANMSW010000013.1, read on the forward strand.
TTGAAGAGGTGCGTCTCGCGGCCTCCGGGTCGGTCCGCGAGGGCCAAGGTATTGGTGCCTACAGGCCACCTCTGGAGTTCCGCAGCAATCCGACCGTTGGCCTCCGCCCAATCTGCGCGCGTCGTCCGGTAGTGGGTAAAGACGCGCTGCTTTTGATCGGCGGAGCGCTGGTCGGGAGCGATGGCGAGGATTTGCCGGAGATCCGACGGGAGCGGGTCGGCAGTAGGATTCGGAGTAATTGTCGCGAGCAGACGGAAACGCCCAATACAGTGCTGTTCGCCGAACTTCTGCGTCAGCCGGAAGCTCAGGCGGCGGCCCTCAGCACTGCCGACGGGTGTTACCACGGGGAACACCGCATGGGCGCTGCGGTTCTGCCCGGGAGCAGTGCCGACAGCCCAGCCGCTCTTCTTGGGATCCCCATCGATCGCCTGAGTTACAGTGAAGTCCTTTTGCTCGTAGTCCGCCGTTGGAGTTCCGAGCGCGATCTTCTCCATTGGCGCATCCTTCGGCGCGCTTGCAGGGGCGACCTCCACGGAAAAATCAGTGAGGACACAGTTGCCATTGTCCTCGCGCCTGCCTGGTCCGGAATGCGGGAGCGTTGGGTCGGTAATCAGCTCCACCCGAAAGCCCGTGATCTTCTCCAGTGGCGTATGCACGGTGACGGAATACTGCCCTTCAGCCTGCCGATCGCCGCGCGCTACGAGCGAATGATCCGCGAGCTCCTCAAACTTTACGCCCGTATCCCCGAAGGTCTCCACGGGATCGAGCACCACCCACTCCGCTCGCGGAGCTTCGAGCATCTGCTTCTCCCACGCAGCCTGCTTCGCTCCGAGGTCTGCATCAGCTTTGCGCAACTCGTCCTCGATACCACGCACTCGCCCCTTGATCTCCGCGCGCAGTTCGTCGTCCTTGGCGCTGGGGTGGTAGTAGATGGCTTCCTCGTCGTTATTTAGGAAGGCGAAGAGCTGGAAATAGTCCTTCTGCGAGATCGGGTCGTACTTGTGATCGTGGCATTGAGCGCACTGCACCGTGAGTCCCAGGATCGAACGGCCCACCGTCTCCACGCGATCGACCACCTGCTCGACCCGGAATTGCTCCGGGTCCACGCCGCCCTCTTCATTCAGCATGGAGTTGCGGAGGAATCCCGTGGCGACGTGCTGCGCGGAATTCGCGCCGGGTAGGAGATCGCCAGCGAGCTGCTCAATGAGAAAGCTGTCGTACGGAATGTCGCTGTTCAGGGCCCCGATTACCCACTCGCGGTAGAGCCAAATTGAACGGGGCGAATCCTTCTCATACCCGTTTGTGTCCGCGTATCGGGCTGAATCCAACCAGTGCCGCCCCCATTTCTCGCCATAGTGTGGAGAGGCGAGCAACCGATCAACGAGCCGCTGATAAGCATCTGGTGCAGCATCAGCGGTGAAGGCATCGACTTCAGCCGGAGTGGGAGGGAGGCCGATGAGATCCAGTGAGAGGCGGCGGATGAGCGTGTGGCGTTCAGCCTCGGGTGCAAACTGCAGGCCTTCTGCCTGAAGGCGTTTGCCAATGAATGCATCAATTGGATTCCCAGCGGCAGGTGGCGTGTGTCGCTGCGGATTCTTAAAGGCCCAGTGCTCAGCGTACTCCGCGCCTTGCTCGATCCACTTATCCAGCAACGCAATTTGTTGCGCATTCAGCGGCTTGCCGCCTTTCGCTGGAGGCATGACTTCATCAGCGTCCTTCGAGTTGATGCGCCAATGGACGTCGCTGTCCTTCAGCTTCCCCGGGACAATCGCACGCAGCCCTTCGGAATCGGCCAGCGCTCCCTCGCGCGTATCGAGGCGACGTCCTGCTTCGCGGGTTCCCGGGTCGAAGCCGTGGCACTTGAAGCAGTGATCAGCGAGGATCGGGCGGATGTCGCGATTGAAGTCCACCGGTTCCGCAGCCCAGAGAGATGCGGGCAGCAGAAGACCTACAAGTAAACGGACCGGGGGGAACATAGCGAGAATGTGGTGGTGAATTGCCGGGCGGGCAAGCTGCCCAGCGTGTGCAGTTTTCAGGAGCAATTCGCGGAGTGCTCGGCCAAGGTCAGCGACATGCGAAATCCCCTCCTCGCGGTACTCTGTGCATTGGTGGCCGCTGCCTCGATCCACGCCAACGAGCAACAGATGCTCGAGCAGTTTGCAAAGGAGCTTCCAACGACCATTGCGGCGCTCGCGGAGGACCCTAAAGACACCACCGTCCTGTCGCGAATTGGCGATCTCCACCTCTTCCTTCAGCAGTATCCGCAGGCAGTCACCGCCTTTGGGCAGATGATCGCGATTGATCCCTTGTTGGATGCTCCGCATTGGCGGCTCGGCATCGCGTATTACTTCTCGGGACAGTACGAAAAGTCGGCGCATCAGTTTGCCAAGTACCACGCGTACGATGCCCGAGATCGTGAAAACGGCGTGTGGAAGTTTCTCGCGCAGGCCCGCCTTTCGGGTTTGGAAACCGCGCGCAGAGAAATGCTCCCCTACACACGATTCGACCGCGAGCCGTTCCCCGTGCTCTACGAGATGTTCGCCGGGGTGCGCACTCCCCAATCCGTGTTGGATCACGCAGCGGCGCCCGCGCTCGCGGGCGACCGTCAGGTGCAGTTTTTTGCGCACTACTACATGGGGCTGATGCTTGATCTCAACGGTGACCGCACGAAGGCCGTGGAGCACCTCAAACACGCTGTGGCAGTCTTCTCGCCAACCACGGCGCAGCAGGGTGGCCCAGGCTATATGTGGCAAGTGGCGCGTTTGCATCTCGCCGAGCTGAGCAAACCCACCGCGTCGCCTACGCCGCTCCCGTGAAGGACGGATCGTCCAACCCTGCCAGTTCGCCGGTACTATCGGCAAACTGATCAACCGGTGTACCCATCCGCGTGAGCATCGAACGGTAAAGGTTCGAGAGCTTGGAGTTCTTCTCGTACTTGAGGTGTCGCCCCGAGGCGATCGTCCCGCCACCGCGCCCAGCGAGGATCAGCGGAAGGTTACGCGGGTTGTGCGAATTTCCGTCCCGCATTCCCGCACCCAAGAGGATCATCGAATTATTTAGGACGTTGCTGTCGCCTTCCTTGATCCCCTTCAACTTATCCAGCAGGTAGGCGTAGTGCTCGATGTGCCAGGTATTGATCTGCTGATACTGCGCAAGTTTGTCCTGGTGCCCCTCGTGATGCGAAGTCTGGTGATGCCCACCGAATCCGCTGCCCATAAAGGCGAAAGAACGGCTACTCACGGCATTGCCAAACATGAACGTCGCGACCCGCGTGGAGTCGGTCCAGAAAGCCAGGGCGATCATGTCCATCATCAGCCGAATGTGCTCGGTGTGATCGCCCTTGCGCTCGCTCACCCGTGCGGGGTCACTGTACACATCTACCCGACGGTCGAGATCATCGAGCGCGCTGCGGGCGAGCGGATCTGACATCACCGTGTCGTTCTGGCGGCGGACGTCCCACTCGATCCGCTGCTCCACGCTGCGCACGCTTTCCAAGTATTCGCCCAGTTTCTCGCGATCCGCCGCGCCGAGCTTCCGCTCCAGGCCCTTCGCGTCCTGCATCACGAGATCCAGCACGCTCTTGTCGCGAGTCGCCGCGGCAGCGCGATCTCCCGCCGGGTTCTTCGGCCGGAAGAGTCGGTCAAAGGCTAGCTTCGGGTTAATCTCCTTCGCCAGCGGCGTGGTCGGCGTGCGCCAGGCGATGTGCGCGCCGTAGAGCTGTGTGTAGCCGACATTTGCGTCCACGCCCGTTGCAGGCGGTTCGACTCCGAGCTCCAAGGACGGCAGTGGGGTAAAGTGGCCGATCCGCTTGGCCGCGATTTGGTCCATCGAGACCCCGTTGCTGCTCAGGTTCGCACCGGTTGTTCGGACGATCGTGGTCCCGGTAAGAAAGCCGCCGGTCTTCACATAGTGCCCATCGCCTGTATCAGCGGCCGCGTTCCAGAGTTCGGTGAGAACAAGCAGATCCTTCTTATGCGCAGCAAGCGGCGAAAGGATCGGCGAAAGCTCGAAGTCCGCGCCCAGCCCTGTAGGTGTCCATGCGTCCTGCCGCACGCCATTCGCCATGTACAGCACGGCCATGCGCACCGGGTGCTTGCCACCAGCGGCCGCCAGGGTCTGCATCGGGCGCATAGCTTCGAGCAGAGGGAGGGCCAGGCAGGCACCGACGCCTTTCAGCATCGTACGGCGGGAGATGGGCATCGAGTTCATGGCTGTGTTTGGGCGATCGTCGGCGCGGGTGGACCCGGCTGGCGGTATTGGAACGGGAAGCTGCGGGCGATCTCCAGGATCAGCCGCTGCGCACTGTAGCCATCCTCCGCCACGGTGCGCGAGATCTTGTGAACGGTGATCCAGTCCGGCGATTCCACCCCGCGCCCCAGCGCATAAGCCAGCATACGTTCGGTGAGGTTCTTTAGAAATTCGCTCTTCCTCTCCAGGAGCAGCACCTTCAGTTCGGCAGGTCCGGTAAATTTCTGCCCGCTGATCAGTTGGCCCGAAGCATCGATTGATTCGCCCTTCTCTTCAGTCCGCCATCCACCGATCGCGTCAAAGTTTTCCAAGCCGAAGCCCAGTGGATCCATCCGCGCATGGCACCCGGCGCAATTTGCATCCCCCCGATGTTTTTCGAGACGCGCACGGAAGCTGAGCCCGCCACGAGCCTTATTTACCTCCTGCGTATTCACCTGTGGCGGCGGCGGGGGGACCCGCGTGCCGAGGACGGTGTCCAGCACCCACATCCCCCGCAGCACCGGGCTGGTGCGCCTGGGATAGCTGGTGAGCGTGAGCACGCCGCCCATCCCGAGGATCCCGCCCCGATTACGATCCGCCAACTCGACGCGCTGCATAGCGGCCCCGCTCACGCCTGGCAGGCCGTAGAACTTCGCGAGCGTCTCATTGGCAAAGGTGTAGTCCGCATCCAGGCACTCCAGGAGCGAGCGATTGTCACTGAGTAGGTGGTGAAAGAAAGCCGTAGCCTCGTTATACAGCGCCTCGCGCAGCTCCGGGGTGAACTGCGGAAAGCGATCCGTCGCGGGACTCACCACCGTGCGCAGCTCCTTCGTCCGCAGCCACTGACTCGCGAAGTTCTCTGCAAACGTCTGCGCTTTCGGGTCCGCCAGCATCCGCTTCACCTGGCCTTCCAACACCGCAGGTTCATTTAGTTTTCCCTCCTGCGCCACGCGGAACAACTCCTCGTCGGGCATGGACGACCAGAGGAAGTAGCTCAGCCGAGTTGCCAGCTCGAAGGGGTCCAGCCGGTATGCTTCGGTCGCACCCTCCTGTTCTCCTACCATGCGGAAAAGGAAGCGTGGTGATGCGAGCACTGCCTTCGCCGCCAACCGCACCCCATCTTCGTAGCTCTCGCCGCGAGCGCGGGCTGCGCTGTAGATCCCCAGGAGACCGTCGACTTCATGCACCTCTACCGGGCGTCGGAACGCTCGCCGCGCCAACTCTGCTAGGTTTGCCCGCGCTGCCGATGCTTCATCGCCGCCTTGCACTTCCACCCCGAAAAGCCGCTGCGGCTGCGCCGCCGCCAGCGCCGTGTCCGCCGCTTCCAGATACTTCTCCATGAGCACTGGCGGCACAAAGAGCGTCGAAGCGTTGTTATCGAAACCCGCGCCACCCCCACCATCCGGCGGAAAGCCTTCGGATAGCCGCAAGTCTACACCCAGTAAGTCCCGTATCGTGCAGTCGTACTCCAGTCCACTCAGGCGGTGAATCCGCACCTGCCCAGCGTCTCTTGGAAACTTCTCCACGTCCGGCTTCTCCAGGCGCCCGTGTAGCCAACCGATCAACTTGGCCCGCTCCTCGTTGCCTGGCTGCTTCTTCTTGGCAGGCGGCATCACCTTGTCTTGAAGCTGCACGAGTACACGCTCCCAGGTCTTCGGGTCCTTCCAGATATCCGCCTCGGTGGCGAAACGGTCGAGATTCAGTTCGCCCTTCGGTTTGTCACCGTCATGACAGTTCAGGCAGTACTCTTCGAGGACGGGCCGGATCTCGCGCGCGAACACATCGTCCTCTGCGGGCGCAATCGATGGGATCACCAGGATTCTGGCGGCGATCACGAATGAGATGGTTACGAATGGTTTCCGGCGCACTGGATACTGATTGGAGAACTCCGCGGGCAGTTGCAGACCCGGTGAACGTACCAGATAACCCTGCCTTCCGCCTGTAACTTAGCGCATCGTTGCACGAGAAAGCACGACCGCTTGGGCCCTGTCCTATCGCATGTATGAGAATCCCGTGGAGAAGCTCCTCTTTGTTTGCAGCCGCAATCGCATCCGCAGCCTCACCGCAGAGAAGCTTTTCGACGGCTCGCCCCTCTATCAGGTCCGCTCTGTGGGCACGCAGCCGGAGGCTCGGATCGTCATCACCGAGGGGCATCTCGGATGGGCGGACGTCATCTTTTGCATGGAAAAGTCGCACGTCAACCGGATCCGGCTCAAGTTTCCGGAAGCGCTGAGTGGGAAGCGGGTGGTCTGCCTGCACCTCCCCGACGATTACAAGTACATGGACTCGGATCTGCTTGATGAACTCCGTGCCCGTCTCGCTTCGCATGTCACTCTGCCTGAGGAGCCGAATGATCCACAGACCGCCGGTTGAGCAGCCAGTGATCCCGATGACGGGCGCCACAATTGCAGGCGAATCCGGTCCGCGCCTGGCGATGCGTGGGCGGGACGTGGCCTGTGGGGTTGGTCCGCCGGGTTTTCAATCCCGTAAACCAATGCCCGACCGCCACGCGCCGCTCCATTTTGTCCAGAAACCATACTCACCGTTCGGCGATGACTGAATTTCAGTCATCGCCGAGGAAAAATGACCGGAAAACGGTCGGTAATCGTCCGCCGGCGGGCCGCTCATATCCCCGGAGTGGCATCTCGGGCCGGGCAATGCTCGCCCTTGGGCTGCTTTTGCTGCTTCCCGGCGCCGCGGTCGTGCGGCTTTCCACAGAGTCGGTGGATTACCGGATCCTGCTCGGCTGCTGGGCCGGGATCTCGCTCCTCACCTATGCGCTCTACGCCCGTGATAAGCGGCAGGCGCAGCGTAGTGAATGGCGGACGCCGGAGTTCCATCTGCATATTGCGGAGCTGCTCGGTGGCTGGGCGGCGGCCTTCGTGGCGCAGCGAGTGATTCGTCATAAGATCAGCAAGCCGAGCTTCATGTGGAAGTTCTGGGCGATCGTGGCCGCCTATCAGTATGCTGCACTCGACTACCTTCTCGGCTGGACCCTGATTGGCCGGGCGCTACAGGTTATTCACTAGCGTCAACCTATGCTCCAGCGGACTATCCTCATCGTGGCAGCCGTTTTGCAGACGGCAGCAAGCGCGGCCGACCAGACCCAGCATACCACCCAGTGGGATGGTGAATCGATGGGCAAAGGTCGCGCATATGCACTGAGCAACCCCCAGGAGTATTTCGCCGAAACGACTGAAGCTTTCTTCGGCAGAAACGACTTTCAGCCGTTTGACCGCGCCGAGTTGCAGCTCCTGGATCCCGAGATGTGTACGCTGCTGGAGCGGCTGTGGAGCTCGGAATAGCGGCTGCGCTGGCTACCCTGCTTTCGGTGCTGGCGGAGGCTCGGAGCCATCGCGAAACCGCCGTGTATTCCGAAAGCGCAGACCGACTTCATCACCCTGGCTGAGCGCCATGGCTTCCAGCTGAGCGCGCGGGATTTCCGCATCGATCCGCTGCCCATCAGGGAGCTGGAGATTCACTCGCGCAATGGGTCCCGCGGCAAAGAGATGGGCGATCCGCGCGCTCGCCTGCACGCCGGGTTCAGCGGCAAAGGAGACCTCGACTTCATGGGGGCGCACGTACACGGGCCCGCGCATATCCACCCAACGATCGACCCGGTTTACATTACCGAGGAATTCGCAAACGAAGGCTGTCCCAGGCTCGTCGTAGATGTCCTGCGGCTTGCCAACCTGTTCGATGCGGCCCTGGTGCAAGACCACGACTTCGTCAGCCAGCTCCAGCGCCTCCTCCTGATCATGCGTGACGAAGACGGTAGTCAGGCCCGTCTCATCGTGAAACTGCCGCAACCAGCGACGCAGCTCCTTGCGCACCTTGGCATCGAGCGCACCAAAGGGTTCGTCCAGGAGCAGGACTTGCGGCTCGATCGCCAGGGCACGCGCGAGAGCGACTCGCTGACGCTGGCCGCCGGAAAGCTGGTGCGCGTAGCGCCCGCCATAGCTCTCTAGCTGCACCAGTTGAAGGAGCTTCGCCACCCGCTCCCTGATCTCCTCTTTCCTTGGGCGATCCGCACGCGCGCGGACCTGAAGACCGAAGGCGATATTGTCGGCCACCGTCATGTGGCGAAACAGTGCGTAGTGCTGGAAGACAAACCCGACCTTCCGGTCACGCGGCGCAACGTTCGTCACGTCGCGGTCGTGGAAGCGGATCGAGATCCGCTCGTGCGGCTCGGGCAGTTCGAGGCCGGCGAGCAGGCGCAGCAGCGTGGTCTTTCCAGATCCCGATGGGCCGAGGAGAGCAATGAGCTTGCCGGTGGCAAACTCCACGCTGACGTCGTCGAGAGCGGTGAACCGGCCGTAGGTCTTGCAGAGATGTGAAGCAACGATGCTCATGTGGGATCAGCGTTCGAGACGGGATTCGAGGATGGTCTTGGCGACAAGGGTCACGAGCGCAAGAAGGGCGAGCAGGCTGGCGACGGCGAAAGCCGCGGCAAACTGGAACTCGTTGTAGAGGATTTCGATGTGCAGCGGCAGGGTATTCGTGAGACCGCGCAGATGCCCGGAGACCACGGATACGGCGCCGAATTCTCCCATGGCCCGCGCACTGCAGAGCACCACACCGTAGAAGAGCCCCCACTTCACATTGGGCAGGGTCACCCGCCAGAACATCTGCCAGCCACTCGCCCCGAGGGTGAGCGCGGCATGCTCCTGCTCACTTCCTTGCTGCTGCATGAGCGGAATGAGCTCGCGAGCGATGAAAGGGAAGGTGACGAAGAGCGTGGCCAGAATGATCCCGGCAGGTGCGAAGATGATCTGGATGCCGTGCCCCTGGAGCCATGGGCCGAACCAGCCATTTGCACCGAAGAGCAGGACGTAGATCAGCCCGGCGACCACGGGCGAGACGGCGAAGGGGAGATCAATCAGCGTGATGAGCAGACTCTTGCCGGTGAAGTTGAACTTCGTGAGAGCCCACGCGGCGGCGAGCCCAACGATCATATTGATCGGCACAACCACCGCCGCTACGAACAAGGTCAAGCGAAGCGCCGACCGGGCGTCCGGCTCCGAGAGCGCTGTGATATACACCTCCCAGCCGCGGCGCAGCGCTTCCGCGAAAACTGCGATCAGCGGGATGACCAGCAACAGGCTGAGCATGAGCAGCGCACCGGCGATCAGCAGAACGCGGATCCACGCGGCCTCGCGCTGGGCGGGCCGGAGGTACGTTTCGCGAGAGGTGTACCTGGAGACGATGGCAGCCATGGGAGAGGTGTCAGGCCTGGCCACGCCGCACGAGCGTCCAGCGCTGGAGGAGATTGATGATCAGGAGGAAGACAAAGCTCAGCGCCAGCATGGCGACACCGAGGGCAGTTGCCTGTTGGTACTGGAATTGTTCGAGCTGCGTGATGATCAGCAGCGGCAGGATCTCGGTCTTCATGGGCATATTGCCCGCGATGAAAACAACAGAGCCGTACTCACCGAGCGCCCTCGCGAAGGCCATGGTGAATCCGGTAAGCAGCGGTGGGAGCAGCTCCGGCATAATCACCTTGCAGAAGACCACCCCACGTGTCGCTCCCAGGGTCGCCGCGGCCTCCTCGATCTCCGGCTCCATCTCCGCGAGCACGGGCTGAATGATCCGCACCACAAAGGGCAAGCCGATGAACGTGAGCGCAATCCCGATCCCCAGTGGCGTGAAGGCGGTCTCCAAACCTAGTGGATAGAGGAACTGCCCCAGCCAGCCGTTCTTCGAGTAGAGGGCCGTGAGCGCGATGCCGGCAACCGCCGTCGGCAAGGCGAAGGGCAAGTCGACGATCGCATCGAAGAACCGCTTCCCAGGGAAGGTGTAGCGCACCAGGACCCAGGCGATCAGGAGCCCAGCGACGGCATCCACCAGCGCAGCCACAAAGGATACACTGAAGGAGAGCCGGAAGGCCGCGACCGCGCGGGGCGTGGTCACGGCCTCCCAAAAGCCACCCCATCCCAGCCCCGAGGCCTTCATGATCGCGGCAGCGAGCGGCAGAAGGACGACGGCGCTCAGGGCGAAGACGGTGATGCCCATCGACAGGCCGAAGCCTGGCAACACACGGCGCGTGCGGGACCTCATGCGCTAGTTGTCCACGGGCAAAGCGCGATCTAGAAGGTGGACGACAGTCATTAACTCGGACGGATTACTTCGCAGTGTAGATTTGATCGAAGAGACCGCCATCTGCAAAGTGCGTCTTCTGCGCCTTGGCCCAGCCGCCGAAATCCTTGTCGATGGTCACGAGTTCCAGCTTGGGAAAGCGAGCGAGATCGGCAGCATCCGCCGCTTCTGGCTTGATCGGACGATAGAAGTTCTTTGCCACGATCTTCTGACCGGCATCTGAGTAGAGGAACTCGAGATACGCCTTCGCAGCCTCGGCGTTTCCTTTGCGCTCGGCATTTCCCTTCACGACAGCGACAGGAGGCTCGGCCAGGATCGACAACGAGGGCACGACGATCTCCAGCTTGTCCGCGCCGAGTTCCTTCATTGCCAGGAAAGCTTCGTTCTCCCAGGCGAGGAGCACGTCCCCGAGTTCCCGCTGGACGAAGGTGGTGGTCGCACCACGCGCGCCGGTATCCAGGATCGGCACATGCTTGAAGAGCTCAGTGATGTAGGTCCTGGCCTTCGTCTCGTCGCCACCGGGCTGCTTGAGCGCCCACGCCCAGCCTGCCAGGTAGTTCCAGCGTGCCCCGCCGGACGTCTTTGGGTTCGGGGTAATCACTTCGACGCCGGGCTTAATGAGATCTCCCCAGTCCTTGATCCCCTTGGGGTTCCCCTTGCGCACCATGAAGACGATCGTGCTCGTGTAAGGAGAGGAGTTGTGGGGCAAGCTCGCCTGCCAATCCGCCGGAAGCTTGCCCGTGTGCTCGGCGATCGAGTCGATATCATACCCCAGTGCCAGCGTCACGACGTCCGCATCCAGGCCGTCCACTACCGAGCGCGCCTGTTTGCCCGATCCGCCATGCGTGATGTTGATTGTAATGTCCTCGTTCTTCTTCGCCTTCCACTCCGCGGCAAAGGCCTTGTTCACCTCCTGGTATAGTTCCCGGGTGGGGTCGTAGGAGACGTTCAGGAGCTGCCGCGTGGCAGCATTGCCGCCTGAAGCGGGGGTATTCCCAGGCTTTTCGCAGCCCGTTGTGAGGATCGCGAGCGAGAGCAGCGCGGCCGAGGAAAGGGACGCAGCACGCTGCAGGACAGCGGTCGCGGACGAGTGGAGGTGAAGTGCTGGGCTTTGCATAAGAGAGGTTTGCCGGGAGGCGATGGTGGCGGTCACGGGTACTCCGGTGAACCGGTCGGAACTCGTGAGGATTTGCGGGTTGGTGGCGAGTACGCCTCCGCCCTGTGGCGGTGGGCGAAATGCATCGATAACTACGAACCGGTCACTGGTTCTGCGGGAAGACGCACGCGTTCTGTGCTGTCGATCTGGGTCACCCGACCGTCATGGATCACGATCTGAATAACTCCAAACCGGAGGGCGCTGGCGCGGTCCCGCACGAGGTCGATCCAGGTTTGTTGAGAGGCTGCAGGCTGTGCTTCAGGACTAGTTCTCGTCTTCATGGAGAAATGCGAGGAGGCCGTCCGCCGGGTCGGCCCGACGGCTGGTCACGTTGGTTGAACTACGATCGGAAGATGGTGCGATGCCGAATGGGGCCGGCAGGTTGTCGCGTTTGATTTTGCGCAGGGTCACGTCGACGACGTCACCGAGCGTATAGCGGTCGAGAATGCGCGAGATTGCGTTGCGCACGTCGATCATGAGCATACGCAGTCCGCAGTGCGCCTCGTCCGGGCAGGTGCAGCGCTCGTAGCACGTCTCGCTTGCGCAGGCGATTGGAGCGAGTCGACCATCGATCAGCCGGATGACGTCGCCCATGCCGATTTCCTTGAAGGGCTTGGCGATCAGATACCCACCGCTTTTTCCGCGGCGAGTTTCGATGTAGCCCGCTATTCGCAGCTGCTGGAGAATCTGCTCGACAAACTTTAAAGGCAGCCGCTCGGCATCTGCTAGTTCTGTGACCGATACCACCTCGCGCCCGAGCGAATGCGCCACCCCGACTCTGATCAGGGTGCGAAGCGCATACTCGCCACGTTTGCTAAGGTTCATTGAATCGAATCATTATCGGTCCAATGTACATCGCGCAAGTATAGTTTCCGCGGATGTGTGTACTCTCCTGCGGCGGTCCGAGTCTCAGCCGTGCCAGGCTTGAGATCGGCCTCTCAATTCCAGAGAACGTCCTCCCAAATCGAGAGAATGCCCGAGCAAATTGGGAGGGCATTGCGCCACATTGGCACAATGGACACTGAAATTGCTCGGGCGACCGAGCAAATCGAGAGGACGTTCTCTCGATTTGGGAGGGCATTGTGCCAAAATGGCACAATGACGCGCCAATGTGGCACAATGACGACCCGATTTGCTCGGCTCACCGAGCAATTTCAGGCTCGTTCACAGAGGCTCGAGGGGCTGATCTGTCTGAACCTGAGAGAGATATGCTCAAAGCGATGGAGCCAGGTCCTTCTGCTCAGGCGTCGGTAGGCTGTCTTTCGACCAGGTGAAGCTCGGCAGCGGCGTGCCGGGGAGCTCTCCTATTCCACTGGCGCCCCGGCTTAGCGGGGCTTCATCATTCCCGCGATCTGGGCCAGTTTCTCTGCTAGCTCGGATACCTGCTTCTGCTTGCGCGCATCGTTCAACTTGCCGAGAGGGCCGAAGGCTTCGCCAGCGTGGGATACGGTGACTTGATCAGGCAATACGAGCACTCCGATGTTCCCGAGGATGGAGCGCAGATGGACCAGCCCACGCAGACCGCCGAGTGCTCCGGGCGAGGCGCTCATCAATGCAGCGACCTTTCCTCGGAACGCGACAAGCGACGGCTCCTCGTCTGACTCCTCGCGCGATGCCCAGTCCAGAGCGTTCTTCAGCACGCCCGTGATCGAGCTGTTGTACTCGGGCGAGGCAATGATCATGCCGTCGCAATCCCGCAGGTGCCCTTTGAAGGTGCGAGCGCCTTGCGGCATCCCATGTGCGCTCTCATCATCCTCGTCGAAGAGCGGGATCCGCAAATCCCGGAGATCGATGAAGGTTACTTCTGCGCCTGTGGACCTTGCAGCCTCTGCCGCGAGCCGAGCGAGTTGCTTATTGAAGGAGCCCTGACGGGTGCTCCCCGCGAAGATGAGGACTTTCGATTGTATCATAGCGTTTCAGGACAGGTACTACTCTTGCTTGGTCAAGATGCCGCGAGTGCACGTTGTTGTGACAGAGCTGCGCGATACCGAGACCTTAGTAGAGAGTCGAGAATACAAAGTGACGCGTACGCATCGGGGGCATCCCTGAGTTGACCTACTATCGTATATCGCCCAAGATCTTGCCCCGCCATGGTTCCCGCCCTTCCGTCCTCGCTTCTCCGGGTGCGGGACGATGAAACTGAGCCTGGTGTACGGCTGATCCTGGAAAGTATCTCGGATGGTTTTTGTGCACTGGATCGCGACTGGCGGTTCATGTTCCTGAATGAGGCGGCGCATCGGATCCTGGCACCGAATATGGAGAATCCCAGTCTGCTCCTTGGGCAGGGGTATTGGGACGCTTTTCCCGGGAATCGTGGAACGCTCCTGGAGCGTGAATACCGCCGGGCCGTCGCAGAGGTGACCCCCGTCGAGTTTGAGCATTTCCATACGCCGTGGAGTCGCTGGTTTGCGGTTCGCGCCTTCCCCATTCGAGGAGGTGGATTGTCTATCTATTTCAGCGACATTACGGAACGGAAACAAGCAGCCGAGGCGTTGCGCACCAGCGAACTTAAGTACCGGGCGCTTTTCGATTCGATCGACGAAGGATTCTGCCTGATCGAGATGATTTGGGACGACGGAGGAAATCCGGTGGACTACCGGTTCATTGAGGTAAACCCCGCTTTCGAAAAGCAGACGGGGCTGATCAATTCCGCAGGCCGCACCGCGCGTGAGATAATGCCGGGTCTGGAGCCGCACTGGTTCGAGACCTACGGGCGCGTCGCGCAGACGAACGTGCCGGTCCGGTTCGAACAGGCTGCGGAATCGATGGGGCGTTGGTTTTCCGTGTATGCCTTCTGCCCTGGTGACGAATGCCATAACCGGGTGGCGCTGCTTTTCACCGACATTACTGAGCGCCGGCGCGCGCAGGAGGACCTTGCCCTGCTCAATGCCGAGAGCCGCGCTCGTCTGACTGAACTGCAGACCCTTCTCGATGTGATTCCGGTGGGTATTGCGATCGGGCTCGACCGTGACTGCGAGCACATCCGGCTGAATCCGGCCTTCGCCAACGTGCTGGGACTTCAACCCTCCGATAACGGTTCGATGACCGCACCGGAGCACGAGCGTCCGGTGAATTTTCGGTGTCTCGACGATCAGGGTCAGGAGGTCGCGGCGCGGGATTTGCCGATGCAGGTAGCAGCTCGGGAAGGGCGAGAGGTGCGGGACTGGGAGCTCAACATCGCTCATCAGGATGGTCGCAGAGTTCGCCTGCTGGAATACGCCGCGCCACTCTTCGATGAGCACGGAGTCCCAAGGGGTAGCGTGGGAGCTTTCGTGGATATCACCGAGCGGAGACAGGTGGAGAACCGTGAGCGATTCCTGCTGCAGTTGGAGGAGGCGGTGCGGCCACTCTCCGATCCTGGCGAGATCGTGGCGGCAGCGGCGCGGTTGCTCGGTATGCATCTGCTCGCAGATCGGTGCGCATACGCTGAGGTCGAGGCCGACGAGGACACCTTTGACCTACAAGGAGACTTCTGCCGGGACGTCCCGAGTATTGTGGGGCGGTACACCTTCACTCAGTTCGGCGCGGAAGTGCTGAGACTGATGCGCGCCAACCAGCCGTATGTGGTCGCGGACATCGAGACCCACGAACCGCCACCAGAGGATCTGGTAGCTTATCGCGCTACGCTTATCCAGGCTGTGATCTGCGTGCCGTTGCACAAGGATGGGAAGTTTGTGGCAGCCATGGCCGTCCACCAGAAGACGCCGCGCAGCTGGACGGCTGACGAGATTGCGCTCGTCCTGCACGTGGCGAACCGCTGCTGGGAGGCGCTCGAGCGGGCCCGGAGCGCGCGGGAACTCGTGGAGAGCGAGGCGCGCTTCCGGCAGATGGCCGACTTAATGCCGCAGGTTGTCTGGCTGGCCCGTCCAGATGGCGTCATCGATTACTATAATCGGCGGTGGTACGACTTCTCCGGGGCACCGGCAGAGGCGATTGGCGATGCAAGCTGGAGCCCGGTGTTGCACCCACATGATCTGCAGCATTGCAGCGACCAATGGTACCACTGCGTCCGCACCGGCGAGCCGTACGAGGTTCGTCATCGCTGGCGTGATCATCGTACAGGCGGCTATCGGTGGTTCCTCGGGCGCGCGATGCCGATGCGCAGTGAGAGCGGAGAGATCATACGCTGGTACGGCACGTCCACGGACATCAATGATCTGGTACGCGCAGAGGAGGAAGCGAAAGAGGCGAGGGCCGAGGCGGAGCGCGCCAGCCGAGCGAAAGATGAGTTCCTGGCCACGCTCTCACACGAGCTACGCACTCCCTTGACGCCGGTCCTGCTCACGGCGGCCGCCCTCCAGGATGAGGAGCAGCTGCCTAACGAGGTGCGGGAACAGCTCGGGATGATCCGGCGCAACATTGAACTTGAGGCGCGTCTGATCGACGATTTGCTCGATATCACGCGGATCTCCCGCGGCAAGCTGCCGCTTCGGGCGCAAGAGTGTGAGGTTCACTCCCTAGTGGCGCTCGCCTTGGAGATCGTGGGGGACGATGCCCGAGCAAAGGCAATCATGTTTGACCTGAAGCTTTCTGCCGGACGGACCCACTTGCAGGGGGATCCCGCGCGTCTCCAGCAGGTATTCTGGAATCTCTTCAAGAACGCAGTGAAGTTCACGCCCGTGGGCGGGCGCATTGCTATCCACTCTCTCAACGAGGAAGCGAACTTCGTGCTCGAAGTAAGCGACACCGGGATCGGGATCGCGCGCGAATCGCTAGAACGCATCTTCCTGCCGTTCGAGCAGGCTAGCGCCGCCGACTCACGTCGCTTCGGCGGCTTGGGCCTCGGGCTTTCCATCTCGAAGACCATCGTCGAGATGCATGGCGGGAAGGTCTGCGCCTCAAGCGCGGGACCAGGGCAGGGGGCAACCTTCCGCGTTGAGCTGCCGGGAGCTAACCGCCGGATCAACTCCGAAGGCGATGTCACGTCGCCAGAGACTGCGCAGGTCGCGACGGCACCAATGCGCCTCCTGCTTGTAGAGGATCACGAACCGACCCTCGCGGTCCTCCAGCGTCTGCTGAATCGTGCCGGCCACGCGGTCGCCACTGCCAGCAGCGTCGCAGCTGCACTGGAACTCGCCGCACGCGAGCCCTTCGACGCCTTGATCAGCGATATCGGGCTGCCCGACGGCACTGGTGTGGAACTGATGCGCACAATGCGAAGTCAGCACGGGCTGCGCGGGATCGCGCTCTCTGGCTACGGGATGGAAGAAGACCTGACCCGATCCCTGGAAGCGGGCTTCGTCGCGCACCTCACGAAGCCCGTCGATCTCGCACAACTCCGGCGAGCCCTCGCGGCTCTCGCGAGTGCGGGCACTCTCAACTCGTGAAGAAACCCCGCGCAGAAGGGGAAAAGGAGGCTGCAGATCCCGATCTTCATGCTGAAGAGTTCTTCCGAGTGCTGGAATTCGAGCGGAACTCTTCGTCCAAGACGCTCCGCAATTACCGACACGCGCTTGCACACTTCCGAGCTCGTGTAGGAGCGCCCGGCTGGTTTGCGCTGACGCCGGATCACTTCCGCCGGTATCTATTCGAATGTGGTAAAGCGGGCCTGGCGCGCCCAACGATTCGCCTCAACTTCGCGGCGCTACGAACGTTCTACCGCTTCCTCACCGAGCGTCATGAGCTGCGCAACAATCCGCTGGAAGTCGTGCTGCTTCCAAAGCTCGAGCGAAAGCTCCCGGTGGTCCTCACGCTCAAGCAGGTTGAGGAGCTGCTGACCGCGCCTTTTCGCGTGGAGAAGACGAGACAGGCGCTCGCCTGGATGCCCGCGCGAGATGCGGCTGTCATGGAACTCTTCTACTCCAGTGGGTTGCGTCTTTCCGAACTCGTCGGCCTCAATGTCGCAGACATCGACCCGTACTCGGAGAGCGTCCGGGTGATGGGCAAGGGACGGAAAGAGCGCATGGTCCCAGTGGGTGTGCCTGCGCTGGAGGCGCTGCAGAAGTATCGGCACCAAGCGAACGTGCAGACTGGCCCGCTCTTCATCAGCCGACTGCGAAAACGACTCGGAGTGGGATCGGTGGAAATCCTCCTGAAGCGCTACCTGCGGCACACGAACATCCCGGTCCACGTAACACCGCACAAGCTGCGGCATTCCTTCGCGACGCACTTGCTGGATCGCGGCGCTGATCTCCGAAGCGTTCAGTCCCTGCTCGGGCACGCGAGTCTTTCGACGACGCAGATCTACACCCATGTAACCATGGAGCGTCTGAAGCGTGCCTATCAGGATGCACATCCTCGGGCTTAGCCGGGTAGGGGAGGGGTGAGTGTTGCTTTTTGTGCACAGGTCGAGGGGTGTGGTCAAAAAGCTGCATTCTGGCGTCCGATAAGAGGAGGTGGTTGGCTGACTTTTCTCTGTAGAGGTGCGCTGCAGGCGGAGTGGCATACTCGCTGCTAAAGGGCCGCTGTCAGTTTGACGGCAGGTGAAACCAGTAACGGCGCCCTGCTTCTGCACCCGAGAAACCATCCACACCACCCAATCACCGAACGCATGAAACGAACTCCCAAGCTCACCCTTTGCACGCTGCTGGCCTTCGGCCTTGCGCTGGGTGGCCTGAATGCCCAGGACCCAGTCGCACCGGAGGCTCCCGCAGCCGCTGAGGCCGCTGCTGCCCCGGAAGCTGCACCCGCCGAAGGCGAGGCCGCTCCCGCCGCAGAACTCACCGCCGAACAGCGTATCGCGGATCTCGAAGCTTACATCAATAACGTGGATCGTCCCTCGGGCGCTGCCTCGAAGGTCAGGGTCCCGGGTCCAGGTCACAATGCGTGGCAGATGGTCTCCACGGCCTTGGTACTATTCATGACGCTGCCTGGTCTGGCGCTCTTCTACGGCGGCCTGGTCCGCTCGAAGAATGTGCTCTCCATCCTGGCGATGTGCATGGGCATCACTGGCATGGTCACGATCCTCTGGTGGTTTGTGGGTTACAGCCTCTGCTTCGGGGTGGATTCCAAGAGTCCGTTCATCGGCGATCTCTCGAACGCGATGTTCAATAAGCTGGAGCCCGGGGCAGTCGGGGCCGGCTACTACTGGATCTCCGATTACATGTGGGCGATCTTCCAGCTTACCTTTGCGATCATCACGCCAGCGCTCATCTTCGGAGCTACCGCGGAGCGCATGAAGTTCTCTGCCGTTCTCCTGTTCACGGCACTCTGGATGTTCGTGGTCTATTTCCCGCTTTGCCACATGGTGTGGTCCACCGTGGGCTTCATGTGCGGTCCTCTGAACAAAGAGGCTGGCATCAAGGCCATCGACTTCGCCGGCGGCACGGTAGTGCACATGTCCTCGGGCTGGTCCGCTCTGGTCCTCTGCATCATCCTCGGCCCACGTCTCGGCTACGGCAAGCAGCCCATGCCTCCACACTCGATGGTGCTTTGTATGATCGGTACAGGCATGCTCTTCGTAGGCTGGTTTGGCTTCAATGCCGGTTCAGCGCTCGGTGCTGACGCGATTGCATCCAATGCCTTTGTGACCACCTTCCTTTGCGCTGCCACCGCTGGATTCGTCTGGGGGGTCACGGAGTGGCTGCTTAAGGGCAAGCCCAGTGTGCTCGGCTTCTGCTCGGGCATCGTTGCAGGCCTGGTCGTTATCACCCCAGGTGCAGGATTCGTGAATAGCACCGGTGCAATGGTCATGGGCCTGCTCGCGGGCACCGTACCCTTCTTTGCGGTGATCTACCTCAAAAAGATGATCGGCTACGACGACGCGCTCGACACCTTCGGCGTGCACGGCATCGGTGGAACCTTGGGAGCTATCCTGACCGGCATCTTCGCCGACGAAAAGGTGAACTCGGTTGTAGGTGGGCTAAAGGAAGGTCTGCTCATGGAGCAGCTCAAAGCCTGCTTGCTCACGATTGTCCTATCCGTGGTCGCCACCGCGATCATCGCCTACATCGTTAAGATGGTGATCGGGCTGCGCCCAGCGATGGAAGTAGAGAGTAGCGGACTCGACATCGCCGAACACGGCGAAGAAGGGTATCTCTTCGAGCAGTCCGGTAGAACACACTAAGCTCACTCACAGACATGAAAAAAATCGAAGCGATCATCAAACCGTTCAAGCTCGAGGAAGTAAAAGACGCTCTGGCTGATCTGGGAATCGAAGGCATGACGGTGAGCGAAGTGAAAGGCTTCGGCCGCCAAAAAGGACACACAGAGATCTACCGTGGCAGCGAGTACACGGTGGACTTCTTACCGAAGATCAAGATCGAGGTCGTCCTCACCGACGCCCTCGTGGAGCCCGCCGTCAGCGCGATCGTTAAGGCCGCCAAAACCGGCAAGATCGGCGACGGTAAGGTGTTCGTAAGTCCGGTGGAGGAAGCGATCCGGATTCGCACCGACGAAACGGGTGAGAAGGCTGTCTAAGCGTTCACCACAGGACTAAGTTATTCAACCGGCGGGAGCCATGCTCCCGCCGGTTGTTTGCTTTTCACGGCGGAGGAGGCTGCGGTGCGGACGATGGAGTCTCTGGAACGAGCCTCTGCTAATAAGAACGGCAGGAGATGCGAAATACTACGCGTCCGGGTCGGCAACGGCCTTGTTGATCTCTCGGGCGAGTGCATTCAGGCGCTTCGCTTCCTCCAGCGAGACCTCTCCCTTATCGACCTTTCCAGCGATCTTCTGGATTTCCACCAAATTACGCGTGATGACTTGGAAAAGCGGGAGGCGCTTCAGCTCTGGATTCAAAGTGGTCACGCGATCCTGGAAATAGGTGGCGACTTCAGGTTGAAGGAGCGTCTGTGAGCGCTGAGGGGTGTAATCCTTTGCGATCGCCGCGCTGGTGATCTCCAAGCCGCGCATCCACCCGCCAAGCGCAATGAGGTGCGCGATCTCCTCGTCCTTTAGTTCTAGCAGCCCTGCCTCCACTTCCGCCTGGGCACGGATAAGTTCTTCCTGCATCTCCGACCAGCGCTCTCTGGCAGCAAGCTCCACCAGTGAACGCGCGCGGCGGCTCACCTTGTCTCCCACGCCCAGTCCCTTTGAGTACCGCAACAAAGCCCGGCCGACGGGTTCAATACGGGATTGCTTCTCTGCACTTACGGCAAGGAAGCCTTCAGCAATGACTGCTCCAGTCGCGAGTGCAAGCTGAGCACGGGATTGCGGCATGCCACCCGGCGGGTTGCGCCAGAGTTCGTCGAGGGGAAGAGGGCGCAAGGCAGAGAGCTGCCGCAGAAGTTGTCCAATAGACGGGGCCGTGAAGGTATTCACGCCAAGTTCCTCCCGGACATGAGCCATCTCGTCCGCAGGAAGCTTCTGCGCCGCAACGTGGGTAAGGTTGCCAGTTAGAATTGCGAGGACCACGAGAGTCCAGGTGCGAAACGGGGAGCCCAAGTCGAAGCACTGCGGGATTCTACCGAGCTTCAGACGGCTCCGTACAGTGACGCGATTCATCAATGCATCTAGCGTCTTCGCGACCCGGATTGCAGCATGAAAATGGAGTGCTCGAAACGTCCGGGAAGCCTGATTTTCAGCGGTTTCCACGCGTCTATTTCCCGCTTGACCGCTTGAAGTCACCCGTCATTATGCGGCGCTTAATTCAAGCCGGCATTCGGCGCGCCTTCTATGCAAGGAAGTTTGGGAACATCTATTTGGACCATCTGTTACTTCATCGTTTTATTCGGGCTGTCCCTCTACGGGCTGCACCGGTATGCGATCGTGTACCTATATCTGAAGCATCGCAAGAGCGTGCCTCAACCGCAGGGAACCTTTACCGATCTTCCTCGGGTCACGGTCCAACTCCCCATCTTCAACGAGATGTACGTTGTGGAGCGCCTGCTGCGTTCGGTGGCCGCATTGGATTATCCTCGAGACAAGCTGCACGTGCAGGTTCTCGATGATTCCACTGACGAAACGACGGATATTGCCCGGCGACGGGTCTTGGAGCTTCAAGAGGCAGGTCTCGATGTAGAGTTCATTCATCGGACAGACCGCACCGGGTTCAAAGCGGGAGCATTGGAAAACGGAATGACCACCTGCAAAGGGGAGTTCATCCTCATCCTTGATGCAGATTTCGTTCCCTCACCGGATATGCTCCTTAAGACGGTGCATCATTTCACAGATCCCGGCGTCGGGATGATCCAGACTCGCTGGGGTCATCTAAATCGGACCTATTCACTGCTGACGCGTGTCCAGGCGATGTTCCTCGACGGGCATCTAATGATTGAGCAGACGGCCCGCAGTCGCTCAGGGCGTTTCTTCAACTTCAACGGTACAGCAGGTCTGTGGCGTCGATCGTGCATTGAAGATGCTGGCGGTTGGCAGCACGACACTCTCACAGAGGATCTCGATCTCTCATATCGGGCCCAGCTGAAAGGCTGGCGTTTCGTTTTTCTAGCAGATCTCGTCACGCCTGCGGAGCTGCCGGTAGACATGAATGGATTCAAGTCCCAGCAACACCGCTGGACGAAGGGCTCTATCCAGACCTGCATCAAGCTTTTGCCATCGGTTTGGAGGGCGGACCTGCCGTTTATGCTGAAGCTCGAGGCGACGGCGCATCTGACCTCCAACTACGCGTATCTCCTGCTCTTCTTCCTTTGCATCTTGCTACATCCGATCGCTGATGGCGGTGTGCAAAGCTTCTGGAAGATGGTCCTGCTGGACATTCCTATCTTCCTCTCGGCATCGATGCCGGCTGCGGTATTCTACATCTGCTCGCAGCGGGAAGTTCATCCGAAGACGTGGTGGCGCGAGATTCTGCTTCTTCCTGCTCTGCTCGCGCTGGGCATCGGTCTTGCCGTAAATAACGCCCGTGCAGTGTTGGAGGCAATGGTGGGGCATCAGTCTGAGTTCACTCGTACGCCGAAGTACGGTATCGAACGAAGCCGCCAGTCCTGGCAGAAGTCGCAGTACATCCCAATGAAGACGATGCTGCCGTTCATTGAGCTCGGATTTGCGATCTACTTTAGCTACTTCATGATCCTCGCCATTGTAAATCAGCAGTGGATGTCGATCCCTTTCCTGGCTCTCTTCCAGGCTGGTTTCACTTACGTTGCGCTTTCGTCGCTCTCACAGTGGATGCCGAGCTTTCGTTTTGGCCCTCGGGAGGCACCAGCGACTCTTCCCGCTTAACCTGCGAGGGCGGGGTTTTGCAGATGTGAGAAAGACAAATAGGGTCTTCTCAAAATGGCGGTCAGGTTGGAACCTGACTGGCGTGTCAGGTAGGTCTACTGCGTTGCCTGCTCTAAGAGGGCTGGCTACTAGACGCACCGCCAGCGGTCAGTGCGCAACCTTTCTCAGTTTGCGATATCCCGCTTCATGGCACTTCCGCTGCTAAAACGCTAATCATGCTTCGTCACGTATTCCCGCTCATTACTTGTCTTCTCGCAGCACTTGCCGCCAGCGCACAGGCAGAATACACGAGCATCGTGGTTAGCGTTCCAGAGCAGAAGATGGTCTTAATGCATAATGGGCTGCGCGTTGCGCAATTTCCCGTCTCAACGTCGAAATTTGGGATCGGCGACCGTCCTCGCAGCTACGCCACACCACTTGGAACGCTGCAGATTGCCTCGAAAGTGGGCGCGAATGCTCCACTGGGGGCCGTCTTTAAGGGCCGCCGCTACACCGGAGAGATTCTCAAGCCGAATGCTCCGGGGCGTGATCCCATTGTAACTCGCATCCTCCATCTTCGCGGACTCGAGGGGCAGAACTCCCGCGCTTTTGGACGTGGCATTTACATCCATGGCACACCTGAGGAACGCCGGATTGGGCGCCCCGCCAGCTACGGCTGCATTCGTATGCGGTCGAAGGATGTCGTCAAGGTGTTCAACTCGGTGCCGGTCGGTACGAAAGTTGAGATCGTGAACACCACGATCGGACGTGCATTGCGCGAAATGGCCATTTTGCGCAGCCCAGGCGACGCTGCGAGTTAGTCCGCCGCTCTTCCTGATTCTACCAGCCTCGCAAGGATTCGGTTCTCGGCGAGGCTTGTTACTTCAAGGTTGCCAGCGCGCTTGCCTTGTTGAAGCCGTAGCTCACGGCATGGTCGGCCAGCGGATCCGAAGTCAATTGCGAACACCGCCTATTTGTCGTCACGCATTTGGCATTTTCCTTGTCCGGGGAGAAGTGATGTGGGACCAGTGACGTACGGAGCGCACCACAATAGGATGTGGTGGGTTGAGGTTATTCACATATAATTCACAACCCGTAGCGTTCTCGCCTTCAGACCACGTCACTATGAAATTGAAGACCGCCCGTCGGGTTGCCCGACCTGCTGCTGCCGCCAAGCCTGCCAGGCGCGCCTCCGCTGGATTAAACTTCCAGCGCACCTTCAGTCAGTCTTCCATCGCGCCCTTCGATGAGCTGGAGTGGGAGCTGCGGACCGCCGAGATTACCGACGACTCTGGCAAAGCGATCTTCAAGCAGGAGGACGTTGAGGTGCCGAAGTCCTGGACTGCACTTGCAACCAAGATCGCAGTCTCCAAGTACTTCTACGGAGACATTGCGAACGGCTCTGATCCCTACAAGGGCGGCCGAGAGCGGTCGGTGAAGCAACTCGTCCATCGCGTAACGCGCACAATTGCCGATTGGGGCCTTGCTGATGGCTACTTCGCGGATCGGGAGACCGCAGAGGTGTTCTACAACGAGCTCACCTGGCTTTGCGTTAACCAGTACGGCGCTTTCAATTCGCCAGTTTGGTTCAACGTCGGTCTCTTCCACCAGTACGGCGTCGGAAAGGGCCGAGGAGAAGGGAACTATTTCTATGATCGCGAGCTCGGTCAGGCCCGCCGTTCGCCTACACAATATGAGCACCCGCAGGGTAGCGCGTGCTTTATCCAAGCTGTGGAGGACAACATGGAGGACATCATGCGCCTGGCGCGGTCCGAGGCCATGCTCTTCAAGTTTGGTTCGGGCACAGGCAGCGATCTCTCCACTCTCCGCTCTACTCGCGAAAAGTTGAGCGGCGGCGGCAAACCCAGTGGCCCGCTCTCCTTCCTGAAGGTGTACGATCAAGTGGCGAACGTCGTGAAATCAGGCGGAAAGACAAGGCGCGCCGCCAAGATGAACACGCTAAAGGATTGGCATCCCGACATCGAGGAATTCATTGAGGCAAAGACCAAGGAGGAGAAGAAAGCGTGGGCCCTCATTGAGCAGGGCTACGATGGTTCGTACAATGGCGAGGCCTACGGCTCGATCATGTACCAGAATGAGAACCTCTCGGTCCGGGTCAGCGATGAGTTCATGAACGCCGCCATGGAGGGCCGCGAGTGGTGGACGCGGCAGGTTACCGATGGAAAGCTGTGCGAGCGGAAAGATGCGCGCACTCTGCTGAAGAAAGTCGCCGAAGGCACTTGGGTCTGTGGTGATCCCGGCATGCAGTTCGATACCACGATCGACAAGTGGCACACGTGCAAGGGCACCGCTCGGCAGAACTCGACGAACCCCTGCTCGGAGTACCTCTTCCTCGATAACACCGCCTGCAATCTCGCGTCACTAAATCTCCTGAAGTTCAAACGCCCAGATGGCGAGTTCGACGTCGAGCGCTTCAAGGCCGCCGTTCGTATCTTCATCACCGCGCAGGAGATCATCGTCGATAACGCCTCCTACCCGATTAAGGAGATCGCGGAGAACTCGCACATCTTCCGCACGCTGGGACTCGGCTTCGCGAATCTCGGCGCGCTCATCATGAGCTACGGCCTCGGGTACGATTCCGACGAAGGCCGCGCGCTCGCGGGTGCCATCACCGCGATCATGACCGGCCACTCCTATGAACAATCCGCCGCGCTGGCGAAAGCCATGGGTCCGTTTCCTGGCTATCACGAGACGCGTTGCAGTGGAGTCAGCAAACCGGTCGCCGAGAGCAACGAGCCCTCCATGCTCGAAGTCATCCGCCTGCACCGCCAGCACGTCGCCGCAATTCAGGCCAGCGATCGTTTTGGCTCCCTCAAGGCCGAGGCCGAGCGTTGCTGGGACGGCGCGCTGAAGCTCGGTGAGAAGCACGGCTATCGCAATGCGCAGGTCACCGTCCTGGCCCCTACAGGGACTATCGGCTTCCTGATGGACTGCGACACCACCGGGATCGAGCCCGATATAGCGCTCGTGAAGTACAAGCTGCTGGCTGGTGGCGGAATGCTGAAGATCGTTAACCAGACGGTCCGTCCCGCGCTCCTGCACCTCGGTTATCCCGCAGACGAGATCGACCGGATCATCGCTCACATCGATAAATTCGACACGATTGAAGACGTCCAGGATGAGCAGTCTGGCGAGGTCGTAGCTTCAGGCCTGAAGCCGGAGCATATCTCCGTATTTGATTGCGCTTTCAAGCCCTTCCAAGGGGAGCGCTCGCTCCATTACCGGGGCCATATCAAGATGATGGCCGCCGCCCAGCCTTTCCTTTCCGGAGCCATCTCGAAAACCGTGAACCTCCCGAGCGAGGCCACGGTGGACGACATTATGAACACCTACATCGAAGGGTGGCGGCTCGGCCTGAAGGCCATTGCCATCTATCGCGATGGTTCGAAGCGTTCTGCCCCGCTTGCAACAGACAAGAAGAAGCACGGCAGCAACGGTGCAATGGCGGTGGCTGAGCTGGAGGGCGTTCTCTCCAACAAAACTGAACTCGAAGGACGCATCGTCGATCTCGAGAAGGAAGTCGATCTGCTCCGCGCGAAGTGCAACGAGCCAGTGCGTCGCCGGATGCCAGAGACGCGCGTCTCGCTCACCCACAAGTTCGAGATTGCCGGGCACAAGGGCTACGTCACCGTCGGTCTTTTCGATGACGGCCTGCCGGGCGAGCTCTTCATCCAGATGAATAAGGAAGGAAGCACCATCGGCGGTCTCATGGATACCGTCGCCACGCTTACCTCCATCGCCCTGCAGTATGGCGTGCCGCTGGAGAGCTTGGTGAAGAAGTTCGCCTACCAGCGCTTCGAGCCCTCCGGCTTCACGAAGAACCCCGACATTCGGAACGCCACATCCATCACCGACTACGTCTTCCGCTGGCTCGGATGCCAGTTCATCAAGGGCTACAAGGAAGCGATCGCGCCAAACCGTGGTCAGCAGGATCTCCCGCTAAAGGAGCTCAGCGAAATTGATAAGCGCGCAGTCAATCGCCCTGTCTCAGATCTCGCCCACTCACCTGAGCAGGAGATTATCGATATCATCACTCATGGCGGGAACAGCGAAGGCACACCGACGAACGGAAATAGCCACGGCTCGACTAATGGGAACGGCAACGGGCATGGATCCTATGCGCGCACTGGCGTTACCCACGCCGACCGCGTTCGCGAAGCCCTTGGCAACATGTACATGGATACCACCTGTTCTCATTGCGGCTCGAGCAAGGTGATCCGCGCCGGCGCGTGCGGCGTTTGCACCGAGTGTGGCACCAGCCAGGGATGCTCTTAATCGCCATGCCTTCCAAGTATTCCGACGGCAGCGACGATCCTGATCTCGGGCCGGTCCTGCCGGACTAGGAGTTCAAGTTCGCGAGCGCCACGCAACGTCTAGTTGCGTGGCGCTTCTCGTTTCTGCGGCAATCGTCACGGCGCTCGTGGGATCACGACTGAGACAAAGTTCTCCTCTACCTGAAACGTGGGCTCCGGGTTCCCATTCTTGGCGAGCGCTTGTCTGGCCAGACTAATGCCAGCGCCGAAGCGCTGCGCGAACCCAAGCACCTTGAAAGCCGCCGCGAGCTGCGGGTTCCGATAATCAGTTCGCCCTGGCTGACCGAAGTTGACTGCCGTGATCGCACCGTATAGTCCACCGGGATTGCTGATCTCGATGCGATCGTCGTACCAGTAAATGCGCACTGGCGTGTTGGTGTTCTCGTAGGTCCGGTGCATCACGGCATTCCGGGCGAGCTGCTGCAGAGCCACCATCGGATACGGGCTCTTCCGGGTCTCCGTCACTCCCGAGCTGAAATCCACGCTCGTGACGCGATGCGCGTTGAGCTTCTCGTCCAGCCGCCGGAGCAGCGTGGCGATACTGCCGTCGATCTCCGCCTCGTCTGCTATGGGATCGGTAATTTCTTTCCCGTGAATGCGGAGAAACTGAATGTAGTCTCCCGCGACCCACGTGCGCGGCGAAGTCGCGATACAAAGAATGCCGAGCACGGTGGGAACCGGCTCATCGACGGAGGCGATCATGCCGCACGAGGCCAGGCGCTGTTCGTAGCTCCGCTCGTTCGCCGCGAGGACGTCCGGCGCGACCGCCTGAGGGAGGTATTCCAATTCGAAAATCAGTCGGTTCAGTTCTGTGAGCGGGCAGGAAGGCAGCGGGTGCGATTCGAAGTGCAGATCCCGATGGCGCCGCTTCTCGTTGAGAATGCGTTCATCTTGGGCCGTCGCCAGTCCACGCCGGGGACCGGTGCGGATCCAGATACGCCCCTTGTAGCGAACAGGCGGAGCATCGGCGGGTGTCACCGTTACTACCGCCACTTCAGCGTCCCGGAGGGTGCGCTTCTCCACGATCACTGTCGGCGGCGGGATGATGTTCCCGTTCGACTTGAGGTCCGCGAGCGTGAGGAGTAATTGGTCGGAGATTGGCAAATTGCCGGGTGATCCGTCGTCCTTTACGCCCACGAAGAGCACGCCCGGGCGTCCATGGTTCGGAAGATCATTGGCAAAGGCACAAATCGCCTGGCAACCCTTGTCCGCCGCATCGTTGCTCCACGTTTCCTTCCTTTCGGCGCGATCCGACTCCACGTCTCGGAGCAGGCTCTCGAGGTCGGCATCCGTCAGGGGCTTCATGTGAACTGATCCTTGCCCGGCATAGAGACCGGGGCAAGCCCAGGCGACAAACGAGTTCGCCCGAAATCGGCCGCTTTCCTCAAGCACCCCCTATTCTCTCTGTGGCATCTCTAAAACATGGGACAAAATGTCGCACTTGTCTCCGCCAGAACCATGCATAGATGCGCCATTCTGACCAAACGAAGCGTGCGAAGGACGAACGGTCCGGTCATTTAGACGAGTAGAACGGTCGTTATGGCAGATGCACGCATCACAATTGCGAGGGATTGCGTCCAGCCCGTCGATGAGTTTGCCAAAATGAAGCGCGCATCCGCGAAAGCGACGCAAGATCCGGCCTAAGAAACGAACGTCGCGATGAGGTCAGCGCTCGGCTACTGCTCCGGCGTGCCTAGCGCCAAGACTGTGCCGTCTTCTGCTCCCAGGACGATCAACCCATGGCCCACCGCAGGAGATGCGGTCACTGGAGCTCCGACTTCGTAGGCCCAGCGTTCCTTCCCGTCTTCGAGGCTGATGCAATAGAGGCGTCCGTCCTGCGAACCCACGATGATTGCGTCGCCGCAGATCACAGGTGAGCTATCCACCTGGCCGCGGGTCTGGAAGTGCCAGAGAGCCTCGCCCTTTACTCGGTCGATGCAGTGCAGCCGCTTGTCGCGGCCGCCGAGGATCACCTTGTCCTTCGTCACTGCAGCGGAGGAGTAGTACGGGAAGTTGCGGTCGCGATACTTCCACTTCACCTCGCCCCCTTTTGGATCGAAAGCGATCACAATATTCCCGTAGTTCCCAACGTAGCCCATGCCCTCGAAGAGGGCGACGGAGGAAGCGATGTAGGCTTCTGTTTCGATCTGCCGGATCTCTTTGCCATCGCGCAGACCGACTACATGGACGAAGGAGTCGCATCCTCCGAAACAGACCTCGCCGGTGGGTAGGATGGCGGGAGTTCCATTGATGTAATTGTCAGTGGGTGCAGTCCAAACGGCCTTGCCGGTGGCGGCGTCTACGCAGTGGAGATTTCCATCGTAACTGCCGACTAGGATCCAGTTGCCCTCGCCGTCCGGGTTCTTCGCATGATTGGCGCCGCCGAGTACCTTGTCGCCGGTTTCGTACTTCCACTTCACCGCACCCGTCGCGGCATCCAGCGCATAGAGTTGGGCATCACTGGAGCCAATGAAGACGGTGCCACCAAGTACAAGGGGAGTGGCCTCGACCGCCCCGCCGGTTTTGAAGTTCCACACTTCCTTGCCAGTCGCGGCTTCGAGGGCATGTACGATCCCCGCATCATCGCCAAAGAAGACGCGTCCCGCTACGATTGCCGCCGCGCCCTTCACGGGCTTACCTGCACTAAAGGTCCAAGCTACCTTCGGCTCGGCGGGGGCTGCCATCTGCGCGATGCCCTGGAGCTGTGGATCGCCACGATGCATCGGCCAGTCGGCGGCGAAGAGCGGCCTGGCGAGGCTGCAACCGAGCAGCGCAGCGAAGCAGATTGATAGAGTCGGACGCAAAGGTTTCATGCGAATGCTTCTTCGTACAGGCGCGCAAAGTCAGGAGCCTCTGCCGTGCGCGGATTAAAGTGGGCGGTCCATTGCTTCGCGGCATCCGAGGCGAGTGTGGGAATCATGGCGCGCGCAACCCCGAGTTCGGAAAGTGAGGCATTCATCTGCGCCAAGGCGAGCACCTCCTCGAGTCGGAGCACGAGATCCTCGACAGAGTGAAGGTCGATCACTCGCGCGTACTCCTCGTAAGCTTGGCAAGCGTCGTCCTGTTCCGCATTAAAGCGAATTACAGCTGGGAGCATTCGACCAACAGCCTGGCCATGGACGATGCCGAAATGAGCGGTGAGGGGATTCGCGGCGGAGTGCGCAGCGCCGAGCATGGAGTTCTCGATCGCGGTCCCGGCAAAGGCTGCGCCAAGGAGCATCATGCCGCGCGCTTCCAGATCTCCGGGCTCGCGGAGCACGCGCTCGATGCCACCCATGCAGAGGCGGAAAGCTTCGCGCGAGTACAGCGTGGAAAGGACGTTGCGCTTGCGGGTCACCGCCGTCTCGAGAGCGTGGGCGATGGCATCGACCCCAGTGCAGGCCGTGACGCGCGGCGGCTGGGAGACGGTAAGCGCAGGATCGAGAATAGCTACGCGAGCGGCAGCCTTCGGATCGCCGCACGCCATTTTCTGGTGCGTCGTCTCGTCACTAATCAACGCAAAGGACTGGCATTCGCTCCCCGTGCCGGCAGTCGTTGGGATGGCGATGAGCGGAAGCATGGGCTTCGCGGCCTTACCGATGCCCCAGTAGTCCTGCATCCGGCCGCCATTGGTGTAGATGAAGTTACAACCCTTCGCGGTATCGAGCGAGCTTCCGCCGCCGAGGCCGATAAGCGCATCAATGCGTTCAGCCTTTGCTACCGCAACGCATTGCGCCACGTCTTCCGTGGAAGGGTTTTCTCGGACTTCGCCGTACACCGCAACGTGCAAGCCCGCAGCTTCAAGAAAGGAAATGGCGCGGCTCGCGTGGCCAGCTTCGACGATGCCGCGATCGGTCACCAGCAGAACGCGGCTTACTCCAAGATCCCGCGTAACATCACCGATCCGCTCCAGCGTTCCCTCGCCGAAGAGTAGTCGGGTGCGTGGCTGCGAATCGAAGGGCTGCAACGCGAGGGAAGATCCGGCGGGAGGAAGAGCTGGAAGATGCATGCAGTGACGGGTGAATCGTGCGCTGAAGTCGTTGGCGGCGGTGCGATCGTCGCCTTAACCAGGGCAGAGTCAGACAAGCTGCACCGGATCTCGTTCAGGTTTGGCCGTTTTTCTCAGGCTCTCGAAGACGCAGCGCTACCAGGCGCGCTCGATGGAGCGCCGACGGTAGAGAAACTCAAACATGTTGCCTTCGTGCGGTTGGTCCCACGAGATCTTCATCGTTGGGACAGGGCCGAGGTTCAGTCTCTCGATAAGCGGGGAGTCGAGAAGTTCGGCACTGAAGGTAGGATCCTTGGTAACCGCGGTCACCACGAGCGACGGCCCCATTTGCGCGAGCATCGCATTCTGGGGAACCTGAACAACACTCGCATAAGGGCAGAGGAATTCCCGATTCGAAAGGGGATGCTTGAAGGAGTCGCACTGGACGATGGTAGGTCGGAGGAATACTCCGTCCTTATCGACCCTGCGCGGCCCGCCCCGATACTCTGCGGTGACATCCGTGGCGCCGGGTGTCTGCAAGCCCTCTTCAATTGCCGCGTCGATGAACTCAGCCATCTTGGGATTAGCGAAGCCGGAGAGTCGGGCCTCTGGGTCATCCGGTGTTGAGGGAGCGATCGGTCCGAGACGCTGGGCGAGTGCATCGGCAATCTCGGTGGCGTACTTCGGGACAAGGATAGCGGAGGCGTTGATGCATGAGCGCCCGCCATTCTCCGCGATCGAGCTGACCATTATATCCAGATAATCACTCCAGTTCTCGATCTCGTCGTCTCCAATGAGGATCTTGGAAAAACCTGGGCCGTGGACAGAGAACTTAGGATTGTCGCGGTACTGCTCGACTGTGTTGGCATCTCCGAAAATGAGCGCGCGCCCACAGATCTTCATCACTTCCCCCGCGCCTTCATGATCGGTGGGATAGAAGCCAAAAGCCTCGGGCGGTGCACCAGCGGCGATAAAGGCCTGAATGAGCCGATAAGGTGTCCAGGGCTCCTCCCGTCCGGGCTTAATTACAACCGGCGTCTTGAGCGCGATCGCAGGAAGCCATAGTGAATTAACGGCGGGCGAATTACTCGGCATGACGAGGCCGAGAGCCTGTGTGGTCGGGTAGTAGCTCACCGCCGCCCCGCTCTGCTCGCCGTAGCCGTGGTCGATGACCTCCATCGGGAGTCCGCGAGACAGACCATTGAGCACCGTGCGCATATTAGTCAGCGCATAGGCAATCTTCTGCATGTTGCGCCGGACCATGACGTGCGGCAGACCGCTTGTGGCGGAAAGCGTGTGCACGTAGGTATCGGGTGTTTGCGTGTGGCCCTTGTCGCCGAAGGGGAGTTCACCGTTCAGGAAGAGCTCGCCCGCTTTCGCGGAAATATCGATGAGCTGCGAGACAGTGAACTTCTTCAACGCTGCGCGCCCTTCGCCGACGCGCGCGAGATCCTTGCGTATGATGCCGGCATTCACCTGGCTAATCCGCGCCATCGGCTCGCCAGTGCGATGATTAAGCACCTCGACCGAGTCGAGGCTTTCGTAAGGCTTTCCGCGACGGATCGCGGGGAGGTGCGGGAGATTCATTCGGAAGACGAAAAGTCAGCTACAGCAATGGTAAGAACGAACGCGGGTCCGCAGCGGGTGCGGCTAGTAGACGCCTTCGACAATCTTCTTCTCCATGGCGCCAAAGGGTCGTACCTCCGCCACACCGTCCCAGGCGTAAGGAGCGCGCGGACGGCGGCGCAGAGCTTCGTCCCGTTCAAGAAAGCGGGGCATGAAGAATTCGCGAGTAAGCGTTGTCAGTTCAACGCGCCCCCATTGATCGTACTCCACGGTCTTTATGGTGTCGTTGCTGTCGACTACCCGGAGCACGGCGCGAGGCTGCGGCGCGTAGTAGGTGATCGAAAAGTTGTCTTCCGGCCGCAGCGGGACACTGGCAGCGAGCCCCATTAGGGTATTACCGTAAGTCGGGTAGAAGCCGATCCGGTTCTCCAACACCTCCTCTACGATGAAGCGCACGTACTGAGGAGCCATGGTGGTCCCGCCGCAGAAGACACCACGGATTCCGGCGTCGTAGATGTCCACCTTCTCCGCGAGCGCCTCGAGCAGCTTCGGCGTGGTAAAGAGACCAGTGACCTTGCGGTTCTTCAAGATCGTGACCGCTTGATCCACCACATGGTCCATGTAGGCCCGCGCATGGTCGAAGTCCTTGTTCGAGATCACCTTTTTCACCCAACGCGGATCGAGATCAATGAAGTAGCAGGAGCTGCCGCGAAAGTTCGCGAGATGCTCAATGGCTAGGCGCAGGCGGCGCGGACCAGTCGGGCCGACCATCAGCCAGGCTCCGCCCCGCGGAAAATGCTCATCACTGATCTTCCCGCTGAACTCCTCGTAATCGGTTTTGTAGTCGTGCCAGCCGACACGCTGCTTCGGCATCCCAGTAGTTCCGCCCGTTTCAAAAATGCTGAACGGCTTTCCCTTGTATGCCGCGGGAACCCAGGATTCGGGCTGCAAGTCGCGCAGCCATTCGTCTTGGAAGTGCGGGAACTTCAGCAAGTCGGCAAATGAGCGGATCTCCTGGCGCGGATCCCATCCTGCCTGCTTGGCCCAATCGAGCCAGAACGGGCTTCCGGTCTCCGGGCTGAAGTGCCACTGGATAATCTCGTGTAGGTGGCTCTCGAGTTCGGCCTGCGCAGCTTCGGGTGTATGCGGTTCCATCTGTTGAAGAAAGTGTCTGGGAGGCTAGAGCTTCGTTGCGACGTCCGGCACCGGGACAGGGGCGACATGGCCTTCCCCGTCCTCTTCATGTTTCGGCTCAGGGAGCCAGTGTGTGAGAACAGCCCCGAGCAGCGCGTAGGCGCCAGCTACCACGCCGGCCATCATCGCCATCTTCTGCGGGGATGGCGGCTTCGACTCAGAAAGGGTGATCGTAATCCAGGCGGCTGCGGTGCCCAGAACGCGCCCGCCGATGTTCGCGGCGAAGCTCTCGCCAGTTCCGCGAAGGTGTAGCGGGAAAACCAGAGGAATGTAGTTTCCCCAGAAGGAGAACTGAGCGACGGTGACCAGGCCCGCAATGAAGATGCCGATCTTGATTAGCGTGAGCGAGTCAGTGGTGAGATTCCCTGCAACCCAGAAGAAGAAGAGCGGAACAAAGATCAGCGCGGGAATCTGAAACACGCGGAACAGATTCCGCCGGCTGACGAAGTAGACCGCGATGAGTGCGAAGATAACTCGTCCGACGAGTCCGCCCATCTCTTGAGTGCTGGCCACCTTGGCAACGGCCTCGTCGCTGGCGTTCGCACCGATCTGGCGTTTCTGCGGAGGTGTCAGGGGCGGCTTGCCTGCGGCTGCGGCGGCAGCGCTGGCTTCTGCGACAGCGGCCTTGGCTGACGCGACAATCTCCTTCTGCCCACGCTCACCCGGAGTGCCGACTGCTTGCGCACCGATGATTTGCGGAAGTTGCTGGATGGCACCAAAAGCAATTCCGTAGCTCGCCGCAAAGACCAACGTTGTGACGATTGTCGTACGCATGAGCGCTGGGCTGAAGAGCTCCGCAATGCTCGGGCGCTTGAGAGTGCCAGCTGCGCGCTTCTTCTCCCATTCCGGCGACTCTGGGAGAAAGGGTCGAATCAGGATCAGCGGCAGCGCAGGAATGACGCCGGAGATAAGTGTATAGCGCCAGGCCTCGTGCCCCCCGTGAATCGCCGGCAGGTCGAGCGCCCAGCGGGCCGCGAGGAGGTTCGCTCCGGCAACGAGGATTCCGCCAAGGGAGGAGAACGCTTGGGTGTATCCGAGAACCTTCTCACGCTGCACAGGGTCGCGGAAAAGCTCTGCCAACCAGGCAACCGCCGCCACGAATTCTACGCAGACGCCGATGAAGACCAGGCAGCGGAAGAAAAGGAGCTGCGGTAGGGAAGTAGCGAAACCAGCGGCACATGCCGAGAACGCATAAAGCAGGATACTGAAGGTAAGCACCCGGCGACGCCCTAGTACATCGGTGAGGTATCCTCCAAGTAGGCCGAACACGCCGCCCGCAAGCGCGGGGACGAAGAAAAGCATCCGCGCCCATTTCACATACATCTCACCACCGGGCAGCCAAAGCGCCATCGCCTCTGGTCGAGCCATTCCGCCGCGCACCAACTCCTCGACCAGCGGCGCGCTGAGCGCAGCCATCGCGGGCTTAATGATGAGCGGCAGCATGAGCAGCTCATAGATGTCGAAGGCGAAGCCGATTGATGCGATGATGCAAATCAGCCATTGTGTGCGGGTGAGTTTCAGAGCGGCCATGTAGATGGATCAGCGAGCAAGAGCGACGTGCGAGATGGTAACGAGGCGTGGCTTTCCACAGCCTGGAGAACTCAAGAAAAGCAGACTACTTCTTCGCCTTAACAGGAGTTGCGGCGGCTTTCGCCGGAGCTGTGCCTGGAGCCACCGGAGTAGCGCCTTCTGCGATTGCGTAAAGGTGCGTCTGCGTCCCCACGTACATGACGCCGTTTGCAACGATCGGCGTGGAGTAGATCGGCGCGCCCATGTTTACGTCACTCAGGATCTTCTTCGTCTTGTCCGCTGCGAACACTATGAAGTCGCCGTCCTCGTCACCTATATAGACCTTGCCATCGGCAACGAAGGTCGAGCCCCACATGTGTGCCTGCATGTCATGCACCCAGTGCAATTTACCTGTCTCAGCATCAAGGCAATGCACGAAGCCGGAAAAGTCCCCGACGAAGAGAAGCCCCGACTTCGGATCAATCGATACCGAAGAGATGGAACGCTTGATCCCCTTGTAGTCCCAAATCAATCCAGTCTTCGTGATGTCCCCGGTCTTGGTGGCATCGACACAAACAAGGCGCCCAACGCCTTCACCGTGCTCTGGATCCTGGCCGATCGGCACATAGACGCGGTTCTTGTAGAATACCGGGGTCGAGTTGATCTCGCTCGGACCCTCGGCTGCGGGGTACTTGATCGGCTTGCCGGCCTTGTCCTTCTTGTATTCCTCTGGAACCGCGTCGAACCACCAAACCTTTTTGATCAGGTCTACATCGTTCTCCTTAACGGGCGTGGTATCCAGCGCGTAGAGGACACCATCACCACCACCGAAGTAAACCTGCCACTTGCCATTCACCTGGCCGAGCGATGGAGAGGTCCACTGTCCATGGAGGATCTTTGGGCCGACCTCTGCGTTGTCTTCACCAAGCAGCGCGCCGGTCTTCTTATCCACCGCGATGAAAGAAGGGGAGAGCGGGGACGGAATGTTTACGTGTGTCCAGTCCTGACCATTGGAAGTACAGACAAAGACGCGGTCCCCGAGCAGAATTGGAGAGCTGTTCGTCGCGTTGTGCGGAAAGACGCCGAGCTCGTCCATCATGTCATACCGCCAAAGTAGGTCGGCGTCCTTGGGAGTCACTTCGGCCTTCGGCTGTCCTGGGCCTGCAATGTATTGCCCTTCATCCTGAAACTCCCCCTGATTGCCGTTACTCTGTCCATTGAGATCCACCGCGACGACTTCGCAGCGACTCGTCGTTAGATAGGCAGTGTCGCCTTCCACAAACGGCGAAGAGAGAATTCCAAGATACTCCCAGTCGTTGACCTTTCCGGAGGCTAGCTTCGGCACCACAAGCTGCCAGAGGAAATCACCATTGTACTCATTGAGTGCCATCAGGATCGACTTGTCGTCCGTGAAGCGGGAATCACGAGGAGTCGCGTTGTTAGTGCCGACGAGAATCTTTCCGTTCGCCACCACGGGATTGCCGTAAGTCTGAGAGCCGAGTTTCACCACCCACTTTACGTTCTTGGTTGTGGAGAGATCGATGTCCTCGCTATTGGGCTTGAACTTTCCTGGGGTGAACTCCGCAGGCAGTCCTTTTACCTCCGTGTACATATTGCGCCCTGGGTCCTTGCCGCCCCAGGCTGGCCAGTCTTCCGCTACGGCACCAGCCGTCAGGGACAAAGCCGCGCCCAGCGTGCGAATCGAGGAGGTCAGAGGAGAGATACGTTTCATGATCATGGCTGATTCAAGGTTCTCGGTTGAGTGTAGATAGGGCAGCGCGACTAATTGGCAGTGACTTGGATGTTATCGATCCATGCACGCTGCTCTGCAGGCGCAAAGCTGAAGATCCCGGGCGATCCATGGAGGTGCGCTTTCTGGTGCGGCACCTCGATGGTCCATGCTTCCGGTTCCGGCTGATCCTTTTGCCACGCCTTGGCGCGGACTACTCCGGATCCGTCGGCCGCGATGTCGACCCGACTCTTCAGCCGGTACCATACGTTTGGACTTACCTTAAAGGGTGCAGTAGCTCGGACACGCTCCTGGTTGGAGTTCACCTCGATCTGCTGGGAGTTACCCTTTAGGATGATCAGGTAGCGCTGATTAATCAGCCCCATCTCGCTCATCTTGCGACGATTACCCTCGGTTAAGACGTCGGCCTCCACGGTGTAGTTCTTCATGTCAGGATGGCCAATGAATACCTGCCCTCGCTGAAATCGTTTGTCGTCGATCGTCTTGCAGAGAGCTTTGGTCCCCTCAGCCGGGGCCTGGCGCAGTTCAAAGCGGAAGCGAGCGCCATTCCAGGGAAGCGGCGGGTACGCGAACGGTGTTGGAGGCTCTACGATGTTAGGTACGGCTGGGGTGGGCGGCTTGTCGGTCGAGAGGCTTAGATCGAAGCGCTCAAAGTCGTTCTTGAAAGGAATGTCCGGAAGCACACGAGCTCTCATCGTTCCTTTAAGTTCTCCCATCACAGCTTGGTACGCTCCTGCGCTCGGGAGTGGTTCAGCATCCGCAACGAGTTGCCCCTTTGGGTCAAACGCACCCTTCATCTCGGCCTTCACGAGAGCGGTCGGCGGAATGAAGGACGCAAACTGCACCTTGGAAACATCGACGTTCTCTTCAACCGTAAAGCCGTTCGCGTCCAAGGCGCGCACCCGCACTGGCCTCGCCTGCTTTGGTCGAAGCAGCATTTCACTTGGGATGAGTTGCAACCGCGCGGCGGGGCCGGTCTCAACCTTTGGCCAGTCTTCGTAGGCCGCCAGCACCTTGCTCATCGATGCATTGCTCCCCTTCTTGCCAAAACAGTAGAGCTTCCGGTCAGTTTGAATGTACACCTTCCCATTAAATGGGATTGGCGTTCCATAGCAGCGGCCTTCGAGGATCGTCCGACTCAGGATCTCCGCTTTGTCCGAACCCGGCTTCAGCACGAAGAGTTCACCGTTGCCACCGCTTGAGGTCCCCTCTGCTGCTGGAGCAGCATTCTCTCCGCCCGCCTGAGCCGCCGCCGTGTACATTCCGACATAGAGTTTCCCGTCCGCGTACATCGGTGAGCTTTGCCGCTGCTCGGGTGCAAGCTTCATGCGCCACAGTACTTTCCCTGTTTTCAGATCGATACCCGCCGCCTCGCCCGTCCCTGTCACCTCGTACATCACGTCCCCCACTAGAGCGGGTGAGCTCGCGAGCGTGCCGAGGGGATTGCGCCAGAGTTCCAGTGCCTTTGCCTCCAGCACCATGGGTGCGCCGGGCTCAGGCTGCTTCATGTCGGTCGGAAGCTTGTACGCCGCAGTTCGGCCCACTTCGCTCGTGTCGACGTTCTCGGATTCGTGCACGACGATCAGCGCATCCTGGTAGCGCATTACCGCTGCATTGATCCCACCCTTGGCACCTGCCTTGGCTGCCGGGAAGCGGAAAAGTGGATCCCCGGTGCGGGCGTTTAGCCCAACTACTGTAGAGTCGCCGCCAGCCGAGATGAGCACCCGCTTGCCCTCGTGCCAGGTCAGTAGTGGGTGGGAAAACGTGTTGTCCTGCGGGCGCCCTCCGGGTGAAGAGGTCCACACCAATTCACCAGTCTTCTTGTCGAAGGCATAGAAGCGATCCCCCGCTGCCCCATTCGCGCCCCAGTTCGAAGTGATCCCGCGCGTGATCACCAGTTCCTTGTCTACGACGGGCGAAGCGGTCCGCGCGTTGGGGAAAGTCAGGCGCCCGTACTCCTCCATCATTGAGTGTTCCCAGAGCAGCTTCCCGTCCGCTGTGAAGCACGCGAAGATCCCCTGCACGCCCTGCATGTACACATTGCCCGTCTCAGGATCGACGGCGGGACTGCCAGTTGCATACCGCAAGTAGATCGTGTCGCTCAGAAAGTCGCCAAATCGATGTTCCCACAGCTTCTTGCCGGTCTCCGCATCGAAGCAGGAGATCGCTTCCTGGAGGTCTGCTCCATCGCCGACGTACCCATTGATGTAGAGCTTGCCGTTCGCAATGACAGGAGTCGACTGCCCTGGGAAATCCGCAGTCCAGAGCGCACTTTTGACGTCGATCTTCTCGGGCAGGCCAGTTTCTGGCGACGTCCCATTCTGACTAGGGCCGCGCCAATTCAGCCAGCCTTGCACGGGCTTCCCGGCAGGAGCGGTAGCTCCTTTGGCGGCACTGCCAGTGGGTTTCGGGTTCTCGTTCGCGCCATGCAGCGGTGCGGCAGCCAGCACCAGTGTGAGGGCGAATGACGTCGGGGAAGGGATACGGAGCGTCATGACAAAAGGATCGAGGGGGCGCCCTGCGTGGACGCATGCCGAAGCTAGGTACGAAGCCCGCGAGCTGTCAAAAGATACTTACACGTATTATTCTGTACGACCGCAGTTCGATCCAAATAACCTCGCAGCTCGCGAGTTGCCCTCTACAACACGTGGCCTGTCGCGTGCGCAGCGCCCCTCACTCCGTTCTGCACGATCTCTTCACGATGACGCTCTTCCCCAGCCTGTCCCGCACTTCCTTCATCTCGCTGCTGGCAGCAGCTAGCCTTACCGCTTCGGGTGCCGAGCCGCTCTATCAGAACAACTTCGAGGAAGCCTCCGTCGGCCCTTCCCCAAAGGAACTCATGGTGATCTCGGGCGTCTTCACCGTCGCTGCGGAAGCAGGCAACAAGTTCCTCGAACTCCCTGGTGCTCCCCTGGATGCGTTCGGCGCACTCTTCGGTGCGAACCCTCCTGGCGATGCGACTGCGAGCGCACGCTTCCATGGCACGAAGAAAGGTCGGAAGTTCCCTACCTTCGGGATCAGTCTGCACGGCGTGGGCGGATATCGGCTCCAGGTCAGCCCCGCGAAGAACGCGCTCGAGCTCTACAAGGGGGACGAACTTCGCCAGAGTGTTCCTTTCACTTGGCAAAGTGGCACCTGGACGCACCTGCGTATTCAGCTCCGCAAGAGTGACGGAGGCTGCACGGTTGAGGGGAAGACGTGGACAGAGGGAACGCCTGAGCCCTCCGCATGGGCAGTTACGCTTCAGGAGAAGGAAGTGCCCGCTCCCGGTCGCGCAGGAATCTGGGGTAGTCCGTATGCTGGAACTCCGATCCGCTTTGACGACCTTCGCCTTGCTCCTGCCGAGTAGCGCGTCACTGCAAGTTTTTGACAACCGATCACTGCTTCATCTACCCAGACCTTATGTACGCCCGCGTCACTCTCCCGCTCCTCCTTCTCACCGCCCCGCTTCATGCAGCCGATTGGCCCCAGTACCGCGGCCTGGCAGGTGATGGAGTCACGACTGAGCAAGTAGCCCGACCTTGGAAGGGTGCGGCTCCCCGGCAGGTCTGGAAGCTAAAATCACCCAATGGCTTCAGCTCTTTTGCTGTCGCCGGCCCACGCGTTTTCACCATGGAAGGCCGCGAGGTTGAGGGTGCCGCCCAGGAGGTGCTCGTCGCTCGTGATGGGAATACTGGCAAGGAACTCTGGGCACAGCCACTGGGTGTCGCTACCTACGGCCACGATGGAGGCAGTGCTGGTACCGATGACAACAAGGGCGGCGATGGACCGCGCTCTACGCCGACGATTGTCGGGAATGCTGTAGTCACCTTCAGCGCGGATCTGGTCGTGCAATCCTTTGATATCGCCAGCGGCAAGCCGGTCTGGCGTCGCGATCTCGTTGGCGAGCATAGCGGAAGGAACATCACCTGGAAGAATGCCGCATCGCCGCTCCTTGATGGCGGAGTCCTATACGTCGCGGGCGGAGGACAGGGCGAGTCGCTCCTCGCCCTTAATCCCAAGGACGGCACCGTTCTCTGGAAGGCCTTTGACGAAAAGATTACCCATGCCACGCCGGTGGCTGCCACGATTGGCGGGCAGCGTCAGATCATTTACTTCCTGCAATCAGGCCTCCTGGCAGTAGAGCCTAAAACTGGCCAGGAGCTCTGGCGG
The DNA here is from genome assembly GCA_031389825.1 of Spartobacteria bacterium. GTDB lineage: Bacteria > Verrucomicrobiota > Verrucomicrobiia > Chthoniobacterales > Chthoniobacteraceae > JANMSW01. The sequence continues at coordinate 221,426 of JANMSW010000013.1, forward strand.
TATAAGTTCCGTTTCAATGTTTCCACCGCTGCATCTCCCGTGGTCTGGCAGGACATCGTGTATTGCTCCGCTGGATACGGTGTCGGTGCCGGCGCGGTGAAGATTTCCAAGCAGGGAACCGGCTGGGAAGTGACTGAACTTTACCGAAAAACCGGTGACAAGCCGCTTGCCAACCACTGGAGCACACCCGTGGTCAAGGATGGCCACATGTACGGTATGTTCCAGTTTAAGGACTACGGTAAGGGCCCGGTCAAATGCGTGGACATCGCCACTGGGGAGGTCAAATGGGAGAAGGAAGGCTTTGGCCCCGGCAACGTAATTCTCGCTGGGGACAAGGTCCTCGCTCTTTCGGATCAGGGTGAACTCGTCCTGATCGCCGCCGATCCAAGCGCTTACAAGGAACTCGCTCGCGCCGACGTTCTCGACGGTAAATGCTGGACGACCCCGGTCCTGGCAAATGGTCGGATCTTTGCCCGCAGTACCAAGGAAGCCGTCTGCATCGACGTGAAGTAACGGGCAGTTCTCTATGCGCGGGGTAGATTGCTTGGCCGAGAGGTCGGGCTGCTTTACTACTTCAGAATCTTCACGGCCCGTAGCAGCCCCTCGCTAGCCAACTCGTACAACTTTGCATCGGCAAAGAAGATCAAGTATTGCCGCAGATCATAAGCACACAATGCCGCCACTGCGACCACTAGTACGAGGGGCTGGCGAGGTCCGAGTGAGCGAGTCATGAGGCAGAGTTGCCCAAACGCCATGACCCGCAGCGGGAAATCCCAGATCGTTGCATAGCGGAGATTCATTCCATACTTCACATTGCACATGATCAGGTAGGTCGCTGCTACGAAGAGCAGGAGGTAAAGGTAGGACTGCCCTGTCTTTATAGACGGGCATTGAGGAGTGTACCCCCCTGGGCTTTGAGGCGCCTGCATTAATGTGTTTCCAGCGTCTGCGACCGGGACCGGGAGTAGCCGGAAGGCGCCACCCAAGGCCAGCAGCAGCACCACAGGACTGATCAGCAGAAGGTCTATGAGGTAGCGGTACCACGGTCCGTCCCCGGTTTTGATTGCGTACTGAAGATTCTGCGCCTTCGAGACGAGCATGGTATAGACTTCGACGAATGCTGCGGTCCCACCAGCCAGCACGATCAGCAGCGTCAGTCCAACGAGAGGGCCGAGCACGCTCACGAGCAGCAGCCGCGGAGAAACTTTTCCAAAGCGGGTCCATCGGTTCGCAACCAGAAGCGCCAGTAACGCGCAATAAACGAAAAACGAGTTCTCCTTGGTCATCACCATTATGCCAAGGCTTACCCCGTACGCCGTCAGCCACCCTGCGTGATTGGGAGCACGCAGGTTCTCCCAGAGCAACCACAGCGACAAGAAGGCCCAAAAGGCAAAGAATCCATCGATCAGCGCATGCTGACTCATATGGATCTGGAGTGGCGAGAAGGCGAGCAGCGCCAGGACGCCTAGCGCGATTCGTTGATCAAACATCCGCCAGGCTACAACCCCGGCGAGCACCAGCGTGAGAATAGAGAATAGGCACGCCACCCGATGCAATGAGACAAGCGCCGGGTCCTTTAGCACTGCTCCAGGAGTACGCAGATTTGCAGCCGCCGCATTGCCAAAGACGATCCGCTTCCAAATCCACGCCGTGTAGATATAGGTAAACCGGGTAGGCGGAAGTTTGGTGATGCTCTCTGGATTTCGCTGATCCCTTAAGAACGACTCTGTGATCTCCGGATAGCTGGCCAACCCTTCTTCATCGAGCGCTACTACGTAGGAGCGATACAGTGATTCATCAAATCCAATCCCGCCAAAACCGGCGGAAGGAACCACCCGGAGTGCAATGCCTAGAAGTATAATCAGCACCGCAACGCCCAAGAACATGCCTGCTCCTGAGGGTAGCACTCCGGTACTGATAGGCGCCGTGCGCTTCGGCGACGCTGCAGGAGGTGAATCGATGATCGTCGCTTCCATGGTGATGCATTCTTGAGATAGCAAGCGCCGCGCCGACGTCGGAGACTGCCCAGAATCGACTCAACCTTCGAGTCCGACCTACTCTCCCTTCGCTCAAAATGAGGGAACGGACCCACTCCGGATACGCAACCTCCGAGTTCCGGAGTCGCAAGCTTGCGACAAATTGAGGGAAGCTCCGAGCAATTTCAGGGAAGCTTCAGTATCGGGAGTGGGAAGCTCCGAGTTCCAACTACTCAAGCTCCGCACTCTTTTGTGGTATCTCGCCCCTTTTATCTCGGAGCTCCCCTCTCCGGGAGGGAAGCTTCCCCATCAAAGAGGCAGCGTTCCCCCAAATATCTGGAAGGGATCCCGACACGCATCTCAGCATTGCCACAAAAAGAGGGAAGCTTCCCTCAAATATTGCCTCCGTTGAGTAGCAGGAACTCGGGGCTCCGAGTTCCAGATAGGCAATTTCTGCCGAAAACCGCTGGTTTACGTGCGCTGTTCAAGTGAGCATGCCGCTGGCGCGGTGTTTGCTTCCAAATCCGCTGTCTGATTCAGCCAGGCTTGCCAGACGTATTTGGTTTGAGGACTCATCAAGATCCCTCTCGTGAGTGGTCAAATGTTGGATTGTGGGTTTAGGCACGGGCTTTGCTAAAGGGATGATGGAGACCCATGTCCTCGACTAAACGCACCCTCTACGTAGTTCTCGCGCTGCTCACGGCCATTGTGGTCGTGTACTCTCACGTTTGGCAATGCGACTTTATCGACTACGACGATAACAACCACGTCTTCGCCAACGAGCATGTCTGGGGCGGATTGAGCTCTGCAAACGTAGTTTGGGCGTTTACCCATTTCCATGCGTCCCAGTGGATCCCACTGACCTGGATCTCCTTCATGGTAGACATTAGTGCGTTCGGCACAGAACCGGGGCCGATGCATTTAGTGAATGTCGCGTTCCATTTCATCAATACCGTTCTTTTGTTCGGGCTACTTTGGAGGATGACTGGCGCATATTGGCGAAGTGCCTGCGTCGCAGCGCTCTTTGCGCTCCATCCCATCAACGTCGAGACGGTTGCCTGGATTACCGAGCGGAAGAGTTTGATAAACACCATGTTTTGGCTAATGGCGATTTGCTGCCATGTGCGATGGGTTGAGGGAAGGAGAGCGCTTTGGTACATTCTCGCCGTTCTATGTATGGCGATGGGGGTCATGTCGAAAGCGATGATTGTTACATTGCCGTTTACTCTGCTCCTCATTGATGTGTGGCCGCTTCGCCGTTTCCCTGCCACACCATGGACGCGCTTGTTGGTGGAGAAGATCCCGCTCTTTTTACTTTCGGCCACTGCATGCATTATTCAAATCAAAGCAGGGATCGCCTCGCAGTTGCTGTGGACGACTGAAATGGTTCCGATCCCGTTTCGCCTGGCCTGTGCTGCCGAAAACGTCGTCCACTACGTTGGCTCTCTGGTGTATCCCACAAAGCTGGCCATCCAATACCCGATAGTCTACAAAGCTCCTTACGCATCAGCTGCCTGGGCGTGTGCAGCCATTGGGATGTACCTGTATTTTTCCTGGAGATGGCGCCAGCGCGCTCCGTATCTTTTATTTGGAGGATTGTGGTTCCTGGGGACGATGGTGCCAGTGAGCGGAATTGTAAGGGCAGGCGATGCCGTGTTTGCGGACCGCTATAGCTACGTGCCGCAGATTGGCTTCTTTATTGCTGTAGTTTGGTCAATCGCTGCACTCACGGCCCCACGCTTCCGCCCGGCTTTGGCGGTTGCTACGGGGTGTGCATTAGCGATGCTCTCGGCACTTAGTGTGCGCTACGTCAGCTATTGGACAGACACCGCGACACTATTCACCCACGCCTCTGCTACCTGGCCAAAGAGTATTAGAGCCCAAGAGTTGGCTGGAAACGAGTATGCGCGGACGAAAAACTTTAAAGCAGCGGCGCACCATTACACATCAATACTCGCCGTAGTGCCTCACGCCACCAAGATTCGCAACAGCTATGGCATTAGTCTCGCGAGGATCGGAGACTTGGAGGGGGCGATTAGGGAGTTTCGTCAAGCGGCGAAGGACGATCCCTCACTCCTCGCAGCGCGATATAATCTTGGAACCCACCTCGCGGTGCAGCCTGGAGGTAGTGGCGAGGCTGTGTCTGTGCTCCGGCAAGTGCTCCGAGAAGATCCTACCCTCACCGTACTACATTACTGGGTCGGAAAAGCCCTCGAAGCCGAGGGTAACCTGGACGAAGCGAGAGAAGAATATAAGAAGCGGCTACTTTCCAATCCCGCAGATATATCGGCCACAGTTGCACTCGGGCGATTGGGCTCAGCCTCATAGGACTGCTCCCGCAAACCGCAAACAGGATTCATAACGGGCGCTCTAACTCTGCCAGGAAGGCTTGGAACTCTCGCTGGTTGGGTCGCAGCGTGAGAGCGTGCTTCACGTCGGCACGTGCGCCCTCCAAGTCACCTGCTTGAGCTCTGGCCTTCGCAAGAAGGAAGTAGACCTTGCCTGAACCTGGATTTGCTCGCGCCGCAGTGCTGAGGTAGGTGATGGCCCTTATTGTGTCGATGTCTTGCAGGGCGATCACTCCCAAGTTGGTCCATGCGCTCGCGTGGTCGGGCGCAAGTTGCACGGTCCGTGAATACATTAATCTCGCCCGGGATCGATCTCCTTGGGCAAAAAACAAATTTCCTAGTGCAAGGTTGGTCTCCGTACTAGCAGGTGCGTACTGGAAAGCGCTCCGCAATTCTGCACCGGCGTCCTTTAGTTTGGCTGAAGCATCTTCAACGTCTTTTCGGGCCAGGGCACCTTCGGCCTCGGCAAGCGAGCGCACACCGAGCGAATAGTGGCGCAGCGCCCAAGCCTCCGGGCTTCCCTTTTGAATGGAGGTAAAGGAGGTGCTTCCAACCACGGCAACCAGATAGGCACCTACAAATGACCAACGCCCGGAGTTGAATCCCTGCCACAGGAGCGTCAGGCCGACGACGGCGCAGCTAATCATGCCGGGAATGATAGGAAGGCGGTACCGCTCCGTTACAAAAACCGGGAGGATCGCGACCATGTGTAGGAGAATCGCTGCGATCGCCCATCGCAACGGAGGTACCCGCCACCAACCCCAAACGCCTGCAGGGATCCCGAAGGCGGCAATCAAGCCAAAACTCGAGAAGCCGAAGGTCGTGCCCTCCCTCCGGAGATGCTGCAAGACATTCACGTCATCGTACTGAAATGCGTTCCAAAAGTTCTGGAACTTCCGCAGAACGAGTTTTCGCCACTCTGCTGGGTTCTGAGAGATCCACTCCGTAGCCTTGTTCGCCCAAAATTCAGACACTTCGACCCTGCTCAGCCGGCGGCCGAGTTCCTGTTCTGGAATGCGAAGGCTGTCCTGGAGGAGCTCAGCCTGGTTGGCGCGCAGGCCAACTGGAATCTTCGGGTAGCCATTCGCTTCCGGATTGTTCCCGATATAAAGATTTATGCCGCTATGCGCTGAGAGCATCACTGACTCGCGCGCCGCGAGTTCATTGTGGAGCCAGGCTGGGCTCAGTCCAGCAATGACCCCGCAGATGAGAATCGCAGCAAAGCCGGAAGTACGGTAGATCCGCGCCAGGAATCGAGGATCCTTTCGTTCAAGGATGATTCTGACAATTGCAAGCGGAGTCAGGAAAAGAACCGCGGCTACAAACATGGAGCACGCTCCCATAGCTATGCCGAGCAATCCCCACTGCCACCATGGTCGTGCGGACCCGTGACTCATGAGGAAGTAAACGGTTCCCCAAAATACCAAGGTGAATCCAATCGTCGGCATTAGGACAACCGAGAAAGCCTGAGCTGGAGTAAAGAGAGCCCAGCATGCTGCAGCTATGCACCCGCCGGTCTGGGCGCCCTCCTGCGAGAGACTCAGCGTCCCCTGGTCCGGTCGGACTCGCAGCAGCGCATCTCGCGTGAGAAGAAAAACCAGAGTTCCAACCGCTGCGAACGCTGCTGCCTGTAGGACACCTGTAATCAGGCACGCGCCCATGACGCTCCCGCCGCTAAGGGCAAGCACTGCCCCGAGCCAGTAGGCATATCCAGGCAAACCATAGAAGGCCTGGTGGTCCGTCCACTGCCCTGCCGCAACTCGCAACCCCCAGTCCAGATAGAATCTCATGTCATCACCTGCAGGGACAAGGAGAGACGACGCCGAGTGGCGGCTAAGCACCACGATCTGCACGAGCAGAGAAAGTCCAAAGACTACGCTGGCCAGATTTTCGTTAAGGGAAGGCCGCGACACGGGCAGGGGATTTTCGCGTGAAAGCGAGGACAGTTCAGTTTTCTAGTATTTCGAGTGAGTCTAGTGAACGGGTGGCATCCAGGGTGCTATGTAGACCGTTGTCCTTAGCGATTGCTGAGGTCAAATCATACCAAACCGAAATCATACTAATATGCTCCGTAAACTGAACTCAGCCACAAAAGCGGGCTTCACGCTCGTTGAAATCATGATCGTTGTTGCGATCATCGCCCTGCTAGCTGCGATTGCCGTGCCGAACTTCCTTCGTGCTCGCAAGCGCTCGCAGGCCACCGCCATTCTGGAAGAAATGCGTCTCATTGACGCGGCGAAAGATCAGTACGCTATCGAGCAGAACCTCGTTGGTTCAGCAACGGTTGCCTGGTCGAATGCCCGTGTCCACATGAAGCCAGGCACCCGCCTTGCGAACGCCACCGCAGTGACCGATCTACTCGGCACAGCGATCGTACTCGGAACGATCGACACACCTCCAACGATCGCCACGACAACACGTGACAATTTCACGGACGTAGTCACGTCCACCGTCGGATTCTGGGGATCGTACTCCCTGTAATCCTCCGAAGGAACGTTTCTCAAATACGCTCGAGGTCTCTGACCTCGAGCGTTTTTTTTGTCTTCACTTGGCCTTGACGCTATCCAGTGCGAACGAAGAGTTTCCTTAGCTTGCGTACATCTATAACCGGTTTGATTTTCGCTTTGCTGGCGAGCATGGCTTATTGGCCTGCATTCTTTGGTCAAAAGATTTGGGATGATCATTTCCTGGTAGGTAAGAACCCGTTTTTCCGCTCGCCGACAGTTGCATTCGAGTGCTTTCGACACTGGCTCTACCCGTTTGATGTCACCAGTTACTTTCGACCGGTACAGAATCTCTCCTACATCTCCGACTATTGGTTTTGGGGAGAAAGTCTGTTCGGCTATCACGCGACGAATGTACTGGTGCACACGGGAGCAGCTCTCCTTCTTGCGATTTTAGTTCGCACGGTTGCGAATCGTTTCACCCCAGAGCGACGCCTGCGGAATGCAGTTCTGGGCATTGGTAGTGGGGTAGTATGGCTCGTGCATCCGATCCATCACGCCGCTGTGGCCTACATTTCGGGTCGAGCAGACAGCCTTGCCGCCTTATTCTGCCTAACTGCGTGGCTGCTGGTGGAGAAGGGCCTCACGACACCCGAAATCCGCGCCAGAATGGCGTGGTACTTTCTGGCAGCCATTGCCTGTTTCGTCGGTCTGTTCTCTAAAGAAATCGCGATCACATGGATCGTGCTGTTTTGCATTTACCAAGCGTTCTTTAACTCCGCAGGAGCGAAATTAGACCGACGCATCCTGGTCGTTGGTGCCGCCGCCATCGTTTCGGCATATTTCATGTACCGGCAAAGTTTGCCCCGAGTGGGCGAAGTTGCCGCTACCTTACCGACAAGTTCTATCCTGGGAAGTGCGAACCAGGCAGTCCGGGCACTAGGTGATTATGTCTCGATCACGGTGTTCCCCTTCAATCTTCATATGGAGCGCCAGCTATGTGCCCCTTCGGAGGAACTGCGCATGTCTGCGCCCTGGCTTCATTATCATGCGCTGACTCTGATCCCTCTCGGTATCTCCGCGCTTGCGGCTTTTGCGCTGCTCTGCTTTCGGAAATGTGAGGATCGTCAGCTTAATATCTTTGCAACCAGTTGGTTCTTTGTCGGGTTCCTTCCGATCTCGAACTTGATTCCGCTCAATGCGCCTGTAGCTGAACACTGGATCTACATGCCTTCAGCGGCGCTGGTTCTACTCATCGTTAAAGGATTTCTCGCAGTTCCGCTGGGATCACCTTCGCTTCGTGTGGCTGGTCTTGCTGTAGTCACCGTGGTGTTCACCACCCTGACTCATTCGCAAAGTCGCATATGGGTGAACGAAGAAACGATGTTTCGGACATTCATCGAAAGGGGAGGAGACACGGCTCGAGCGCGAGCAAACCTGGGGCGCGTGCTAGTCGCTAAAGGGGACTTTGTGGCGGCCGAGGAGGTCATTCGGGGTGCGCTGCATCAACATCCAAATCACCCGGCGCTCACATTGCAGCTCGCATCGATTCTGAAAGCACAGCGGAAAACGGAGGAGTCGCTAGAGATCAACAGTCGGATAGAAACAGTGTTGAAAGGTAAAGATCTTCGCCCTCCCAAACCATGGAGCCCTGAGGTGCACCGCGTGCAGCTCTTGCTTTCAGAGAAGAAGTACGAAGAAGCGAAGGCTTTGATTGCTGAAGCACTGCTGCGGTGGCCGCACACCTGGGACCTGACTCAGCTTCAGGTAATTGCCCATGGCGCGCTCGAAGAGCCCGATCAAGCAGTGAGTACATTGACCGAATATGTTCAGGTAAACTGGTGGCACCGGGAGGCGGTCGTTTCGCTGGCGCAGCATTACTCACAGCTGAAGCAGTACGACAATGCCGTCTCCAAGTATGAGTTGGCGGGCTTACTCGATGTCCGCGATGCCAAGCCCTGGGAGCAGATTGCGGCGATCCGGGTGCACCAAGGGCGACCAGCGGAAGCTCTCGTTGCGCAGAAGAATGCCGTTCGAGCGGAACCGAAATCTTCGGAGCCTCGGTTTAAACTCGCTCAACTACATCATCTGCTTGGCGAGCAGGTAGATGAGGTGATTGAACGCCATACTGCGGAACGCTTGCTTGAGCAGGAGCGTTCGGAAGCTGCTAAGCCTGGGCAATCGCAATGAGACTTTGTCCAAATGGGGGACGCATCAGTTTAGTCTCGGCCAGGTGAATGAGCGGGAAGATTGCTCTATCATAAAAGCGCACCTTTTCGACTTCGAAGGTGCGCTTCTTCAAGATGCAGAAGTTGAACCACCAAGCGAAGTACCCTGCTGAGTTGAAGTAATTCAGTCGCCTCACCCTGAAGCCGGCCGATGTGAGCTTCGCCTGGAGGGATTGGCGTGTGTATCGCCGGAAATGGCCAAAATCCCGATCTATAGGAGCATATAATTCGGGTCGTGCGGGTACGAACAGACAGAGAAAACCTGAATCGTTCGTGAGAAGCTTGCAATACCTCGCAAGCTCTTCCTCATCATCCTCAATATGCTCCAGAACATTGATGCTTACGATCGCGTTCCACTCGGAGGCGGGTGCTTGCTCAATCGTCCCTTGGATTAGCTCATGGCCCGGGAGTGCGATGCGATGCGCCTCGCAGTACGAAGGTTCGGGCTCGATACTGAGGAGCCGATCGATCGTCGGCAAAGAACGAAAATGCGCAGTCATCTGACCAATGCCGCAGCCCACCTCAATAACCGCGCCTCTCAGCATTGGCGCGAACTCGCTGACCAATGATTTGCGATAGTTTACCGCTCCTCTGAGAGCCGCAAATTCAAAGTCATTGGAATCTGACTGTGCGTTTGGTCGATCGGTCATCAGCGTCCCAGGACTCCGTAGTTCCAGATGCACCAGAGAGCGCGGAAGCCATCCCGCCAGCCTACCTTCTTTCCCTCGGCATAAGTTCTCCCGTAGTAGGAGATTGGTACCTCATAAATACGAACGGCTAGACGCGACACCTTCGCGGTAATCTCCGGTTCGAATCCGAACCGATCCTCTTTAATCTGGATCTGCTGGATGACTTCCCTTCGGAAGACTTTGTAGCAGGTTTCCATGTCGGACAGATTTAGATTCGTCGCCATATTTGAGAGGATTGTCAGAACCTTGTTCCCGACAGAATGCCAATAATAGAGTACGCGATGAGAACCCGCCCCTCCGAATCTGGTCCCAAATACGACATCAGCCCGCCCGGCGATAATAGGCCCGATCAGGGCAGGGTAATCCTCTGGATCATATTCCAGATCCGCATCTTGGATTAGCACGATCGGTGCAGTTGACTTGGCGATGCCGGTGCGGAGTGCTGCCCCCTTGCCCATGTTCCTTTCATGACGAACTACTTTTAAGCGAGGTTCGATGGCCGCGATCGCCTGCAGTTCTGCCCAGGTACTGTCGGTGGAAGAGTCGTCCACTGCGATTAATTCCATGACGCTGCCTTGCTTGAGCACTGCAGCAATGACCTCATGCACGGTGCCTGCCTCGTTGAATGCAGGCATGATTACTGAGAGGCACGGCATTCGCAGTGAATCAGGTTCACCTGCACCAGATGGGGAAGTCTGCATCTTGTTACAACCCCGTCGGGGCCTCTGTACGCTCCTCGCGAGCAGATGAGCGGGGAACGGCACCAAGGGCCACCGATACCGCTAGAACGGCAACCATCGACACTTGGAGGATTAGCCTATCTATCGATGTGACAAGATGAAATCCGAGATCGATTCGAGTGAACATGTAGGGCAAGATGTATATGGATAATGGCAAAGCGATCGCTATCGCTAGATAGAGCGCTGCACAATTGCGAGTCCACTTCAAACAGATCAGCGCCAGTGTGGCGAGGAACCAGAGAATGCTCCAGTGAGGTACGGAGAATAAATTGGCCAACATTACGGAAATGATCGTTTGGAGACGGGGGAGATTCTCGACGAAGCTCGCTACAGTAAATGCTTGAAACACTTCTTCGGTGCTTGCGCCAATGCTCCATAGGGCGAGTTTCCAACTCCCGGCAACAGCGATTCCGGGAAGTGCAAAGAACAGCGTGTGTTTCCAGTTACGCCAACCATGCGCGATTGCCGATACCACGACTAGCGTGCCGAATAGTACCACTCCTTCCTGTTTGATCCAAGGCAGAAGACCGGCGCAGATAGCTGAAACAAACCAGGTGCCAGGTATGCCTCGCAGGCGCCATGTTAAAAGGGCGCTAAAGCTGGCAAAGTACATTGAAGCGAGTAGGTAATCACAATACCCGTGTATGAGTCCCAATCCGTGAGTCGACAGCAGTGGAATTGCCACGGGCATCACTGCTGACAATGACGCAATCCACACCTTCCCGCTCAGGCGACATGCCCCCGCCCAAAGGAGTGAGATGCCTGCTGCATAGAAAATCGGAAAGAGCACTTTGATGGTCTCTTGATCACAGTCGCCGATCCATAGGTACACCCAAAGTTCGGTGAATGGCAGGTAGAGTGGATAAGTTGGATGGAATTGAATCCGAGATAGGTCCGAGAAGTATGACGCTGGCAGCGATCCACCGGAAAGGAAGGCGCTGCGTGCCTTGAATTCCCAGATCAAGAGCCCATCCCATGCAATGGTGGTGCCATGGGCTTTGACCACGAAGGTGATGATTGGAAGTAGGACGAGCAGGCATGTCCAGCGCTCCCATCTCATTGAACCAGTGAAGCCTGTGTCAATCCGCGCTCCTTTCCGGATTTTGTAAATGCCTTGTACCAGCAAGGCTAGACACCCCATGGTGGTTAGCGCTAGCAGCGCGCTCCCGTTAAGCGCAATCCCTCCAATGGCCAGTGTGGCGGAGACGAATGCGGCACCCAAGAGCCACGAAAGTCCAAAAACCTCTGCCCCCAGAATAGGTTGCTGGCCGCGCCAAAGAATTAGGGCAAGGCCGAATCCGGCGGCAAAGATAAGCGAGATCGCCAGGATCAGTGCGAGTACGGTCATTGGGAGATCTCCTCTGGCGCGATAAGAGTGAGTGCGGGTCCAAAGTCCGTGCTGTTCTCCGGTTTCGCTGATGTAGTCAGGTGACAGAGAGCTACCGCCCCGTACTTTTCCGGGAAATCGCGTAAGTGAATGGCGGATTCTTCTAGATCGCCGCAGCTGATCAGGACCGGGCGGGGCCAGGCCAGATACGAGATCAATTGCGCTGTCCCAGCGGCTGCGACATTCTTTGGCGCTCCAACGATGAGAAGCGGCCTGTGGGTTGGAATGCAATCAAGCCACGCGATTATCCGCTGGGAAAGATTCACCTGGTCCCGGGCGCCCAGTGCTGCCAACGACGTGTTGACCCCGCTGTCGGAACCTCTGTCGGTGAGCGCCCGAGGGCGACTTGCGGAGTTCTTTTGGGTGAACCCGAGACCGAACATTGTGATCACGGCTACCAACCACCCAAAGCGGTAGATCTGAGGCATCAGCGGTGAGACGCTGCGAGATTGTGAGTCGAAGTTCAACGAAGTGGCGGCCGCAGAGCGCGGATTCTCATCACCTTAAGCACTTCTAAGACCACACGACAGATTGTCGCACTTCTGGTGCCACAATTGCTCAGATCGGTGCCTTACCTTGACGTATGTTCCTCCGAATTCTTCCTTCTGCCGCCATTCTGAATGAGTGTTCCTAGTCCACAGACCGGTGGACCAGCGAGTCATGGCTTGCTACCTCTCTCCGGAAAGGCTGAGTGGGCAATCGGCGCAAAGCTGCGGTGGGCGATCCTTACTTCTGCCCTACTGGCACTGATCTCGAAGCTCTACTGCGCAGGAACCACGATCGGAACGACTGACACATTCCTATTTTTCCAGTTCGCTGAACAGATTGAGAAGCACGGCCTCCTGCACATGTATGGGGCTACCAAGCTCTTCAACCATACACCGCTCATCGGTGAATACATTGCGGGAGCATTCCGTGTCGCCCAATCCTGGGAAGTCGAGTTTCCGCTCTTGCTCCGGTTGCCCGGGATTGGGGCGGATCTTGTTGCGGTGTTTGCACTGGCGTGGCTTCGAGAGAAGACTGGTCGCCCAGAGCCTTGGGCAATCGTCCTTTTCGCCTTAAGTCCAGTCGCCTTCATGGTCTCGGGTTACCATGGCAACGTTGATTCCCTGCTCACCGGGTTGCTCCTTCTCTCAGCATGTTTTTGCGTCGCCGGGCGACCACTTGAATGCGGGGTTCTCCTCGGCCTGGCCTGCAACGTTAAAGTCGTCGCCCTTTTACTTGGACCGGTATTCTTCTTCGTCTGGTTCCATAGGCGGCAGTCGCTTAGATTCGCCGTGGGCGCTGTGGTCACCACCCTTGCTGGCTGGGCTTACCCTCTCGTCACCATTCCCAAGACATTCCTGACAAATGTTGTCGGATACGGAGGCTACTGGGGTGATTGGGGCATCACGTACCTTCTCAGTCAGGGTGGCTGGGAGGACTTACGGACGAGCGGATTTATGAATGTGTCGCCGGTGCAGGGTTGGATCTTTGCTGGGCTGAAAGTCGTGATCGTCGCAACAGTCCTTTTTCTCAGCTGGCGTCGGCGTACCGCAGATGCGCGTGGAGTATTTCTGACTCTCGCACTGACCTGGGCGGTCATGTTTGTTTTCGCGCCCGGAGGTGCACCGCAGTACATGGTGTGGCTGGCGCCCTTCATACTGCTGGCCAGCACGGGCTGGTATGTGGCCCTCACAGCGTCGAGCACGGTCTTCCTCTTTGTTTTCTATAACACGGTGTCTCACGGTTTCCCTTGGAACAAGGGCATCTCGACTCTGGCTGATGCGCCGATCTGGAGACCTTGGACGATGCTGCCATGGCTGGTTCTCGTATGCTTTTTGGCTTCGACGCTGTGGAGGAGGTGGGGTTCTGGTTCCCCGGAGCAGAATGATGAAATGTCAGTTGAGGAGACGGTTCCAGCAGCTGAAATTGTCAGTTAAGATACATCCCATTCAGTTGGATCGATCCCTTCGCCCGGCCAACGCGGGAGAGATCCTTCGATTTATTCTGGAGTTCCCCTCGTAATCTCCAGTGTTTCGCGTGAATGAAACTGGTCCCAAGGAGTCTCATCAGCAACAATCCCTTATGAAAACCCAACTCCTCGCTCTCTATCTTGGCGTGGCGACGGTCGGTGTCGGACCCCTCTCGTTCGCACCTGCTTCCGCTTACGCTCAAGATGAGGTCTCCTTTGAATTCTTCCAGGAATCCCTTTCGCCGCATGGCGACTGGATCCAAGTGGGTGATTATGGCCTGTGTTGGCAGCCAACCGGGGTGAGTGCCGATTGGGCTCCTTACACGGATGGCTACTGGAGCTATACCGACGCGGGCTGGACGTGGGTGAGCTACGAGGACTTTGGAGGCATCACGTACCACTATGGCCGTTGGGTTTCTGTAGAAGACACCGGTTGGTGCTGGGTTCCGGACTACGATTGGGGTCCGGCGTGGGTCTCCTGGCGCAACGATGAGGAGCACGTAGGGTGGGCACCCCTTCCCCCTGAGGCAACCTGGGATTCCAGCGTGGGCATCGGCGTGACCGTGGACAATAGCTACGACATCGGGCCGGAGTATTATAACTTCTGCGATGTGGCTGACTTCGGCGCACCGGTGATCCGGGAGGTGTTGATTCCGCGGGTTCGCAACGAGGTCATTATCGTGAACACGGTGAACATCACCAACATCACCTTCAACTCGGGCTACGATGATGGTTACTATGGTGGCGGCATTCCGTTCTGCGGCGGTCCTCGGTACGACTACATCTCGTCCCGCGTCTACCGGCCAATACCAGCCCTGAAGCTCGTTCGCGAAACGAACATCAAGAATATCTATAACAATAACACCGTGGTGAACAACAACACGGTGATTAACAATAACAACACCACGATCATCAACCAGAATGGCCGGGGAGGTCGCGGCGGAGGACGGGCAATTCAGGCAGTGCAACGTGGGAACCAGTTGATTGTGCCAGCACCACGGGTACGCCGGATGGACAATCCCATGGCACAGCTGAAGATCAAGCCCACCCGGGTGATTGCGAAGACCGATGTGCGGGTCAATAAGGGGTGGAAGCGGGCTGCCAATGCCGAGAATCGGCAGGAGATTCGCGCGAAAATGAACCGCAAGACGGCGGACCTGCCACGTGGCGAGCGCGCGAAAGCAAAGCCCATCGACACTGCTGAGCTGGCCGTAATCCCAGTGAAGGGTGATCCAAACGCTCCCGCGCCTGGTGCGAACGGCAAGAACCGGCGGGACCGGGCCGAAAGACTTCGTAAAGGCGTTGATCAGCCAGAGGGCGCGGTCGTCCAGACGCCTGAGGCTCGCCAGGCGGGCCGAAAGGGCAACAAGCAGAAAGGTGGAGTCGCCGCGAATCCAGGTGGGCTTGGGGATCAGGTCCCGGCGGTTGCTCCTGGCGACCCAACGGAAGTCCAGACCCAGGATGCTAACCAGCCGGGCCGAAAGGGCAACAAGCAGAAAGGTGAAGTCGCCGCGCGTCCAGGTGGCGGGCGCGGTGGGCGTGGGGATGCACCCAACGACCAAGCGAACGATCCGGTAGCTGACCAGGTCCCGGCGGTTGCTCCTGGGGAGTCAGCGCCAGAAGCGGTTGCAAACGACAGCGCAAATCCTAGACGCGGAAAGAACCGCGGCATAGCCGATGCGCCTGCTGCCGCGACCAGCGAAGAGGAGACTAAGCAGGAAAGTAGTGAGGCAGTTGCCGGAAGGCGTCAGAAAGCCAAAGGTAATGCTGACGCAGCCCGTTCGGAGGCTTTGGAGCGAAAGGACTCCGTCTCGCGGGCGGAGACTCAAAATGCGCTAAAGGAACAGCAGCAGGCGGAGAAAGCTGTTAGGCAGGAGCGGCAGGCCGCCAAGGCCGCCGAGCAGCGAAACAATCGCATGGAAAAGCTGCAGGAGGATAAAGTGAACGGCGCAGCGGCTCGCGAGGCGCGCCAGAAGGCTCAGGCAGCAGACAATGACACACAGGAGCGCGCAAAGGCGCAAGCGGCACGCGAAGGATTACAGGAGAATCCGAACGTAGCTGAACGAGCCGATCGCAAACGCGACAACTCGGATGCCGCAGGCAGGGTACAGCGCCAGCAGGCTGCTCAAGGAGACGGTGGCGAACAGCGCCGTCAGGCTGCTGCAATGCAGCGCCAGCAGGCAGCCCGCCTGGAGCAGGAGGGGGAGCGGCAGCAAGCCGCCCGTCAGCAGCAACAAATGGAACGCAGCCACGCCGCCCGTCAGCAGCAACAAATGGAACGCAGCCAGGCCGCCCGTCAGCAGCAGCAGATTGAAAGAAATCAGGTCGCACGCCAGCAGCAGCAGCAACAGCAACAGCAACGCCCCGACGGGGGACAAGCTGCCCGTCAGCAGCAACAACAACAGATGCAGCAGCGCGCCATGCAAGCGCAGCGGCAACAGCAGGCAAACCGTCCACAGCAGATGCAGCGACCACAACAACAGGTGCGGCCGCAGCAGCAAGCTCAGCAGCCACAAAGGCAGGGCGGAGGCGGAGGCGGGGGCGGTGGGAACGGCGGCGGCGGCAGAGGCAAGAAAAACCTCAGTGCAGAGGAACAAGCGGCGCTCCGCGGACGCTAGTAGAGGCAACTCGCGAAAGCGTGCATAAGAACCCTCGAGCGAGCTAACGAAGGCTCAGTTAAGCGTGGAAGTGGCGATCTGCTACTTCCACGCAAACTGCTTTATGGGTGCGCGCGATTGCGTTCACTGTGTCAATCTTTTGTGGGCAAATACCGCTGGCCTTCGTTTCAGGGCCGTGCGAGGGTCCGCGCTCCAAATTCTTATGAGACCTTCAGTGCCTCTCCATATCGCACTCACGTTTGCCTTGATGGCGGCGCCTGTGCTCTTCGCTGCGGAACCCACCAAGAAGAAGAACGGTAGCGCTGCTCCCGCGTCCGTCGCCCCAGAACCTGCTTCCCCTGCAGCGCCTGCTACAAAGAGCACTCCGATCCCAGATGTTGTTGCGGTTGTAGAGGGAGTAGAGATCAAGAAGGCAGAACTCGAAACCGCCTTTAACGCAGTGCTGGCGGCGCAGGGAGTACCTGCTGCAACCCTGCCGGAAGCGCAGAAGCTCGATGGCTACCGCATGATCCTCGACGATATGATCATGGAGAAGCTGGTCCAAAAGCGTTCCGTCGACGTAAAGATTCCAGAAACGGAAGTCACAGCGATGATCGAAAAGATCAAAGCCAATTTCGGGTCTGAGGAGGAACTAAAGAAGCAGATTGAGAAGAGTGGCCAGACTCTTGAAAAGGTCACGGGCGATATCCGGTCTTCACTGCAGGCGCAGCGCTGGCTGGAGAGTCAGGTGAAGGGTGACGGTGCAGTGACTGATGAGGCAGCGCAGAAGTTCTACAACGAGAATCAGGATCAATTCCAGAAGCCAGAGCAGGTGCGCGCTAGCCATATCCTTATCCGGGTGCCGGACGATGCGAAACCCGAGGTCGTGGTGGAGAAGGAGAAAGCTGCAAAGGCTGCAGAAGACCGGGCGAAGAAAGGTGAGGCTTTCGACAAGCTAGCGACGGAACTCTCTGAAGACCCGAGCGCCAAGCAGAATGCCGGCGATTTGGACTTCTTCGGCAAGGAGCAGATGGTGCCAGAATTCTCGGAAGCTGCTTTCGGTATGAAGAAGGGCGATATCAGCGCGCCGGTGCGCAGCCAGTTCGGTTATCATGTCATCAAGGTCACGGACCGCAAAGACGCCGAGAAAGTCACCTTTGAACAGGCCAAGCCCCAGCTCATGACCTTTCTTCAACAGCAAGGTAAGCAGGAGGAGATCCAGAAGGTAATCAAAGACGTGCGGGCCAAGGCCGACGTGAAGATTAATCTTCCAGCACCTTCGCCGATTGTGGTCCCCACTCCAGAGGCTCCAGCCCCTGGATCAACGGCTCCTGCTCCGGTGCAGCCGTAAAGGGCAACAACAGGTATTCAGACCCGGCGCGACTCCGAGAGGATCGCGCCGGTTTCATTTATAGGGTCGTGGTCAGAGTGGCTTCGATCGGTCATTGATTCCTCATGCATCATCCTCCATTCGTGGTCTAAGACATGCGTCGCAAATCCAGGAAGAACGTTGGCCTCATTGGTTTGGGCATCATCGGCTCACGCGCCGCTGCGTGTCTGCGCGGTCGCGGATTCCAGGTATTCGTCTGGAATCGAACGCCAAAGCCAGTACCGAACTTTCTCGGCAGCCCGGCTGAAGTGGCAGACGTTTGCTTCAACATCCAGATCTTCGTTTCTGATGCTGAGGCGCTGATGGAGGTGCTCGAGGCGATGCGCGGGAAGTTGACGGCTGAGCATGTGGTGATCTGCAACGCTACCGTGGGTCCTGAGGCGACTGCCCAAGCGGCGGAACTCGTGCAGGCATCGGGTGCACGCTTTCTGGATGCACCCTTTACTGGGAGCAAACTCGCGGCGGAGCGGAACCAACTCGTCTATTATGTCGGCGGCGAGGAGGAAACGTACCTACGGGTGAAGCCGATCCTCGAGGCCACCAGCAAAGCCATTGTGCGTGTTGGAGGAATCGGCGATGCCGCTACTCTCAAGGTGGTCACCAATTTGATCTCTGCTGCGAGCGTGCAGGTGCTTTCCGAAGCGCTCGCGATCGTGACCAGCGCAGGCCTGCCGCCGGAGACGCTCTCAGCCGCATTGGAGCATAATGCGGCACGCAGTGGGGTGATCGATCTCAAGCTGCCAAACATGCTCGCGAGTGAGTATGAGCCGCATTTCTCGCTCAAGCACATGCTCAAGGATGTGCGACTCGGCGTACAGATAGCTGCAAAGCTCGGCGTGCAGACGCCGGTGACCGCCGCGACAGCCGCGAGAATGAGTGCTGCGGCCGAGGAAGGCTGGGCAGAGGATGATTTCTCCGTCGTGCATCGGATGAATGCCGTTGCGAGCAAGCCGCAGCCGCCATCTCCCGTCGGAAGCCCGCCTGCTTTGCGGGACAAGCCTGTTGAGTCTGTTGTTCTAGCGGAGACGAGTGGCCTCAAGTCTTCTGAAGAAAAGCCGTCAGTCGTGAAGATCGACGAGGAGCCGTCAGAGGCAAAACGCCCGTCCGCCCATCTATTCGCGCGGGTCTTTGGAGAAGAGGACGATCAGCGGCGGGTGGCCGAGTCGCGGGACAAAGGCCAGGTAGCTCCCACGGGCGCTGGAGAGAAATCGTCTCCTGGCGCATGAGCGCCTCCCCTTTGGAGTCGGCTGCCTACCTCGCCTTCCAGTCGCATGGTGGCGTGGCAGATCTCACAAATCGCACAATGCTGCGACTTACCGGCGGAGACCGCGTCCGCTACTTAAATGGACAGGTTAGCAGCGACATCACACGACTGAAGCCCGGAGTGACGATTCCCTCCTGTGTGACATCAGCAAAAGGGCGTCTTAATGCCGAGATCTTCGTGACTGCGCTACCGGACGCGTTGCTCGTGGATAGCGCCGCGGAGCTTCGGGAGACACTCAAGGCCCGTCTCGAGCGTTACATCATCGCGGACGACGTGCTGCTCGAGGACGTCACGGAAGAACTCGCGCTACTGCACCTCCTGCGCTTGGCACCGCGGGATGTGCCGGGATTGTCCGACAGCGCTGTGGCCGTTTCCGCCGCACGCCGTTTCGGCGAGGATGGGCATGATCTGGTGATCGCTCGAAGCGCGCTGAACGCCTGGTCCCTGGAGCGCACTGAAGGTGTGAAGGTAATAGATCCCGGGGTACTGGAGACCCTGCGCATAGAGCGCGGCATCCCTCGATGGGGCTACGAACTTGGCGAGAACACCTTACCCCCTGAGGCCGGCCTCGACCGCACCCATATCGACTATCACAAGGGCTGCTACGTTGGACAGGAGACGATCTCTCGGCTGCGCAGTGTAGGGCATGTAAACCGTGAGCTTACCGGGTACACAGCGGTGTCCGACGAGCTGCTCCAGACCGGGATGCGCATCTTCGGCACAGAAGACGGGTTGAAGCAGCTGGGTACGATCAGCAGCGCGACCTGGAGTTTTGCTTTGGCAAAGCCGATTGCCCTCGGCTATCTCAGGCACGGCTCGCCAGCGAGCGGTCTGGTTGCCCGCCCTGCGCACGCGGAAGCGCCAATGATCCCGGTCGTGGCGCAGGCGCTGCCGTTCCTACCTTAAATGAAAACACTCCTCTGCACCGCACTGATTCTCCTCACCGGGACACCGCTGCTGCGGGCGGATGAAGTCGCTCTGTTCCAGATCCGGTTTGGCAAGGAGAAGCTACTGCGGCCAGTCGCCATCGAGCTCTATGAAGGCGACGCTCCGGCGACGACCGCGAACTTCAAGAAGCTGGTTAAGAAAGGCTTCTACAATGGGCAGGCGTTCCACCGGGTCTTCCCTAATATGCTTGTTCAAGTGGGCGATCCCAAGAGCGAGGGGAAGGATCGTAGCGAAGTCGGCACAGGTGGTCCGGGGTACACACTGCCTGCCGAGATTCGACGCAGGCATTCACGGGGTGCGGTCGCGGCTTCGCGACTACCGGATAAGATCAACCCTTCGCGGGTTAGCAACGGCAGCCAGTTCTATGTCGCGCTCGCCCCCATGCCTGAGCTCGATGGGCAGTATACGGTCTTCGGGAATGTCCTCTACGGATTTGAGACTTTGGAGGCGATCAGCAACAAGCCGACCGACAGCAATGACAATCCCCTCGAGCGGATCGTCATTCGCGGCAGCAAGCTCCTCCCCCGGGAACAGCTCCCGCCACCACCCGCTCCCCTTGCTCCGGACGCCAAGCCTGCGAAGAAGCCGTGGTGGAGAATCTTGGGTTAATCCCCTTGCGTCACGAAAGTTGCGCAGTATAAGTTCCGCCCCTCTCAAAAGGGCAGATACCGAAGTGGCCAAACGGGGTGGACTGTAAATCCACTGTCTATGACTTCGAAGGTTCGAATCCTTCTCTGCCCACTCCTTCTGGTGGCGAACCAACGTCGTCGCAGTTACTCCGCAGCTCCGCAGCGGTCATCCGCGCAATACGCAGCGAGCCGTTTCGCAAACTTCCTGGGCGCTTCGGCGTAGAAGCGACTCGCGAGGTCGAGCGATGCCCGCTGCATTCGCTGCTGCCGTCCCTCGATTAACTGGCCCAGATGTTTGCGCGCCGGAGCGGTGTCCGGTTTCCAAGTCGGGGCGGCGAGCGCGTCCCGGAGGAGAGCGAGATCGAGGCACTCACCTAGCGACGTGGTCAGCTGCTTGAGCTCACGGGCCTGTGGCTTCAGAAACTCAGGGAAGCCGCGCTCCAACAAGCGCACGTCGTACCAAAGATCCTTGGACCGCTTCCTCAGCTCATGGAGGCGATCATGGGTGGGCTCTTTGCACGCTGAGCGAAGGGCGGCGCGGCCTTTCTGATAGGTGCCAAGTAAGGAGGCGCAGAGGTCTTGCGAGCCAAAGGCCCTCGCTTCCGGCAAAGGACCTTTGGTCATCGCTGCCCCCAAAGTTTGCGCGAGGTCTGCCAGCGCGCCTCCTGCATCCCTGGTGCACGCGGTAGTTTTCCGGGCAAGCTCCGCGCGGATCTCCGGAAATCGCTTCTCACCGGCGAAGCACTGCTCCCGGAGGCGATCAAAGGTATGGATCCGCACCTCAGCGTCGCGCATGTCCGAAAGCCGCCGGCCGATGTCTCGCAACCGGTGGTTCTCTTTGCGAAAGGCAGGGCCGCTTATTCCCTTCAGTACGAGCCGGAGGAGCGCGCGCATCTTCTTCAGGTGCTTGCGGATCTCATGCACTCGCGTTGCGGTGTCCGTGCCTTCTTCTCCTAAAGCGGCCTGCAGCGCTGCCTTCCCTTCGCCTTTATAGACCCGGGCAATCCCTTGGCCGAGCGGTTCGCGATGCTTCAGTCGGAAGGCCATCGGAACGGTCTACCGGCTCGCCTGCAGTGGGCCAGCGTCATTGCCCCAGTCGGCTGGCAAGTCGGGCAGGGTAGTACGGAGGATTACCCGGATCGCCACGCGCTCAGCCTTGGGCAAATAAGCGAACTCCTCGGGGACAGCATTCTCGCTCAGAGCGGTGCCGAGCAGCTGGAAGATGCGCTTCTTTAGTGGCGGCTGGAGTCCTACGAAGGCCGGCGAATAGATCATATAGCTGCACCGGTACCTAAGAAGACGGGTCTGGAGATCCAAATCGCGGAGCGACTCTCCCGTCGGGCCCGGTTGGCGCGGGGTGGCAAAAGCAGTCTTGTACTCCGGATCCCCCGCAATCCCTTCAGCTGGGAGAGGGGCCTCGTCTGCGAAGAGGAGATAACGCACCAGCCCATGCGCAAGCCGGTCTAGCTCCAAAGCGACCTCCGGTGCCAGCGGACTGCCCGCCGGTTCTTGGAGTAGGGTGCGGGCGCGATACGTTGCCTGCACTGCACGGTTCACGAATCCAACCTGATGCTCGTGCAGCAACTGCGGCAGAACGTCGCTCGTGGGGCGCAGGTAGCGCTGAAGATTGAAGAGTTCGCCGGGCTGGATAGGGCGCTCCTGCCGACCTGCATCCGTGTAGACCATGAGCAGATTTCCCCAGTGCTTGAGCGAGGGCGGCGCGCCCGTGACGTGCCACCCGCCGAAGCGCAAATCCAACGGAATGCCGTGCCCCGTCACTTCTCGACGAAAGGCTTTCTCACCGCCCCCGGTGATGCCCGGCACCACGGATTCCACCACGAGTCCGGGGATCCCTTCCATGTAACGCGGCGAGTGGCACCGCATGCAATCCTCTGAACGCTCCAGCTGCGGACGCCGCCCCGGCCTGAAATCGTCGAAGATGTAGAAGATCCCGCCCAAGGTTGGATCGAGCGAGATCACCTCGATCTGCCCGCCCGGAACGTAGCCAACGTAGGTATCATCGTTGAAGTAGAGCGCCCGCGGTCGGCGCGGTGAAATCATGTCCTTCTGCAGGCTGGTCACCGAGTACACCAGCATCTGTGAGCTCACCGGGACCTCCAGCGCACTGAGGAGGCTCTGGAGAAAGGCCGTTTCGCTGGTTATATCCAGGGTTCGTTTTCCCTCGCTCAACTCGTTCTTCAGCAGCGAGAAACGGTCCTGAGGAGTGGCCGTCCAGTACTGGTGAATGGGATCACCGATCCCGACTTCGGCAGCAGTCCCCGGGTGGAGAGGTCCGGCGAGCGCAAGGGCACAAGCGAGGAGGGCGCGCGAAAACATCATGCAGTGCGACCTTCGCGGGCCTCGACGTTTCGTGCAAGTGCCACCGTTGGTGCAAGGGGCCTGAGCCGCCCGGGGTTTACTCCGCCATTCGGGGCCTTCGCTTCATTTCCCGGCTCGCGTGGTTGTCGCGACCCGCTACTATCTTTGCATGCCTCCCCTTAGGACTTCCCCTCGCGCGCCCAGTAGGGCAGCGGAGGAGAAGGGTAGCATTGCCGTGCTGAGCGACATCCACAGCAACTGGCACGCATTGCAGGCTGTCCTCGAATGTTGCGCGGAGAGGGGCGTGAAGCGATTCTTTTGCCTGGGAGATATTGTCGGGTACGGCGCAAATCCAGAGGAATGCCTCGATGCAATCCGCAAGCTCGGCGGCCCCACCGTGCTGGGTAATCACGACGAGAGTGTCGCGTGTGGCGGGCGGGGTGGGGATTTGAACCCCATGGCGCGCCAGGGAGTCGAGTATTCCGTCCGCCAGCTGGATGCGCCGCGCCGCGCCTGGCTGCGCGATCGCCCGCTTTTATTCCAAGTCGGAGCCACAACCATCGTCCATGCCTCCCTTGAGCACCCGGGGGAATGGATCTACATCCTCGATGCAGTGAGCGCCCAGCCCTGCCTGGATCGTCAAGAGACACCCGTCTGTTTCCACGGCCACACCCATCGTCCGGCCATCTACTGCAAGGAGGATCTCCCTGCAACCACTCGAATTAGCGACCTGCGCTTCCAGATCCCCGCAGAAGGCCGCACGCTGATCAACCCGGGCTCCGTCGGCCAGCCGCGCGATGGAAATCCCCGTGCACAGTTCGTCATCTTCGACCCTGAGGCCCTAACAGTGGAGATGGTCCGCGTCCCCTATGATGTCACTGGTGCCGCGAATGCCATTCTCGAAGCTGGCCTACCGCCTTTGCTTGCAACCAGGCTGCTGCACGGGCGGTGAGACCACCGGCGTGTGCGCAGAACGTCTGCTCGCTTTTCGTAGGTCAGCGGATATCATCTGAACATGAGCCTTGTGACTCTCGAAGTGGAAATCGACCACGGTCGTATTATCGCGCGGGGCTCGGAGCCTCTGCCAGAAAGAGGCTCCGGCCTGCTTACCCTCCTCCCGGACTCACCGAGAGTGCCGACTGGCGCGGTGCGCGGCTTCATCGAGAAATGGGGGGGAGCGTTCTCGCTACCCGAGCCCTCGGATGATGACCTAAGGCTTCACGTTCTTCTCGCCAAGCACGCAAAGTAAGAGTGCGTGTCCTCCTCGACACCAATGTCATTTTGGATGTTGCTCTGCGGCGTCCCGGTTTCTTCGAGGGAAGCTGGCGCGCGTTGGAGAAATGCGAAGACGAAGGGCATGCGACGTATGTGGCATGGCATACTCTCTCGAATCTTTTCTATATTCTTCGGCGCGACCAAGGGTCGGAGCGGACAGCTGAGTTTCTCCGTCACCTGCTGAGTATCAGCACGATGTCACCTGTGGGTCATTACGATGCGCTGCGTGCGCTTGACTACGGGCTAAAGGATTTTGAGGACTCTCTGCAGCTTAGCGCCGCACAAAGCTGTCATGCGGATGCTATTCCCACGCGGAATCAGGCCGACTTTGGAAATAGTCCGCAGGTCGCGGTGCTCACCCCAGAGCAGTTCCTTTTGCTCCTGCCCTAGGCTGTAGCGACGCCGACGGGCCGCGACCCGTTGCGATTAATAACTCCCGCACGAACTAGCGCGCCCAGTCTGAGAGGCTCGGCCGGTGAGGTGCGATAGCTCGGCGCGCGAGTATGCGGAACTACGCCAGCCGCACTTTTGGCTCGGCGGGTGAGTAGCGGGATACTCGATCCAGTAGCGTTGAGGTGTCGGGCCAGACAGCCAGGCTCGGCGGGTGAGGTTCCCTATAGCCAACGGCCGAGTTCAAAGTGCGGCGGGCCGAGCAAATTGTTCGGCGCGCATCGCTCGAGGTGCGGGCGGCCGAGCACATCCTACTCGCCCGCCGAGTTCTCAATACTCGCGCGCCGAGCTCTCGATACTCGCGCGTGCTCCTGCAAACGCCTCGGGACGAGCGTCGCAGCCCGAGATCCGACGCAATGACGCTGAAATGCGGAGCGATTTTATCCTACTGGAGGGAGGACCCTTACGGATCTTCTAGAGGCGTGCGCCCGCCATTAACTCGCAGCGTTCGCGGCGTCGATCTTCGCTTGCTGTGCTGCACCTAGATGATCCAGGACTTTCTCTGGCTCAACGTCCTTTTTCAGTTCGTCGATCTCGGGGTGCCGCGCTTCTTCGAGATTAAGGTGGACGCCTATTGCCGTAACGAGGTGAATGAGCCGGGTGACCTCGTGCTCGGCGAGCAGGCTGATCTGCAGGTTCAGATCAGCCCGACGATCAGCCACTTCAGCCATCCGGTTCTGGCTGATCAGCACGAAGGTCGACAGGAAAATGGCCTCCACCGAAGCCCACATCGCGAGTATCACGAAAGAGGGATCGAATTTCGGAAGCGGCACTCCCGGAATGTTGCACACGATCCACGTCCCAAAGAATGCGAGGTGCAGATAAACGAAGGTCATACTCCCTGCAAAGGTGGTTACCGAGTCCGCGAGACGATCGGCGGGGCGGCGTGCCTTCTCCTCCGCGCTACGGCGTTCAAGTACGGCCTCGATGTTCCGGTGCAGTACTCCGGCGAGGGCGGAGTCTAGATGGCGCGTAGGTTCTGAGGGCTGCGGCATACTCGAAAATCGTGCGGCGGAAATTCGCCACGGGTAAGCGAGTTCCCTGACCGAGCGGGGTGCAGTTCAATCTTGGCGCGATTTCCCAGCGGGTCTATTTTCCGGCTCCTTTTTATGGCTGAAGAACGCAAGACCCTGGAACAACGCCAGCAGATGACTGAGCTGGAGCGCCTCCGGCATTCCGCCGCGCACGTGCTGGCGACGGCAATCTTGCGGATCTGGCCGGAGGCACAGTTTGCGTCAGGTCCGCCGGTGGAGAATGGCTTTTATTATGACATCGACCTTCCCCACCGCATCTCGCCGGAGGACTTCGAGCGGATTGAGGCCGAGATGAAGAAGGAGATCAAGGCGAACAACACCTTTGAGCGGATGGCGGTTTCGCGGGATCAGGCTCTGGTGCTGGGACGCAGCGGGCGGCTGGCCGGGCTGGGTGAACGCGGTGAAGCGAGCAAGTTCAAGGTCGACATTATTGAGCACATTCCGGAGGGGGAGGAGATCTCGCTTTATAAGAACGGGGACTTCATCGACCTCTGTGCTGGTCCGCACGTGATGCGCACGGGGAACATCGGCGCAGTGAAGCTAACCCACGTGGCGAGCGCTTACTACAAGGGTGACGAGAAGAACCCGCAGCTCCAGCGGATCTACGGGACGGCCTTCAAGAACAAGACGGAGATGGAGGCCTACTTCACGATGCTGGAGGAGGCAAAGAAGCGGGACCACCGCAAGCTCGGGCGGGAGCTGGAGCTGTTCTGCTTCGACGACGACGTGGGCCCCGGCCTGCCGATGTGGCTACCGCGCGGGACGGTACTGATTGAGGAGCTGGAGCGGCTGGCGAAGGAGACCGAGTTTGCGGCCGGGTACCAGCGGGTCCGGACGCCGCATCTGGCTCGCGCCAACTTGTACCTCACGAGCGGGCATTTACCGTACTATGAGGAGTCGATGTTCCCGCCTATGGAGCTCGAGGATAAGGGGGAGCCAGGCGGGACCGGGGAGAAGTACTACCTCAAGGCGATGAACTGCCCACACCATCACAAGCTCTTCGGCGCGGTGCCGCGCAGCTATCGCGACCTGCCGCTACGCCTCGCCGAGTACGGGACGTGTTACCGCTACGAGCAGTCAGGCGAGCTCTTCGGACTGATGCGCGTGCGCTCCATGCAAATGAACGACGCGCATATATACTGCACGGAGGAGCAGTTTGAGCGGGAGTTCCATGCGGTGAACGAGATGTACCTGAAGTACTTCAAGATCTTCGGAATCGATCGCTACCGGATGCGCTTTTCCACGCATGATCCGGCAGAGCTTGGCAAGAAGTTCGTCGATTCGCCGGAGCTGTGGCTGAAGACGGAAGCGATGGTCCGCGGCGTGCTCGAGCGGTCAGGTATCGAATTCGTGGAGGTGCCGAACGAGGGCGCATTTTACGGACCGAAGATCGACGTCCAGGTGTGGAGCGCGATTGGGCGCGAGTTCACACTCGCGACCAATCAGGTGGACTTTGCCGTCCCGAAACGCTTCGGACTAGTGTATAAGGATCGCGACAACACGGAGAAGACACCGCTCTGCATTCACCGCGCGCCGCTCGGTACGCACGAACGCTTTGTGGGCTTTCTCATCGAGCATTACGCAGGCAACTTCCCGCTCTGGCTCGCACCGGAGCAGGTGCGCGTACTACCGATTGGCGATGACGAGGCGCTCGTCGCGTACGGGCAGGGGATCGTGGATGAACTCCGGGCCAGAGGGATTCGCGTGGAGATCGATCCCTCCTCGGACAAGATCAACGGGAAGGTGCTGCACGCCGAGCGAATGAAAGTTCACACCATGCTCGTGATCGGAAAGCGCGACCTCGAAGCCGGCGCGGTCAGTGTGCGCGTTCACGGCCAGGGAAATCTCGGTGCGAAGCCGCGCGACGAAGTCATCGCCGATCTGCTCGCCTCCGTGGCCGCGCGCCGCGCCTAGCTAGAGCTGGATAGCGAAACGGTCCTTGTCGCGGATTGATTCGACGAAGGCCACGAGGAGATCCACCACTTGCTGGACGTCGTCGAGATTCGCCATCTCCACGACGGAGTGCATGTAGCGGAGCGGGAGTGAGATCAGCCCGCTGGGGATGCCTTCGCGGACATTATAAATCGAATCGGTGTCCGTACCGCTGTAGCGCGAGGAGCTTTCGTGCTGGAGCGGGATGCTGAGCTTCTCCGCTGTCTCCATGAGACGCTTTACTACCAGTGGGTGATTGCAGGTGCCATGGGTGATGCTCGGACCGCCGCCGAGTTTCACCTCGCCATGCTTCTCGTGCTCGATCCCGGGAGTGTCCGTGGGGTGGGTGACGTCGAGTACTACGCAGACGTCTGGCATCAGGCGATGTGCGACCATCCGCGCGCCGTGGCCGCCAATCTCCTCCTGGACTGCATTCACCGCATAAACCGTTGCAGGCAATTTGTCAGCACGGGCATGCAGCCGCTCGAGGACTTGGGTGAGGATGAAACCTCCTATGCGGTTGTCCAAGGCGCGCCCAAGGATGCAGTTCTTTCCGAAGCGTTCTGCCGCGTCCATGTAGACGGCAGGATGACCGACGCGGATTCCAAGTTCGCCAACCTCCTTTGGAGAGGAAACGCCGACGTCCACGTACAGCTCGTGGATCTTCGGCGCTTTCTCGTCATTGATGTCCTTCCGGAGATGGATAGCCGTGTTGCCGATCACGCCCCGGACCGTTCCCTGGTCAGTGACAATGTCTACACGCCGCCCTCGCGCGGTGGCGGTATCGGAGCCGCCGACCCGGTCAATCCGGAGGAAGCCTTCTTTAGTGATATGCTTTACGATGAAGCCGATCTCGTCCGCGTGCGCTTCGAGCATGACCTTTGGTGAGTCGGTGGCGGTTCCGTCGATCGTGGCCCAAGCAGTCCCGTACGCGTCGTTCTCCACGCGGTCGGAAAACCCCTTGGCGTAGGCGGCCCATTTGCGTTGGCCCTCCAGTTCAAAGCCCGTCGGGCTGGGTGTGCGGAGAAGGTCGAAAAGGAAGGCTTCGGCTTGGGCGTTCATTAAGAGGCGGCCTATCTACCCCGACACGCCCGTGCCGGCAATCTTCCCGGTTACCGGCTTAGCTTGCGTTCCCTGATGCTCGCGATCTTCCAGTCTCCGTCTTCGTCCCGGGTCAGCCTGACGACATTCTCTATCTTCCCAGAGGCGCGATCCTTGTTCCCGCGTAGTGCATATTGCGTCCGGAAGCGCACAGTAGCGCTTCTCTCGCCGTTCTTGATCAGCTCGGTACCCAGGAGGTCGAACTCCCGCTGGGTCCAGCGCCGGTAGTAATTCCGCTGATCCTTCTCGATAAAACTGCGACTCACGCGACCGCTTGTGAAGTAATCCACTCGATCTGCGTAGTGTGCGACTTCACCGTCGGGCGTCTCGCGTTCCGCCGCATTCAGGTAGCCTTTCACAAAGCGTTCGGCCTCGGCTTCGGTCATGCCGCGCGACGTTGGAGGAGCAACTTCAGCGGCTTCACGTCGAGGTGCCGGCGGTGCTGGAGGAGCGGGAGACACTGAACGAGCGGGAGACTCTGGTGGCTGGTTGTCTTCAGCGATCGGATCTGGCCGCGGAGCCTGGCTTCGCTGCGTTGCTGCCGGTTGAGGTGCGACCTGTGGTACAGGTGAGACAGCAACCTGTGGAGTGGAGCTGGATTGAAAGGTGACGCCAGGTGGACGGGGAGGACCCGGGGGAGCCGGTGGGATGTCGGTAAGCGGCTCCTCGAGTGGCTCGGTAGACTCCACGTCCTGAAGAAACTCCTCGTCGCTACGAACAACGTTCCTCATCTGACCACGAACCGAGCGTTCGGCCTGTGGCTCGACCTCCAGGACCGCTGCGTCATCAGGGTTGCGGTTCTCGACGGCGGCAATGGTCGCAGCGTCGATCTCTCCTGTCACCGGCAGGCCGCCATGAATCTGGAAACGCCGCACCGCGGCACGGGTCTCTTCATCGCGTTTGCCGTTCACTTCGCCGAAGAAGAACTGTTGTTCTTTGAGCGCCTGCTGAACGGCGGTGACCTGCTCGTCCGCCCACGCAGTAGAGCAAAGGAATGACACGCTGGCGGTCAGTGTGAGGACACGAACGGGAACGGGGAGGAAGAGAAGTGAGCGCATGATAGACCTCTTGGGTGGCTTCGTATGGTAAGCGCCCGGCGGCGGTACATGTGGGTTCGGGCGAGTGCAGGCTTGCCACTGTGGGGCCGGGCGGATGCTGTGGCGCCTATGAGCACCGGCCCGTCTTCGAACCGTTCTACGTGGATTCTTCTTGGGCTAGTGATTGGAGCGGTGCTGGGCGGACTTGCTCGCGTCTTTTTCGGCGGACCGGAGCTCGAGCAGATGGTGGCTCAGGTCGTGCGCCCGCTCGGCAGCGTTTTTCTCCGCATCATCTTCATGATCGTGGTGCCCCTGATCATCTCAGCGATCGTGCTCGGTGTAGCGGAGTTGGGGAATGTGCGCCGGCTTGGGCGAGTCGGCATCCGTTGCCTCCTGATGACGCTTTTTCTCTCCGGGATTAGCGTGGTTCTCGGGATTACGCTCGTGAACGTCGTTCAGCCAGGCCGCTATCTTGACCCCGAAGTCCGAACGCGCCTGCTTGCCACCTATAGTGCCGATGCTGGTACAAAGGTTGACCAGGCCGCTCAGAAGAAACCACTCACCAAAACGCTGCTGGAGTTGATCCCCGAGAACCCTCTGGAAGAAGCGGTGAACTCCTTCAACCCTGGCCAGTCCAAGGGCGGGCTGCTCGCGGTCATGGTCTTCAGCCTTTTCGTCGGGACCGCCATGACCATCCTTGAGCCAGGGACAGTCCAGGCGCTCAAGTCGCTGCTGGAATCCATCTTCGCAGTCAGCCTGAAGATCATCGACTTTGCCATGGCGCTCGCTCCGTTCGGTGTCGCGTGCCTGAGCTTCGCCCTCCTCGCGACAACGGGCTGGGATCTGCTCGGGTCGCTCGCCGTTTATGTGGTTGTGGTGGTCGGCGGGATGGCGCTGCACCAATTCGGCGTTTATGCGTTGGTCCTGCGTTTCATGGCCCGCAAGTCGCCGCTGGCCTTCTACCGCGAGTCACGTGAGGCGATGATCACCGCCTTCAGTACCTCTTCCAGCAACGCCACCCTCCCGGTATCTTTGCGGGTAGCGGAGGAAGAGCTGCGACTGCCCCCGCAGATCTCTCGCTTCGTGCTCACCGTCGGCGCCAGCGCAAACCAGAACGGGACGGCGCTGTACGAGGGCGTGACGGTACTCTTTCTAGCGCAAGTCTTCGGAGTGCAGCTCGATCTCACCCAGCAGATCGTCGTCGCGCTCATGTGCATTCTGGCGGGGATCGGCACCGCTGGTGTGCCTGGAGGCTCGCTCCCGCTGGTCGTCGGTGTGCTCATCTCCATCGATGTTCCGGCGCAATCAATTGCCATCATCCTTGGCATCGACCGCTTTCTGGACATGTGCCGGAGCGCGCTGAACGTCACCGGCGACCTGGTCATCGCGTCCGTGGTGGCAGCGCAGAGTGGCGATACCTTGGAAACGGCACCGCAGGTCAGTTGAAGGCGACGGGCACCGGATTGATCGGCGCACTGTCGATGACCTTTCGGACCTGCTCGAGCTCAAGTCTTGCGAACTGGAACAGCCTTGCTGACTCCCGCAGATCACCGGTGCGCCCGCATTGTTCCAGTTTTCCCCAATGGTCCCGCAAGGCTTCCGCCCCCAATTCCGCGGCGGTTCCCTTTAGCTTGTGCGCAGCGCGCCAGAGTTCGCCGGCGTTCCCACTGGCCAGCGCTTCCTCCACCCGGTCCAGCGCCTGCGCGGCTTCCTCACGGAAAAGGTCCACGACCAGCTGAACATCGACACCATCGGCTTCCATTCCGGAAAGAGCGTCCAGCACAGCACTGCGGTCCCGGGTTGCCGGTTCGGGAGGGTGTGAGGCGCGTTTGATGGTCTCTGCCGGTAGAACCGCAGCCATGGCCCGCCGCAGCCCGGCAGCATCGAAGGGCTTGCTGAGATACTCGTCCATGCCGCAATCCAAGCAGCGCTCTCGCTCCCCCTGCATGGCGTTCGCGGTCAACGCGATGATCCGCACCGGTTCCTGGCGTGTCCAGCGCCGCCGGATGTCCCGGGTTGCACCGTATCCGTCGAGCACCGGCATGTGGCAGTCCATGAAGATCAGGTCGTAGGTCTTCTCCAGGGCGGCTTCGACAGCGGCCTGCCCATCCTCTACGGAGTCGACCATGCAGCCCAACTTCTCCAACTGATTCACCGCCACGAGCCGGTTGATCTTGTTGTCCTCCGCAAGCAGTACCCGCAGTGCGAGCGGAGGCTCGGGCGGTGCGCATGGATCGGCAGGCGATCCCAAGGCTAGCTCTTTCGTGGTAAGCACGGCTGGAGAGTTGTTCTGCGGGATGGTGAAAGAAAAGGTCGATCCCTGCCCCGGTTCACTCTGCACGTCGATCGTGCCGCCCATCAGCTCCACAAGGTGTTTGCAGATCGACAGCCCGAGACCCGTCCCGCCGAAGCGCCGCGTCGTGGAGGCGTCTGCTTGCGCAAACGGATCAAAAATCCGTTCCTTTGCCTCCGGTGGGATGCCCGCTCCTTCATCGGTCACACTAAAGCGCAGGAGGCGCGGTGCCGGTAGTACACCGTGTGGTTCCACTTCGATACGAACCCGGCCGTGGTTGGAGAACTTCGTTGCATTGCTCACGAGATTATTCAGCACCTGCTGAAGGCGTGCGGGATCGCCACATAATCGGGCGGGTAGATCTGGTGAGAGCCGGATCTCCAGAACAAGCCCTTTCTCAGTGGCCCGCGTCTCGTTTAGCTGCACTACGCTTCGGATCACGTCGCGAGGATCGTACTCGATCTGCTCCAGCTCCAGGTGGCCGCTCTCTACCTTGGAGAAGTCGAGGATGTCGTTGACGATCACTAGCAGCGACTCTGCGCTCCCGAGCACCAGGTCCGCAATCTTGCGCTGCGCATCCTCCATATCACCGTCCAGCAACATGCGGGAAAGTCCGAGAATTCCGTTGAGCGGCGTCCGCACTTCGTGGCTCATGTTGGCCAAAAAGCGCGACTTCGCTTCATTCGCCTGCTCCGCGGCGGTCTTCCGCTGACGCATCGCTTCCTCGGCTTGCTTGTAGACGGAAATGTCTCGAAGAACGCCGATGTGCCCGGTTACACGGCCATCATTTGAGCGCAGTGGCACTGTCTGGCCATACACCCAGGCGGTCTGTCCATCGGTGCTTTGAAAGCGGAACTCCGTGGAGAACTCGACACCGCTTGGCGCGACTTTTCGCCAGCGATTGTAAACGTGCGCGAAGTCCGGATGAAGCCCCGCGGCCCAGCCGTCTCCGAGCCCCTGCTCGGTAGTTAGCCCAGTGTAGCGACGCCACTGTTCGTTTACGAAGGTGCAGCCGCCATCGACATCAGTCTGGAAGATCCCGACAGGCGCGAGATCGCACAGCTGCCGGAAGCGGTGCTCGCTCTTCACGAGATCCTCGGATGCCTGGCGAAAAGTCGAGACGTCGTGCAGCACCATCACAGTGCCGATCGCCTCCCCGCAGCGATCGCGCACCGGCTGGCTGCTCGCGAGGACTGCCCGATTTCGCCCATCATGCCCTCGGACGATCATGTCGAGCTGCCTGACCGGCTCTCCTCGGAGCGCCTGCGCGATCGGGAGCTGCTCAGGAGTCAGAGGCGTCTCGCCATCTGGCATGAAAAGGCGTTCGGGCTCGTTCCAAAGGTTCGAGACGACATCCTCACGTAGCCCTTGCAGATGATTGGTGGCCGCATTGCAGAGAATCAGTTCTCCGCTGGCATCCCAGGCCATGATGCCTTCGCTGAGATTCTCTACCACCGCGTCGAGAAACTTGCGCCGCTCCTCCGCGGCAGCCGCGATCCAGCGGTGCTGGACGAATGCGCCGATCTGCTGTCCAAGCCCGGCCAGGCTAAGTTGCAGCGTCGCATCTGGCTGCCAGCTTTCTGGACCGAAGAAACACATCACGCCGGCGGCTTCCGGGCTGCAGACCGGGAAGGCGAAACTCGAGTGCAGCCCGCCTTCCATCGCCATCTTGCGGCCAGCGAAGTTCTTATCTGTTTGAAGGTTCGTCACCCACGATGGTCGTCCTTCGGCCCAGACTCGGCCTACCAAAGCTTCTCCACGCGCGAAGCTCAGCTGGCGCGTCACTCGTTCGAAATCCTCCAAAGGCGCTCCTGCCGCGCGCCAGAAGCCGACACAACGCAGTCGCTCATCTGCATCCGAGGCTCTCCAAAGCACGCCTGCGGTAAAGCCCAGCTCCTGCGCGATGACGCTAAGGATACGGTCGATCCCCTCCATGAGCGTCAGCTCCGAGGCGAGCACTTCCGTTACTTCCAGATGCAGGCGCAGCCGACGCTGGGAGCGCTCGTGACCCTGCACTTCCTCGCGGAGCTGGATCTCGGACATCACAGCGGCCGCGAGATCCCGCAGCAGCGCAATGTCGTCCTCGCTCCAGACCCTTGGCTCGGGATCCATCACGCAAAGCGTACCGAGCACGTGCTCGTCGGCAGTTGCGAGCGGCACGCCCAGGTAGGCGGCAATGCCAAACTCCTGGATTACGGGGTCCTTCTGCACCCGGGCATCCAGATGCGCATCGGCAATCGCGAGCACGCCGGCCTGTTCCACGACGAGCTGGCAAAAGGAGTGCGTGAGCGGCGTCTCGCGACAATGGGAGTGATCTCCGCCTATCCCAGTGCAGCTTTTGAAGTAGCGCCGCTCGCCATCCACCAGAGAGATCAGCCCGACCTTGGCGTGCAGCACCCTGGCCGCAAGCTGCGTCAGCCGGTCATACGCAGGCTCCGGGCCGGAGTCGAGCAGGCCCGTACGGCGGAGCCGGGAGAGTCGTGCAGGATGGGAAATGGCGGCACAGCGGTGCATGGACGAAAGATCGTGGCCTCCCAGCAGCGGGAACCCGCATCGCTTGTTAACCACATTCCGTGCCGCGCCCGTATCCCGCGCAAATCTAAGATTCCAGCCGCAGCGTATCCGCGACAGGCTAAAGGCTGAACGCTTCCTCCTCCCAATGAGCTTCATCCTCAGTCTCGATCAGGGCACCACCAGTTGCCGGGCGATTATCTTCGATGAGACGGGCTCCATCCGGTCGTCTGCTCAAAAGGAGTTTCGCCAGTACTTTCCGCAGCCCGGCTGGGTCGAACACGATGCTCAGGAAATCTGGGCTGCACAGGTCGGCGTGGCTGCCGAAGCACTCGCGGGACTCCGTCTCGATGCTCGTGACGTGGCCGGGATTGGTATCACTAATCAGCGGGAGACCGTCGTCGTTTGGGATCGCCGTACAGGTGTCCCAATCGGCCCGGCGATTGTCTGGCAGGATCGCCGCACCGCCACAGCCTGCGAGCATCTTCGCGAATGCGGTGCCGCGGAGATGATCACGGCACGTACCGGGCTCGTGGTGGACGCATACTTCTCCGCTACGAAGCTCCAGTGGATTCTCGAGCATACGCCCGGTGCGAGAGCGGATGCTGAAGCCGGCCACCTTGCCTTTGGCACTATCGACACCTGGCTGGTCTGGCGGCTCACCGGCGGAGCGCGCCACGTCTCGGACGTGACGAATGCCTCACGAACCATGCTCTTCGACATCCACACCGGCAGCTGGGATGACGAGCTACTGGCCCTCTTTGCGATCCCGCGCGAGATGCTCCCGGAGGTTGGGTCATCCAGCCAGGTCCACGCGGAGGCTACTGTGCCGGGCCTGAACGGAGTGCCGATCGCGGGACTCGCGGGCGATCAACAGGCCGCGCTTTTCGGCCAGGGCTGCATCCGTCCCGGCATGGCGAAAAATACCTACGGCACCGGCTGTTTTCTCCTTCTGCACACCGGTGAGCAGGCCGTTACCTCGCACAACCGGCTGATCACAACCGCTGCCGCATCGGTCGGAGGAGGCCCCGCGCAGTACGCGCTGGAGGGCAGCATCTTCATCGCCGGTGCGGTGGTGCAATGGCTGCGCGATGGGCTCGGAATCATCCGTAGCTCCGGGGAAGTAGAGGCGCTCGCTGCCTCGGTCCCGGATTCTGGAGGCGTGCATCTCGTCCCGGCTTTTACCGGCCTCGGGGCTCCTCATTGGGATCCGCACGCCCGGGGCACGATCACCGGGATCACTCGCGGCACCACTGCCGGTCATCTGGCCCGGGCCGCCCTCGAGAGCATTGCCTTCCAAACAGCAGAGGTGCTCGAAGCGATGCATGCGGATTGCGGTTTTACCCTGCGCGAGCTGCGCGTGGATGGGGGTGCGGCGGTGAATTCCCTGCTTCTTCAGTTCCAGGCGAATCTCGTTGGCGTTCCGGTGGTGCGTCCTGCCGTCACCGAGACTACGGCTTTGGGCGCGGCGTACCTCGCGGGTCTGGCGGTGGGCATTTGGAAGAATCAGGAGGAACTCAGCAGCCAGTGGCGTGCGGAGCGGACCTTTGAGCCACGCTTCAACACCACCCAGCGCGCTGAACTCCTGGACGGGTGGAAGCGTGCAGTTGCCAGGGCGCGGAGTGATCTAGGTGGCGCTTAGAGTAAGGCTGTTAGCCTGATCCCGTGCGCCTACGGGAGCCCTCGACACGTCATCGAGCTTCCGAATTCCCCTGTGACGCGAATTAAAGTTCCACAGAACCGGCACAAATTGCCCATCAAAACGACGCGTCGTTCCGTCGAAATGATGGGAGCGCCCATCAAAGTGATGGACTGGCGGATCAAATCGACAGGCGCGCCGGTGCTTTCGACGCGTCGTTCCGTCGGTATTGCGGATCATCGCGTTCGTCGAACGGGCAAACGGGGGAAAATGACGTACAGTCCCGTCGTTTCTACGGATCGCTGCGTCTAGATAACGCGTTATTGCATCAAAATCGCAAGCCAGCCGAGGAGAGGAGTGAACTGATGGGCGGTCCGAACCGACGCAATTCACTCAACGGCAGCTTCATAAACCGCTTCAAGTTGAGTCTTCAGCAGTCTTGCCTGCTCTGCCCGAGTACCCACTCCAGATTCTCTGTGGAACATTTGACGTCCCCGCATGCTTTTACGTCCCGCAGAATGTCTGGTGCACAACCTCGTGCCCTTCAGGCGGAGTCGCATACTTGGCCGACGTAGGTTGATCCTCGAACGGTTTCTCGAGAACGCTGTGAAGTTCCTCGAAAGGGCCAAAGTCGTCCCGGTCCACAGCTGCCCGGATCATCGCCTCCACTCGGTGATTGCGCGGAATGAAGGCCGGGTTCACGGCGCGCATCGCAGTCGCACGTGCAGCAGCATCCATGGGCTGGTGCGCCAGCCGAGCCCGCCACCGGGTGGCCCATTCATCATATTCGTGAGAATCGCCGAAGAGCTGCCGAACCTGCGCGTCGTTCTCAGGACCTGCCGCCGCATCACTGAGCCGACGGAAGGTGAGCGTGAAATCGGCGCGGCTGGTTGCCATGGCCTTTAGGAGCTCATCCCCAAGCGAGGCGTCTCCTGCATCGCTAGTCTCCAAGCCAAGCTTGCGGCTCAGGCCTGCCTTAAAGGCGTTATCAAAAAGAGTCGGGAACTGGCTCAGCGCGTCTTCCGCTGCGGCAATCGCGGGTTCGGTATCCTCGGCCAGGAGCGGTAAAAGAGTCTCAGCGAGCCGCGTCAGATTCCAATGAGCGATCGTGGGTTGATTCCCGTAGGCATAGCGACCCTGACGATCGATCGCGCTGTACACCGTGCGAGGATCGTATTGATCCATAAAGGCGCAGGGGCCGTAATCGATGGTCTCGCCCGCGACGGACATGTTGTCGGTATTCATCACGCCGTGGATGAATCCAACCAGCATCCACTGCGCGATGAGCTCGGCTTGAGCCTTGATCACGCACTCGAGAAGTGCGCCATACGGTTGTTCAGCGTCTGCCGCATCGGGATAGTGGCGGGCAATGACGTGATCCGCGAGCGCTCGTACTCCGTCCACATCGCCCCGAGCTGCGAAGAACTGGAACGTGCCCACCCGGATGTGACTGGATGCAATACGAGTCAGCACTGCACCGGGAAGCATCCCTTCGCGGACCACCTTCTCCCCGGTAAGCACGGCCGCGAGTGCACGCGTGGTTGGGATACCCAGTGCCGCCATGGCCTCACTTACAATGTATTCACGGAGCACCGGTCCGAGGGCGGCCCGACCGTCGCCACGCCGCGAGAAGGGCGTTGGACCTGCGCCTTTCAGCTGGATGTCACGTCGCAACCCGTTGCGACCAATGACCTCGCCCAGCAAGATGGCGCGACCATCGCCGAGCTGCGGCACAAAGCCTCCGAATTGATGCCCAGCGTAGGCCGTGGCAATGGGCTCCGCACCATTGGCGATGCGATTGCCAGCGAGGATCTCCACGCCCTCCGAAGCGGCGAGCTCCTCGGGATCCAGCCCGAGCTGCACTGCGAGGGCTCGATTCACCCGAATGAGCAGCGGTGCAGCAACCCGAGTGGGGGGAGTAGGCGAGAAGAAATGGCCCGGCAGCCGGGCGTACGTGTTGTCGAAAGGGAAATGGACACTCATGTGGGGCTGAAGTGAGCCCGAGGTCCTCGGACATCATTGATGGGTTTGAAGGCAACCTACTGAGGCGACTTTACTCTTGCGCATGCAGGGCCCGGAACTCCGCAGCCCATTGTGCATTCAGCGCATCGCCTTGCTTCTGGAGTTTGCGCTCTTTGAAGGTCAGGTTTGGCGGAAGCTGGATCTCCAGATATTCGAGAACCGCGATCGCGGTGGACTCGTAGTTTGCGGCGAGTTCCTCATAGGTGACGAGATGCGGCTGCACCCCCGCGCTTTGAAAGAGGCTCGCCCAGCCCGCTTCCGCCTCGTCCAGATCACGGAGCATTGCCTGGATTGCGGCGGGATCGAAATGCAGCTCCGCCTTGGGCGCGCGGGCGTCCTGCTGCTGGGAAGTCCAGAGGTCGCTCTGCACCGCGCGGACCAACGAGACAGCTTGCAGCACCTTGTCGCGCCGGATGATGTGGACGTACTTGAGTTTTGGAAACACGGCTGCGAGCAGCTCGTGCAGAGGGCCGTCGAAGCCCGCAAACTCAGGGGTCGCCCTCAGCCGCTTCTCGAAGGCGAGCAGGAAGTCCCACATGGACTTCACTCCGAAGACACCATTCGAAGTAATGGTCCGTTCGACAATGCCAGTCGTGTAGCCGGCGAAGTCCGTCTCCGGGGAAAGCGCGTACTTTTCTGCCCACTTCTGCATGTTTGGGGCCCAGAAGTACTGATGAGGACGCCCCGCCAGCTTCGTGTTCTTCAAGGCCTCACACAGCAGATTGCTACCGCTCCTCGGCGTCGAGCAGATGAGGTACGAACGGCAGACCGTGCCTGATGAGCGATTCTCGGCGGGGGCTTTCCTGGCGCTGAAGAGGGACATTTGCGTTCGCAAGGATAAGCAGTATCGCGTTCGCCGGGGAAGAGATCGTTCCCGAACGCCGAATCCACGTGACGACCAGCCCTACTCCGCTTCCTCGATCTCCTTTCGGCCTTCCCGTCGCGCAGCTTTCTTGAGTGCACGCCGGGTGGCGGCGATCTCGTCCTTTTGTCGCTTCTGGATCGCCGGCATTCCGGGGCCATGCACAATCTGCGGCTTGTTCTTACCCCGGAGAGGTGAGGAGGACTTGATGTACGGCTCCATGACGAACGTAGGGAATCGTACCGTGGCCTGGCATAAGATGCACGTGCTGGACTCCGGAGAGGGTGCGGTGAGTCTTGCTGTGCGCTAGGGTGATCAGATAGAAGGGGACATGGCAGCCTTCGATCAGAAGCAAAGTGGTCGGCGAAACGGCCGCTCCAGTCTGCGGCGGGAGGTGCGGTCGATTAAACGGGGCGTGTGGATGTGCTGCGTGCTGCTCGCCATGCAGGTCTTCGCGCCCCGGCTCACGGAGATCATCGGGGTGGCCTCAGAAAAGGTCTTCATGCTGAGCACGGAATACGGCGGTTTCTTCCTGGCGTTAGTGGTGGTGATGATCGCTGCAGCATGGTTCGCGCAGAACTCCCTTCTTCATAAAGACGTGCAGGAGGACGGTGGCGAAAGCGATCCGTCGGACGTGCGGGGCTCGGTGAAGTAAGCCTCGTGCGCTGTTGTCGGAGGAGACGAGCGCGGATGCTTATTGCTTTACGGTCTCGGCCAAGGTCGCGGGAGCTTCAACCAGAACCGCGTCGGGCCGGGCGAAGACCTTCTCCGGCGAAGCCCCCGTCCCAGCGATAGCCTCGAAGATCTCGGCGCTTACTGCTACCAGAGTCGTCGGCTCGATCGCCACGGCCGTGAAGCGCCAGGTGTGCTTGCCGAGAATGGTCTGCTTCCCCAGCTGATCCCCCGCCGCCAGCGTCCGCAGGACCGCGCCAGAGTCGTCGCGTAGCTCGATCTTGCCGCTCTTCACCACGTAGAGCGAGCGCGCCGGCTCGCGGGCATGGAAGACAATGTCGTCCTTTTCCAGGTGCATTTCCTTCATGAGCTTCGTCGGCTTCGGCTGGAAGAGCGCAATGTCACGCGGGAAGAAGAGATCAAGCGTCCACTCCATGACGACCCGCAGCTTCCGCTCGATGCCAGGGAGCTTCATGAGGTACACGGAGCGCCAGAGCCACCAAGCGAAGAAGCCTTGGAAGCGCATTCCGAAAACTTCCGCGACTGCCGCGTGATGGCCGATCGCAGCCAGCTCCCCAAGCCCGGTGAAGCGGAACTCCCGGAGCTGATCCCCCGCACCGAGCACCGCCGCGAGATTCTGCGCGAGCAGCTTCCCCTGACGGAGGGCGAACTGCGCGGTCGGCGGGCAGTGCGGACGCTGTGCGAATGGAGAGGGGGTCGTAGTCTGCGAGTCAGGTTGCGAAGGGCGCGCATGCGCGTCCGCGCGGTCGCCTTGCACGGGCATCGGCACCGCCGCGCAGTCGCCTGCCGCCCAGAGCCGCTCCTGCCCGAGCACGCGCAGCCGGCTATCAGTGAGCACGCGTCCCTTGATGCACTCGATCGCACCCTCGCGGCAGATCTGCGTGATCAGCGGATGCGGCGCGCTGCCCACCGTGGAGACGACCAGGTTTGTCTCGATCGTGCGCCCGTCATTCAGCGTCACCTTGCGCCCTGTCATGGAAGTCATCCGCGCATTGAGGATCAGCTCCACACCTCGGGCGCGGAGGTTCTCTTCGCAGTATCGCCCGAGTGATTCATTGATCTCCGGGAGCAGCGCGGTGCCACTGTGGATGAGCACCACGCGTAGGAGGTCCGAAGGAATCCGCGGGTAGATCTCGATCATCTCCTTGCCGAGGTCGTAGATCTGCCCTGCGGTCTCCACACCCGAGTAGCCACCCCCGACAATCACGAAGGTCATTAGTCGCCGCTGGCAGACGGGATTGACCTCGAGGTTTGCCTCCTCAAAGCGGTCAATCACGCCCGCGCGGAGCTGCAACGCGTCGCCGACGTTTTTCATTAGGTAAGCGTGCTCCGGCATGCCGGGTACGCGGCTGAGATCCACGATCCCACCCAGCGCGAGCACCAGGTGCTCGAAGCCGATGATCGTACCACCATCGAGTTCGCCGGAGTTCACCGTGAGCCGCCGCGAGGTGAGATCGATTGCGCCGATGCTGGCCCGCAGGACGGTCGTGTCGCGGCAGATGCGACGGAGCGGATTTACCACATGACGCGGCGAGAGTGAGGACCCAGCAACCTCCGCGAGCATTGGCTGGAAGACGAGGAAGTTCTGATCGG
Source organism: Spartobacteria bacterium (assembly GCA_031389825.1). GTDB lineage: Bacteria > Verrucomicrobiota > Verrucomicrobiia > Chthoniobacterales > Chthoniobacteraceae > JANMSW01. The sequence goes on from JANMSW010000013.1 coordinate 262,781, forward strand.
AGATCAGCGCCACCCGCCGGGCCGCACTTGGCCCGAGTTCCTTTGCGAGCTGCTGGGCGCATTGCACTCCGGCAAAGCCACCGCCCGCGATGACCACGTCGAAGGTGAGATCAGCAGGGCGGGTAGAGTCGGTCATTCCAGTAGAAGCGAAACGAGCGGGCGTGCCGGACGTGCAGGGACGCTCAGTCGCCGTAGCCGAGCGGATTGCGGACATGCCAATTCCAGGCGCTCTCCACGATCTGCTGGATGTCCTGATACTTCGGAGTCCACCCCAGCTCGGACCGGATCTTCTCCGAAGCTGCAATCAACCGTGCGGGATCTCCCGCGCGACGCGGCTCCTCCAGTACAGCGATCTTCTTCCCCGTCACGCGCTCGCAGGCGGCGATGACCTCCCGCACACTGGTGCCGCCACCCGTCCCGAGATTGTACTGCGCATTCTGCTCCGCCCCCAGCGCCAGCATGTGCGCCTGTGCAAGATCCAGGATGTGAATGTAATCGCGCACGCAGGTGCCGTCCGGAGTCTCATAGTCCGTGCCAAAGATCGAGACTGACTCCCGCTGGCCGAGTGCGACCTTGAGCACATTAGGAATGAGGTGGGTCTCGATGCGGTGGTCCTCGCCGAATTGCTCCGTCGCGCCCGCCGCATTGAAGTAGCGCAGCGCCACGTAGCGGAGGCCGTGGATCTCGCCGTACCAGCGGAGCACCTTCTCGAACATCAGCTTTGATTCCCCGTAGGGATTGATCGGGCACTGCTCGAGCGTCTCGTCGATCGGCACTCGATCCGGGGTGCCAAAGGTTGCGCAGGTCGAGGAGAAGACGAAGCGCTTCACATCAGCCGCGAGCATCGCATCGAGCAGATTGATCCCTGCCGTCACATTATTGCGGAAGTACTTCGAGGGATTCTGCATCGACTCGCCCACCAGCGCATTCGCGGCGAAGTGCATCACGGCATCGGGACGTGTGGTAGCGAGCGCGTCTTCGATCTCAGCGCTGCCCTGGAGATCGCCGACCACCAGCTGCGCACGCGAATCTACCGCCTTTCGATGTCCCTCCGTAAGATTGTCGAAAACCACGATCTCATGCCCTGCATTGAGCATCTGCTCGACGCAAATGCTACCGATGTACCCGGCACCGCCGGTAACGAAAATCTTCATGCGAAGCCCGGTGTATTCGCGAATCCCACCGCCGAAAAGCGCGAACTCCACGCTGCTAGCACCGGCCGCGAGCTATGGCTACCCCTCTCTACCTCGGTTCCGCAAACCCCAGCCAGCCTAGATCATCCGAGAGCCTCCACCCCCACCGTCACTTCTTCCTTTACATCCGCTCTCCTCTTCCCTTCGCGGCTCCGCGTCCTTCGCGTGATCTATAGACAGGAAACGTCTCATTCGAGACCCAAATCCCCTCAACCCCTGCTGATCTTCACTCAACCGCCTCTGAAGGCCGCTGAACCCCCGCGAGAACTTGCTTAAGGCTTGGTCATTTTGGCTCAACCTCAAGAGCCCGCCGCTCACCCGTCCGTCCTTTTGTCTCACCGTTGAGAAGAATTCAGCAATGCTTGAGTCTTTTTTCCTCAACGGGTATTCTATTTCACTCAATCGATAATCTTTCTTTGGTACCCGTTGAGCAATAAAAAGTACCCGGAGAGTCTTCTTGGGTATCCGGGTACTCAAAAAGACTCAGCCGATAGCCAAATAGATTCTCGGGATAGCTAACCTCTGCGGCCACTCGACCGGATTCATCTCATCCATGAGCGAAAAAGCCTAACAGATGATGAAAAAAGACTCTCCCGACACTGAGCTATACTCATTTTGGGGTGTTAACGCATTGAGCACGATACGTGCTGACCTGGTTGGCACGATAGTTCACTTGGAGCCCGTTAATGTTTGTTGGCCGATTGGCCTTAACCGATCGAGTCTGCGCGCTGACTCTCTGCGCTCTACTTCCCTCGTGATCTTATCCTTGAGTTTAACTTTTAACTCAGATCGGTACTGATCATCATGGCTTTTGGGTTTTGCTTGCCATGGCTTCCAGCGAAGAACGTTTCCGAGCGCAATCAATCCGTCGCCCGCAACGCCATCGCCATACCTATGAAGCTTTCCGGCAATACCGTTCTTGTCACCGGCGGCAGTTCAGGGATCGGGCTCGCCCTTGCTGAAGGCTTTGCAAGGAGTGGAAGCCGGGTGCTGGTGTGTGGGCGAACTGAGGAGAGGCTCCGGGAGGCCCAGCAGCGCGTGCCCGGCCTTGCCTGTCTCAGAGCCGACGTTGCCGACGGGGCAGACCGGAAGCGGTTGCGCGATTGGGTCGAGGCCGAGCACCCCGACACAAATGTCCTTGTCAACAACGCCGGAATCCAGCGCCGTGTCCAACTCACCGACGGGGTGGACGCGGCTAATACTGGCGAGATCGCTCTCAACCTCGAGGCGCCGATTCACCTCACCTCCCTGCTCCTTCCGCACCTGTTGCGCAAGGCCGAGCAGGGTCTGTCGCCCGTGATTATCAACGTCACGTCAGGCCTGGGATATGTGCCGCTCGCTGCGACTCCTATCTACGGCGCTACAAAGGCTGGCCTCCAAGCTTACACTCAGGCGCTCCGGCACCAACTCCGCGGTAAAGGTGTTAAGGTGGTGGATCTCGCTCCACCCGCCGTGGATACCCCTCTGCTCCGGGGAGCCCTCGGGCCCAACAAGGGGGCTGGCCCGCCGACGATCACGCCGGAGCGTTTCGCCAGAGATGCACTGCGAGCGCTGGAGAAAGGTAGGCCGGAGATCCGCGTGGGGGGCGCTCAATTGCTCTACGTGCTGGCCCGCCTCGCGCCTCGGCTCGCCTTCCGCCTGCTCAACCGCCTCGCCTCGTAGCAAGGTGGTGACGCCGTGTTCGATTCTGATGTCTCGTCAAGAAGCAGTCCGATTGTGGTCAACAAGCTCCGGTGAAAATGCCTTTTCACACTTCTCAAATCCGTTTCGCAGCAAAGCTCCTCCGGCCAGCAGTGCTAGGGAAGTCTGATTCATGGACGTTTCTCCTCCTGCCGCAGGACGCGAGTGCGAAGCTTCCCTCCCGCGGAATGAGTGCAATCGAGGGCACGATCAATGGCGTGCGCTTCAAGGCCACTCTCGAACCAGACGGACAGAAAGGACATTGGCTTAAAGTAGACCAGACGTTGCGGGAGGCTGCGGGAGCGGAGGCGGGGGACATGGTTACCCTAGAGATTGCTCCGGCCGGAGAGGAACCGGAACCTACGGTGCCGGCAGATTTGAAGAAGGCGTTGAGCACAGCCGCCGCTGAGGCGCGTGCCGTGTGGTTGGCCATCACGCCCATGGCGCGGAGAGATTGGATTCACTGGATCACATCCGCGAAAAAGCCAGAAACTCGCGCACGCCGTGTGGAGAACGCCTGCTCGATGCTCGCCGCTGGTAAGCGCCGCGTGTGCTGCTTCGATCGGTCTGGATTCTATAGCAAGAGCCTCAGCGCTCCGGAAGCAGCGCTCTAATCCAGCTGATGGCCTGGAACTAATACCTGGCCAGGTCAACCGCGAGACTTGTCGTTGCGTTCCTCCGCGCGAGAAGCCCGCGTTCCGGCGAACTACGTCGGCCATTGCCGCAGCGCCAGCTTGACGACCCGGCGCAGCTCGGCCCGCTTTATACCGCTGGTCGCCTGGATCGAGATACCCTGAGCGACCGTGGTGAGGTAGCGTGCAAGCGTCGCCGGATCTGAGTCGGAAGGAAGGTCGCCTTCGACTTTCGCACGCTTGAACCGGTCCACGAAGGCACGGTGCGTCCCTTCGCAGAAGGTCATGAGCTTGCGGCCGACCAGGCTGCTGCCGTCGCCACAGCGAGCGGCGGCTTGGACGGCAAAGCATCCCAGAGGTCGCTCGGTGTTGCACATCGCTTCCACCGCGCCATAGAGCCGCTGCTCGGCAACGCCGCGAGCTGTGGGAGCAGAGAGCGCCTTCAACACGTAAGCGGCTTGCCCTTCGCCATACCGCTCCAGGGCGCGTAGAAACAGCGACTCTTTGTTGCCGAAGGCAGCGTAGAGGCTCGGTGGATTGATTCCCATGGCCTCCGTGAGGTCAGACAAAGAGGAAGCGTCATAGCCTTTCTTCCAGAAAACGTGCATTGCCCGCTCCAGCGCCAGGTCGGTATCGAAAACTCGAGGGCGGCCAGGTCGGACTATCTTGCCAGGGGAATCCATAGCAGACGTTACAATACTCTGCTTGACGCCGCCAGAGTGGCGTGAGTTATGTAATACCCGATACAGAACTCAGGGACCGCGGCGTGACGCAGGTCCAAGGTAAAGAAATCAAAGCCAATAAAATCATGTCACAGAAACTCGCAGGGAAAGTCGCGGTCGTCACTGGAGCATCAAAAGGCATTGGTGCCTCGATCGCCAGGCATCTTGCCGCGGAAGGAGCGTCGGTTGTCGTTAACTACGCTTCGAGCAAGGAAGGGGCAGACCAGGTGGTAGCTCAAATCATTGCTGCCGGCGGAACTGCCATTGCAGCGCCTGGAAACGTCGCGAAGAAAGCGGAGATCGAGCAACTTTTCGCCGAAACGCAAAAGGCCTATGGCAGGCTCGATGTGCTCGTGAACAACGCCGGTGTCTTTGAATTTGCACCGCTCGGAAGCGTCACCGAAGAGCACTTCCACCGGCAGTTTGATATCAACGTGCTCGGTCTGCTGCTTACCACTCAGGAGGCGCTCAAATACTTTGGACCCGAGGGCGGCAGTGTCATCAACACGAGCTCCCTGGTCAGCACGTACGCACCTCCCGGGAGTGCGGTATACTCAGCCACGAAGGCTGCGGTCGATGCGATCACCAAGGTTCTTTCGAAAGAACTCGGCGCGCGGAAGATTCGCGTGAACTCCGTGAACCCAGGCATGGTTGACACAGAAGGTGCGCGCGCTGGCGGATTCATCGACAGTGATTTTCACAAGCAGATCGAAGCGCAAACCCCGCTGGGCAGGATCGGAAAACCGGACGACATCGCGTCGGCAGTCTTGTTCTTTGCGTCTGACGACTCTTCGTGGATCACGGGCGAGACGCTGGTGATTGCTGGCGGTTTCCGCTGACCCACGGTGTAGAGGCGGCTCTGTCCTCGTAGAGGACGTGCCGCCTCCATCAATTTCGGTAGCAGTGGGCGATGTTGCGGAAGGTGTTGCGAAGATTGACTGAGGTATGCAGAAGGCCCAGCGCACTCGACGGAGTAGACGGCAGTACGCCCCGTGTCGCACACGAGGCTGACCGCTGGACCGCGAGCGGTAGCAGGCGTGCTCTGGGAAGATGTTGGAGGTGGCACGTCGACTTGGCGGACGGGGCGGCGCGATGCTCCGGGCGATTAGCCGGATATGGAGCGGCGCCCATTTTCTGTGGAGAGAAGCTATAGCATTGCGAGCTATGCTTAACTTCATTGTGGGACGCAGGTTAGATTCCGATTAGTCTCCCTCTACAGTAAGGTGTGTTCATCAGCCTGTCGGAAGAGCAGGCTCAATGGATGAGATGGATTGTGTACTTTGGTGGATCGTACTGGATGAGCCTGGTCGGGTTGCTCACAGCGCGGTCTTGCATGGCGGTTGTCGCTCTGGTGCTGATTGGTCTACAGCAGGCCGATCTTCGTGCGTTAACCGTTATCGACAATCAGCAAGCCGGCGCGACCGGGACTCCTGGTGCGCCCGGAAATCCAGGAGGGCAGGGCGGACCTGGAGCGGCCGGTGGCAATGCCAATGCGAACGCGACTTCTGCGGACCTGACGAATACCGCAAGTGCGAATGGTGGGACAGGTGGCAAAGGAGGCGCGGGTGGGAACGCGCTCTCCGGAAACAATAATGGTGGTAACGGCGGGAATGGTCAGGTCGGAGGAACCTCGACGGCTCAGGCGAACACCTCTGCAAACGTTGCGAGCACCGTTCAGGCTGACGTGACTTCCGCTGGCGGGGCTGGGGGAAGTGGTGGAACTGGTGGCGGCTTTACTGGGACAGGCTTGCCTGGCATGACAGGGGATGGGGCCAATGGCGGTGAGGGTGCAGCGAGCGGAACAGCTGCGAATGCCGGCGGAAGCGCGAATCTGATCGTAAGGGTGAGTGGTGGTTCAGGTGGGGCCGGGAACGCCCAATTTAGTGATCAGATCGCAGGAAATGGCGGGAATGGCGCCGGCATAACTCTTGGCACGGTGCTCGGCACTTCGACTGCGGCAGGCGGGATGCTCGATGTTCGGGCTTTTGCAAACGGTGGCGTTGGCGGCAGCAGCTCCGGGCTGGGCACGCCGATTGGCGGAGATGGTGCAGCAGTGAGCCTCATCGACGCCATTGACGGGAATAGCACAGGCGGTGGAGGCAGCGTGGCGCTCCTTCAAAGCGTGACGGCTGGCGGGGGTGGAGGTTCAACCTTCAACCCTGGCAGCGGGGGTGCAGCCACCAGCCTGCTAACTCGGAGCAAAACTGGGTTGAGGGGATTCCTCGGGTTTACGGTCACGACCTCCGCGACTGCAGGAAGCGGGGGAGATCATATCGGCGTAACCGGGTCGATTGAGAATGGCTCCGATGCACTTAGCTCCAGCACCGCCGCGAACGATGCCGGTCCGGTAGTCGCCGCGACGAGCAGCACAGGAGGTGGCGGGGGAAGTGGATATTTCGGCTCGAACGGGGCTCTCGGCGGGAATGCAAATGGTTCTTCCTACGCGACAGCTTCAGGGCCGTCGAACACAGCTCGCGCCACGGTCTTCGCAAACGGTGGTAATGGTGGCTCGATAGGCGCAGGCAGTACGAACAACCAGGGTGGAAACGGCGGAACTGCAAACGCAACTGTCACATCGACAACACAGATGGGCTCTCCATTCGCGACCACGCTGGCGACGGGCGGCAACGGCGGCGGCATCTTTAGTACAGGCACAGGCAGCGGCGGCGCGGGCGGCCTTGGCACAACGAGCGGGAACGCTGGCAACACTGGTAATGCGAATGTCGGGATTACCTTGAATGCAGTGGGGGGCCTCGGGGGACCTGGTGTCGGAAGCGGGAATACAGGCGGGCTCGGCGGGACTGCGATCGCGACTGCGAGTGGCTCATCGTCAGGTGGAGGCGCTGTCTCGGTCGCCGCGGGGCAGGCTGGAGGTGCGGGCGGGACGGGACAAACGGGCGCGGTACCCGGGGCGGGGGCCGACTCGATCATGACCGACCGGGTGAGCGGCTCCACAAGCGGTCCTCTCGGTCTAATCCAGGGGGCGACCGGCGGAGCGGGAGGGAACGGCACGAACAGCGGGGGGCTGCGCGCGGGAGCTGCCGGGAATGCTGGATCGTCGCTGACCGCCAGCAATCCGGGTGGCGGCAGCATCAACGGGAGTCCGACGGCGACGGGCGGCGCAGGCGGATTGGGGTTCGGCCCGGTATCGGGTGCGCACGGCGGGAGCGCCACGGCGTCCTTCACGCTGAGCAACGCCGGACTTATCAATGGCCTTGCGACCTCAGTCGGCGGTGCCGGCGGAAATTCGTCCGGAGGCAGCGGCGGTGATGGCGGCAGCGCAACAATCGGCCTCTCCACGGCCTCCTCCAGCGGCGGCGCGCAAGTGAGCGCAAGCGGAGTCGCGACAGGAGGCACCGGCGGAACCGTTCTGAGTGGTGGTGGAAATGCAGGCTCCGGGTTTGGTCCGGCCCTCGTTGACGCTGTGGACGCCTTCAGCACTGGTGCCATTTCGTTGCGGCAAACGGTAAGGGCCGGGACGGGCGGAAGTGCCCTCGCTGGAGTGCCCGCGCCAGGCGCGCCGGCAAGCAGCGCCTTGAGCCGGACGAAGAATGCGAGTTCTCTTCTCGTCGCATCCGAAGCGAGAGGAGGGGACGGTGGCTCGAAAACCTTCGCTACGGGCGGTGGGGCATCAGGGGCCACCGGCACCTCTAGCAGCTCCGCCACGAATAGCGGAGGATTCGCTTCGGCGCAGCATGCAACTAACGGCGGGTCCGGAGGACGCGGCTCCGGCGGTGCGGATGGAGGCAATGGCGGAAACGCCACCGGCAGCGCTAACGCTCGCACTTTGGGAGACGGGCATGCTGCGAGTGCAAGTGGCACCTCCAATGGTGGTGGTACCAACGGCGCAACCTCCGCCAACAATAGCCTCGGTGGCGCTGGCGGTAATGCAGCGAGCACCTCCCTGGCGACTGCGGAGGGGAACAGCACCGCCACTGTGCTCGACGTCGCACAGGGCGGGTCGGGAGGCGACGTTAGCGGCTTGGGAAGTGGCGGCGATGGCGGCAACGGCAACTCGAATGCGGGCGCATCCGGAGCTGGCACGGAGCCGGTCTCAGCAACTGCTCAGGCATCGGGCGGCTTGGCTGGGCTCGGGTCAAGCGGCGGCGTTCACGGCCGCAGTGGAGACGCTGTTGCAGATGCTTTAAGTAGCGGGCTTGGTCGTGCAACTGCTACGGCAAATGCGAGTGCGGGCACCGGCTTCGGTGGCCGCTTTGGCGGTTCGGGTCTGGCCCGCGCAACTGCTACGGGCTCGAGCGGCAGCGCGTCCGCCTCAGCAAACTCCAGCGGAAATGCCCTCGTCAGCCTGAATGCAAATGCCACTGCGCAGGTTGGGAGCACCAGCACTGCCGAGGCGCGGGTTTCGATCAGCGGGGCCAGTCCAGGCACCAGCCTCACCGCCGGACTCCAAGCAGCGAGCTACATTACGGCGTTCCCTAGCGTGGCCGATGCCGAGGCGGCGCTTGCGGGCGATCAGGACGTTCACCCGAATTTTCACGTAGCCGGTGGAATCGCCGGGCCCGGTCCAACGAGTGATCTCCTGGCACTGGTGGCGTTTGGCAGTGCTTATCCGGCTAATGGCACAGGGGCAACGCGCTCATTTTCCAGTACCTTCTCGATGGCAGTGGATCTCACCCGTTTATCGAGCACCCAGCGCCTGCTGATTGGCTTCCTGGATCCCGAAGCGACGGGGACCGGATTCGACACGCTGCGCCTCCGGATTTTCCGGGAAGCCGCGACACCGTTCGATATGACTTTCGAGTCTCTCGGCACGGCGATGAGCTTCTTCGACAGCAACACGATTGACCTGGGTCAGATCGATGCCGGGGTTACGGGAACGCTCGATCTTTCGTTTGTCGTGGAAACCACCTCGCATCTTGTTGGCGATAGCTTCCGCACCAACTTCCTACTCGGCAACGCCACGATGGGAGCGGGCCCGGTGCCGGAACCCGGAACGATCCTGTTGCTTGCAAGCGCAACAACGTTGCTGATCTCTTGGCGGCGTCGGAACTCTCCTCTTTCACTGAGCGGGGCTGAAGGCGAAGGGCCGCGGGATTAGGAGAGTGGCTCGGGCGATTCGCGTGGCAGCGAAAGTTCAGCGCCGGGGGCGCGGCTCGGGAGGCTCGCGGAATTGGACGCCAGTGCGCTCCGCAACGGTCCCGGTCACCAGCCAGAGCTGCGAGATCGATTTGTTTAGGTCGGAGTTCGCAGTTAGCTCGCGGCTTTTGGCGTCATAAAGCTGACGCTGAAAATCGATGATGTCGAAGCTGGAGATCAGCCCTTCCTCCAAGCGGCGGTATGCCACTCGCACTGTCTCTTCAGCCAGCCTTCGAGTCTCGACTGCGGTGGTCACCCGCTGACGGTTGGTCTCGATGCGGCTGATGATCGTATCGACGTCGACGCCTACGGTGATCTCGGTTTGCTTGATCCGGAGGAGCGCCTGCTCCTTCTGCCCGAGTGTAATAGCATGCTGTGCGCGAGCTTGAACGTTCCCAAGCGGGACGGAAAAGTTAACGCCAACGCTCCAGGTCGGAGTGCGGCCGCTGAGGCCCTGGTCGAAGCTGTCGCCAAAGCCGGTACCAAGCCCATTGAGTCCATAGCTGGCGATCAGATCGAGCTGAGGGAGGAGTTGGTTCTTTGCGAACCGCACCCGAAGGTTTTGGACCTCGGCGCCGAGCAACGCGGAGAGGTAATCGTGCCGGCGCTCATAAGCGGTGGAGAGCAGGCGCGTACGGTCGAGTTTCGGAGCAGGTAGCATGGGAGCGGCGACAGGGACCAGAATGCGCGCGTCGGTCCGCTCAAATTCATCGAGGATCAGGCGCTTGAGCAAATACTGCCGCTCGAGGAAGGTATTGCGAGAGAGGAGCAAGTTCTCGCGATCAATGGAAACGGCAACCTCCGCCTGCTGAATATCGATCGGCGAGTTAAAACCCAATTCAACCCGGCGGCGGTAGAGGTCCACGAGCTTCTGGCCTGCAGCAATCGCGTCCTCCCGCACGCGGATATCCTGCATCCCGTAAAGCATCTCGTAATAGGCAGACATCACACCCTGCACGGCTGCCTCAACGCGTTCGCGCCACTCGAGCACCTGGATCTTTCGATTCACCCGCTCGACACGAAGATTCGTGAGATTCACATCGGTGCCGAAGTTACGAAGCAACGGCTGAACGACAGTCAGCTGGGCGAGTGTCTGATACTCGGGAATGACTTCACGGACATCGCCGGTGAAGGTATTGCGGATGCGGTTCGCCTGGAACTGAAAGCCGTAGCGCATGCCCCAGGGCGTGCGTCCGACGAGACCGCTCTCGTTCTGTATGGTCTCCAGACTAAAGGTGGTATCCGAGATGCCCACGGAAGCCCGGTCACGATTCAGAGCGGGAAGATCGATCGGTGGGAGACCGGAAAGTTCACGCTGGGTGTTAACGAGATTCTGCTGCGCCTGCGCGAGCGCAAAGTTCGAGGAAATCGCCTGTTCCTGGCGAATTACATCTGCGGAACGAACGTCATTGATGTTCTCAAGCCGGCGAACCGATTGGTTGGTTGAGCTAATCGAAAAGGTGGGATCGAAGACGCCTGCCTCAAACTGCACCCGCGCGCGCTGAATGGAAATTCCAACGCGCTCAAACTTCACCTCGAGGTTGTTTTCCAGCGCCATCTGGATCGCGCGCTCCAGAGTGATCTGCTGTGAACCTGTAGCAAAGAGTTCCGCACTCGGCCGGTTCTCAGCGAAAAGGGCAGCGGAGGACTGGCGGGACGGAACGACCGATTCTCCGGCGCGTATGGATGCCGGCAGGAGCAGTACTACGGCTGAGATAATCCGTGAGAATGTACTCAATCTCGCGCCGGTCGGAAGTGTTCGCTGCATGCGCGGCTAGAAACGGTAATCAAGGCTAATCAGGTCAAGGACAGATTGTGCAACCAGCTTCCCCCATGGGCGTTTCCCCGCGTAAATCTTGCCGTGTGCAGTCATCCCGGGCCGCAGAACTCCGTTGGGATTCTCCACATTGATCCTGGCCTCAAAAGTACGCTCAATCGGCGTCTCGTTGCCTTTCTCGTCCAGCATCGTCGCCACATCGCCAGCGCGGCGCGCGGAGAGCGCGGCTGGAAGATCCCGAGCGAGAAACATGGGATTTATGTCCGTAATAAAGCCTTGAATGGTCTGACCGGGATACGCATCGAGCTTCAGCAATACCTTTTGGCCCTTCTGCACGTAGCGCACCTGCTTCTCGTTCAGGGCCATCTTGATCGTCATGGGATCAAGCGTGCCAATTTCCATGACGAGTTCTCCGCTCTTCACCATCTGCCCAGCCTTCTCGTCGAGGTCACGCGTGAGGACCGTGCCATCCTTGCGCGCGCGGAGAATTAGGTTTTCCAGATCCCGCTTCGATTCCTGGAACTTCGCGTCGAAAGCCTGGCGGTCGGTCTGTGCCTGGCGCAGTTCGGCCGGCTTGTCCTGCGCGAGCGCGCGCTGGGCAGCGGCGTCGGTCATGAGCAGGCCCTGTTCGCTGGCGACATGGACAGTTTCGATCTCTCGATTGACCAGTGTTGCAAGCGGCTGGCCCGCTTTCACGGTGTCGCCCTCCTTCACATATACATCCTTGATGAAGCCACCCACCTCGGGACGAACCTGCTCCGGCTCGGCAAGTTCGACAGCGCCGCTGCGTTTGATCGTCAGCTCTATAGGGACGAAGCAAAAGATGACGAATGCCGCGAGGCCGCCTCCGAGGATGAGCATGAGGCGGCGCATGCGCCCGTGTGGTTTCCAGTCTTCTCGTTTCAATTGCAGTCCTTTGAAAAAGGTCCAAAGCGGCATGATGATCCAGGCCAGCACCGCTGAAAACGCCAGGAACCGTCCCACATTGCGGAGTCCATACTCCGCCATCTGGTCCGACATGAACCAGGTAAGGCTGTAGATGATGTAGTAGCCGTAGACCCACGAAAGAATCGCGTAGGTGTAGAATAGGGCGAAACGTTTCCGCGGGAGCGGCATCCGCGCGAGCACCGGATCATCTGTCGCACCGAAGAGCAGCTGCTTCATCTTAAAGTTCACCAGCGCGCGCGACTTGGCCTGGAGATTCGGCACCTCCATGGCGTCGGTCATGATGTAATAACCGTCGAAACGCATCAGGGGGTTCGCGTTGAAGACCAACGTCGAGAACGACGCGATGACCATCACATTGAAGAGAAAGTCCTGCACTGGTCCCGGCTGGACAATCGCCCAGAGGAAGGTCGCGAATGCGGCGAGAATCAGCTCCACATAGATGCCCGCGGCGGAGATGAGCATCCGGTGATTGCGGTTAGGCATTACCCAGGAATCCGAGACATTCACGAAGAAGTACGGCGTGAAGACCATGAACATCACGCCGACTTCATGCACCTCTCCTCCGAAGTGCTTGCAGGTGAGCCCATGGCCCAGCTCATGGATCGACTTGATGAGGATCGTGGTGACCCAAATCAGGGCGAGATTCTTAAACGAGAAGAAGTTGTCGAGAGTGGGATGTACTCGGCCGACGTTCAGGATGAAGACCACGAGCGCGGCGACGATAATTGCGCAGGAGATCCAGAGGGAGGCGCGGCTCCAGATCCAGGCAATCGGCTTCGCCATGTTCCCAAAGACCGTGTCGGGATCCCATACTGAGAAGCGGGAGAAGAAGAGCTTGTTGATTCCGTTGTAGAACCAGCCCTTCTTCGCTTTGTTCGCTCGTGCAGCCTCGTAGCGGGCCTTTAGTCGAACGCCTTGGATCTGCAGGAATTGCAGGAGCGCGAGATCGTTTGCGAAACGTTGCACGCGTTCATTGAGATCCTCTACGGAAGACTCCAGACGCACGTGCGGAAAGCGGCCAACGTAGAGCTCTCGGATCTCACCGAAAGATCGCCGTCCGTCGAAGAGCGTGGCGAGGTAGTAATCCTCCGCAGTCAGGCGGAAGTACTGCAGCGACACCGGATCCTTGATGACATAGTACGTGCGCCCTTCGAAGAGCTGACGCGTAATGAGCAGATCACCACGGAGCTTCGGAAGTACGACATTCTCCTGCGGCGACGGCGCGGGAGCAGTCTCGACCGGCTCCGGGGCGAGGGCGACGGCGGGCATTTCCGGGGGGATGCTGAGCGGCGCCGACGACTAGGAAGTCGTTGGAAAGTCCGCAACGCCCTTCATCCCAGCCTTGATTACATGATCCGGATTATCGATCAGCAGTTTAACCCGGAAGAGGCCGCTGCTCGCGTCGATGTTCGGCGCGAGGAAATCTACTTTCGCAGGGAACTTTGCATTGACCGGTTCCGTGAAGCGGACCGTCACATCCTGACCTTCCTTCAGCGTCTGGAGAAACTTCGGCAGCAGGTAGAATTGAACGTACACCTGATCGATATTCACGATGTCGATCAGCTTCTCCACACGCTCCACGGATTCGCCGGCTTCCTTGTACTTCTTGACGACGATGCCATCGAGCGTCGCCCGGATGGTCTTCTCCTCGAGAGCAACTTTGGCCAATGACTGTCGGATCTTGGCGAGCGCCAGTTCGGTCTCAGCCTTCAGCATCTGCTCCCGGCTTCCCATCTTGTCCTTGTGAAGTGAGGCCGCGCCGGTCGCGACGAACTGCGCATTCTCCACAATCCGCTCAGCCTCTTGCGCCATCAGCTCTTCCTTGGCGTTCTGAAGTTGCACGAGAATGTCCCCCTTCTTGACCACGCTGCCCTCCTCGACCAGCACCTCCTTGATCACCTCCTGGAGGACCGGCGAGGCGACGCTCACCTGCTTCACGGCCTGGACCAAGCCCTGTGCCTCCTCTGCTTGGAGTAAGGCTGGAAATAGAAGCGCGAAGGCGGCGATCAGCGGGCGAGAGTCAAACATGGCAAGAAAGGGAACGTGGACGCGAAGCGGCTAGATAATAAGTTACTTCCTGCGACTTATCCAATGAAACGAAGTCGCAGCCAGTCGATGATCCGCTTGGTGGTCCAGACGACAAGCGGTTCGCGCCCTAGATTGATCTTCGCACGACCAGTCAGGCCGGGGCGCAGGTCCTTTTGCAGGGCTTCTGGGAAACCAAGTTCCCGAAGAGTCACGATGAAGACTTGCTCCGCTTCCCGGGAGTAGGCGACTGCGCTAATCTGGTCGCGATTCTCCAACTGGCTCTCCAGCTTAAAGGCACTTTGGCTGTAGAGGATGTAGTTCACCGGGAGCGGAGATTTCCCGGCGAGGGTTCGTTCAACCCGCCCGATCTGCTTTTCGTTTACGTCGATGTTCAGCTCCCAGTCGGTAAGCGCCGCAATCTCGGCAAAGGGCGCGCCTGGCTGGATGAACTCTCCCGCCTGCAGCTCGAGTCCCTTGGTCAGCAGCACGCCGTCGATCGGACTTCGTAGCGTTGCGGCGGCAATGTCCGCGAGCAGTTGCTTCTCCTCCTGCTCCGCGACGCGCGATTGCAGCAGCGCGACCTGCGCGCCGGCTTCATCGCCTGCGCCACGATATCGGTCTGCCTCGGCGGAGGAGCGCTGCTTCTCGCTGCGCACCCGCGCGAGCTGCGTCTCCAGCCGAGAGACGTCCAACTGCGCGATGGCCTGCCCTTTCGTGAGCTGCTGGCCCTCCCGGGCGAGGATGCGTTCCACCCGCCCAGCGACTTCCGGCACCACCGCTGCGCGCGACCGTGGGACCAGGTTGCAATTGCCGTCCACCTGATCCTGCTTCGGATAAAATGCGAGAAGCGCCAGGATCCCCAGCGTGACAAAGAGCCGGGTCAGGTTCCTCCGCCGCTTGTGACCAGTGAGCGCCAGACGGCTGTCCCGAATCCGCCGCGTCACTGCCAAAAACGGCAGCGCCTGGTAACTCTGCGCCCCTTGCAGTGTCCGGCCGGTATGTGTCGCCAGCCATTCCGTGAGCCGCTGGCTCGCACTGGCGTCATTGGTGCCGGCCGCACGGTCGAAGAACCCTTCAGCCGTGCTTTCCGCAAAGTAGGCCCCGATCAGCTGATGCTCTGCGTCGAACATCGGCGCGATGGCTGCGGACACCACGTGTGAATGCTCGAAGTAGGCGAGATCGATCTCATCGGTCTGCTGCTGTGGAATGGTGAGCTCCGTGCTGGCCCCAACGACCTTTTCGCCATTCCTCGCCACTCCGTGCCGTGCGATCAGCTCTTTCTTGCTTAGAATGAGTAGCTCATGTGCGGGTTGGGCTGGGCCGCTCGTAGAATCCGACGGCTTTAGGAAGGCCTCCGCGCGAGCATGCACACCGACAAAGGCGCGCATCGCCTTCACCATCGCGCTTTTCCTCTCCACGACTTCCTGCCCCGAGATGGCCAGCACCTCCCATCGGTCGCCTCGCACTGCAAGCACCGAGCAGCGTTCGCAACCGACCAGATCCCGCCCGTAGTTCGCCGCAAGTCGCGCGATCTCCTGCGGGTCAAGTGAACCCGCGATGTCGCTGGTAAACTTCAGCACATGCTGCAGCCGCTGATTCTCCAGCACGAGATTGCCCAGTCGTCGGGACTGCAGGTGCTGCTCTGCGTGGGTGGCGAGTGACGAGAGGAAGGTGACGAATTCCGGGTAGCTCTGCGCCGTGACGTATGGCTGCAGCCAGATCTGCAAAACCCCCAGCACCTGGTCCTTCAGAAAGAGCGGCAGGTGAAAGAACGGGTAAGCCGTCCGATTGGTGCTGCCCGAGCCAGCTTCCGACGGCTGGATCTGAGCGAGCTGCGCCTGGAGCGAACTTGGGTCCGGCGCTGGGGGCTCCGGCGGGGAGAGAAACGGCTGCTTCGTGCGCACGACCTCGATCAGCGCACGGAGGAGCACAGCATGTTGCTGCTGGTCCTGGTGGAAGCCGGACGACTCCAGATCGACCTGCGCCGCGAGCTGGAACTCACTCTTCCCGTCATTCGCTCGCTGCCCGACCAGCCACACCGCGCCACCTTTCGCGTCGGTTGCCTGCACCGCGCGGGTCAGGTATTCCTGAAAGAACTCCTCACTACGCAGCTCTTTCTTGCTGAGGCTCGCGATCTCATCGACCAGCCGCTGAATCCTTGCGCGGGCTGCTTCTATGCTCTGGTCTTGGGCCATTGGTGGGAGGGCGAAAACTAGGCGCTCAACATGAGATTGCAAGGGTTCCGGTCCCGCACCGCGCGTCTCGTCTGCTGCTCATGCGGGCAACCAGCCAGACTGGGGGCGCGTAATTGACAGAGGTGCGAGTCATCCTATGCTTCAGCAAAAGTGAAAAGTGTCACAGAATCCGTTCATGCGATCGATAAGACAGAGGCGCTCAAGCACACCTTCGAGCTAATCAACACGCACCTCTACACGGTAGAGGAACGGATTCGGCAACAGGCCCGCGCTTTCGATCCTGCAGTCGAGGGTTACGTCGCGTATGCAGTGGAGAGTAATGGTAAGCGCCTTCGCCCGGCACTCGCGGTGTTGGCTGGGGGAGCAACCGGCAATATCGGCAATAGCCACATCGACCTCGCCGTCGTGGTGGAGCTCATTCATGCCGCCACCTTGGTGCATGATGACATTCTCGACGGTGCTGACAAACGCCGTGGCCAGCCGACCGCCAATGCCAAGTGGGGCAACGCGATTAGCGTTCTCCTCGGCGACTGCCTCTTCGCACACGCGCTCAAGCTCTCCACTTCCTTCGCTAACAGTGAAGTCGCGCGTCAGCTCGCCAACTCCGCCAGTGACGTCTGCTCGGGGGAGATCATCCAGACCCAGCGCCGCTTCGATCTGAAGCTGAGCGTCCCGGATTATTACAAGATCATCGAGATGAAGACCGCCGCGCTCTTCGCCTCGGCGACATCGCTCGGTGCTTTCCTGAACGACGCCGCGCCCGAGGTTATTGGCGCGCTGAAGATCTACGGCATGCGGCTGGGTTCTGCTTATCAGATCTACGACGACTGCATGGACCTCGTGGGCGATGAGGGCAAGGCGGGGAAGTCTCTGGGCAGCGATCTGCGCAAGGGCAAGCTCACCTTGCCGATTCTGCATCTCCTGCAGGTGAGTAGCGAGGAGGAGCGCCATGAACTCAGCGAGATCATCCTCAATGGCGAGGACGCGGACATCAATCGGCTGGTGGATCGCGCAATCAAGATCGGTGCTGTGAAATTTGCCGTCGGGACTGCGCGCCGCATGCTTCGCGAAGCGCAGACCCAGCTCGAGGTAGTGGCAGCCAACAAGTACCGCGACGCATTGGGCAACCTCTGCTCCACGCTCGACGGCATGCTCGGGCAGTTTTCCTGAGCGCGGGCACTCGCCCCTGTCCCTCGCCCTCCGCTCCTCGCTCACCTGGCCTCGTTCACCATTCACGAACTCCCTGAGGCCGATCGCCCGCGGGAGCGGCTTGCGCGGCTCGGTGCCAAAAGTCTCAGCGATGCAGAGCTGATCGGCATCCTGCTGCGGACGGGGCTTCCTGGTGCAAACGCCGTTGATGTCGCGCGCGAACTTCTAGTCGCGCATAAGTCGCTGACTGCCCTCGCCCGGTGCAGCCTGCAAGAATTGGCGCGGATCAAGGGCATCGGTCCCACCAAGGCGATGCATCTCGCTGCCGCTTTCGAGCTCGCGACGCGCGTTGCCCGGGAGAGCCTCACGCGAGAGAAGATCGATACCCCCGAGATCGTGTATCAGCTGCTCGGTGCGGAGATGCGTGCACTCAGCCGGGAGTCGCTTCGCGTCGTGCTCCTGGACACCAAGTACCACCTCATCCATCTCCACGAGGTCTCGCTGGGCAGCCTCAATGAGAGCATCGCCCATCCGCGCGAGATCCTCGAGCCCGCGCTCCGTTTCTCCGCCTACGCCTTCATCCTTGTACATAATCATCCCTCGGGCGATCCCGCTCCCAGTGATGCCGACCGCCGCCTCACCGCGCGTCTGAACGAAGTCTCGCGGCTGCTCCAGATTCAGCTGCTCGACCACGTGATCATCGGCACCGGTGACAATGGAAGGCAGCCGTTCTTCTCCTTTCGCGAAGCAGGGCTGCTGTAGCGAGGATGCGTCCGCCTGCGCTGCCCCGGTCAGCTGCGGGACAATTCTTGCGTCAAAACGTCAGCTATTTTGCCTACCGGTGTAGGAAAAAAGCAAAGCACGGTAGGTTGAAAGACTAGCCGGGTAGGAGGAAAACCTAACGCTCTGGGTCTGAAACCTACCGTGGTAGAAAAAAACTCGAGCAAGGTAGGTTTGAAGCCAACTGAGGTCGGAAAAAAGCCTAAGCTGGTAGGTTTAAAGTCTAGGGAGGTAGGAAACAAACCAAGCGCGGTAGGATTGAATCCTCTCGTATTCGCGAGAGTACTTGGCATTCCGCTTTCTCATCGGGGCGAAATCCTGATGCAAGTAGAAGGACGGCGCTTGGAGGCCATGTGAAACCAGCACAGGGCGAATAGAGAGGAAGGACCGATAGAGTAGAGAAAATTTTCGACTGCTGAGAGCGGTTCAGCCATTCTATGTGCCCCCTGGCATGTTCGACACACTCTTGCGGCGATCCGTCACTTTCCTCCTGCTTATGGCCGTGACGGCTACGGCCCAGGATGCCCCACCCGCAGAACGGCTCGCCACTTATAGAGCCGAGCTCGACAACTTTCGCCATGAGTTCGGCGGCGCGCGAGACTTGCCTGGCGTGCGGTTTTTCCTCTTCGGAATGGGGCTCCGTACGAAATGCATTTATCGAGATGGGCGGCTGCTCGACGCGGCGACCGGTACAGTGCTCCGGGAGTGGAAAGTTGCTAGCGATGTCATTCTGCCAGCTGGTTACTCCGTTGTTCTCGAGGTGTCTGGAGGTGGGTTGGTCACGATCAGCGAAGATGAGGAGGCTGTTTGGATCGAAGAAGGGGGCCAGCGCATCGCGGTGGATGGTACGCGAAGCCTCGTCAAGCTCCCCAGTTTTGCCGAGCACAAGTACCCCGGTGTGCTCCGTGTGCTGCATCATGAACTGCTCATCAATGTGATGCCTGCGGGGCCGGTGCCGAACTTCTTCGTCTATCGCAAACCCTGGTACCGTGATGCAGCGATGATGGCGCTGGCATTCAAAGCCACGGGAAATCTAGATCTCATCCGCGAGTGGATCCTGGGATTGAGCGATCCGTACGATCGGAACAATGCAGGCGAGACTGAGGCCGACAATCTTGGTCAGGCGCTCTTCCTCCTCTCGTTGGTGAGTGACAAGGGCCATCCGCTCGTGGCGAAGATTATGGCTGAAGTGCCGCGCTTTGAGGTCCGCGACGGTGAGGCCCGCTTTATCAAAGGGCGCTCCGATTTTCAGGAGCATCCGGCCTATCAGACGAAGTGGCTGAAGTATGGCCTGCGCGCGCTGGGCCTGCCGGATCCCTACACCGTGCCGAGGGTGGTGGACGGGTACTCCGCGCTTTTCTGGATGGACTACAAAGACACCTATGTGCCTGGCAAGGACAGCGACGATCGCGGCGCTTACCCGTACCTCGGCTGGGCGTGCGATCACTTCCATGGTTCAACGAAAAGCGCGATCGGCAACCGCGATTACCCGCTCACATGGGAGCAGGATGCGAGTCAGGCTGATTACAGCGGCTTGAAGGTGCTCGATCCGCTCTACGTGGAGAAGCGCATCTCCGCCCCGCACACCTGGCATGCGGCGGAAATCTTCCTCTACCTGCTGGAGCGAGGTGCTCGCTGACCTTCGGGGCTACGTTCTTATTGCTCGGGATCGCGCGGAAACTTCGCGTAGGGGAGCCGCGCTCCGCGGTAGGTGAAGGTGTCGGCGCGGATGCGGGACTTCGCGAGAAAGGCCGCGCAGCCGCTTGCGCCGATGAGATCGTCTTGATCAACCCCATCTCCCGAAATCCCGATGGCGCCCACGAGGTAGCCGTCGCGGTAAAGAGGGAAGCCACCTGGAAAGATGGTCATTCCATTAGGAAGATTGGGATTGGGTGCTTTTGCGGGATTGGCGATGCGCAAAGTGACGGCCTCCTGAAATCCGAAGAGAGGGCCGTGCGGGCGGCCATCGAGCCCGGGTGGGAAGTATCGCTGCGCGAGGAAGCCGACGGCGCGCGTGGACATCGCGAGTTGGCGATTCGAGAAGAAGACGGCAGTACGCGCCTTCTGCGCGGCCACGTCCCAAGAGAACATCGTCGCCTCACCGACGCGGAACGTGCCGAGCACTTGAGGCGGCTCCGTGTTCTTGTTCGGATTGTTCACCACGACGATGAAGACCTTGGCCCCTGTACCGAGAGGAAGCCGAATGCCTGCCCTCGTGATGTTCGCGCGAGCCGCTGCGTCGGCAATGATCTCGCGCACCTCGTCGGCAGTCAGCCGCTCCGCCTTGCCGATTCGTCCCGGGGCGGGATCGTCGCGAAATGGGGCGCGGACTTCGCCTTCGACTCCGCCCAACTCCTTAATCGCAAACGGAAAAGCGATGGGAGAAGCCTGCACGGGATATCCTGCAACGGCGCGACCGGTGCTCCCGAGAGGCTGGACATCCTGCACGTCCTCGATGTCTTCAGCGCGCTCATAGACATAGGGAATGCGAATCCCACCCAGCAGCACATTGCTCGCAAGGATCTCCGGCGGAGGACGGAAGTGCGTCTGCCCGGCGAGCGCCACCTGCTCGTCGGTGTCGTAGCCAGTTTTGAACCCGAGGGTGGCGCTGCGACGTTTGATGCCGGCAAAGATTGCGGCTGCCGGCGCGAGATCCGTGGGGTTGCCATCGCCCGTCACGCCGATCCCGCCGACCAGCTGCCCGTCCTTGTAAAGAGGGACACCACCGGGGCTGTCATTTAGCGAAGTGAACGGGACGGGATTGCCGCGGGCGCCTGCCGAGAAGCTGGGTGGCGAGAGTACTTCGGGATCAAAGTCTGGCGGGATCTGCTTGAAGCGATTAATGTCGGAGTAGAAGAGATTCGAGAAACCAACACCCACTAACGGACCGGGCGGCGTATTGCGCACGCCCGGCGGAAAGTGCTGCTGGATGATGAACCCGGCGGTCCGCGTGGTGAAGGCGTTCTGATTACTGCTCAGGAATGCAGCAGTCCCGGCTCGCGAGACAGCGGATGCGATCAGGCCATAGACCTTTAGCGGCACGCCCTTGAAGGCGAGGGGCGGCAGTGGATCGGGAAGGCGATTGCCTACGTCCCACACCCCGAGGACAAAGCCTTCGCGATCAGTGACTGCAATAACCGCATCCGGATTGCTGCGGGATGCTTCCGTCACCGCCTGGGCGAGGATCAGCTCGACCTCGTCCTGCGTGAGCTGCGGAGCCGCGGAGAGCGTCGCGGCTGCGGTGAGTGAAAGCAGGGCGGAGTAGAGGCTGCGTCGAATCATCGAGATCGGCCTGCGAACAGCCGCATGAACAAAGCAGACCGGCATGGTCGCGGGCAATGTTTTGATTGCCGGTGCTGTCGTTTGTTTCTACACACACAGATCGTCCCCGGAAGAAACGCTCTGCCGAAGTTCACGTCACTCCACGGCGCCTCGCGAGTGGTCTCCGCGTGTCTGGCGGCGTTTCTCTCCATCGGGGCAGCCACAGGGGAGGACCTGGTTCCCCGCTTCCGCAAAGAGCGCCCGGTGCTCCGCCCATTCCTCCCGCCTCCTGGCGAGACCGAGTACACCGAGCAGATCCGGCCGCCGATCTCGCCCGCGCAATTCAATCCTGACCCTGGCCAGAGCAGTCGGCCCTCCATCCCGCTACCGACACCAGTTCCTTCGGACTCGCCTCCGAGCAGCGGCTTCCGTTTGCTCGCGCCTGATTACGATCTGCTCTTTCCCGAAGAAGCGCTGCCAATGCTTTCAGGGTACGGTGCTGAGCCCCTCGACGGGGACCTGAAGCTGCCTCGCCGCGACGTCCTCGAGCGCGTTAAGATACGCAAGGAGTGGCATCAGCCTGAGTATCCGCTGGGGCGCGAGGGGCTCGGCCTGCTTCCCCACAGTCGCGCGGTACCCAGCCGATGGCTGCTCACCTTCCCGCACTGGAAGCGGTACCACGATCCCTCGATCGAGACCCCGTATTCATACGAGACGCCGCGGCTGTGGCATCCCTACGAGCAGAGCACGCTGAAGGCGGATCTGCCGATTCTCGGCGAGGACATCTTCCTCAATCTCACCGCGAAGAATTTCACGCTCACGGAATTCCGTAAACTTCCCGTGCCGAGCGGGGTGAGCGCTGCAGTCCCGAACAGTTCCGAGTTCTTCGGACGCGGGCAGCAGGTCTTCATCTCTAACGACACTTCCTTCACCGTGGAGCTGTTTAAGGGCGAGACGGTGTTCAAGCCGGTGCACTGGGCGCTGCGGGTGACGGGCGTTTACAACAACAACTGGATCTGGGTGAAGGAGAACGGTTTGCTTGATCCGGATCCGCGCGGACCGGATTTCCCAGAAGAGAAGGGCGCGCCCAACACAGGCCGCATCCAGGCGATCGGACCCGATGGAAGCAGCGTGAACCCGAGGTCGGGACGCCCCAAGCCTTTCACCTCGGTGGTGAATCCCGGGGATGTGTTCAACTATCTTGCGCCGCAGTTGAAGCCCATCGGAGATGCGGAAGCGCTGCTCGAAGTGGATCCGGTGACGAACGAACCCGGGCCAAACGAGCGGAAGGGGAAAGGCCGCAGCCGCGACAACGACTTCGACGGAACGCGGTACACGCGCCGGCACAAGGATCACTTTGCGCTCCAGGAAGCATTTGCGGAGATCCACTTCAGCGACCTTTCGGAGAACTTCGATTTCATCTCGTCACGCACCGGGATCCAGCCGTTCGTCAGCGACTTTCGCGGGTTCATCTTCGCGGATACGAACCTCGGCGTGCGCGTCTTCGGGAATCTCGATAACAACCGCCTGCAATACAATCTCGCCGCCTTCAACATGCGCGAGAAGGACACGTACTCGGATCTGAACACCCTCGAGTCGCGGAACCAGCGGGTAGTTATCGCGAATGCGTACCGGCAGGATTTTCTCTGGAAGGGGTACACGGCGCAGCTCTCCTTTCATGCGAACTTCGACGACGGCGGGACGCACTACGACAAGAACGGCTTTCTCACTCGGCCGGCGCTGTTGGGAACGGTGCGAGACGAGGGGGATTTCTTCGGAAGCGATGGCGGCCTGCGCACGCGCGACGTGCGCGCCTACTATCTAGGCTGGACGGGCGATGGGCACATCGGGCGGCTGAACATTACCCATGCGTTCTATCAGGTGCTCGGAGAGGACGAGTACAACGGGCTCGCGGGACGGCGGGTGGGGATCAATGCGCAGATGGCCGCGCTCGAGCTGAGCTACGATCGCGACTGGATCCGCTTTAAGCTCTCCGGCTTCTATGCGAGCGGCGACAGCGATCCCACGGACGACGAAGCGCGCGGCTTCGACACGATCCTGGACAACCCGTTCTTCATCGGCGGGCCATTCTCCTGGTATGTCCACCAGGGGATCAATCTCGCGGGCACGGCCGTGAACCTCAAACAGCGTGACTCCTTAGTGCCCAACCTGCGCTCCAGCAAAACGGAGGGGCAGTCGAACTTTGTGAATCCCGGCGTGATGATCCTCGGGGCTGGGACCGATGTCGAACTCACGCCAAAGCTGCGCGGCTTCCTGAACTGTAACTACATCTGGCTCGCGGAGACCAAGACGATCGAAGTGGGGCTGCAATCAAACAAGATCCGCAACGAACTGGGCCTAGATGCCAGCGTGGGCTTCAAGTTTCGACCACTGCTCACCGACAATATCATCGTCGCAGCGGGGGTGGGCTTCTTCGTGCCCGGTGCCGGATATCGGGATATCTATCGGCGGAGCACGCAGCGCGTTCCGGGCTTCGGTCCGCAGGATCAGGAGGGCAAGGTGGACGACTTCCTCTACAACGGCTTCCTGACCGTTACCTTCGTGTACTGAGGCGACAGAATGAACCAGCGACTGCTCGTCTACGTTCCGCTCTTCTGCCTGTACATGGCGGTTCCATCGCTCTGGCAGCTCTTGGCTGAAGAGCGCGCGGGATTGGGGCCGGCGACTTCCACCTCCGAAGCGGAAGCTGCGTCTGCGGCGAAAATGCCAGCCGAGCCGCTGCCGCAGGAAGGCCTCGGACCCGAGACCTCGACGCCGCTCACGCCGCCGCTACCGGAGCCCGGGCGCTCCAGTACGGGACAGGGTCCCGCGACTTCTCTCCCGCACCCGGTGCCGGTTCATGGGAAGCGCCCGCCAAAGAATTGGGTGGATCAAACCCCGGCGCAAGCGATGGCGAAGAGTGCCGGCTGCATGACGTGCCACACCACGACGGACTCTCCGAGCATGCACACCTCGCCGAATGTCATTCTCGGCTGCACCGACTGTCATGGAGGCGACGCGCGGCTTCATCTCGGCATCCACGAGGCCCATGTGCAGCCCAAGCATCCGGAGTTCTGGCATTCCTCCGCCAATCCTCCGAATGCGAACGTTGCCTTGAACAAGGAATCGCCCGAGTTCATCCGCTTCATCAATCCCGGGGACTTGCGCGTGGCGGAAGTCGCTTGCGGATTGTGCCACGGTGACATCGTTCGCCGGGTGTCGCATTCCATGATGAACCATGGCGCGATGCTCTGGGGTGCTGCGCTCTACAACAATGGGAGCATCAATCGGAAGAACCCGATCTACGGCCAGCTCTATGGACGAGACGGCGTTCCCTCCCGGCTAGTTAGCCCAGTGCGCGTGACTGCACAGGACACCCGCGAGCGCGGCTGGCTGCCCTTCCTGGATCCGCTCCCGCGCTTCAACCTCGGCCAGCCCGGCAATACCCTCCGGATTTTCGAGAAGGGTGGATTCGAGCCGCTGCAGCTCGGCAACCCCACGCTCGATGAGCCACCCGGCCGACCCGATCGTCGCCTCTCTGCGCGCGGCCTCGGTACGCTAAACCGCATCGATCCCGTCTTCCTCGGCCTGCAGAAGACACGGCTGCACGATCCGTTGCTCGGCTTTCTGGGATCGAACGATCATGCTGGGGATTACCGCTCTAGCGGATGCACGGCCTGCCACGTGGTGTACGCGAACGACCGCTCCCCTTCGAACTCTGGGTGGTGGAGCAAGTTCGGCCATCAAGGCCTCAGCTTCTCCAAGGACCCCACCATCCCGAAGAACGAGCGCGGTCATCCCATCGTCCATCAGTTCACGCGATCAATCCCTTCGAGCCAGTGCATGAATTGCCACATGCATCAGGGGAACTCCTTCGTGAATCCGTACCTCGGTTACACTTGGTGGGACCAGGAAACGGACGGCGAGCACATGTACCCGAAGGTCCAGAAGGACGTTTCCGACGAGGATCTTGTGGTTGCTACGCAGCGCAATCCAGAAGCTGCAGCGGCGCGTGGACTTTGGGGGAATCCAGACTTCCTCGAAAAGACCGCTGAGTTGAATCCGAAGCTAAAGCACACGCAATTTGCGGACTATCACGGACACGGCTGGGTCTTCCGATCGGTGTTCAAAAAGGATCGCAAAGGGACGCTCCTCGACCGCGAGGACAAGCCTGTTGATCACGGCGACTTCAAGAATGCGGTACACCTCAAGGACATCCACCTTGAGAAGGGGATGCAGTGCGTGGATTGCCACTTCGAGCAGGATGTGCACGGCAACGGACTCCTCTATGGTGAGGCGCGGAATGCGATCGGCATTGCGTGCATCGACTGTCATGGGACCGTGGAAAAGCGGCCTAATCTCCAGGCATCCGGCAACACCGGTCCATGGGATCTCGCGCAGACCGTGACGCCGTGGAAGCCACGCTTTGAGTGGCAGGGGGAGAAGCTCTTTCAAAACTCCACGATGTCGCCGGACATCCGCTGGGAGATCCCGCAAACCGTGGATGTCGTAAACCCTGCCTCGTCCCACTACAATGCGAAGGCGCGCTATGCCAAGACGCTCCAGCGCGACGGGGAAACTTGGGGCACAGTTCCCGGGACCGAGGCGGAGTGCCAGGAGAAGCTCGCCCACTCAAACAAGTCGATGGATTGCCAGATCTGCCACACCTCCTGGGCCACAAGTTGCTTTGGCTGCCATCTCCCGATGAAGGCCAACCAGCGCGTGCCGTTGAACAAGTTCGAAGGCGTCCTGAATCGGAACTTCACCACCTACAATCCGCAGGTCATCCGGGACGATGTCTTCATGCTCGGGCTCGACGGCACCGTGAAGAAGAACCGCATGGCGGTGATTCGCTCCTCCAGCGCAGTGGTGGTAGGTTCGCAAAATCAGAATCGCGAATGGGTGTACTCACAGGCCCAGACGGTGAGCGGTGAGGGTTATAGCGGGCAGGCCTTCAATCCCCACTTTGCCCATACCACCAGCGGGGTGGGCACGACTAAGAGCTGCACCGACTGCCATCTCTCCAAGGCAAACGACAACAACGCGTGGATCACATCGCTGCTTGGTTTCGGCACCGGCAGCGTGAACTTCTTCGGCAGATATGCCTGGTCTGCGGGGGAAGGCTCACTCTACGGCGTGGGTTGGACGGAGCTCGATGAGCCGCAGGCAGCAATCGGCAGCACCTTGCATAAGCTCGCCTATCCGCGCAATCATACGGAGCACGAGCAAGCCGGGCGCAAGCTGAAGACGGCCCATCACCACCACGCTCGGGTCATCCAGGATCTCACCTTGCGTGGTGAGTATCTGTATACGGCAAACGGTCCTGGGGGGCTTGAGGTGTACGATGTTGCCAACATCGACCAGAAGGGTTTCTCGGAGCGCATCGTCACTGCCCCAGTTTCTCCCCTCGGCCAGCGTACCTACGTGCGCACGCCTTTTGCGACCTCCGTCGCGCTGCCGAGCACGCTGGCGATCGATCCACTCCGGATCCGTCTGCCCGAAAATGAGGAGCAGCCAATCCACCCTTTTTACGGCGGGCTCTATGTAACTGACTTGAAGGAGGGGCTGGTTATCGTGAGCGCAGCGCCGCTGGTCGATGGCAACCCGGAGAACAACTTCCTCGATCGGATGAAGCTGAAGAATGCGGACGGTCGTGCGATTGGCGATCACTTCAATCCCGCCGGCAAGCTCACTGGCGCACGATATGCCGTCTGCGCCGGTCACCGAGTATACATTTGCACGCCGCGCGGTCTCGCGGTGGTGGATGTCGATAAGCCGGATCAGCCAAGGCTGGTCGGCGAGTTGGCAGATGGCTTTCTGCGGAATCCCCGTGCTGTGGCTGTCCAGTTTCGCTATGCGTTTGTGACCGACGACGACGGGCTGAAAGTCGTGGACCTCAGTGATCCCGAGCGGCCCCGCGCAATCCGCGGCGCGGTGGTGCCGCTCCGCCAGGCAGGCAAGCTTTACGTGGCTCGCACCTACGCCTACGTGGCCAATGGCGCACAGGGTCTCGCCATTATCGATGTGGAAAAGCCGGAGCGTCCGCGACTGGACCAGATGTTCAATGCTGGAGGCGCGATGAACGATACACGGGCCGTGCAGATTGGTTCCATCGCGGCATCCATGTACGCGCTTGTGGCAGATGGTCGCAACGGCTTGCGCGTGCTTCAGCTTATTTCACCAGATAGCGTGGAAGGCGCCGCTGGATTCACTCCCCGGCCGTCGCCCAGGCTGATCGCAACGTACCCTACGGAGCACCCGATCCTGGCGGTTTCGCGGGGGCTGGATCGCGACCGCGTCGTTGATGAAACTGGCAACCAGACTGTAGTCTTCGGCCGCCGCGGCGCGCGACCATTTCACCTGGATGAGATGAATGCGTTCCTCCGACATCGCGATGGCAAGGTCTACCAGGTTGAGGACATCATTTCGCGCGAAGGAAAGCTCTTCACCAAATCCGGGCTGGAACTAGTGGCTCCCGAGCCGCCGCCGCGTTTGCGGGAGATTGATACACCGCTTCTTCCCACGCTCGACTTCGCTATTCCGTAAGCGGCTTGGAAGCTGCGCAATCTAGCTGCAACTCGGGCAAATGGTCGATTGCGGCCGTGGCCAAATTTCTGCTACAAAGGCCGCCATGGCCGACAACACACACAAGCTTCCCGAAAACGTCCCTGGGCCATGGTATGTGGACGATACGTGCACACCCTGCCGGGTCTGCCTGGATGTTCCGCTTGCGGAGAACTTCCTGAAGTACAACGACGACGAGACTTACGTGTACTTCTACAAGCAGCCAGAAGGTGCTGAGGAGTTGGAAGCTGCGAACGAGACATTGGCGATCTGCCCGCAGGCGGCGATCGGGCAGGACGGCGAGTAGCCGACAGGGGGGCACGTAGCTGGGCTACGCCTAAAAAAGGGGAGGCTGCGGGTTCCTGGCGTGCTTTCGACAAGAGGGCGAATCAGTCTGAAGAATCTGCCACTTGTGAGGCCTCGGCGCGCCTGCTCCTTGCGGGTACCCGCCGTTTGGGCTACCTGCTAGATCGATGTTCGGTTTCTTCTTCGCGCACCTTGCTACGCTGATCTCGCGTTTGCCCGTGCTGCTCTGCTGCGCGATCGCAGCGCTCGTTTTAGCCTCACGGCTGCATGCTGCTACCGTCCCGGCGCAGGATGGCCTATACGCGACTTTCAAGACAACGCGCGGCGACTTCGTTGTGCAGCTTGAATACGCGAAAGCACCGATGACCGTCGCGAACTTCGTTGGTCTAGCGGAGGGCACGCGCCCATGGATCGACTTCAAGTCCGGCGGTATCGCGCAGCGGCCGTTTTACGACGGGATTATCTTTCACCGGGTAATTACGGGATTCGTGATTCAAGGCGGGTCGCCGAACGGGCAGGGGACCGATGGTCCAGGTTATCAATTCTCCGACGAGTTTCATCCGACGCTCCGGCACGACACGCCCGGTATCCTCTCAATGGCGAATAGCGGACCCGATAGCAATGGGAGCCAGTTCTTCGTCACCCTGAATCCCTCTCCCAGCTTGGATAACAAGCACTCCGTTTTTGGCCGTGTTGTGGTTGGGATGGACGTGGTCACCGCGATCGGGAGCGCGCCAACGCCGCTACCGACGGAGAACTTAACGGTGATGCAGTCGGTGAGGATCACCCGGGTGGGCGCCGCCGCATTAGCCTTCAACGAGAATGCATGGTCACTTCCGACCGTGAAGGCGGTTCCAACGAAGATCGTGCAGAAGCCAGGCGGTTTCGCGCTGCGCTTTGACCGGCATGCCTTCAGCGAGTACTTCCCCTTTCACACCGGGCAACTGGCGCTGTGGTCCCGGCTGAATAGCTTCTCCTTCCTCCACACTCCGGCGCAGGGGGACCTCGACGTTTCCGCCAGTGCAACGGGTCAGAGGCAGCGCTTCTACCACATTGCTCGCAGCGAGTACACCCCGGTGCCGGCGTCAGTTGTCAGAAAGACCATCTCGCTCAACCTTGTTTCCAGCGGCGAGATCCTCGTCTTGAATATCACGGCTCCAGCCCGGCCGGAGATTAATTATAACGCGCCGCTGGGCACGTATTCCTTCGACGGTGCACCGCCAAAGTCAATTGGCGCGTATGTCTGGTTGTCCGAGTTGCGGCGCGGCAGCATGGTCCTCGCTGCGGATGGTCTCAACAATCTCGAGTTCAACCTGAAGTTTCGTCCGGATGGAACCGGCACGTTCACCGGGCGGGTTTCAATTGTATATCCCCCCGGCACGCCGCCCCAAGACAGGCCCTTCCCTTTCTATGGTACATTCACGATCAGTGATCTGCCGTAGCGTTTTCGAACTTTGAGCCCTGAGGTCAAAGTAGTGAGGGCATAACTTTTGTTGTGTGAGGACCGTAGGCACATTCAGTAAGCCGGAGGAAGCGCACTTGCTACGCATGCGCCTCGAGGCTGCAGGAATCCCGGCTTACGTGCATGATGAGCACATGGTCCAACTGGACTGGTTCATGTCGAACGCCATCGGTGGCGTGCGAGTTCAGATCGCGGACGAGGATGTGGAGCTTGCTCGCGAGGTGCTGGCTGCGGATGCAGCACGTGAGACTCCTCCAGAGTCGACGGTCCATTGTTCCGCTTGCGGGTCCGACAAAGTAAGGATGGAAGAATGGCCTCGACGCCTCGCATTTGTCACACTGCTCGCGATGGCGATCGGCCTTTGGCCAATTGCCTTAGTTTCGCTCATCCTGCTCACGTTCAACCTGCCGATTCAGCGCCACCGGTGGCGGTGCGGGTCGTGTGATCGACTGCAAGACGCAGCTCTGTAGCCTACGGCTCTGTGGCCTACGGCACACGTGGTGTGACGACGCGGTAGAAACGCCTAGCGCTCACCGCAGCAGGATCAGTGATTTCAACACTGCGCGCCTCACCTGCGGGAACATCACGGAGCTTCTGCCAGGCAGGGTCCGCCAAGCTCACCTTGTACTGCACCGAGTAGGTCCGTTTGGCTGCGGCATCGAAACGAAGCGCAAACCCGCCGGCTGCTGAGACCACCTTGCCGCTAAGGACACTCGTCGAGTCCTGAGGGTTCGTGTTGGCGCGGAACTCCGCTCCATTGCTCGCTCCGTCGCCGTCCAGGTCGAGCGTTGTGTCGGCCAGGGAGACGTTCAGACCGTTCGTACTTTCCCAGGCGTCAGGAAGACCATCGCCGTCGGTATCGATGAAGTTCTCCGTACCACGAGAGCTGGTGCCGGCAAAGCCGCGCTGATTGGCTTCACCGTCGGGATACCGGCCGCGGGTCACGTCCGGAGGGGAGGCGCCAAAATCCATTCCATCGAGCAGCACGAGGGTGGGGGAATACAGCCGGATCGCCTCTCCCTCGGCAGCGAGCTTGAAGTTTAGCTGCGCGGGACCCGCGAGCCCCGAGGCATCGAACACCGCATACCCCATGGCCGCGATGAAGCTGAGTGGGCGAACTTGAGAATTCGTTCGGCCAGCGAGTGAAGGATCATCGGTCAGGTAAAGCCCGCTCAGTTCGACGGGCAAGGTGCTACGATTGTAAAGCTCCACCCAGTCTTCACCGCTGGAAGGAGAGGTCATCCATTCGTTGATCCGAAGATCCGTCGTGAGACCGAGTGCTGCCGCCGAGGAGTTGGCGCCACCGGGCGTGGGCGTTGCGAGCAGCCGCCAGAGCCCTGCAGTGTTTCCCAGGGATAGATTAGGGACCTGATGTCCATACTCGATGGAATCGACTCGCTGGCCGGCTGCATTAAAGAGCCAAACGCCACCACCCTGATCCGCCAGCGCACGCCCAATGTTTGTGGCATCGGCCGGTCGTGAAGGATCACACCAAAGCCGCAAATAACCACCAGCAGGGACAATCGTCCCTTGTGGGAAGTTCCAATCTGCATCCAACGGAGTGTCGCGCCGGAGCTTCATCCCGGACATATCGAAGTCCGCCGTACCCGGGTTGAAGAGCTCTATCCAATCCGGCCAGTTGCCGTTCGAATCAAGCACCACGCCTTCGTTTCGAGCGAGCACTTCGTTGAGTACTGGACCGCTGTAGCTGAGCAGCGTATTGGCCGAAGCAGGGGTCGGCGAATTGGGGAAACTAGTGAGTCCACCCGTCCCGTTGGGCAAGCGCCCTTGAGTAACCGCTATTACGCTCGTGGCATATGGAAGAGAGCTGATCAGTGCGCCGCTCGACGAATAGATCGCAATCGTGCCGTTACTCGAGGGCAGCGTGAGATCGAGCGTCTGCAGGGGACTTGGATCCCCAAGGAAGATGCGCGCATAGCCTCCTGCCTGGAGAAATGAGAGCGTCCGAATAGTCTGGGCACCGCCTCCGGTCTGCACGGTCACTCCCGTGAGCGCCACTGGCAGGTTCGCATCGCGATTGTGTAGTTCGATCCACTGGTTCCCGATCTCCGGCTGCGCGAGGAACTCATTCACTACGAGCTGCGTCGAAGCTGCGACTGGTGCTGCTGCGTTCGCAGAAGCGGGCGAAGGTTCAGTGAGTTGCCAGACGGTCCCGACTCGACCCATGGATTTATCGGGCACTTGCTCGCCCCAGCTTACGGAATCGACGAGCACGCCGGCGCTATTGTGCAAGCTGACGAATCCGCGCGCATCCGTGAGCGGTCGCAGCGCATTGAACCCCGTTGTGGGAGCGCCGCACCACACCACCAAATGCCCACCCGCTGAAATGCTCGTACCCACTGGGAAGACGCAAGCTCCGGTCATGAAGCCTTCCACTCGCATCGACCATTCACTGATGTTCACGCTCACCCCTCCTGGATTGTGTAGCTCTACATAATCCGGGGAGACCGCCCCGCTTGTCACCGCTCCGGCGTTCCGCGCGAGCACTTCGCTGAAGTACACTTCCGGCGCGAGCGTTTGGTTTACGACTCCTGGCGTGCCGTTATTTGTGAGACTCGCCCGCCAGCTTTCCGCCTGCGTGGGATCTCCTGCAGGATTGGCGAGCTCAAGAGAGCGACCGCCGCCGTCAGGCGATGTAGGCCAGCGTCCGGTGTCTCCGTAAGTTATCGAAGTCACCACGTTCTCGCTGGAATCCAGCAGCGCAATGTACTCGCCACCGTTGGAGAGCGCGCCATCAAAGTAGCCAGCAGGCGTGACGCCAGTATACCGGGTGGCCCACTGTGTCGGGCTGACCTTGGACGCCAGTACCAGACGCTGACCTGCGCCAAGCAGCGTGTTGCGCAGGAAGGTAAACTCGATCCCCTCAAAGTGCATCAGCCCGAGATCGACCGCCGCGCTTCCAGTATTCTGCAGTTCAAGGAATTCGAACGCTCCACCCCCCGGTGGATTGTACATGACCTCGGTGATTCGAATCGGTGAACTCACTTCCGCCACTTGGAAGGTAGCCTCCGTGAGTGCGCTCCAAAGGCCGGTTGCAGTTTCCCGCACCCGCGCCTTTACGACAACGCTGCTCCCCAAGGCTATGGCGCCTACATACGTCTGCGCACTGGCAGAAGGGCTGCCCGACCACTCAACCGCGCCCCCTGCTCCCGACGTCGCAGTCCAGGCCTGACGCGGATCGGATCCGTTCAGTGTGTAGTGGATTGTCCCGGCAGTCGGACTCGTTATCGTGACCGCGAAACCCTGTGCCACCTTTCCACCGTGCTGGTTGAATGCTGGGGCTACCAGCGATGTGGGTGGGTAGAGCTTGGCGGCGCGTAACATCGCGAGGACGCTTGCGGTGCGCTGCGGGAATTGTGTGCTCCGCTTGCGGCTCACCTCCGTCAGGAATTCTGAGTTTCGCGTGTACGGGGGCTCTCGTAGCTTATCGCCCCAGCGGGCGCTTTCGCCTACGACTGCGCGATCGACCTGCGCCTCTACGGCATTCCACCGCGCAACTCCCACCGCGGGAGTCAGCGGGCCTGCGACAAACATTTGCCGCTGCACGCGATCTGCAAACCGCATCCGGAACTCGACGTTTGCTGGGTTCAGCGGAGTCGTCACCGTACTCGTGGGACCCCGTAGTGCCGAATAGATGCGCGACGGTTTGTCAGCCTGGTCCACGCCCGTTTTGTCCTGACCGCTCGGCTGCTCCAGCGTGCGTTCGCCATCCCAGCTGAAATGCTTCCAGGTCGCCCCGGCCACTCGCCGCCTAGCCGAGTACCAGTTGTGATCGTCCCAATCCTGATTGCCGCCGTAAAAGTTCAGCAGCATGTAGTCGATGAAGTTGTCGACATCGAGCAAGCCCGCTACCTGATTCCATTCGGATTCACTAACCACATAACGAACCGCGCCATTCAGCGAGCAGAGATTCTGGAGCGTCGTCCACGAGGTCTTCACTCCGTCGACGGGCTCACTCGAGTTCAGCGCGTCCCACTCCTCCTTTTCACCGCCGAAATGCGCCGCAGTAAAGGGCGCGCTCGGACGTTCCGTGGCGTTGTAGAGTCCCCAGTACAGCCCGTTGAGGTAGAGGTGGACGAAATTTCCGTAGCCACTTACTTGCCCCATCGCACGCTGGGTCTGACGCATCCACTCGTCCTCCGTGAAGGTCGCGCGGCTCGCTTCACCGGTGCTCAGAACATAGCTGTTGTTCATCCCGGCACGCAGGACAAAGGTGTCGAACTCAGTTACTGGGGAGCCATCAAAAAGCGGGAAGCGCAACTTGGGCTCCCCGTAGTCCGATTTGAAGATCGGGCGAAAGCTGTGCTTCTTGATGCTCACCGAGCGGCCGTATCCGCCTTGGATCCGCATCCCGCAGTCTTGTTGGAAGCCGTCGCGCCCATCCGGGTAAATCATCTCCAGGGATGCCGCGCGCTCCCAGGCGATTCCGCTACCCCCAGGGTTGGAGTTGATCCCGGTTACCCCGAAGAGATCCTCTTGCTTCATGACAATCGAGAGCGAGGGAATCGCGAGTAGATCGCTCTCGAATGTCGCGTTGTAGCTGGGATGATTAGTGACGTTCGGGTCGACCTCGTAGTCGGCAGCGATCTGGTTTGCTCCCGTGCCCCACACCGCAGGGAATCCGGGCGGCGTCGTTGATTGCCTTCGGACAGCCCCGGGGAAGACGAAGCTGTGCGTGCGTACCAGGGAAGACAAGCTACCTGCCGCAAAGGCCACTGCACGGACGGCCACCGTGGTGTTCACGTTGATCGGCCCGGTGTAGAGCTGCCCGGTGCTAGGAGACGGCGTGCTGCCGTCCGTCGTGTAGCGGATGGTTGCGCCAGGGGTTGCGCTGGTCAGGTGCAATGCGAACGGCGAATTGAAGAATCCGCGTCTCACCGAGAACTCCGGCTCTCCGGTTACGCCTGCCAAAGTGCTCGTGCCATTCGCCGCATATGGAGTCGGTGTGGCGTAATAGCGCCAGACGCCCTGAGGATCGATCCCGTGGCTGAAGTCATTGCGCTGCTCGGGATACGCAGGTGCCAACACGCTTACAACCTGGCGCGGTGATTGGTTGTCATACAGCGCCAGGTACTCACCCAGCGGGCTGCTCAGCTTAAAGGTGGTATGCAGGTTTCCATTCAGCGGCCGTCGATCCTTCCCCGAACAAAAGATGACTAGATAGCCGCCTGGCGGCAGTGTACGCGCAGGAAAGATCCATTGATCCGGGTAAGACTCGTCGTCGCTCAGCGACCAGCCCGAGAGATTCACTGCTGCAGACGTAGGATTGTAGATCTCTATCCAGTCCTGCGGCTCGCCGTTCTCATCCGTGAGTCCATTGACGTTGCCGGCGACAAACTCGTTGATCCGTACCCCATTCGCGATCGCGCTCGGATCAACCGTGTGGCTCCAGGCCCCTCCGCCGAAGGCATTCGCGGGCACGGCCAAATCGGTAATCCCATGGGCACCAATCCACGCCACGCTCACTGGCCCGGTAGGTTGTACGGGGAAGGTAAAGATATACCGGTTCCCCGCAGCACTCGAGACGGCGCTTGCGGGCGCACCGTTAATCAATAGGTCTGCCGCCTGCACTCCGACTACGGATTCACTGAAGGTCACCTCGATCTGACTCAGTGTCGTCACCGTGGAGCCTGCAGGTGGATTTAGGCCTGAAACCACAGGTGGCACGCTATCGCTCAGCGTGTAGGCCCAGCTCGCTCCCGGTGCGTTAGGATCGAAGGGGTGGCTTGGCGTTGCACTATCGCTAATGTCGTGAGCGGGGCTCCACGAGATCAGCACCTCCCCATAAGGAGGCTGGGCAAAGGTGAAGGTCCAGGTCGTGCCGGAGCCAGTAACGTCTTCTGCCGGCGTTTGATTAATGACCAGATCGTCCGGGGTCACTCCTCGCACGGGCTCTGAAAAGGTAACTGTAATCTCGCTCAGCGTCCC
Organism: Spartobacteria bacterium; assembly: GCA_031389825.1. Classification (GTDB taxonomy): domain Bacteria; phylum Verrucomicrobiota; class Verrucomicrobiia; order Chthoniobacterales; family Chthoniobacteraceae; genus JANMSW01. The sequence continues at coordinate 298,524 of JANMSW010000013.1, forward strand.
CACAGCTCCCGGGGCAGGCGAGATCGCGCTGATCGTGGGGACTGTGGCGTCGGCTCCACTGGAGACCAGGGAAACATCGATCCCGAAGTCGGAACTGCCCGCGCTTTGGTTGAAAGCCATGACCGCGAGTACGTTCGTCCCCGAGTTCAGATAGGTGCGCGGATCGGGCAGGGTGTAGCCGGTGAGTGGAGGCGGCTCTGGTACCGAAGTCGACGCAGCGTCTGTGAAAACCGGATTCACCGGTGCCACATTGTATCGATAAACTTCAACGCCATTGATCCAGGCGACAAAGCCGTCGTCCGATTTTGCCTGCAGGACTAGTGCTCCGATCTCCGTTGGATTCGCCACCGTAAATGACCTCCGCAAAAAAAGAGAGGTATGGACATTCGCCATTCCTGTGAGTTGCGTGCCGCCGGGTAGCACGTCCCCATACCAGAAAGGCATCGCACCGCTCGACCAGCCGCTCTCGACGAAGCTGCGCTGCCGCCACGCCGACGTTGGAGTTGACGCCTCCGATGTCCCAGGTCGGTAACTCCAGAGAGCGCTGGGAGGAATGTAAGTGGTCTGGGCGCTGAGCGCGCCAAGCGTGACAAACCAGGACGCGAGGAAGCGCAAAAGATTGAGCCGGGGGTTCATGGCGGGGGAATTGAACAATACACTTAGACACGCTCCCGCCAAGCAGGCAGGTGTACAGGGCAGAATCGGTCGGCCGAGGCTGATCGGCGCTGGATCTCCATGGAATCTGCTAGTAGGTGGAGACAACCAATTCGATGGTCGACGCTCGGACCTTAGCCTCCCCTGCTTCGGCGAACTCCCTCCACGGATTTTCTTTGGCACTCCACGCCTCACTCGTGGAGTTCGACGCTGAGAGCGTGGCCTTCCACGAAAAAAGGGTGGAGCGCGACCCCCAAGGGTCGCGCGCCACGCTTCGGACGGCGGGGTCCACATTGTAGACGTGGTCGGCCACGTTTTCAGCGTGGCACTCCGCGTGCAAGCGTGGAGCGAGACGATTAGAGCGTGGAGCGCCACGTTTGGAACGTCACGATTCTGCCTTTTTCCGATCGCTCCAACGGACAAACTTACAAGGCTTGCGTTTCTGACGCGGTCCATGCATTGTACACACATCCCCTCGAACATGATTAGGCGTCAACCCACGCCATTCCGCCGTCTTGGACCTCGGCGAAACTGGCTTTCTGTATTCCCGAAATGGCCTCTTCCTGGCTCGAATCAAGGTTTCTCGCTCGTTGAGATTACCATGGCCATCGGCATCGTGGCCTTTGCCTTCGTGGCGATTTTCGGCCTCGTTCCGGTGGGCTTGAACACGTTTCGAGCTGCCATGGATACTTCTGTCCGTACGCAGCTAGCCCAGCGGCTTGTCTTCGAGGCACAGCAGACTGACTTCGATAAGCTCAAGGACGAAACAGCACTAAGGCATTTCGATGACGAGGGGACGGAGGTCACGGATGTCGCTGATTCCATCTACACCACGACGCTCCAGGTCTCTACGGAGACGCAACTTCCCGAGGCGGCTCTCTCTCGGAATATCTACACTCTGATCATTAAGGTTGCGCACAATCCCGCGCACGTGCCCGATCCCTTCGCTGAGGGGAGTCCCCTTCAGATCTCCACGCACTCAGCGTACATCGCCCGCACCAGCCAATGAACGGTACCGCCTGCGCTCGCGCGTTCACCCTGGTCGAGATGATGGTCGCCATGACGCTGCTCTCGGTGCTGCTGATCATCCTTGCGGGAATCACCAACCAAACCTCGAATACCCTTCGCTACACCACGAGTAAGGTGGAGCAGTTTCGTTCCGCACGTGAGGCTTTCGAGTCCGTAACGCGGCGCCTTAGCCAGGCTACGCTGAATACCTACTGGGATTACGAGTATACAGGTACTGGTGCGGCTCGCATTCCGGCCCGCTACGTGCGGCAGTCGGAGCTACGCTTCTGGTCCGGCGGGACGGAGACAGTTACCGGGCCAATGCCGCCCCGGCCCACGCACGGGGTTTTCTTTCAGGCACCGCTCGGATTTGTTAATCGCGCCGAGTTCAGCGGTCTAGGCAATCTCCTAAACACATGGGGCTACTACGTGGAGTTTGATAACGAGGAGAAGTTCCGCCCACAATTCGTAAACACGCTAAGCCCGAAGCTGCCGGACAGATATCGCTTTCGGCTTATGGAGCTGATGCAGCCATCAAACGAGATGAGCCTGTACAATGAAACTGCGGGGAGGCCGGCCACTGCGCCCCCGTACGTCTCAACCGACTGGATCAAATCGATAGTGACGCCCAAGGAGGAGGTCGACACCGCAGTACATGTCCTTGCAGAAAACGTGATTGCGTTCGTGCTGCTCCCGAAACTTTCCGAAGGTGAAGATGAGACCGGAGTACGGCTCGCACCTTCTTACAGCTATGACTCGACAGTCACGCAGAGCGACCCGGAGATCAATCCAAAGAACCAGCTCCCGCCTTTGGTGCAGGTTACCATGGTCGCATTGGATGAAACCTCTGCCGCCCGGGTAGCGGATGGCGCCACGGTGCCGGCCTTGGGTGTTGAAGGTCTCTTCGAGACCACAGGCACCAGTGCAGGGAACTTTGCCGAGGATCTCGAGGAGCTCACGAAGGGCCTCAGCGAGCGTCGTCTCAATTACCGCGTCTTCACTACTCAGGTTAGCATTCGCTCCGCAAAATGGAGCCGCGACTAGCAGCAACTTTTCTCCCCATGAATCTCAAAGCCTCCTCCCAAACTCCAGGCTCGTTCGCGGTTAAACGCGGTCAGCGCCGCGAGGGTATCGCCCTCGTGCTGGTACTCTCCTTCCTGGTCATCCTCTCAGCACTGATCCTGACCTTCTTCACCAGTGTCTCCACCGAGCGAGCGTCAGCGGCCGCTTACTCGCAGGGTACCGCCGCAAAGATGCTCGCTGATTCCGCGCTGCATCTCGCAGAGGGCCAGATCCGCGATGCCACGCAAGGCTCGGATGATCCAGCCGATCCTAGCTCGATCGTCGCCTGGGCGTCGCAACCGGGGATGATCCGAACCTTCGACACCGCTGGTAGGCCCAAGAAGATCTACAAGCTGTACACTTCCGATCAGATGGTGGTGCCCGCCACTGGGTTTATCTCCGATTCGAGGACTCTCCCGAGCGATTGGAATACCGGGGCAAATAAGGAACTCTACACTGACCTGAATGCGCCAGAGGTTCACACCTATGCAGGTGATGGCGCGGGGAGTGCGGGAACGCCTCGGGAGCACCTCGTGTATCCGATTGTCGATCCTACAGCTGAGAAGGCAGAGACAGGTGGGATCAAGGTAAAGGGCTTTTCGATCAAGTCCGCCCCCGGCTACCAATCGGGCACTGACGCGTCGGCCATTAATAATCCCGCGCCGATGCCAGTGAAATGGCTCTACGTGCTGCAAAATGGTGAGATCGTCGCCCCCACCGCCCCGGATCCGGAGACCGTCCTCGTTAAGGGCGCAACCCTCGAGAACCCTGTCACAGGCCGGATTGCTTTTTGGACGGATGACGAGACCGCAAAGGTGAATATCAATACGGCATCGGAGGGCGTGTACTGGGACGTGCCACGCGTTTATTCCGTTGAGGATTTCGGTCTGTACTCAGGCGGGACTACGATTAACCAGCCCGGATATTCGATTACTCAGCCCGCCCAGGGAGAGTTCCAACGTTATCCTGGGCATCCCGCAACCACGTCACTGAGCCCCATTTTTGGAGAGATCCTCAAGGTTCCTCCGGGTAGACCTAGGACCGCGGCAGATGCCAGCCTGTTTAGTGCCTACTACAATATGATTCCTCGCGTGGCCGTGGGAGGCTCCCTAGCCGGAACGCGCCGCGCTCCTGGGGTGCTCACGCCTGACACTGACCGGCTGTATGCATCGATTGACGAGCTAATGTTCAGCCAAACGCTTACCGGAGGAAAGCGCGTACCAAACACCGCAACCGGCGGCTCCGCAGACCCACGACTAATCACGCGCCAAGTTCTCGAACAGGCTAAATTCTTTGTGACCGCGAGCAGCAGCGCCCCTGAGACGACACTCTACAATACACCTCGGATCGCCATGTGGCCGGTCGCGCGCGATGAGACCAAGCGAATGGGATATGACAAGCTTGCCGCATTCTGCGCATCAGTGGGAACCAAGCCTGGGGAGAAAGAGTTCTACTTCACTCGGCAGAACCCGCGATCATTAACTCAGGATTTCACTCTTAGCCCCAGGAACCAAAAGCTCTACGCGTATCTTCAGGCGCTGACTTCTCGAAATGTTCCGGGATTTGGAGGCAACTTTCAAACGAAGTATCCTGGACTCGAACGTGACCAAATTCTCACGTACATCTACGATTATATACGGATCACTAACTCTCAGGACCGGAGTTCTGTCCCCGGTCGGACGGCGCAATCTTACACGCCCGCTTTTCTCTCGGGTGACCCGGGCTCTCCCGCTGGTGAGATTCTTCCTATCCGAATCGGGCAGACACAAGGCTTTGGACGGTTCTACTCGGTGTCCGAGGGTACTTTGCTGTTCTATGGCACGGCCGCCGTAAACGGGCGAACTACCAAAATGCGGGCCGTTTTTCTGACTGACTTCGTCTCACCCGCCCATGGAATGGGTGCCGTACGCAATTGGATGAGGTACACAGTAACGGGGTTGGATAATCTCGAGGTACGATTTGGACCTGACGGGCAATGGATGAACCTCGGGTTCAAACCCACCGGAACGAACTCCATGGAAGCAAGTGACTTGAACAGCTACCATGGTCGGTCCGTAGGAGGCACGGAGTCGCCCTATCAAGCCTTTGCGGGAAAGCAACTTAACTCCGCAGGAGGAAATGCGGCGAATAACTACCCCTTCTTCGGTACAGAAATTACGTTACCTGCCGTACCCGCGGGCGGCACTCCATTCCAAACTTTTGCCTTTAGAATGGTGACCGGCTCCGAGGTTAAAATCGAGATCCGCCCTAAGGATGCTCAAACGCAACTGGTACAGACGCTGCACATGAAATTTCCCATGATCGAGGCGGCGCTAAAGGTTCCAGGCCTCGCGACCAACTTTCCGGGACTCCAACCGCCGGGCAACAGGATCAACGGAACCTTTAGCGTCGTACAGCCGACAGACACGGTCGTCAGCCTCGAGGTTGCAGGGTCTGCTGGGAACAGTGCGGATGCGGAATTTGACAATACTTCGGGAGACTCGCGGCTGACTGCGGGGCTTATTGATGTACCTGAGTCCAGGTTTCGCCCACACAAGGACTTCATGGGAGTACTCCCTACGGGAACGCAGTTTGCCCACGGGTTACTAGCAGCGGCGGGATCGGACTACAGCAACTTGACAAACACTTATCGTGGCGCAACTCACGGATATTTGGCGAAAGGCGTCGCCACTAACGGATACCGGCAGGATGGTACATATATTGACCGGTCGCCGGATGTTCCCAGCCGCATGAAACAAGGTGCTGGTGCCCTCCGGGCGGTTAATAGTGGGAGTGGACCTGGTGACTGGGACACTGGATTCGGAGATCAGAAAGATGGCGCTTACATCAATAAGCCAGATGAAGGGGATACGAACCTTGACGATACGAACGGAAACGGCCAGCGACTCCCTTATCTTCTGGGGTTCGGCCAGGGCTATGCCGCAGCGCAGAATACGTTCTTCTCCCCAAATCGCCAGGTGTCCTCGCCGCTCATGTTTGGCTCGATTCCGACAGGAGTTCAGCGCGGGCTGCCGTGGCAGACCCTTCTTTTTCATTCGCGGCCTGAAGATCTGAGCCACCCAGGACGGGTCTCGCCTCCTGATCATCTGCTCGCCGATCTGTTCTGGATGCCAGTCATTGAGCCCTACGCGATCAGCCAGCCATTCTCCACGGCAGGGAAAATTAACATGAATTACCAGATCGAGCCGTTCGATTACATCCGCCGCGACACAGGGCTTCAGGCCGTGATGAAATCAACCAAGTTCCTGGCGTTGGAGCCAACCAGTTCCAAACGGTACAAGCCGATTGATCCTGGCAATTCCGGTACGCGGGTGCCGGTTGAGCGGAAATCGATCAACCCTGATACCACTCTGGCTGCATTCGACGCCAAGTTTGCAAGCAATGAGATCTTCAGATCGGCTACGCAGATCTGTGAGATGGATTTGCTTCCGCCGGGTGAGTCGTCGGTAACAATTCCGGTTTTCTGGAACAAGAACACCCTCACCGGCGACAACCTCCGCGAGAAACCATACGCGGACATCTATCCTCGCCTGACCACGAAGTCGAACACCTACACTATCCACGTCCGCGTGCAGGCGTTGAAGAAGGCTACCGGCACGCCGCCGGACCAGTGGAAACCCGGTCGTGATGCGGTGCTTTCTGAATATCGTGGCTCTTCGCTGGTCGAGCGCTACATCGATGTGAACGATCCCCGACTGCCAGACTTCGCCTCACTTGCTGTGCAGAACCCCAGCGCTCCCGAGTTGAATATTGATCAATACTACAAGTTGCGGGTGATTAGCACGAAGCGGTTCTCTCCGTGATCAGACTCGAAACGCACACTGTGTACGGTGTGCTTGTGAGGGAGAGATGAGTGCCGGCGCCAGTGCGGCTGAGCGACTGTGCTCTAGATGCGGACTTTGTTGCAATGGCGTGATGTTCTTCACTGTCCGTTTGCAGCCACGCGATTCACCGGTTACCTTGGCCGCCACTGGCCTGAAGCTAAAGCGACGGAACAAGCATCACTATATCCAGCAGCCGTGCCCTGCTCACTGCGGCGAGCGGTGCTCGATCTATCATCAGAGGCCTGAGCGGTGTCGGATCTTCGAATGTCGCCAACTCACGCGGGTTGCAGCTGGAGAGATTACCGAGGTCACTGCAATGGAGATGATTACGGACATTCAGCAGCGAGTGCGGCAGCTTGAATCACTGCTCGACCAAGGCGGCACCTCTGACCCGAAGCGTCCGCTCGCCAAGCGCTATGAGAAGATCATGGGGGAACTGCTCGTCGATTCCGCGCACCACGAGACTTCATCTCTGCGGATGGAGCTCACTGAGAAGATGCAAGCCCTCGACAGAATTCTCGACGGCCACTTCCGGCTGCCAACAGAAGACGCACCAGCGGACTCGTCTGCTGAACCCGTAGAGCCTCCAAACTTCCTGGCCGTATACGGGACGCTGATGCAGGGGCAACCCGGCCAGCGGTTGGCTGGGATCAAGGATCAGCTCACTTATGTTGGTCCCTGCAAGCTGACCGGGTCACTTTACGATCTCGGCGAGTACCCAGGCCTGGTACCCGGTCCTGGAGAGGTCATGGGCCA